>JADJQA010000028.1 GCA_016712985.1 Sulfuritalea sp. | reverse complement strand
GGCCACCGACTGGTGCTCGATCCTGTCCGGCGGAGCCGATTGATTCGTTGATGGCGCTACTCGAAAAATCCGGCGAGTCGCCCCCGAAGCCAGAGCCGAAGCTCGACAGTCCAGTCACCCCCGCGGAACAGCCGGACCGGCGCCCCGCCGAAAAGCCCGGTGAGCAGCCCGAGATCACTCGCATGGTTACGATTGTCCTTGATCCGGGACATGGTGGAGAGGATCCCGGCGCGATCGGGCGCGGCGGCAGCCATGAGAAGAACGTGACACTGTCCGTCGCACGACGGCTGAAGCAAAAGATCGATGCCACGCCCAACATGCGCTCCGTGCTGACGCGCGACGGCGATTATTTCGTGCCGCTGCAGAGCCGCGTGCAGAAAGCACGACGGGTGCAGGCCGACCTGTTTGTTTCGGTGCACGCCGACGCCTTCATCAAGACCACGGCGCGCGGTTCCAGCGTTTTCGTCCTCTCCGAGACCGGCGCATCGAGTTCGGCGGCGCGCTGGCTCGCCAACAAGGAAAACTCCGCCGATCTGGTGGGCGGTGTGAATCTTGGCGCCAAGGATCCCTATCTTGCCCGCACCCTGCTCGACCTCTCGCAGACGGCGACCATCAACGACAGCCTCAAGCTGGGCAACCACGTTCTGGGCGAACTCGGCCGCATCAATACCCTGCACAAGGCCCAGGTCGAGCAGGCGGGTTTTGCGGTGCTGAAGGCGCCGGACATTCCCTCGATCCTGATCGAGACCGCCTTCATCTCGAATCCCGAGGAAGAGGCGCGGCTCAACGACGAGGCCTACCAGGACCGCATGGCCGAGGCCATCCTAAAGGGCATCCGCCGCTACTTCGCGAAGAATCCGCCGCTGGCCAAGTCGAAGCTGGCGCGGCTGGATTGATATAATCGTTCGCTTTTCCTTCTGCCTCAACCCCATGCTGGTTTTTCGCGGAGTTCCCGAGAGGGCGACGACGTCCACGGTTCTGACCATCGGCAATTTCGATGGCGTGCATCTGGGCCATCGTGCCCTGCTTGCCGAATTGATAGCCAAGGCGCGCGCGCTTGCGTTGCCTGCAACGGTGCTCACGTTCGAGCCGCATCCGCGCGAACTGTTCGCCCCGGACCAGGCGCCGGCACGCCTCGCCAGTCTGCGCGACAAACTTGAACTGCTGGCCGCTTGCGGGGTAGACCGGGTACATGTCTGCCGCTTCAATCGCAAGCTGGCTGCGCTAACCGCCACGCAGTTCGTCGAAAACATCCTGGTTCGGGGGCTGTCGGTGCGGCATCTGATCGTTGGCGACGACTTCCGTTTTGGCAAGGGCCGAGGCGGCGACTTTGCGCTGCTGCAACAAATGGGGCAGGAACATCGCTTTGTCGTCGAGGCCATGCACACGGTGGATTTCGGCGGACTCCGCGTTTCCAGTTCCGCGGTGCGCGAGGCCCTTGCAGACGGTAATCTGGAGCACGCCGAGGAACTCCTGGGGCGTTCCTTTGTGATCGCCGGACGCGTCATGCATGGCGAGAAGATCGGTCGCACGCTGGGCTTTCCCACCGCCAATATCCAGGTCAAACGCAAGCGCCCGCCCTTGTCAGGCGTATTTGCCGCAACAGTGTCGGGCATCGCCGCAGGTCCGCTTCCCGGCGCGGCGAGCATCGGGGGTGCGTCCCACCTCGCCGAAGGTCTCAAGCCCGTGCTTGAAGTCCATCTGCTGGATTTCGACCGGGATATCTACGGCAGCCATGTCGACGTGAATTTCCTGCACAAGCTGCGCGACGAGGCGAAGTACGATTCCCTCGATGCGCTCAAGGCGCAGATCGCCCGCGATGTCGCTGCCGTGCGGGATTTTTTTTCCGCGGAAAGAACTGAATCATGAGCAAGACCGACTATCGCAAGACCCTCAACATGCCCGACACGCCTTTCCGATGCGCGGGCGATCCGCCAGGCGCGAACCGGGCTGGGTCGCCGCGTGGCAGGAGCAGGGGCTGTATCGGCGGATCCGCGAGGTCGCCAGGGGCCGCCCGCGCTACGTGCTGCACGATGGCCCGCCCTACGCCAACGGCGACATCCACCTCGGCCACGCGGTCAACAAGATCCTCAAGGACATCATCATTCGCTCGAAGACACTGGCGGGTTTCGACGCGCCCTATGTGCCAGGCTGGGACTGCCACGGCCTGCCCATCGAACACCAGATCGAAAAGACCCATGGCAAGCACCTGCCCGCCGACCAGGCGCGCGAGCTGTGCCGCGCCTTCGCCGCCGAGCAGGTGGAGCGGCAGAAGAAGGATTTCATTCGCCTCGGGGTGCTCGGTGACTGGGACAATCCCTACCTCACCATGGCCTTTCGCAACGAGGCGGACGAGATCCGCTCGCTCGGCGACCTGTATTCGCGCGGCTACCTGTTCCAGGGCCTGAAGCCCGTGAACTGGTGCTTCGACTGTGGATCGGCGCTGGCCGAGGCCGAGGTCGAGTACCAGGACAAGAAATCCCCGGCGATCGACGTCGGCTTTCGTCTCGACGCCGCCGAGCGCGGCCGCCTCGCCCACGCCTTCGGCATCACGGCGCTGCCGGTCGGCGACTGTTTCGCGGTGATCTGGACCACCACGCCATGGACCATTCCGGCCAACCAGGCGCTCAACATGCACCCCGATTTCACCTACGAACTGGTGCAGACGGCGCGCGGCTGCCTGATCCTCGCCGCCGAATTGCGCGCGGTGGCGCTGCAGCGCCACGGCCTCGAAGGCGAGGTGCTGGGTGCCTGCCAGGGCGCGGCGCTGGCACAGGTGGTCTTCCGCCATCCCCTGTACGAGCGCGCCGCTCCGGTGTATCTGCGCGATTACGTCACGCTCGCTACCCGCACCGGCATCGTCCATAGCGCGCCCGCCTATGGCCTGGAGGACTACGACTCCTGCAAGAAGCACGGCATGCACAATGACGAAATCCTGACTCCGGTGCAGGGCGACGGCGTGTTCGCGGCAAGCCTGCCTTATTTCGGCGGCATGAATGTCTGGAAGGCTGCCGCGGCGATCATCAGCAAGCTGGCCGAGGTCGGCAGCCTGTTCGCCAGCGGCGAGATCACCCACAGCTACATGCACTGCTGGCGGCACAAGACACCGATAATTTATCGGGCTACCGTTCAGTGGTTCGTGGGTATGGATCGGGTGGTAGCCCACCCGATCCATACCACGGCAAACAACGACAATCCCCCCCTCCCCCTTTCAGGCAAAGGGGGCGATGGAGTCGTGTCGCCCGTGGCGACACATAAGAACCATGCGACTCTACGTGAATTGGCCCCTGGCCGCCGTCGAGGCAACCAAGTTCTATCCCGACTGGGGCAAGGCGCGGCTGCACGCGATGATCGCCAACCGGCCGGACTGGTGCGTTTCGCGCCAGCGAAACTGGGGCGTGCCTATCCCGTTCTTCCTGCACAAGGAAAGCGGCGAGCCGCATCCGCGCACGCTTGAACTGCTCGAGGCCGTAGCCAGGCGAATCGAGAAGGAGGGCATCGACGCCTGGTTCAAGCTCGACGCCGCCGAGCTGCTCGGCGAGGAAGCAAACCAGTACGACAAGATGCGCGACACGCTGGATGTCTGGTTCGATTCCGGCACCACGCATCGCACCGTGCTGCGCGGTTCGCACGCGCTTGAGAGCAGTTACCCGGCCGATCTTTATCTGGAAGGTTCCGACCAGCACCGCGGCTGGTTCCATTCCAGCCTGCTCACCGGCGCCGCCATCGACGGCCGCGCGCCCTACAACGCCTTGCTGACCCATGGCTTCGTCGTTGATGGCAAGGGCATGAAGATGTCCAAGTCGAAGGGTAACGTGGTTGCGCCGCAGAAGATTTCGGATACGCTGGGCGCCGAGATCCTGCGCCTCTGGGTCGCCAGCACCGACTATTCGGGCGAGTTGTCGATCGACGAAAAGACCATCCTGCCGCGTGTGGTCGAGGTCTATCGGCGCCTGCGCAATACCCTGCGCTTCCTGCTCGCCAACACCGCGGATTTCGACGCCGGCACAAAAATGTTGCCACCCGCCGAATGGCTCGAGGTGGACCGCTATGCGCTGGCCCTGACGCGCCGCCTGCAAGCCCAGTGCGTGGCCGACTACGATCGTTTCGAGTTCCACAAGGTGGTGCAGGCGCTGATGAACTTCTGTTCCGAAGACCTCGGCGCCTTCTACCTGGACATCCTCAAGGACCGGCTCTACACGGCGGCGGAAGATTCCCGTGCCCGCCGCTCGGCGCAGGCCGCCCTGTGGCACATCCTGCAAAGCGTGACGCGGCTGATGGCGCCGATCCTCTCTTTCACCGCCGAGGAAATCTGGGCGACCATCGGTGGCAAATGCGAGCAGGGCGAGAGCGTGATGCTGGACACCTGGCACGAACTGCCGGCTCAGCCCGACGAGGCCGAGCTGATCGGGCGCTGGCACCAGATCCGTGGCGTGCGCGCAGAGGTTTCCAGGGTCCTCGAAGACGTCCGCGGCAGTGGCGGCATTGGCTCTTCGCTGCAGGCCGAAGTGGAGCTCCGGGTCGACGCGGATACCTTCGATCTGCTGGCTGCGCTGGGCGACGACCTCAAGTTCGTTTTCATCTGCTCGAAATGCGGCCTCGAACAGGTCGGGGGTGACGCGACGGCTATCGTGGCAACCCCCAGCAACCACGCCAAGTGCGCCCGCTGCTGGCATTGGCGCGAGGATGTCGGCAGTGACCCAGAACACCCCGAACTTTGCGGTCGGTGCACGTCCAACCTGTTCGGCTCCGGCGAGGCGCGCGAGTTTGCCTAGCGACACGTCCGCCTTCGCGCGCTGGCTGGCCCTGGCGACGGTCGTGATGGTGCTCGACCAGGCCAGCAAGGCGTGGGTGCTGGCGAGCATGCATCTGATGGAGCGCCATATCGTGACAACTTTCTTCAATCTCGTCCTGGTCTTCAATCCCGGCGCGTCATTCAGCTTTCTCGCCGATGCCGGCGGCTGGCAGAAGTGGTTCTTCGTCGTCCTCGCCCTGGGCATCTCGGTCTGGTTGCTCGGCTTGCTGCGTCGGCACGCGCAGGAGCGTCTGCTGCCGGCCGCCTTGTCACTGATTCTGGGCGGAGCCATCGGCAATGTGATCGATCGACTGCGTTTTGATGCCGTAGTCGATTTTCTCGATTTTCATCTGGCGGGCTATCATTGGCCGGCCTTCAATGTGGCCGATTCGGCCATCACTTTGGGCGTGGCGCTGATGCTCTGGCATCAGTTCCGCTTCGCCAAGGATTCTTCATGACTCAGACTGAAACTGTACGCGCCGGCAACCTGGTCACGCTGCACTACCGCGTCGCCACGGGTGACGATACCGAACTGGTGAGCACCTTCGATTCCACCCCGGCGACCCTGCAACTGGGCAGCGGCGAGCTGGCGCCGACGCTCGAGCACTGCCTGATCGGCGTCGCGGTCGGCGAGCGCCATGTGTTTCTGCTCGATGCCGACCAGGCTTTCGGCAGTCACAACCCGCAACTGACCCAGCGTGTGGCGCGCAGCGCGCTGCCGCCCGATGCGAGTCCCGAGTTGCACGGTCTGATCGAGTTCGCCGCACCCGGCGGCGGCAAATTCACCGGCATCGTCCGGGAACTTGATGACGCAGCGGTGCTGGTGGATTTCAACCATCCGCTGGCCGGCAAGCCGGTGCGGTTTGAAGTCGAAATCATAGGAATTCTATGACCTATCCCCGGCCCCTTTCCCGCGGAAAGGGGTGACGATGGTTCCGCCGCAAGGCGGCGTCCAACTGATTATTGCTGAGGCCTCTTGGGACGGCCGGCGGAGGCCTGTGATGAATATCCTGCTCGCCAATCCACGAGGTTTCTGCGCCGGCGTCGAACGCGCCATCGCCATCGTTGAACGTGCGCTGGAAAAATTCGGTGCGCCGATCTACGTTCGCCATGAGGTGGTTCACAACCGCTACGTGGTTGACGGCCTAAAGGCCAAGGGCGCGGTGTTTGTCGAGGAACTGGCCGAGGTGCCGGATGGCGCCACGGTGGTATTCAGCGCCCACGGCGTGCCGCAGTCGGTGCGCAAGCAGGCTGCGGCGCGCGGACTGAAGGTCTTCGACGCCACCTGCCCGCTGGTGACCAAGGTGCATGTCGAGGTTTCACGCCTGCACAGGCAGGGTTACGAGATCGTGATGATCGGCCACAAGGGCCACCCCGAAGTCGAAGGCACCATGGGGCAGTCGACAGGACTCATGTATCTGGTGGAAAGTGTCGGCGATGTGGCACAACTGAGATCTGGCTCCGGCAGTACGGCGCCGCTGGCCTACGTGACGCAAACCACGCTCTCGGTGGACGATGCGCAGTCCATCGTCGCCGCGCTGCGCGCACGCTTTCCCGACATCGTCGGGCCGAAAAAGGATGACATCTGTTACGCCACGCAGAATCGGCAGGACGCGGTCAAGGCAATGGCCGGCAAGGTCGATGTGGTGATCGTGGTCGGCTCGAAGAACAGCTCGAATTCCAACCGCCTGCGCGAAGTTGCGGCGCTCGGCGGCATACAGGCGCATCTGGTGGACGGGGCGGACAACATCGAGGCGCAATGGCTCGCGGGCAATGCGCGGGTCGGCGTCACGGCAGGGGCTTCGGCGCCCGAGGTGCTGGTCAGCGGCGTTGTGGAACGCCTGCAAGCCCTTGGCGCCGGCAGCGTCGAAACGCTCGACGGAGTTCCCGAGAACGTCTACTTTCCCCTGCCGAAGGAACTGCTGGGCGACTAGGCTGGCGTGCGGACCGAAGCGGCGAACCATCGACTGAGTAGCTTTCCGCGGCCTCCTGATAGCGCAGCCGCGCGATATCGACGACCTCGAAAGCCCGCCCACTGCTATGCTATTATCAAGCTAGCTATCCATAAAGGAAATGCCGTGCAAACCGTGCCGATTTATCAACTTAAGAACGAGCTATCCAGGTTTATCCAGGCAGTCGAAGCCGGTGAGGAAATCTCGATTACCCGTCGCGGCACGGAGGTCGCGCGATTGGTGCCAAGTGCTGGTCACGTCAAAGTCAACCGTGCCGAAGCGATTCGCGCCATGCGCACCAAGTTCGCCCATGTTGCCGCTTTCGATGAGCGGTCAATCACCGCGGAAGGGCGCAAGTGGTAGCTTTTGTCGTCGACAACTCGGTTGCATTGGCGTGGCTTTATCCAGGGCAGGCAACGGCATACACCGAACGCCTGCTTGAGGGTTTGGCCGAAAGCACCGTGCACACGGCGTTCATCTGGCCCGCAGAGTTTGCGAATGCGGCAAGCGTGCTGGTCAAACGCGGCATCCTGACTGATGATCTGGGTTCGGAAATGATACGAATGGCCGAGACCTTCGGCTTCGTGGTTGATCGCGCCCCCGCAGACCTGAGCAGGCTGTACCAGATCAGCCGGCGTCACGGCTTGTCGGTTTATGACGCAGCCTATCTTGAACTTGCCATGCGACTGGAAATGCCTTTGGCAACACGAGACTCGGCGCTTGCGACTGCAAGCCAGAAGCTCGATTTGTACCTCCAATGATTTGTCATCCTCGTCGGGCTCGGAACGTGGCAATTTCTTGGACATGAATCGCCTTCATGCCGGCGGCGGATGATGGCGATGCCCAAGGGCGGATGCGCAATCGAAGAATTCGAGCCTGGCCAGAGAGAGACCGGCGACTTGGTCATGCGGACAATCCAATCCGTCCGGCGCAAGCGTAGTGGCACAAGGCGATCCGGCAGGCGACCGACGGCAACCGCGTTGCCACGCTGCCGGGCCCGCAGGTATAATTCGACGCCTTTCAGGATGCTGTTGTAGCTCAGTTGGTAGAGCAACTGATTCGTAATCAGTAGGTCGCCAGTTCGATTCCGGCCAACAGCACCAAATCTCTGGGCCTGCCTCCTTCATGGTCGGCAGGCCTTGTGTCTTTTGTGGGCCCGGCGAAAAGTCGGGGGTCGTATCAATACTGGTTGGGAGTGCTCATGCAGATCAATGACAGCGTATTCATCATCAGCGGCGGGGCTTCGGGCCTCGGTGCGGCTACCGGGCGGATGTTGGTGGCGGAGGGCGCCAGGGTGGTCCTCGCCGACATCAACGAGGCGGCAGGCAAGGTGCTGGCGGCCGAGCTCGGTGGCAACGCACGCTTTGTTACCACCAACGTCGCGGACCAGGCCAGCGCCAAGGCCTGCGTGGCGGCGACACTGGCGGCCTTCGGCGGCCTGCACGGTCTGGTCAATTGCGCCGGCATCGCGACGGCCGAGAAGGTGTTGGGCAGGAACGGCCCGCATTCGCTGGATGCCTTCACCAGGACGATTACGGTGAATCTGGTCGGCTCGTTCAACATGATCCGCCTTGCCGCCGAAGTCATGAGCCAGGGCGAGCCGAATGCGGCGGGCGAACGTGGCGTCATCGTCAGCACCGCTTCGGTGGCGGCTTTTGACGGCCAGATCGGCCAGGCGGCCTATGCGGCTTCGAAGAGCGGCCTGGTCGGCATGACGCTGCCGATTGCGCGCGAACTGGCACGCTTCGGCATCCGCGTGATGACCATCGCGCCGGGAATTTTCAAGACGCCGATGTTGCTGGGCATGCCGCAGGAAGTGCAGGATTCTCTCGGCCAGATGGTGCCCTTTCCCTCGCGTCTGGGCAAGCCGGACGAGTATGCGGCGCTGGTGCGGCACATCATTGAAAAACGAGATGCTCAACGGCGAGGTGATCCGTCTGGATGGTGCCATCCGTATGGCGCCCAAGTGACGGAGCCGCTCTGGCTCGGTGATCCCCGCGCAGGCAGGGATCCAGACCGCAGGCTAGACTGAATTCCGGCTTTGGTCACCTCGCGTCAGGGTGGATGCCGTCCCTGCGGGAATCCAGGGCACGCAGAGCCGAGAAAATCACAACTCCATGCCCCAGGCCGACCAATCCTGTTATCACTGCGGCCTGCCACTTCCGGATGCGGCCGACGGGCCCGGGAAGTTTGCCGTCGAGATTGATGGCCAGCGGCGCGCGATGTGCTGCGCGGGCTGTCAGGCGGTGGCGCAGGCCATCGTCGGCAACGGCTTGGGTGACTACTACCGACACCGCGATGCCCTCCCGGAAAGCCCGCGCGAGGCCTTGCCGCAGGTCCTGGCCGACCTTGCCCTGTTCGACCTGCCCGATGTACAGAAAATTTCGTGCGCCGGGCAGAGGGTGCCGGCGGCGAGCACGAACAGGAAGCGGCGCTGATCCTCGAAGGCATCACCTGCGCCGCCTGTGTCTGGCTCAATGAATCCCATGTGCGCCGCCAGCCCGGCGTGACCGCCGTCGACATCAACTACACCACGCGCCGCGCGCGAGTGCGCTGGGATGAGCGCGTCACGAGGCTTTCGGCGATCCTCGAAGCCATTGCTGCAATTGGCTACCGCGCGCATCCCTACGATGTCGGGCGCTCCGAGGAACTCGCCCGGAAGGAACGCAAGCTTGCGCTGTGGCGGTTGTTCGTCGCCGGATTCGGCATGATGCAGGTGATGATGTATGCGGTGCCCGTGTACCTTGCCGATGGTGACATGACGCCGGACATCGAACGATTGATGCGCTGGGCCAGTCTGATCCTGACGCTGCCGGTGATGCTGTATTCCGCCGCGCCCTTCTTCACCAGCGCGTGGCGCGACCTGACGCTGCGGCGCGTCGGCATGGATGTGCCGGTGGCGCTGGGCGTCGGCGCTGCCTTTGCGGCGAGTGTCTGGGCGACGCTCTCGGCGGCCGGAGAGGTGTATTTCGATTCGGTCACGATGTTCGTGTTCTTCCTGCTCTCCGGCCGCTATCTGGAAATGATGGCGCGACAGAAAGCCGCGCGTAGCATCGAGACACTGGCGCGAGTCATTCCTGCCTTTGCCACGCGCCTGGCGGCGTGGCCGCCTGGCGGCGCGGAGACGGCCGAGGAGCGCGTTGCGGTGGTCGGGTTGCGCGCCGGTGACGCGGTGCGGATCAGGCCCGGCGAGACGGTGCCGGCCGATGGCTTCGTGCTTGACGGCGAGAGCGCCGCCGACGAATCCCTGCTGACGGGCGAGAGCCGCCCGGTGCCGAAGCTGGCGGGTGACGCGCTGATCGGCGGCAGCGTGAATACCGCCAGTCCGCTGGTGATGCGAGTGGAACGCGTCGGCGAGGCGACGCGGGTGGCGGCGATCCAGCGCCTGATGGAGCGTGCCGCGGCGGAAAAGCCGCGCCTGGTGGAAATCGCGGAGCGCGTTGCCGGGCGTTTCATCATCGCCCTGCTGGTGCTGGCGTTGGCGACGGCGCTGGCCTGGTGGTGGATCGATCCTTCTCGCGGGCCGTGGGATTTTTGTCGCGGTGCTGGTGGTCAGTTGCCCGTGCGCCTTGTCCTGGCGACGCCGGGCGTTGACCGTGGCGACCGGTGCGCTGGCGGCCCGAGGGGTGTTGGTGACGCGCGGCCACGCCATCGAGGCTCTGGCGCGGGCCGATCGTTTCATTTTCGACAAGACCGGGACGCTGACCATGGGACGCATGGTCCTGGTCGAAACCATCCCCGTGCGTAGTGATGCCGCGCACGCGCTGGCGCTGGCGGCGGCACTGGAGCGCGGCTCCGAGCACCCGATCGCGCGGGCGCTGCTTGCCGACGGTGCCGGTGCGGGGACCGCGGCGGCAATCGAGGTCGCCGGGTTGCGGGCCACCACGGGAGCAGGCGTCGAGGGTGCGATCGAGGGACGCATCTGGCGGCTCGGCCGTCCGGAGTTCGTCGGCGCCTTGCACGCAATGTCGGTACCTTTAAGCGTTCAGGCCATCGCCGGCGTTGATGGAGCACCTGCGCTACAGGGCAGTCGAGGAAACGCCCCTCTCCTCGCTGCAGCGGATGGTGATACGGTGATCGCGCTGGGCAATGCCGAGGGCTGGCAGGCATTCTTCCGCCTCAGCGACGGCCTGCGCCCCGAAGCATCAGCGATGGCGGCGAAGCTCTCGGCGGCAGGCGTCAAGCTGTCGATTTTCAGCGGTGACGCAGCGGCGGCCGCCGCGCGAGTGGGGGCGGCGCTGGGCATTCCCGACGCGCGCGGCGGGCTCGCCGGAAGAAAAGCATGCGGCGCTGAAGGCCCTGCAGGAGGCCGGCGAGACCGTAGCCATGGTCGGTGATGGCGTCAACGATGCCCCGGTGCTGGCGCAGGCGCAGGTGTCGATCGCCATGGGCGGCGGCGCCGATCTGGCAAGGGCCAACGCCGATGTGGTGCTGCTTGGCAATGACTTGCAGGCGTTGCCACAAGGATTGGCGCTGGCGCGGCATACCCTGCGCATCGTGAAGCAAAACCTGGTGTGGGCGTTCGCCTACAATTTCCTGGCGATCCCTCTGGCCATGGCCGGATGGGTGACGCCCTGGATGGCCGGCATCGGAATGTCTGCCAGTTCTCTGCTGGTGGTTCTCAATGCCTTGCGGCTGCAGCGAGGGTGAGATGGATATCCTGTATCTCCTGGTTCCGCTTTCACTGCTATTCGTCTTCGTCATCGCCGCCGTGTTCTGGTGGTCATTGAAAAGCGGGCAGTACGAAGATCTCGAAGGTCCCGGCCATCGCATCCTGATGGACGACGACCGCGCGGACGTGCCGAAAGAATGCAGCACTGTTGACGCAGATCAAAGCCGGGCGGGTGACAAATAGGCACACTCAAGGCGGGTTTTCTGGTGACGGCTTCCAGCCGCTGCCAAAAGGCTCTCTGTTGGGGTTTAGGGGTGCGCGCTGCGCACCCTTTTTTTATGGTGCGCCACGGTAGTCGCAGGGAGGTTTCCCAGGATGTCGCTGTCACTTGGTCTGGAAGGCAAACCGGTGACAGCATTTCTCGCGACCCCGGTACTTACCAGCGCAACAGGTTTTCCCCTAGCACTGTTCCGGCCGCAGTTGGTATCAGGATGCCTAGCAAATACCAGAAAGCGATAAAGGGCACTTCAAGTTCCGGGCAGTGAAAGCAATACACCACCGCTCCAACGGCGCCTGAGAACAGCCCGGCGGCAGCGCCAGCCAGTCTGAGATTGGTCGGCGCAAGGTCACGCATTGCCCAAAAACTTGCGGCGAAGACCGGCGTCGCGAGCATCGTTATGAGAAAAGGGCATGCCCTCCAAGTGTTGCCAAAGAACAGGGCTGCTCTTTCTCCGGGCTCTGCCGTGGCAAACGCTATGCCGGCCAGGACCCAAATCGCCAAAATCGGCGCCATCAGGGCCGGGAACGCGTTTCCAAGGCGCACTCCCGGCTGGAAAGGCGGAAAACCATCAGCAAGGCCACCGCCGCAATGGCCGCAGCAAATCCCAGCTTTTGCCAAAAAGACGCCAACTGGATCACAGTCGCGAGGTCGGGATTCACGGGTATTGCCTTGGCCATCAGGATGGTAGAGACGAGCGTTCCGAATCCCATGAAATGAACCAGTCGGCGCCAAAGGGTCGCCTGCTCGCTCAACGCTGGCGCCGGTGGCCAGCATGACTATGAGGTCATTGGTCTTCATCGCTTTTCACCTACCATCGCTGCGAGTGCCTTCATTCCGCGGTGTATCCCAACTTTCAGGGCAGACTCGATGAACAAGGTCTTCAACTTCATCGGGCAGGCTGGACAGGCGTCTCATGAGAAATGACCTCAGGTACCCGGCCAAGTCAGAGAGGAACTCACGATACGCCTGCGCGTTTCCGTCGAGTCCCCGAATCAGCAAGTCCTGCAGCCGTTCCGCACTCACACTTTAGCGCCTATTCATCCATTCGTTGGGAGCGACTTTTTGGTTACAGCAGGAAGCAAAAATAAAGTCGAAGTCTAAACAATATTCTTTGATCTGGATCAAAACGCCCGGCAACTGAAAAGGCAAAGTGTGCGCATTCGTCGCTTGCATCAGTGCTTTTTTGGTCAACCAGATATTTACTTGACATCAATAAAGGAGAGTCAATCATGAAAAAGATTTCCTTAGCGCTTCTGACGGCTGGTCTCATGTTGGCCAATGGTAGTGCGCTTGCACAGCAGGTGGCGGGCACAGCAATGCCCGCCGCGGTTGATCGCGCGAAGATCCTTGTCGCACCAGGGGTCTTCGGGAATTTCTCCACCTACAAGGTTCGCCCGGACTTTTACAGGATGTCCGCTGCGGAACGCAAGGGTGCAGCCGCCGAAGTGATTGCAGTTGTCGACAAGCACAAGGAGAAAGTCATTGTCGACGCCTACTTGACACGCGGCTTCGAGGCCCAGAGCGACTACTTCCTGCGCGTGCATTCCTATGACATGGCGGCTACGCAGGCTTTTCTGGTTGATTTCCGGGCCACTCGCTTCGGCATGTACTCGGACGTGACCGAACAACTGGTCGGGATGACCAAGGCGTTGAACTACATCACCAAGGACAAGTCGCCCAGCCTCACTGCCGGTCTGACGGGCGCCAGTTATAGCGGCGAGGCGCCGCGCTACGCATTCATGATCCCGGTGAAGAAGAACGCGGATTGGTGGAATCTGAGCGACGAGCAGCGCCTCAAGGAAATGGAAACCCACACCCTGCCCACTCTGGTGAACCTGGTGAACGTGAAGAGAAAGCTTTACCACTCGACTGGGCTCGATGACACAGATTTCATTACCTACTTCGAAACCGCTGATCTAGGCGCCTTCAACAGCCTGATGCTGGCTTTGGCCAAGGTGCCGGAGAACAAGTACCACGTACGCTGGGGTAGCCCGACCGTCATGGGCACCATCCAGACATTTGAAAACGTGGTGAAGGCTCTTTCCATGGGCAACTAGGGAAGCCGGGACGGAAACGTCGCGTGCCGGATGGGCGCGCGGCGTCAGCCGATCCGGGGACGCTTTGCCAATCGCCAATATGTCGGGGAAACATCATGTCTATCAGTCGTCGCGAATTCATCAAGGGCAGCCTTTCGGTTGCCGCTGCTGCCGGGCTTCCATTCTCTCTCGGCCGGCCCGCATTTGCGGCCCTCGCCGAGCGCAAGGATCGTCCATGGGAAGCCGGCTACCGCAATCTCTTCCAGGGCGAACGCACGGTACGTTCGATCAACATGCCAAACTGCACGGGATCGTGTGCGTGGAATGTCATAATCAAGGATGGCATAGTCAAGCGCGTCGAGCAGCCGCTCGACTACCCGGACGACGAGTACAACCCGCGCGGCTGCATGAAGGGGGCAACCTACCATCGGCGCGTGTATTCGCCGAACCGGGTCAAGTTTCCGATGAAGCGCGTCGGACCAGGGGGCGCGGGCCAGTGGAAGCGCATTTCGTGGGATGAGGCGCTGGACTTTATCGCGAGCGAGATAAAGCGCATCGCGGCGAAGTACGGCCAGAACACCATCTGGATTTATCCACCGGTGCCGGCTACCGGCATCGCCAAGCAGGGAGCGGGCTTCCGTTTCGCCTCGGTCAATGGCTTCGGCATCGGTACTTTCTATAACTGGTATGGTGACCTGCCGTTGGCTCATCCGATCACCTGGAACGTGCAGACCGAAGAGCATGAGTTCAAGGACGTGCTCAATACCAAGTACGCAATCATCTGGGGCTCGGACGTTGCACAGACCCGCATGCCCGATGCGCACTTCTTCACCGACGTGCGGGCCAAGGGGGTCAAGCTCGTCTATATCGCGCCCTACTATGACCCAACGGCAAGCATTGTCGACGAGTGGGTACGCGTGCGTCCCGGAACGGATGGCGCATTGGCGCTGGGCTTCTGCCATGTGGTCGTCAAACGAGGCCTGACCGACGAGGCACACCTGCGCCGCACCACCAGCGGCCCCTTGCTGGTTCGCAACGACAATGGCAAGTACCTCAAGGCGGCAGACTTGGCGGCGGATGGTGATGCAAAGGCTTTCATGGCTTACGACTCGCAGGAGGGCAAGGCCGTGCCGGACGCGTACTTCAGCGACAAACTGGCACTCACGGGCACCTGGGACATCACTCTCAAGGATGGCAAGAAGGTCAGTTGCTCGACCGCCCACACGCTGCTTTTGAAAAAGCTGGAAGACTACGACCCCAAGACCGTCTCGGAAATCACCGGAGTGCCGGCCAAGGATATCGAACGCATCGCGGTGGAATATGCATCGGCCAAGCCTGCCAGTATCTGGGCCGGCACCGGTATCAACCACTGGTACCACGGCGACCTGATCGGCCGCGCGACGATCGAACTGGCCTGCCTGACCGGCAACGTCGGCGTCCAGGGCGGCGGCGTTTCGCCTTGGGCCGGGCAGTACCTGATGCGCCTCAACCCGACTGACTACTTCTTCCCGAAAAAGGAAGGTGGCAAGCCTGACGAGCGCTATCGCGCCGTACCGCTGGATACGGCCTACGTCGTCAATGGCCCGACCGACACCATGTTCAACAAGGCGGGCCTGTGGCGACAGATCCGCTGTATCTGGGCCGCGGGTGGCAACCTGCTCGGTGAGGCATCCGACCAGAGCAACCTGACGCGTAAGGTGCTGCCGCAGATCGAGCTGATCGTCTCACCGGAAATCGAGATGAGCACCACCGCACAATTGGCCGACATCGTGCTGCCGGTGGTGAGCTGGTTCGAGCTGCCCTACGATATCGCCACCACGCCGGCGCATCCCTACATTCAGTTGCACGAGGGTGGGCTGGAACCGATGTTCGAAGCCAAGACCGACATCTGGATTTACTACGAGATGTGCAAGCGCCTGGGCACCGAAGACCGCTTCAAGTTCAACCGTCCTGAGCAGGCCATCGAACTGCTGCTTGAAACCGGCGGCCCCCAGGTCAAGGGAATCACCTTTGAGCGGCTGAAAAAGGAGCGCACCATCCGCGTGAACCTGCCGAGCTCGCCGTATGCCTCATTCACCGAGGAAATCGAGGGCAAGAAAAAGTTCAAAACGGCCTCGGGCCGCCAGGAACTCTACAAGGACGAAGACCGCTTCATCCAGTTCGGCGAACAACTGCCAGTGCACAAGGAGCCGCATGTGGCCACGCCCTATGGCCCATCGAAGGTTTGGAAGGAAGCCAAGAAAGAGCGCAATCCGCTCTACGAAAAGTATCCGATGGTGTATCACTGTCGCCACACGCGCTGGAGCGTGCATTCGTCATGGCGCACGACGACGGACATTTTGAAACTCGACGATATCGGACAGCCGCTGCTGGAGCTCAATCCGGTCGATGCCCTCAAGCGCGGGCTGGTCGCCGGGGACTGGGCCACGGCCTACAACCAGCACGGTTACGTCAAAGCCAAGGTCAAGCTGCGCGAATCGGTGCCGCCTGGCGCGGTGCTCATCTATTTCGGCTGGCAGCGCGAACAGATACGCGAGGGCCACTGGAACGCGCTGACCCACAACGACATCAACCCCATCCACGAAATCTACTTCATCCCGAACGTCTGGGGACCGGTCTCCGGCCACTTCGACCAGTTGTGTGAAGTCAAGAAATCCTAACGAGGAGAGTAGCCATGTCCGAAGCACTTTGGCAAAAATACTACGGTCAGCCCAACCCGAAATACGGCAACCGCGTTCAGTGGGGCATGTTGCTCGATATCAACAAATGTATCGGATGTCATACCTGCACCATGGCCTGCAAGCAAACCTGGACCAGCGATCCCGGGCAGGAGGATATGTACTGGAACAGCGTTGCCACCGAACCCTATGGCAAATATCCGCGCAAGAACGGGAGCAAGAACCCGTCGGATTGGGACTATCGGTTTTCCAACCTCTACCAGGACACGCCCAAGGGGAAGTTTCCCAAGCTGTGGCAGTTCTATCTAGCCCGGCCCTGCAACCATTGCGCCAACCCCGCCTGCCTGCCCGCGTGCCCGACTCGGTCGATTTACAAGAACGAGGATGGCATCGTCCTGATTGACCAGAACACCTGTGAAGGCTTCCAGAACTGCGTCAAGGCCTGCCCGTACGACAAGATCTACTACAACGCGGTGACCAAGAAGTCGAACAAGTGCATGTTCTGCTTCCCCCTGTTGGAGAAAGGACAGGAGCCGCAATGCGTCAAGAGCTGCGTCGGAAAGATCCGGATTTTCGGCAACCTGATGGATCCTGAAAGCACGATCTCGAAAATGATTCGTGATCCGGGTCTGGGCGTCAAGGTCTACGATCCGCAGACCAGCCTGAAGGCCACGCACCGGGTGATCAATCCGATCGAGCGCCGCCAATACCGGCCCGACTTTGGCACGATTCCCTCGGTCTGGTACGTGCCGCCGAAGAATGTCCCGAAAGAAGAAATCGATAAGTACTTCGGCTATGCCATGGGTGGCCTGCTGGACGAACCGCATCATGTCGAGTCGCCCGTCAAGATGAAGGATATTTAGCAATGGACCAGCCGGTGAATGCCAGCAAGTCGCCTGATAAGGCCCAAGTTGACGATGTCCGGACCAGGTCGGGCAAGCGCGGCCAGCTCTACCACTTTCTCGAGCTGGCCTTGGCGCATCCTGGCGAGGGCGGGCATGAGTATTTCAGCCTCGAGTCGACCGAGAACGATTTTCAACGAGTCTATGCCGCGGAAGTGCGATCCGAGGCGGAACTTGCGGACAAAGGTGTTCCGGCCGCAGGGAAGTTCTTTTCAAGTCTGCGCGGAATGAGCTATGAGGAAGTTGAGGCTGCATACATCTCGCTCTTCACCAACAACTATCCGCACCTTCCCTGTCCGCCTTATGGTTCCCTGTTCACCGCGATAGACAGCGAAAAGCGCCTTGAAGAGATGCTGACCATCAAGGAGTTTTACCAGACCCACGGCATGGATATCGCGGAGTCCTACGACGACCTGCCGGACCATCTTTGTGTCGAGCTCGAATTCCTGCACATGCTCTGTTTCCGTGAGAGCGAAGCAGAAGAGGCGCAGGACCTGGAACTGATTCGGGGCGTTCGCGTCGTCGAGGCGGAATTTCTCGACCGCTTCCTGCTGCCCTTTGCCACACGCCTTGCTGATCTCGCGATCGGGTCTGTTCCGAACAATCCTTACAGTGATTTACTTGAAGCAGCACGATGCTTTCTGCTGGCCCACCGAATCGAACTCGGCAAGCCGGCGGCATTGACATCGGGAAACCTGAGGAGCTGAAAATGAAAACCTTCCACGTACTTCCAATGCTTGCAGCCATTGTTGCCATGTTCGCCGGACCGTCGCTTGGCGCCGATAACAAGGATGAAATGAGGGCTGGGACCAAGGTGAGCTTGCGCAGCGAATCGGCGAAGCCGCATTTCAAGCCTACCGGCAAGCCGGTTTCCCCCGCGCGCGGCGAGGCCATCTTTCTCGACCACTGCGCGCTATGTCACGGCATCCACGGCAAGGGCGACGGCCCGCGCTCGGCGTTTTTCGTCCCGGAAGGCCAGTACATACCGGACATGACCGTCGCCCAGGTCCTGGGCCGGCCGCGACAAGGAACTGATTGAAAACATTCGGGAGGGGCTGCATCGTCTGCCGGAACCATCCTATGTAATGCCCCAGTTCAAGTACATCTTGTCAGAAGAAGAAATACGCAGCGTCTTGGCCTACCTGAAGACATTACCAAGCCAATCGCGCAAGAAATAGAGCAGCCAGGTATCGAGGGAGCTCCTCGACGATCAAGCTCCGCTGGTGGCTGAACCCGTACTCGTGCCGACAGCATTACCGGCAGTTTGACACCATCTCTTAGGTGGGATGACAGTCGCCAAGAAATTCCTGGGAGCTTTTCCTAGTCTCGATTGGGTTGTTCTTAAGCTCGATGATACCCACAGAAAAACCATTTTTAGATCATTGTTATTTTGATTGAAGTCCGATATATTTTGATCTGCATCAAACATCGCTAATATTTCCCGTGCAATTTCCCGAAAAATTTATATACTGCACTGCATCAAATGCAGTGTCGCCAACAGTTTCTATTTGTCAAGTGAGGTGAATCCATCATGCAATCGCAAGCGACTTACAACTACAAAGTCGTGCGCCAGTTCGCTGTGATGACCGTGGTCTGGGGCATCGTCGGCATGCTGGTCGGCGTCATCATCGCCGCCCAACTGGTCTGGCCGGAGTTAAACGTACACGAATGGTTGAGCTACGGTCGCTTGCGGCCGTTGCATACCAACGCCGTGATTTTTGCCTTTGGCGGTTGCGCGCCGTTTGCCACCTACTGCGGTGCAGCGCACCAGCCATGCGCCGCTGTTCGCCCGGCCCTTGCGGTGTTCCACCTTCTGGGGCTGGCAGTTGATCGTGCTGGCGGCGCTTGCTCGCCGCTGGGTTTTACCACCGCCAAAGAGTATGCCGAGCTCGAATGGCCGATCGACATCCTGATCACTTTGGTGTGGGTGTCCTATGCGGTGGTCTTCTTCGGCACCATCATCAAGCGCAAGGTTTCGCATATCTATGTGGCGAACTGGTTCTTCGGCGGTTTCATCCTCACCGTCGCGGTGCTGCATCTGGTCAATAGCGCCGAGATCCCGGTTTTTGCCGCCGGCGTGCTGACTCCCAAGTCCTATTCGGCTTACGCCGGCGTGCAGGATGCGATGGTGCAGTGGTGGTACGGCCACAATGCGGTGGGCTTTTTTTCTACCGCGGGCTTCCTGGTATGATGTACTACTTCATCCCAAAGCAGGCCAGCCCGGTTTATTCTTACCGGCCGTCGGTGGTGCACTTCTGGGCCTTGATCTTCACCTACATGTGGGCCGGTCTTCCCTGTCGTTCTACGGTATGTCGACCTTCGAAGGCCCGATGATGTCGATCAAAACCGTGAATGCCCTGTCGCACTATACCGACTGGACCGTAGGCCACGTTCACTCCGGCGCTCTGGGCTGGGTCGCGATGATCTCGATTGGCTGCATCTATTACCTGCTGCCACGCCTGTTCGGCAAGGCCGAGATGGCGTCGAAGAAGCTGATCGAAGTGCATTTCTGGATCGCCACGATCGGCGTGGTGCTCTACATCGCTTCGATGTGGATTGCCGGCGTGATGCAGGGCCTGATGTGGCGCGCCACCAACGTGGACGGCACGCTGACCTACTCCCGTCGAGTCGGTCAAGGCCACCTACCCGTTCTGGACCATACGCCTGCTGGGTGGGGTGCTGTTCCTTTCCGGCATGTTCATCATGGTTTTCACAACATGGTCCTGACCATCGCGGGAGGGCAAGGCTGTCAATGCGCCGGTACTCACGCCCGCAGCGGCCCATTGACCCGGATTGCACAGACCAAGGAGCTACGAACTATGTTGACGCATGACAAAATTGAACGAAACGTGGGACTGATGATCGTTCTGATCGTTCTCACGGTGAGCGTGGGGGTCTGGTCGAGATCCTGCCGTTGTTCTTCCAGAAGTCGACCACCACGCCAACCAACGAACTGGTCAAACCCTACGATCCGGTACGCCTGGCGGGACGCGACATCTACATCCGCGAGGGCTGTTACAACTGCCACTCGCAGATGATTCGTCCGTTTCGCGCCGAGACCGAGCGCTGCGTGGCCACTATTCGGTGGCGGGCGAATTCGTCCATGACCATCCGTTCCAGTGGGGCTCCAAGCGCACCGGGCCGATCTGGCGCGTTGGCGGTTGCCATCCGACTTGGTGGCACAAGACGCATCTGCTGAATCCGCGTGACGTGGTGCCCGAGTCGAACATGCCTGCCTATGCATGGCTTGATCGACCGCTCAAGGACGATGCCATCGATGCCAAGATGAAGGCCTTGCGCACGGTTGGCGTGCCCTATACAGATGCCGAAATCGCCGGCGCGAAAAAGGCCATTGAGGGCGTCAGCGAGATCGACGCACTGATCGCTTACCTGCAGGGCATGGGCACGGCGCTCAAGCAAACGAGGTAGTCTGGTGGACATCAACGACCTGCGTTCCCTCTTCACGGTGCTGGCGTTCATCGCTTTCGTCGGCATCGTGTGGTGGGCGTATTCCGACCGGCGCAAGCAGACCTACGACGAGGCGGCCATGTTGCCGCTCGACGATGACAGTCCGTTTATCCCCTTGGGGCCGTCGGAACCGCAGGCCACAAAGAATCAGGAAAGGAAATCATCATGAGTGATTTTGTCAGCGGCTTCTGGAATGTGTTTGTCGTGGGCCTCACGCTTGTCAGCATCATCGGTTGTGCTGTGTTGCTCTGGTTGCAGAGTTCGGCCAAGCATGTGCTGGGCCTGACCACCGGGCACGTCTGGGACGAGGATTTGCAGGAATTCAGCAACCCGCCGCCCAACTGGTGGCGCTGGTTGCTCCCATATCACCATCTTCTTCTCGTTGTTCTATCTGGCGATGTATCCCGGACTGGGCACCTTCAGGTCAGTTCAACTGGTCTTCCATCGGGCAGTATGAGGGCGAGATGAAGAAGGCTGAAGAGCAGTACGGGCCGATCTTACAAGAAGTTCCAGAGCCAGGATATTCGCGCCGTGGCGGCAACAGCGAGGCGAAGGAATGGGCCAGCGCCTGTTCCTGACCTACTGCTCGCAGTGTCACGGCTCGATGCCAAGGGTAGCCGCGGTTTTCCCAACCTGACCGACAGCGACTCGCTGTTCGGCGGCACGCCCGAGCAGATCAAGGAAACCCTCCTTCAGGGACGCGACGCCATGATGCCGGCCAAGGCGTCAAGCCTGACCTGAACGGCGACCAGACTCAGGATCTTGCCCACTATGTGCGTTCCCTCGTCCGGTCTTGCCGCCGACTCGATTCGCGTCCAGCGCGGCAAGGAACTGTTTGCCCCTGCCTGCGCCGCCTGTCATGGTCCCGACGGCAAGGCATGATCGGCGGCGCCGAACCTGACGGGACAAGGTCTGGCTGTATAGCAGTTCCGAGGATTCGATCGTCGAGACCATCACCAAGGGCCGCGTCAACCGGGTGCATGCCGCGCTTCGGCGAGTTCTCGGCGATGCCAAGGTTCACCTGCTGACAGCCTACGTCCATGGGCTTGTGGCGGTGTCAAGGATGCTCCTGCGGCTGAAGCGGCACCCCGCGGACAAGAAGTAAGGAGGTCCAGACCGGCTCCAGAGTTCGTGGCGCCGGGGAATTTTGATTGGTCTATCAGAATATAGTAATACGATAATCATGGCATCAACCACCCCCCGGCAGTTGCAGGAGAAGGTAGCCGAGCTTCGTCGAGGAAAGTCCCTACGAAGTTCACCAGAAGGAGGTACCTCGCGCCGTCAGCGGCATCTTTGCTACCTGGCGCTGGTCAATGGTCTGGTTTACCCAGATCCTGTACTACGGTCTGTGCTGGTTGCCGTGGAACGGGCGGCAGGCGGTGCTGTTCGATCTGGTGGAGCGCAAGTTCTATATCTTCGGCCTGATTCTTCTGGCCGCAGGATGATCTTCCTGCCATCCTGCTGATCATTTCGGCGTATTCCCTGTTCCTCGTCACGGCGGTGGGGGCGACCGTGGTGCGGCTATGCCTGTCCGCAGACGGTTTATACGGAGATCTTCACCCGGATAGAGCAGAAGATCGAGGGCGACCGCAACGCCCGGATCAAGCCTTGCGATGCCGCGCCGATGAACGCCCGCAGGTTGCGGCTGCGCAGCGCAAAGTATGCTTGCTGGGGGCTTCGGCATTCTGGACGGGCTTCACTTTGTCGGCTATTTTTCCACCCCGATCAGGACCTTGTGGGATTCGGTCTGGGAGCCTTTCGCTAGGGCCCTGGGAAACTTTTCTGGATGCTGTTTTCGGCGCTTTCACTTATCTGTTTGCAGGCCACATGCGCGAACAGGTATGCAAGCAGATATAACCTTACGCGCGCTTTCAGGTAGGTGATGTTCGATCCGACACGCTGACCATCACCTACGATACCGAGCGCGGCGAACCGCGCGGTTCGGTGCAAGAAGGCGTCAGTCCGCAATCGATTGCCAAGGGCGATTGCGTCGATTGCGGCATTCGCGTCCAGGTCTGCCCGACGGGCATCGACATCTCGGAGCCGATTGCATGAATGCATCGGCTGCGCGGCCTGCATCGATGCCCGCGACCAGGTCATGGTGAAGATGGACTACCCGAAGGGCCTGGATCCGCTATTCGACTGAGCGTGCGATCA
>JADJQA010000027.1 GCA_016712985.1 Sulfuritalea sp. | reverse complement strand
CCGAGCCCCGGTTGCCGGAGATTCCAGCGCAGCCTATCAGTACCGAACCGAATTCTTGCCAGCCCGCCAGGTTGTCAGCGCTTTGCCACGGACGCCGACGCGGTATTCCTCAGCTACACCCTTGATGAGGTGACCAAGACGGAGCAGTTGCAGAAGATCGGCGCCGATGCGGCCGCGGCTGTGCCCTCGCGCAGTAAGCTAATACTTGCGCCCGCGATTCTCGAAGTTCCCCCGTGGCAAAGGGCAGTGGTGAGAGCGCTGATGCCGCAAGCTGCACCAGCCCGATGCTCCATTTTCGCGCCGGATTGATCGCGGCACTGTTGCTGGTCGCCGCAGCACCGGCGGCTCGGGCCGCCGACACGGCGCCCATGCCGATCTTCGACGCGCACCTGCACTACAACTGGGAGCCCGCCCCCTACTACCCGCTGGACAAGGTGCTGACCCTGTTTCGACAGCAACACATCATGGGGATACTCGCCACCAGTCGGCCCAACGACGGTACCCGCGCGCTGTATGAAGCGCAGCCGAAAGGCCTCTGGGTGGTGCCCTTCATCCGCCCCTATCGCGTCCGCGCCGACATCCAGACCTGGATGGACGACCCGTCGATCGAGGAACTGATCGAAACCGAGTACCGGCGCGGCTACTACGTCGGCATCGGTGAGTTCCACCTCTCGGGCCAGGCCGCGGCGACGAAATGGGTCAAGCGCACGGTGGATTTCGCGGTGGCGAAGAATCTTTACCTGCACGCCCACGCCGACGACGAAGCGCTGGAAATCCTTTTTGCGCACAACCCGCGGGCCAGGATAGTCTGGGCCCACACCGGCTTTTCCACCGCGCCGGAAAAGGTCGCCGCCTACCTCGAGCGCTACCCGGCGCTGTGGTGCGAGCTCTCATATCGCTACGGGATAACTTCCGGCGGCAAACTGACGCCGGAATGGAAGGCCCTGTTCGAGCGCTACCCGGAGCGCTTCCTGCTCGGCTCCGACACCTGGATCAACGAGCGCTGGGACAGCTACGGCAGCACCATGGACGACTACCGCTCGTGGCTGGCGCAACTGCCGCGCGACGCCGCCGAAAAGATCGCCTTCCGCAACGCGGAGCGGCTGTTCAGGCGCTGATCAGCTTCAGATCGAAAGCGCGCTCGATCAGCCAGATCAGGGCGATGGCCAGCGTCGCCAGCGAACCGCCGACGAACACACCGCGGCGATAGAAGTCCGTGGCGCGCAAGGCATAGGCCAGCGGCAGAAATACCGCGACGATGGCGAGCTGGCCGGTCTCGACGCCGAGGTTGAAGCCGAGCAGGGACAGCACCAGCGTCTCCCGCGGCAGGCCCAGTTCAGTCAGCACGCTGGCGAAGCCGAAGCCATGGATCAAGCCGAAGCCGAAGGCCACCATCCAGCGCCGGTGCTCGACCAGCGGCTTGAGATTGTTGGCGGCGGCAAGCACCACGGAGGCCGCAATCGCCGATCCGACCAGCCGCGAAGGCAGCGTAACCAGCCCCAGCGCGGCGAGCGAGAGCGTGATCGAATGCGCCGCGGTGGAACGCGGTGACCACCCACAGTACCTCGCGCAGGGCTTCGCCGAATCGCGCGACGCCGCGCCAGCGTCCCGCCTCATGCACCAGCACCGCCGGCAGCAGCAGCGACAGCAGGAACAGGATGTGATCGAAGCCGATCCAGATATGCCAGATACCTTCGACCAGATACTGGCCGAACTGCGCGAGCCGTGACGCCTCCCCGGCGGCAAAACCCTGCGTCGCCCGCTCCGGCGAAAGCACGGCCGTATGGCTGGCGCCGTCCAGGCTGAGGCGCAGCAGGCCGCGATGCAGGGCATCGAGTTCGAACAACAGCCGGTAGCCCAGCGCCAGCTCGCCGCTGGCAGCAGGGCATGTGCCGGCAAGCTGCAGCACGGCATAGGCGCCGTCGGTATGGCTATCGACCAGGTGATCGGTAACTCGCAGCGCGCAGGCGCCGCCTCGCTGCAGGGACAGCCGTCCGAGCGCCCAGGTGGCGATATCGGCGTGGCGCGCGCGCAATTCGCCCCAGGTGATTTCGCCGTTGCCATCGCGGTCGAGCCCGAGCGCAAAGTCGATATCGCGCAGGGCGATGTCCCATTGACCCGAAACCTCGCTGCCCTTGATGTCGAGCACCAGATAGCTGTCGCTGGCCTTGTGCGCCAGAACCGGAAGCGACAACAGCAGCAGCAGGCCCAACAGGCAGCGGCGCAGCATCATCGCCGAATCCCATCAGGCAATCCTTCGGACTGGCGCCGGCGCCACCTCGCATGGCGATGCCGCCGTGCATGACTGCTGGCCCAGACGCCGCAGCCGCACGTCCTCGAAGCCGCTGCTGTGCAGCCAGTCGCGCACCACTTGCGCCGACGCCGCATCCCGCGCGGCAATCGCGGCTTCGAGCAGAATGCGCGCATCGCGGGGTTCGCGCTGGACGCGGTAGTTCTCGCCGGCCAGACGCAGGGCTTCTGCGGCATCGCCGCGCAAACGCAAGCGGTAGCGCGCCTCCTCCGCCCGATGCGTGGTGTCGCCACGCAGCCTGGCGGCGGCAAATCGCTCGTCGAGCAGTTGCGCCAGGCGCGACGCATCGGGCCGCTTCAGCGCCGCCCCGGCTTCGGCCAGGCGCAGCAACAGGCTGTCGGACGCCTCCCAGCCGGCGAGTTGCCTGATCACCTCGGCCGGTTGTCCCGTGTCGAGCAGAAAATCACCCCAGGCGGCCAGCAGGTAGCCGTCGTCGCGGCCAAGCCCGAGTGCCTCGCGGAAGTGGGCTTCGGCCTGCGCCGTCTGACCGCGCCAGGCCGCCACTTCCCCAAGCCGGGTCAGCAGCCAGAGGCGCTTGTCGACATCGCTGGTCGTCGCCAGCGCGAGTTGCAAGGACCGGTAGCCAGCCTCGAGCTGGCCGGTATAAGCTTGCAGCAGTCCGGCACAGCCGCCCTGCAGCGTACTTCTGCCAAGACGCCGCAGCGCATCACACTCCTGTTGCGCCGCCGCATAGTCGGCCTGAACCAGGTAGATCGCTGCGCGCCAGGCATGGGCTGCGGCCCAATCAGGATCAAGCGCCAGAGCCCCGGCAAAATCCTCCAGGGCCCCAGCGAAGTCGTGGCGATACTGCCGCAGCAGCCCGCGTAGCGAACGCAAGGATGCCGGCAAGGGCTCGCCAAAGCGAGCGACCACTGCTTCCGCATAGCCCACGTAGCGCGGATCGCCACGTGCCATGGCCAGATCGAAATAGCGCTGGGCAAGCTCTGCCGCCGGCGCCGGGTCGGTGGCGGCGGCCGTCATCGCACTGTGCAGCGCAGCCAGTTCGCGGGCACTGGTATCGCCGGCACGCCAGGGCAAGCGCTCGAGAACCTCGGTGTCGGCAACGGGTTTGCGCGGTGCGGCCTGCGCCGACAAGGCAGGCACCGACAGCGCCAAAAACAGCGCAAGGAGCCCAAATCGCCGCGGACGTGTCAACTTGCAGAAAGTCATGAACGTTGTATGTATCTCGTGCGCGCCAAACCGGGCGTCACGCTTTCCCTCACTTCCCAAGGAGTTTAAATGAGCAAGCTACTTTCCCTGCTGGTCGCTGCCGCTTTCGCCACTGCGTCCGTTGGTTCCTTCGCAGCCTCTCATGGCGGCGCCATGAAGGACGACAAGAAGATGGAAGAAAAGAAGCCAGCCGACGCGAAGGCAACAGACGCGAAGCCGGCCGAGAAGAAGATGGATGACAAGAAGGCCGCAGATGCAAAGCCGGCCGACAAGAAGATGGATGACAAGAAGGCCGCAGATGCAAAGCCGGCCGACAAGAAGATGGACGACAAGAAGCCAGCCGATGCGAAACCGGCAGAAAAGAAGGCGTACTGAAACGTCCTGACCTCGGAAAAGCGGGCTGCGGCCCGCTTTTTTTATTTCTCTGCCGGAAGCGGAGACGGTATGCCCGCGACCAGAGGAAGCTCAGGGGAGATCCCCCTTGCGCCAGACGCTGGCCAGCCACGGTTGTTGCTCTCGGGGCAAACCGGCTGGCCGGTAGTAATGCTCGAGTTCGACAAAACCGGCTGCAGCAAGAAAGGCACTCCATGCGACGAGGTCGTGGTAGGCGCCGTAGCGCTCACCGTTGATGCTCTCTTCATTGTTGCCGCGCGGATTCGAGCTGAACAACACGCCTTGCGATTTCAGCGTCGCATGCAACTGCCGCAAGACGCGCGGCAACTCCTGGCGCGGCACGTGGAACAACGAGGCGTTGGCGAATATCCCGTCGAAGCAGGCCTCCGGCAAGTCCAATTGAAGAAAATCCTGTTCCCAGACTTCGCAGGCGCTGTGGGCTCGCGCCATATCAGCCAGCGCCGGCGCCCCTTCGAGACCGATGACGCGGTGGCCGCGCTGCGCGAAGGTGAGCAAGTCGCGTCCCGGACCGCAGCCAAGATCCAGTAGCGTGAATGGCGGCGCGGTCTTGATGTGCCGCAACAAGGCCTCGATGTTCTGTTCGACGTCGTGGTAGCGCGTACCTTCCCAGAAGGCCTCGGCGCGCGCCTGATAGTGGTCGAGGGTGCGGCGAACGATTTGTTGCAGCGATTCTGGATCGAGTTTCATGAATGCATTGGGTCCCGGGCTGGCCCCGTCGCCGTTGCGCCGGGGAGGATTCCTGCGGGACAACATACCCATCGGCCTGGCGCCGCAGAACCGTCATTGTCGCCCAAGGACGAGCGCACAAGCTCTCTTGCTCCGGCGATCTGTATTACCCAGCACCCACGCCGACGTTAACCTCGGCAGGCGCTTTCAGCTTTCAGGAACAATCGGAGTGCGATCAACCCTCGTTTGATGCATAAGCAAAGCAGAAATCCTTATTTCCGCGTTGCGGCATGCCTGCCTAGACTCGCTGAGTCGATCACGTTTCCGGAAGTTCACGATGCCGCCACGCCACCCCATCCGCATCCTCGCCGCAACCCTTGTCCTCGCCGTCGGCCTTAGCAGCTTGGGGCATGCCACGGAGTCCACCCTGCTCAATGTCTCCTACGATGTCAGCCGCGAGCTCTACAAGGACATCCACCCGACCTTTGTCGCGCACTGGAAGGCCAAGACCGGCGAGAGCCTGACGATCAACCAGTCGCATGGCGGTTCGAGCAAGCAGGCGATGTCGGTCGCCGCCGGGCTGGAGGCCGATGTGATCACGATGAATCAGTCGCCGGACATCGACATCCTGGTCGAGCGCGGCGGCCTGGTCGCCGCCGACTGGCGCAAGCGCCTGCCGCATGACGCCTCGCCCTACACCACGACCAGCGTGTTCCTGGTGCGCAAGGGCAACCCGAAGCAGATCAGGGACTGGTCGGATCTTGCACGGCCGGGCTTGGCCGTGATCGTGCCCAACCCCAAGACCTCGGGCAACGGCCGCTTCACGTATCTCGCCGCCTGGGGCTATGCGCTGCAAAGAGTCGGCGCTGGCGGCACGGCGGCGGATGCAGCCGCACGGGAGTTCGTAAGCAAACTGTTGGCCAACGTGCCGGTACTCGACGGCGGCGGCCGTGGCGCCACCACGACCTTCACCCAGCGCGGCGTCGGCGATGTCCTGGTCACCTTTGAAAACGAGGCGGTGCTGATCGGCAAGGAGGTCGGCGAGGGCAAGTTCGACATCGTCTATCCTTCGGTCAGCATCGATGCGCCTGCGCCGGTGGCGGTGGTCGACAAGGTGGTGGAAAAGCGCGGCACGCGCAAACAAGCCCAGGCTTATCTCGAATTCCTCTTCACGCCGGAAGGCCAGGAAATCATTGCCCGGCATTACTTCCGCCCGCGGGATCCGGCGGTCCTGAAGAAATACGCCGCCCGCTTCCCGGCGATCAGGACCTTCAGCGTCGATGGCCTGCTGGGTGGCTGGAAAGCCGTGCAGCAGGCGCACTTCGCCGACGGCGGGATTTACGACCAGATCATCGTGCGCAAATGAGTGCGACCCTGTTCAAGCGCCGCTTCCACGTGCTGCCCGGCTTCCATCTGGCGCTGGGCTACACGATCGGGTATCTCTCGCTGATCGTCCTGATACCGCTGTCGGCGGTGCTGCTGAAGACGATGACGCTGACGTTCGAGCAGTTCTGGACCATCGTATCGGCGCCGCGCGTGGTGGCCTCGTTCAAGCTGTCCTTCGGCGCCGCCCTGATCGCCGCCGCGATCAACGCGGTGTTCGGCCTGATGCTGGCCTGGTGCCTGGTGCGCTACTCCTTTCCCGGCAAGAAGCTGATCGACGCCCTGGTCGATCTCCCCTTTGCGCTGCCCACCGCGGTGGCCGGCATCGCGCTGACCGCCCTGTATGCGCCCAACGGCTGGATCGGCTCGATCCTCGAACCCCACGGCATCAAGGTCGCCTTCACGCCGACGGGTGTCCTGGTGGCGCTGATCTTCATCGGCCTGCCTTTCGTCGTGCGCACCGTGCAACCCATCCTCGAAGACCTCGAAACCGAGCTGGAAGAGGCTGCGGCCAGCCTCGGGGCCCAGCGCTGGCAGACCTTCCGCCTGGTCCTGCTGCCGATCCTGACGCCGGCGCTGCTGACCGGCTTCGCCCTGGCCTTCGCGCGCGCCGTCGGCGAATCCGGCTCGGTGATCTTCATCGCCGGTAACATGCCGATGGTGTCGGAAATCGCGCCGCTGATGATCATCACCAAGCTGGAACAATACGACTACCGCGGCGCCACCGCCATCGCGCTGGCGATGCTGGTGCTGTCCTTCGCCTTGCTGCTGGCGATCAACGCGCTGCAGGGCTGGAAGGCCTCGCAGCGCACCCGCAATCCCGGCAGGAAATCCTGATGGCCGCCGCTGCTGCCCTGCATGTGCCCGCCGGTACGCTCGGCCACTTCGACTACCAGGCCAGCCCAGCCACGCGCGAAGCGAACTGGCTGCGCTGGACCCTGCTGACGCTCTCGCTGGCCTTCTTCGCCTTCTTTCTGCTGCTGCCACTGGTGGCCGTCTTCGTCGAGGCGCTGCGCAAGGGCTGGGGCACTTACCTGACGGCGCTGACCGATCCCGACGCGCTGTCGGCGATCCGGCTGACGCTGCTCGCCGCCGCGATCAGCGTGCCGCTCAACCTGGTGTTCGGCATCGCGGCCGCCTGGGCCATCGCCAAGTTCGAGTTTCGCGGCAAGCAGTTCCTGATCACCCTGATCGACCTGCCCTTCTCGGTTTCGCCGGTCATCGCAGGCCTGGTCTGGGTGCTGATCTTCGGCGCCCAGGGCTGGGTGGGGCCATGGGCCGCCGAGCACGATCTGAAGGTCATCTTCGCCGTGCCGGGCATCGTGCTCGCCACGATCTTCGTCACCTTCCCCTTCGTCGCCCGCGAGCTGATCCCGCTGATGGAAGCCCAGGGCCGCGAGGAGGAAGAGGCCGCCATCGTGCTCGGCGCCACCGGCTGGCAGGCGTTCTGGCGCGTCACCCTGCCCAATGTGAAATGGGGCCTGCTGTATGGCGTGATCCTGTGCAACGCCCGCGCGATGGGCGAGTTCGGCGCCGTCTCGGTGGTCTCCGGCCACATCCGCGGCCTGACCAACACCTTGCCGCTACACGTCGAAATCCTCTACAACGAATACAACTTCGCCGCCGCCTTTGCCGTCGCCTCGATCCTCGCCCTGCTGGCGCTGGTGACGCTGGCGATCAAGACCTTCATCGAATACCAGCACGCCAGAGCCATGGCGGCATCCACGGAGTAAATATGAACCCCCACGCTCGAAGTCCCTCGCGCCCCCCGCGGGGAACCGAACCCCACGCCGAAAATCCCCGCCCCTGAGACGGCTCTGCGGGGTGTCGCAATGAGCATCGAAGTGAAAAATATCCGCAAGTCGTTCGGCAACTTCGTCGCGCTGGACGATGTCTCGCTGGAGTTTCCCAGCGGCGAACTGGTGGCCCTGCTCGGCCCCTCGGGATGCGGCAAGACTACGCTGTTGCGCATCATCGCCGGACTCGAAGCGGCCGATTCCGGCACCGTGCTGCTCGAAGGCGACGACGCCTCCGACACGCATGTGCGCGAGCGTCAAGTCGGCTTTGTGTTTCAGCACTACGCGCTGTTCCGCCACATGAGCGTGTTCGAGAACGTCGCCTTCGGCCTGCGCGTCAAGCCGCGCCGGCAACGGCCGAGCGAAGCCGAGATCCAGCGCAAGGTGCATGAACTGCTGACGCTGGTGCAGCTCGACTTCCTCGCCGACCGCTACCCCGCCCAGCTCTCGGGCGGCCAGCGCCAGCGCATCGCCCTGGCCCGCGCGCTGGCGGTCGAGCCGCGCGTATTGCTGCTCGACGAGCCCTTCGGCGCGCTCGATGCCAAGGTGCGCAAGGAACTGCGCCAGTGGCTGCGCCGCCTCCACGACGAGTTGCACATCACCAGCATCTTCGTCACCCATGACCAGGAAGAAGCGCTCGAAGTCGCCGACCGCGTGGTGCTGATGAACCATGGCCGGATCGAGCAGACCGGCACGCCGCGCGAAGTCGTCGAGCAACCGGGGACAGCGTTTGTGGCAGACTTCGTCAACCTCGACGACCATGGCCCGGCCTGGCTGGTCGAGGCCAAGATCAGGCATCGCGGCTACGTCCTGCATGCGGTGAACGACGCGGACAGTCCGGCACTTTCCAGGATCGATCTGGCGGCATGAATTTCCAGCAACTGCGCATCATCCGTGAAGCGGTACGGCGCGACTTCAACCTGACCGAAGTCGCCAACGCGCTCTACACCTCGCAGTCCGGGGTGTCCAAGCACATCAAGGACCTGGAGGACGAGCTCGGCATCGAGCTTTTCATCCGCCGCGGCAAGCGTCTGACGGGCCTCACCGATCCCGGCAAGGAAATGGTCGGCATCGTCGAGCGCATGCTGCTCGATGCGCTCAACATCAAGCGCCTGGCCGAGCAGTTCTCCAATCGCGATGTCGGGCAGCTCACCGTCGTCACCACGCATACCCAGGCCCGCTACGCGTTGCCTGAGATCGTGGCGAAGTTCAAGGCGGCCTTCCCCAAGGTGCATCTGGCGCTGCATCAGGGCAGCCCGAAGGAGATCGTCGCGATGCTGCGCGAAGGCTCCGCCGATATCGGCGTTGCCACCGAGGCGCTGGATGAGCAACCCGACCTGGTGGCCTTTCCGTGGTACGAGTGGCGGCACGCCGCCATCGTGCCAAAAGGCCACCCGCTCGCCGCCGCCGGCCGTTTCACGCTCGCCGATCTGGCCGAGAACCCGCTGATCACCTACCACGAAGGTTTCACCGGCCGCAGCCGCATCGACCGCGCCTTCGCCGACGCCGGACTCACGCCCGACATCGTGATGTCGGCGCTCGATGCCGACGTGATCAAGACCTATGTCGAGCTCGGCCTAGGCATCGGCATCGTCGCCTCGATGGCGTATCACCCGAAAAAGGATGAAGGGCTGGTGCTGCTGGAAGGCGCCGAAATCTTCCCGGCCAACACCACCCGCATCGCGGTACGGCGCGGCCATTACCTGCGCGGCTTTGCCTATCGCTTCATCGAACTCTGCGCGGCCGACCTCACCGAAACCGCGGTGCGCGCGGCGCTCACCCCAGGCAAGGACGATCTGGATCTCCAGTAGCCACGCCTGCATGCGCGAACCGGCAGGATTTCGCGTGCGCGAATATCGATAGCGATTTTTCTTGGTTGGACTGCGACCGCAAGACCTCCACAGTAACGCCGTGGCCCGTCACCCAACCACCGAAGCCCAAGCCCTGGGTCTGGAACTCAACCGCCGCGAACTCAACGTGCTGCGGCGCTTGCTCAATCGAGCCGAATTCAAGCCGCTGGACGTGGCTCGCCTCGGTCTGGCTCGTTTGGAGTCGGCTCCGGGGCTCGGCGAAAAAGGCCTGGCACATGTACTCGCCTGGCTCGCCGGCCACGGCCATGACCTGCGTCCGCCTGTCTCCACAGATGCCAGGGAGTCCGAGCGGCAGGACCGCATCAATCGACGCCTCGAACACGCGCAGCATCTGCTGGAACAGTGGGGCTGGCAGGTCAAGCGGCCAGGGCGCAACAATGCCAGTCGCGAATAGCCGGCCATGGAGTGGCGCCTTGCATTCCTGCTCGCCCTATATGCGCTGCTGCCCTTTCTCCTGCGCGCCGGGGCCCGCAATCGCGCAGATTCGAGGACAGGTCTTGCGCGGTTCGATCGCGCAGGCCACCCACCGCCCTCAGACCCATCATCACCAAGGAGTTCAAGCATGAAGATCGCCAATAACGTTGCCGAACTGATCGGCAACACCCCGCTGGTCAGGCTGAACCGGATCAACGCCGGGAAAGCGTTTGAAGGTGCGGGCACCATCGCCCTCAAGCTCGAGTTCTTCAACCCGGCGCACAGCGTCAAGGATCGCATTGCCGTGTCGATGCTCGATGCCGCCGAAAAGGCCGGCAAGATCAAGCCGGATACCATGAGCCGGGAGCGTCGCCTGATCCTCAAGGCCTACGGCGCCGAGTTGATCCTCACGCCGGGACCGGAAGGCATGCCCGGCGCGTTGAAGAAGGCCCAGGAACATGCCACAGCCGACCCGCGCTACTTCATTCCCCAGCAGTTCGAGAATTCGGCCAATCCGGAAATTCATCGCAATACCACGGCCGAAGAGATCTGGCAGGACACCGACCGCCAAGTCGACATCTTCGTCTCCGGCATCGGTACCGGCGGAACCGTCACCAGCGTCGGCAAAGTGCTGAAGGCACGCCGGTTTGTGCGGCACTGGAAGTCGCAAAGCAGCCCAAGAACAAGGGCAAGCTGGTCGTTGTCATCATTCCCTGGTTCGGCGCGCGCTATCTGTCGACGGTGCTGTTCCAGCACCTGGAGGTCTGATGTCCTTCGCCGCCTGGACGCTGGACTTCAGGCAGTGACAACGGCCGCGTTGGGGCCGTTTGCGGATTGACGCTGCGGCGATTTCGCCCGGTTCCTTGCACGCTGCCGCATATGCTTAGCAAATCTTCTTCGAACGAAGCACGCAAGGCTTTGCTACCCTTGAATCCAGTCATCAATCCCGAAAAGGAAGACCCTCATGAAACGCCCCCTCGCATCGATCACCCTGCTGATTTCAGCGCTGTCCCTGCTCTCGGGCACGGCATACGCTGCCGACCCCAACCTCGGTCGCAACCTGGCTGCGACCTGCGCCGCCTGCCACGGCACCGACGGCAAGACCGCCGGCATCAATGCCAATCTGGCCGGAGTCCCCAAGGACACCCTGGTGCAAACGCTGAAGGCCTTCAAGAGCGGCGAGAAGCCGGCGACCGTGATGAATCAACTGGCCAAAGGCTACGACGATGCGCAAATCGAGGCCATTGCCGGCTACCTCGCCGCGCAAAGGAAGTGAGGACATCGACATGACATCCAACCGACGCGAATTCCTCAAGCTTTCAGCTGCGGGCGCCACACTCTCCGCCCTGGGCGCCATTGCCGGGTGTGCCGGGAGCGTCAGGCCGCCCGGTCACGTGGTGGTGGTCGGTGGCGGCTATGGCGGAGCCACGGCGGCCAAGTACATCCGGCTATGGAGTCAGGGCAGCGTCCATGTCACGCTGGTGGAACGCAATCCCAATTTCGTTTCCTGCCCGGTGTCCAACCTGGTGCTGGGAGGTACTCGAAGCATCGCCGACATCACACATGGCTACGAGGGCCTCAGGAAGCACGGCGTGCGCCTGATCCAGGGCGAGGTCAGTGGCATCGACAGCGACAAGCGCAGCGTCAAGCTGGCCAACGGCGACAGCCTGTCGTACGACCGGCTGTTGCTCGCGCCCGGCATCGATTTCCTCTACGACGCCGTGCCGGGACTGACTCGCGAGATCGTCGAAACGCAGATATTCCACTCGTGGAAGGCCGGACCGCAAACCGTCGCCCTGCGCAAGCAACTTGAGGACCTCAAGGATGGCGGTCTGGTGGCGATCGCGATCCCCAAGGCCCCCTACCGTTGCCCGCCCGGACCCTACGAGCGCGCCAGCGTAATCGCGCACTACCTGAAGACGCACAAGCCCAGGGCAAAGCTGCTGATCCTCGATGCCAACCCGGACATCGTCTCGAAGAAAGGCCTGTTCACCAAGGCTTGGGACGACCAGTACAAGGGCATCCTCGAATACCGCAAGGAGCACAACATCACCGCGCTGGACGCGGTGACGCGAACCCTGCGTTTCGAGTTCGGCGATCCGGTCAAGGCCGACGTGCTGAACCTGATTCCGCCGCAGATCGCCGGCGCGATCGCCGGGCCCTTCATCAACAAGAACAAGCTTTGGGTCGGCGTCGACTGGCTGACGCTGGAAAGTGATGTGGCGAAGAACGTGCATGTGATCGGCGATGCGACTTTCTCCGCGCCGGGCATGCCGAAGTCAGGCCACATGGCCAATTCGCAGGCCAAGGTGGCGGCAGCGGCGATCATCAACCTGCTTGCCGGGCAGCCGGTCAATCCGGAGCCGGTGGTGAACAACACCTGCTACAGCTATGTCGACGACCGCAACGTGGTGCATGTCGCCTCGGTGCACACCTACGACGCCAGAGACAAGACCTTCAAGGCCGTGGCCGGCGCCGGCGGACTGTCGAGCGCACCGACCGACATCGAAGGCAAGTTTGCCGAGGCCTGGGCGAAGAACATCTGGGCGGATACGCTGGGCTGACGGCTCCGTAGCCAGCGAATCGATTTGGCAATAAGGCACGGCCGGCAAGAACCGCGCCGGCCGTGTCGGCGGACGGGTCAACGCGCGGCGGGCTTGTATATCTGGTCGAAGCTGCCGCCGTCGTCGAAGTGGGTCTTCTGCGCCTTCTGCCAGCCGCCGAAGACCTCGTCGATGGTGATCCGCTTGACGTTGGCAAAGATCTTGGCGTACCTGGCCGCCACCTTCTTGTCGATCGGCCGATAGTAGTGCTTGCCGGCAATGTCCTGGCCTTCTTCGGAGTAAAGGTAATTCAGATAGGCCTCGGCCACCTTGCGCGTGCCATGCTTGTCGGCGACCTTGTCGACCAGCGTCACAGGGGGCTCGGCCAGGATCGAGAGCGAAGGAAGGACGATGTCCACCTTGTCCGGTCCGAGTTCCTTGACTGCGAGGAAGGCCTCGTTTTCCCAGGCCAGCAGCACGTCGCCGATGCCGCGCTCGACGAAGGTGGTGGTGGAGCCGCGCGCGCCTGAATCCAGTACCGGCACGTTGGCGAAGATCTTCCTGACGAATTCCTTGGCTGAGGCTTCGTTGCCGCCCGGCTGCTTCAGCGCATAGGCCCAGGCGGCGAGGTAGTTCCAGCGCGCTCCGCCCGAGGTCTTGGGATTCGGTGTGATGACGCCGATACCAGGCTTGACCAGATCGTCCCAGTCCTTGATGCCCTTGGGATTGCCCTTGCGCACGAGGAAGACGATGGTCGAGGTATAGGGCGAGGAATTGTGCGGCAGGCGCTTCTGCCAGTCGGTGGGGAAGAGCCTCGCCTTTTCGGCGATAGCATCGATGTCATAGGCCAGGGCCAGAGTCACGACGTCGGCTTCGAGGCCGTCGATCACCGCGCGCGCCTGTTTGCCGGCGCCGCCGTGCGACTGCTTGATGGTAACGTTTTCGCCGGTCTTGACCTTCCAGTGTTTGGCAAACGCGGCGTTGAATTCCTGGTAGAACTCACGCGTCGGATCATAGGAGACGTTGAGCAGGCTGATGTCGGCGGCATTGGCAGCAATCGACAGACCGAGCAGGGCAGCCAGAAGCGAGGAGCGGATCATGATCGTAGCCTTGTTGGTTGGGAGCGACGAACTCTAGCGATTCCGAACCCGGAAGCGAACGAAGAATTTCGGAATTCGATATTCCGCGCCGTGCGTTGATCGCGACGACAGGCTGCCCGCAAACTCTTGCCGGCACGAAGGCGCACCAAAAAAACGCCACGGCATGCCGTGGCGTTCATGTCCCGCGGAACGAATTGCCGTTCCGCCGCGCAGCGCTGCTCCCGTCAGGTCTTCAGCACCACCAGCACTTCGTCCAGCATCTTCTTCGCATCGCCGAACAGCATGCGGTTGTTTTCCTTGTAGAAGAGCGGATTATCCACGCCGGCATAGCCCGAGGCCATCGAACGCTTCATGACGATCGAGGTCTTGGCCTTCCACACTTCGAGCACCGGCATACCGGCGATCGGACTGCTGGGGTCGTCCTGCGCTCCCGGATTGACGATGTCGTTGGCGCCGATCACCATCGCCACGTCGGTGCTCGGGAAGTCATCGTTGAGCTCGTCCATTTCCATCACGATGTCGTAGGGCACCTTGGCTTCGGCCAGCAGCACGTTCATGTGGCCGGGCATGCGCCCCGCCACCGGGTGGATGCCGAAGCGGACGTTGACGCCCTTTTCGCGCAGGTGTTTGGTGATCTCAAACACCGTATGCTGGGCCTGCGCCACTGCCATGCCATACCCCGGAACGATGATCACGTTCTTGGCATCGCGCAGCAATTCGGCGGTTTCGGAAGCATTGACCGGCACCACTTCACCTGCCGGTTGCGCCGCGTCTCCCTTGGGCGCCGGCGTACCGCCGCCGGTGCCGAAGCCGCCGGCAATGACGCTGATGAAACTGCGATTCATCGCCCGGCACATGATGTAGGACAGAATCGCGCCGCTTGACCCGACCAGCGCGCCGACCACGATCAGCAGGTCGTTGGAGAGCATGAACCCGGTGGCAGCCGCCGCCCAACCGGAGTAGCTGTTGAGCATCGAGACCACCACCGGCATGTCGGCGCCGCCGATGGCCATCACCATGTGGATGCCGAAAAGGAGCGCAATCACGGTCATCACGATCAGCGGCGTCATGCCTTCGGAGATCGAATGCGAATTGATGAACTCGCGGCCGAACCAGATCACCACCAGTAGACCGACCAGATTCATCCAGTGGCGCCCCGGCAGTAACATGGGCGAGCCGCCGATCTTGCCGTTCAGCTTGCCGAAGGCGATCAGCGAACCGGAGAAGGTCACCGCACCGATCAGGATGCCGATATAGATTTCCAGCTCGTGGATGGTCTTTTCCGCCCCGGCGAGCGGAGCAGAGGTGTCGATATAGCTGGCGAAGCCGACGAAACAGGCCGCCAAGCCGACCAGACTGTGCATCAGCGCCACCAGCTCGGGCATCTGCGTCATCTTGACGACTTTCGCCGCATACAGGCCGATGGCGCCGCCAACCACCATGGAGCCGATGATCCAGGGGATGCCAGCCGCCGTGACGCGCGGACCGAACACAGTGGCCAGCACGGCGACCGCCATGCCGATCATGCCGTAGAGGTTGCCGCGCCGCGAGGTCTCGGGATTCGAAAGTCCGCCGAGGCTGAGGATGAAAAGAATGGTTGCTCCGATGTAGGAGACGGTTGCCAGCTCACTTGACAAAACTGCGGACATTTCGTGTCTCCCGGGTTATTTGCGGAACATGTCCAGCATGCGCTGGGTCACGGCGAAACCGCCGAACATGTTTACTGCGGTAAGTGCGATGCCGCCGACGGCCAGCCAGCGTATCCATGGGTCGGGCGGCAGCCCGCCGGCCAGCGGTGGCGCGATCTGCACCAGGGCGCCGATGCAGATGATGCTGGAAATGGCGTTGGTCACGCTCATCAGCGGCGTGTGCAGGGCCGGCGTCACGTTCCACACCACCATGTAGCCGACGAAGCAGGCCAGCACGAACACCGTGAAGTGTGCGAGGAACGCGGCCGGGGCGTTGGCGCCGACGAACCAGAACACCACGGCGGCGACGGCAAACATGATGGCCAGCTTGCTGCCCGCCATGGGTTCGCTCGCGGCACCGTGGCCGTGGCCCTTTTTCGCCTGCGGCGCCGATGCCGCGGCAGGTTTGGGAGGTGGGGCTGCCGCAAGCTTGGGCGCCGGAGGCGGCCAGGTGACTTCGCCGTTCTTGATGACCGTCAAGCCGCGAATGGCTTCGTCTTCCATGTTGACGTCGATGGTGCCGTCGTCTTTTACGCTTTGCGTCTTGCACAATTCCTCGGCGAGCCGGAACAGGTTGGTGGCGTACAGCGTCGACGACTGCTTGGCCAGGCGCGAGGCCAGGTCGGTGTAGCCGACGATGGTCACGCCGTGCTTCACCACCGTTTGTCCGGGCTCGGTCAACTCGCAGTTGCCGCCCCGCTCGGCCGCCATGTCGACGATCACGCTGCCCGGCTTCATGCTCTGCACCATCTCGGCGGTGATCAGCCGCGGCGCCGGCTTGCCGGGGATCAACGCGGTGGTGATGATGATGTCCACCTCCCGCGCCTGCTTGGCGTACATCTCGCGCTGCGCCTGCTGGAAGCCCTCGCTCATCACCTTGGCGTAGCCGCCGCCGCCGGAACCTTCTTCTTCGTAATCGACCTTGACGAACTCGCCGCCGAGCGACACGACCTGGTCAGCCACTTCGGCACGCGTGTCGTTGGCGCGCACGATGGCGCCCAGGCTGGCCGCCGTGCCGATCGCCGCGAGGCCGGCGACGCCGGCGCCGGCGATGAAGACCTTGGCCGGCGGTACCTTGCCCGCAGCGGTGATCTGGCCATTGAAGAAGCGGCCGAAGGCATTGGCGGCCTCGATCACGGCGCGGTAACCTGCGACGCCGGCCTGGGAGGTCAGGGCGTCCATTTTCTGGGCGCGCGAGAGTGTGCGCGGCAGCGAGTCGATGGCCAGCACGGTGGCCTTCTTGGCGGCAATCTGCTGCATCAGCTCAGGGTTTTGCGCCGGCCAGATGAAGCCGATCAGGGTGCCGCCTTCGCGCAGCAGGCCGACTTCCTGTGTCGTCGGAACACCTACCTTGAAAACAATGTCGGACGCCGCCCACAGCTTTGCTGCGCCTTCGATGATCCGGGCGCCCGCGGCGCGATAGGCGTCGTCACTGCAATTCGCGGCATCGCCGGCGCCGGATTCGACGGCCACCGAGAAGCCCAGCTTGACGAGCTTCTCCACTACCTCGGGTACGGTAGCAACACGTTTTTCGCCCGCCAGCGTTTCCCGCGGAACTCCGATTGTCAGCGCCATGATTCTCCAATTCACATGTCCATCGATGCCTTGATAAACGAACGCAGACTGCTGTCGTCCCGTTCGCACCTGATACACGCCCTGCCGGCGCGGATGCCGCGCGGCCGCTATGATACGCTTTTCGTTCAAGATTAAACCGCCCAAGATGACGAGTTCGAAGGCAAGCCACGTCCGCTCCCGCGCCGCCAAACGCCCGTCGCAGGCAGCCAAGGTCGGCCTCGAGCCCGGCGTCCTGATCCATCTGGGCGAGCGCAAGACCGAGCAGTCGACGATCACCCTGATCGAGTACGGCGACACCGATCTGGTCGAGTACTGCTTCACCTCGATCGGCGAAGCCAGGGCCCACACACCGCGCCTGCCGGTACTCTGGCTCAACGTGCATGGCCTGCACGAACCCGAAGTGATGGCGGAGATCGGTCGCCGCTTCAAGCTGCATCCGCTGGTGCTGGAAGACATCCTGAACACCAACCAGCGGCCCAAGATCGACGACTACGGCGACTACCTGTTCATGGTCGCACGCTTCTTCGAGGTCGACGGCGACAGCCACCAGATCGGCTCCGACCAGGTCAGCCTGATCCTTGGGCCCAATTTCGTCCTGAGTTTCCAGGAACGGCCCAGCGGCCGCTTCGACCCGGTGCGCGAGCGCCTGCGCAAGGATCGCGGCCAGATCCGCAAGCTGGGCGCCGACTACCTCGCCTATTCGCTGCTCGATGCCATCGTCGACCGCTATTTCACGATCCTGGAGGACATCGGCGAACGCACCGAGGAACTCGAGGACACGATGCTGGAGCGGCCCAGGCCTGGCTCGCTGCAGACCGTGCACCAGTTGAAGCGCGAGACCCTGAACCTGCGCCGCTCGATCTGGCCGCTGCGCGAAGTGATCAACAGCCTGACCCGCGCCGACGAGCGCTTCTTCCGTCCGGAAACCCGCCCCTACCTGCGCGACGTGTATGACCACACGGTGCATGCGATCGAATCGCTGGAAGCCAATCGCGACGTCATCGCCGGCATGCTGGACATGTACCTGTCGGCAGTCAGCAACCGGGTCAATCAGGAAGTCAGGGCACTCACCGTGGTCGCCGTCATATTCATGCCGGCGACGCTGATCTCAGGCATCTTCGGCATGAACTTCAAAACCATGCCGCTGCTCGATCTGCAGGGTGGCTTCCTGGTCGCCATTGGCATGATGGCAACGGTGGCAGCCACGCTCAGCATCATCTTCTGGCGGCGACGCTGGCTGAAGTAAGCCCCAACAGCTTTCCGACCCTGGTCAAGGGCGCGGGCCGATGCTGAGCTTCCTGGAAAATGGTGGGACGACTTCTTCGCTGGCTGGAAGGCAATTCTCCAGACGATTGATTTCTGCCTCTCGTTCTCCATTTCGACCGTGCTGTTCGCGATGATCTACAAGTTCATGCCGCGCGCCCGGATCGCCTGGCGGGATGTCTGGATCGGCGCGGCAGTGACGGCACTCTTGTTCGAAATCGGCAAACTCCTTATAGGCCTGTACCTGGGAAAAGCCAGTGTCGTGTCGGGCTTCGGCGCTGCCGGTTCGCTGGTCGTGCTGTTGCTGTGGGTCTATTTCGCAGCGCAGATTTTTTTGCTTGGCGCCGAATTCACCTGGGTCTACGCAAACGAACACGGTTCGAAGGCGGACCAGTCCGGGCAGTGGTCGGTACCTGCAGGGTCGAATATTTCGGACGCAGCGCCGACCGCCGGCAGCAGCCAACTGCCAGCGGAGCGCCAGGACCGGACACCGAAAAATTCCGAGCGCTGACTTCTACAACAAATGGCCCTATTTGTCATTCCGGCGGCCTTATGTCGTCAGACTTGCCGATCAAACAGGGCGAGCGGTTCCCAGCCTGTCGCAATCATGCCATCCTGCAAAGTGATTGGCCGTTCAGTGAACCCTGTGCCGACCCGGACGAGGACACTGCGACAGAGCTGACAGCCGCGTGAGCACCCGCCGTTGTCTTGTTCAGAAAGCCATCGTTGGAAGGCAAGATCCCAAAGGCATTCGTACGCAAATCGGATGTGCAAGACCGCTCGCTGCTGCCATTTGACAGGCATCGCGTTGGTGCGGATGCTCCAGCGCGAAAGGCGGACGGACACAGAGTGGCGTATCCTGACTGCCATGACGCCACCCAAACTGAACAAGCCCTTCTCCATGATCCGCGAGTTCCACCTTGCCGACTGGTTTACGCTAGGCAATGCGGTCTGCGGCATGGGCGCATTGTTTTCGGTCATGACCTACCTGCAGGCGGACGAGGTCATGCATATCTACTTTGCCTCCGGCATGGTGCTCGCGGCTTTTGTCTTCGATGTCCTGGATGGGCGGATCGCACGCTGGCGACAGGAGACTTCGACCATGGGGCGCGAGCTCGACTCGCTGGCCGATGTGATTTCCTTCGGCGTGGCGCCTGCCGCGATTGCCTACGGTTGCGGCATGCAGGGCCTGTACGACCGGATCATCCTGGTCTATTTTGTCGCTTGCGGCGTGTCGCGCCTGGCACGCTACAACATCACGGCCGAAGCGCTGTCCGAAGGCGGCAGCAAGGTGAAGTACTTCGAAGGCACTCCGATCCCGACCTCGCTGCTGCTGGTGGCGATGATGTTCGTGGCGGCGACGCAGGGCGCATTGCGCGAATCGCTCTGGTTCGGTGAGCTCGAGCTCGCCGGCTTCAAGCTGCATCCGCTGGTCCTGGTTTTCGCGGTTTCCGGTTCGCTGATGGTCAGTCGCATCCGCTTCCCGAAGTTCTGAGCGAACTCGATCAAGCGCACAGCACGCAATCTCGGCGCAGGGCAATGAGAGGCCTTCCATATTTTGATCGAGCGCATTCCGGCAGAAATCATCCTCGCGCTGGCCGCCACGAAAATGCGCATGCGCGCTGGTCAATCGCGAACTCGGGTAGCCCGCATAGGCACGAGCCGACGCCATCGTGGCGGCAGCACACGCTCCTCAATCTCAGCCGCAGTTGGCCAGGGGCTGGCTGCCGTTACTACTGGACCAAGGTCAGCGTGCTGTTCTCGACCTTGACCTTGGCACCGACCGCGAAGGGTGGCTGTTCGGTGTAGGTAATGATCTGCGTCCCGCCATTCTCTAGGCGCACCACGACTTCGTAGTGCTTGGTGGTTTTCATCCGCTTCTCGACTTCGTTGCCGGCGTAGACGCCACCCGCGGCCCCGGCCACCGTGGCGACCTTCTTGCCGGTGCCGCCGCCGACCTGGTTGCCCAGCAGGGCACCGGCCAGACCACCGACGATCTTGCCGAGATAGCTGCCTTCGCCCTGGACTTCGACCACGTTGATGGCCTCGACCACGCCGCAATTGATGCACTGGCGGGCCGCACGACGTTCACGCGACTGATTGCCAGAGCCGTCCAGCAGCGACTTGCCGAGCACGGCAGTGGTTTCCCGTTCACCGACGCGCAAACGTCCGTTCACCACCGAGTTCGCCTTGATGTTGTCGCGACGCTTGATGGTGTGGCTGCCTTCATAGATGCCGGGGCGGACTTCCTCGAACACGATCTTGCCTTTGACACCGGCAATCCTCGCACTGGCTTTCCCGCCCGGAGTGCCTGACAGAATCAGGGTCAGATCTTCTCCCGCCACAAGGTGCTGCGGCGGAACCACGTCGAAGTAGTCGATTTTCGGCGCTCCCGCCGCTGCCGCAGGCCGGGATGAACGCCTGCCGGAGGGCACGCCGATCAGCGGCTCATCCAGTATCGTGCTGGCAACATAGTTGCCGACGCGAAGATTGGCGGTTGCCGTGCTGTTGGCCGTGATCCTGTCGCGCTGCCGGATGGTGTAGCTGCCCTCGTACATCCCGGCCTCGGTTTCCGTCAGCACGAGGCCACCGGTTGCGCCGGCAATCTGTACTGCGGCACTGCCGCCGGGACTGCCGTAGAGCGTAAAGGCCAGTTCATTGCCCGGCGCAGGCGTGCGCACCGCCTGCACGTCGAAGCCATCAATACGCGGCGCGGCGGTCACTGTGTAATTCTGGGCATGGGCCTCGCTGACAAGCTGCGGCAAGGGGAAAAAAGTCGCCATGGCGAACAGCCCTAAGACTATTTTCTTGTACATTTTCTGTCTCTCCTGGAAAAACCAGTTACGGTGGTCATGACGGAATTGCGCCAATTGGCGGGCAGCCTGCTCCTGTTCAGTGGCACTGGCCTGCTGTGCCTTGCCGATCGCCTGATCGTGCCTGCTCATCCTGAGCCAGATCGGACGAACTGTCTGTGCGCCAGCGCACCATTGCCATGCCGCCTGCAGCAAGGGGCGCAAATCCCGTCGCCGACTCCATGAAAAGGAGCGATTCGGTGAGCAAGCGCCAGGCTAATCCTGATCAGGGACAGGCGGCTTGCTTCATGGATGTGTTCGATAGCGCACAGACACGTAAACAGGGGCAAAGCATCGTCACAAGATGGATATCGCCTTTTCATTTGAATCCGTTTTGTACGAACAGGTCCTTGGGGTGGCTTTTTTATTGAATCGAGCCATTTGATGAGTGCGCCTGATGAATACGGACCAGAGCCTCTGGAGAACCGGGGATTTTTGCTCCTGTTGCTGGTCGCTACTGTCGCTTTTGGATGGGTTCTGTGGCCGTTCTACGGAACAATCATGTGGGGCTCGATCATCGGCTTGCTGTTCTCGCCCTTGTACCGGCGTCTTTTGCCCCGGCTGAACCAGCGACGTACGCCCGCGGCCTTGCTTACGCTATTGATCGTGCTGCTGATGGTGATTCTTCCGTTGGCGCTGATCGCCGCGTCGCTGACCCGTGAAGCAGCGCTGGTTTATGCGCAATTGCAGTCAGGCGAATTGAATCCTGCCCTCTACTTCCACGGCGTGTTCGACGCGCTGCCCGGCTGGATCACCGTCTTGCTCGACCACTTTGGAATGGCTGATTTTTCAACCCTGCAGAGCCGACTGACGGCTGTCCTGGCATTGGGTAGCAAGTACTTCGCAACGCAGGCCTTCAGTCTTGGACAGAATACGTTCGAGTTCTTCGCCAGCCTGTTCATCACGCTCTACCTTGCATTTTTTCTGATTCGCGATGGCGAAGGTGTGATGAAGCTCATTCGCCGCGCGATCCCGTTGAGCGCCGTGCACAGAAATGAATTACTGCAAAAATTCAGCACCGTGATCCGGGCAACGATCAAGGGGAACATAGTTGTCGCCGTGATCCAGGGAGCATTGGGCGGCATCGCCTTCTCGTTGCTTGGCGTCAGGGGCGCTCTGCTGTGGGCGGTGCTGATGGCCTTCTTGTCGTTGCTGCCCGCGGTCGGCGCCGGGCTGGTCTGGCTGCCTGTCGCGGTCTACTTCCTGGTCACCGGTGCCCTCTGGCAGGGTATTGCGCTGACGGCGTACGGCGTACTGGTGATCGGTCTGGTCGATAACGTGCTGAGGCCGATACTGGTGGGCAAGGACACGCGTATGCCGGATTATCTGGTGTTGATTTCGACCCTCGGCGGCATGGCCCTGTTCGGTATCAACGGCTTTGTCGTCGGCCCCACGATTGCGGCGATGTTCCTCGCGGTGTGGCACATCTATATCGAAACCCGGCCAGGCGAGCGCTCGTAGCCGTTTCCCGTCTGCTGAATCAGGATTGTTCGCCCAGTCGTTCGTATTCGGAAATGACCTGCGCACCAAGCAAGAGCAGCGTGGCAATGATTTCCATGCTGAACAGTGCGATTACGGCGGTGGTCAATGATCCATAAACCACGCTGGTACTCGACATTGTCGCGAAGTACCAGACCAGAAGGTGACGGATGATTTCCCAAAGCGATGCCGTAAAAAAGCCGCCGATCAGCGCATGGTGAATCGCCGTCCGACCGACCGGGATGAAAAAATAGATCGCCGAGAGGATGATGGTTTCGGCACTCAATCCAAGCAGGTAAAGCAGCGCCCTGGAAAGACCGCCAAGCGACCAGTGCCAGTTCATGAAGCCAACACTCATCAGCGCCATCGCTTCCAGGCTGATTGACAGGATCGTTACGACCAGCAATCCGATCCCCAGTAAAAAGACCAGCAAGTACGGGAGCAGGACAGAGGTCAGGAAGTTTCGTTCTTGAATGACTCCACGGTGAGAAAAAATAACGGCCATCGATTTCTCAAGCACTGAGAAGGCGAGCGAACTGAAGAACAGCATGGTCACCAGCAACACCACACCGATGGCCACTCCGTTTTCCAGAAAATGGTTCAAGTCAAGCAACAGGGCGGCGGACTGGCTGGGCACCAGCCACTCCAGATAGCGCCTCAGCGTGCCGAGCAATTCGGCCTGATCCACAAGATTCGACAGCGCGATGACCGTCAGAATCAGAAAGGGGACGATGGACAGCAGCGCATAGTAGGAGATTGCGCCGGCGAGGAGGATGCCCTGGTTTTTCTTGAAGCCCTTCAGAGTCTGCAGCACAAAGCCAACAGGGTTCTTGAGAACGTAAAGGGCGTTGTAACCAGGATATTTCATTCAGCAGGTGCGCAATTGCAAGGCGGAAGGTCGATGCTGCTGTACCTTGCCTTTGTGTTCCAGGTCACGGGCCCGACCTGTGGTGGTTCATTCCGTTGCTGTTCATCGTGCTGCGCACCCTGGCCATGCTGGCGGGAAGCGGTCGCGCGAAACCAATGGTAGTCCTGCCGGCCGAGGGCATGTTCGAACAATCGGACCAGCTTGTCGGCTGCACTGGCGGAAAAGCGCAAATTACATGAGCGGTTGTTTGCGGTCTGTGCGGCGGCCCACATTGCCGCGCCGCGCCTGAGTCGGACGGCGCCGCGGGCCTGGGCCGCGCGGCGGGCCGCCTGCCGCGCCGCCGCGATGCGGTCGGCTGGCTCTTCCATGCCCATCAGGGCCGGTCGCCTCCCGTTGTCGAGGTGGTCAGCTATTTGAAGCAGAGCCGCCGCTCGCGAACTTTCCGTGTTCCTCGGCTTGTTTGCGACTGCCGGCAGAAATGCGGTGCGCCTCACGCCTGCGACGATCTGCTCGCCGAACTGCTTCAGACGCTGATTCCCAGCTTGTAGCGGTGCCTGCGCGGCGCACCGACGGTCATCACCAGCGAGCCGCAGTTTCGTCGCAGCTTTTCCCCCAGCGCTCGACAGCGGAAATCGCCTCGTCGATAGTCGATAGCCACACAAGTGCCTGTTCAGGACGCTGCCGGCTTGCCCCTGGTGCTGAAGACGCGCCGCGCGGCCTCCACCAGAACGAATACCTCACGGGCCGACAGGCTGGGAAAGCTTTCGTGCAGCGCTACATGGGCCAGGTGCTCGTGGGTCTGGCCGGCCCAACTGTTGGCGGGATCGAAGAAAGGCTGAAGCACGTCATAAGCTTCGACGAAGATCTTGCGCAACTGCGGATTGGCGCGGCGGTCCGCGCCGGTGGCCGGGTCGGTCATGTTCTCTGTCCTCCGTATTGGCTGATTCCAATCACGGGCGTTGCGTCCCCGGCCCGGCCGGGGACGCAACGCCTGTGCTCCCGCGCTGACGCAGCAGACGGCGTTGCACCTTGCCGGTGGTGGTCATCGGCAGGGCATCGATGAACTCGATGATCTTGGGATACTCGTAAGGCGCCAGATACTGCCGCACATGCTGCTGCAGCGACGCTTCAAGTTCGCCGGAGGGATGTTCGCCGGCGGCGAGCACGATGAACGCCTTGACCACGGTGCCGCGCAACGGGTCCGGCTCCCCGATCACCGCGGCATTGGCCACCGCCGGATGCCTGACCAGACAATTCTCGATCTCGCCCGGCCCGATGCGATAGCCGGCGCTCTTGAACATGTCGTCGCTGCGCCCCTGGTACCAGAGCACGCCATCCGCATCACGCTTCGCCAGATCGCCGGTGCGGCCCCATGCCTGCGGATCATCGATGCCGCCACCGATGAATTTTTCCGCGGTGGCCTGCGGGTCCTTCCAGTAGCCGAGCATGAACACCGGATCCATGACGCCATCGCAACTGCGCTGAACACAGATTTCGCCGAGTTCGCCGGGGGCTACCGGCTGCCCTGCATCGTCCAGCACGTCCACCTGATGTCCAGGGTAGCCGCGCCCCATCGCGCCGGGTTTGGGCGGCGTCACGGCAGCCGAATTGCCGACGATGTAGTTGATCTCGGTCTGCCCGTACATCTCATTGACCGTCACCCCCAGCGCCTCCCGCGCCCAGTGGCAAACCGCCTCGCCCACTGTCTCGCCCGCGCTCATGATGCTGCGCAGTCCGAGATCGTAGGCTTCCCGCGGCTGCGGCACTGCCTTCAGCATCATCTTCAGCGCCGTGGGGAACAGAAAGCTGTTGCGTACCCCGTACTTTTCCATCAGCCAGAAAGCCTTCTCGGGATCGAAGCGACCGCGATAGCCGAGCAGCGGCTGGCCGAAGTTCCAGCTCGGCAGCAGTGCATCGAACAGGCCGCCGGTCCACGCCCAGTCGGCCGGCGACCAGAACATGTCACCGCGCCGCGGATAGAAGTCGTGCGAACTGACAAAACCCGGCAGATTGCCCAGCAGCGTGCGCTGCGCCATCAGCGCACCCTTCGGATTTCCGGTGGTGCCGCTGGTGTAGATGATCATTGCCGCGTCATCGGCCGCGGTATCCGTCGGCGTGTAGCGCGACGAGGCGAGCGGCAGCAGGTTGGCCCAGGGACGGACCCAGGATTCGCGCGCGGCGCCGACACCGATGACATGCTTCAACAGCGGCAATGCCTGGCGCGCGGCGGCCAGCTTTTCCAGGCCGTCCTCGTCGATGATGGCCACCCGCACCCCGGCGTGGGACAGCCGGTACTCGAGCGCATCGGCGCCAAACAGGTGCGAGACCGGCACCACAATCGCGCCCATCTGGTAACAGGCCATGTGCGCGATGCCGGTTTCGGGTCGCTGCGGCAGGATGATGGCAACGCGATCGCCGGCCATGACACCCATCGCGCCCAAAACATTCGACAGGCGGTTGGCGGCCTGCTGCACATCCCAGAAGGTCCAGGCCTCGGTGTGGCCGGCTTGGTCCTCGTAGTACAGGGCGAAGCGCGATCGATCGTCCGCCCAGCGCCCGCAGCACGCCTGGGCAATGTTGTAGCGCGCCGGCACCTGCCAGCGAAACGACGCCCGCAGCGCCGGCCAGTCGCGCGCCTGTGGGTCGAGTCCGATCCCGGTCATGTCAAAATCAATGAGGACAGGCGCGCGTCGAGCACTTCGATCCAGTGCTTGACCGGCAAGTCGGTCGCGCCCTGCATGTGCGCCACGCAGCCGACGTTGGCACTGGCGATCAGCGCCGGACCGCCCGCCCTCAGCGCGGCAAGCTTGTTGTCGAGCAGAAGCTTTGAAATCGCCGGTTGCAGGACGGAGTAGGTGCCGGCCGAACCGCAACAAATGTGCGAGTCGGCAACGGCGGTCAGCGTGTAGCCGGCAGCGTTCAATAGCGACTCGACCGTGCCGCGGATCTTGAGTCCGTGCTGCAGGCTGCACGGACTGTGAAACGCCAGAAGGCGCTGCTGTTCCGGCAAGGGACGGCAGGCTTGCAGCAGGGGCGCCAGGCCGGCCGCCTCGGCCGTAACGACTTCGCTGATATCGCGCGTGGCGAACACCACCCGCGCCGCTTTCAGTGCGTAGTCGGGATCGTCCTGCAGCAGGTGGGCATATTCGAGCACGTGCGAGGCGCAACCCGACGCAGTCATCACCAGCCCTTCCGTTCCGGATTCGAGCAGCGGCCACCAGGCGTCGATGTTGCGCCGGGCGTCGTCCAGCGCGCCTTCTGCTGCATTGAGATGCTGTCGCACCGCACCGCAACAGCCGGCCCCGGCGGCTTCGATCATCTGGATGCCGAGGCGGTCCAGCACACGCCGCGCCGCGCCGTTGATGTTCGGATACATCGACGGCTGGGCACAACCCGCCAGCGCGATCAACCGTCGCGCGTGGCGGCTTTTTGGCGCAGGTCCGGCCGAAGACAGCGGCGGCACCATGGCGCGCAGCACTCCCGGCAGCAACAGCCGCACGGCCTGCCCTGTTTTCATCGCCGCACCGAACACCGCCGCACGCGGCAGCAGGGTCTTCAGCGCCCGGCGCTTCAATGCATCGCTGCCGCTTCGTGGCACTTTCTGCTCGACCACCTCGCGGCCGATGTCGAGCAAACGTGTGTAATGCACGCCAGAGGGGCAGGTGCTCTCGCAGGAACGGCAGCTCAGGCAGCGGTCGAGATGCAGGCGGGTCTTCTCCGTCGGCGTCACTCCTTCGAGCACTTGTTTGATCAGGTAAATGCGCCCGCGCGGGCCGTCAAGTTCGTCGCCCAGCAACTGATAGGTCGGGCAGGTCGCGTTGCAAAACCCGCAATGCACGCAGCGACGCAGGATTTCCTCGGCCTCGCGGCCCGCGGAAGTATGACGCATGAAATCGGCGAGATGGGTTTCCATGGTTCAGGATTTCATAGTCCCGGATACAGGCGACCGGGGTTGAATACGCCGTAGGGATCGAAGCTCTGCTTGAGACGGCGGTGCACTTCCATCAGTGCGGGCGCGAGGGGCGCGAAGACGCCACTGCTCTTGTCGCCGCCGCGAAACAACGTCGCGTGCCCGCCCGCCTGCGCGGCCAACTGGTGCAGATGCGCTGTGTCGCCGTCCGCGCGCAGCCAGCGCTGCGCACCGCCCCATTCCAGCAAAGCCGCGCCGGGCAAGGCCAGCGGGGGCGTCACCGAAGGCACGGAAAGCCTCCAGAGTGGAACATCCCCGGCGAAGAATTCTGCTGCCTGCTCGCGCAGGTCGGTCCAGAAGGCCGCCGCCTCGGCTGCGGCCACACGCTCGCCACCCAGCTTGGCGCTGGCGGCAGTGACCGCGGCCCGCGCGCCGGACAGCCGCAGGGTCAGAATGCCGTCCTGCCAGCAGGTCGCTGCCAGCGGCAGCGGCTGGCCGGCCCAGCGGTTCATCGCATCCAGGGCCTTGTCCTGCGGCAACTCGAAACGCAATGTCGCGTCCGCCACCGGTATCGGCAGCACCTTGAGCGAGACTTCGAGAATCAGGCCCAGCGTGCCGAGACTGCCCGCCATCAGGCGCGAGACGTCAAAACCCGCGACGTTCTTCATCACTTCGCCGCCGAACTTCAGCACGCGCCCCTCGCCGTCCATGATCTTCACGCCCAGCACGAAGTCGCGCAGGCTGCCTGCCGCTGCCCGCCGCGGACCGGAAAGCCCGGCGGCCACCGCGCCACCCACGGTGGCGCAAGCAAAGTTCGGCGGCTCGCAGGCAAGAAACTGTCGCCGTGCCGCCAGTGCCGACTCAAGCTCGGCGAGGGGCGTGCCGCAGCGCGCGCTGATTACCAGCTCGGTCGGTTCGTAGTTGACGATGCCTTGGTGGCCGCGCGTATCCAGTACCTCGCCAGAGAGCGGACCACCGTAAAAGTCCTTGCTGCCGCCCCCCTTGAGCCGCACCGGCTTGCGTTCAAGAATGCACGAGCGAAATCCTTCGATTTGATCCGCGCTCATTGAACTACCTCCCCCCGTCCCCCGTCCCGTGGACGGGGGTGACTGCGGTTCGCCGCCTTTGGCGGCTCCGGATAGTTGGCTGGCGCCGGCTTGGGGCGGCCCTGCGCTCGGCGCTCAAAGCCGCTCCAGTTCAGGGAACTTGATGTTGCCGCCATGCACATGCATGCGGCCGAACTCGGCGCAGCGATGCAGCGTCGGGATGCCCTTCTCGGGGTTGAGCAAGCCCTCAGGGTCGAAGGCGTGCTTGACCGCATGAAAGGCGCGCAACTCGTCGGAACCGAACTGGTCGCACATCGAATTGATCTTCTCGTAGCCGACGCCATGTTCGCCGGTAATGGTGCCGCCCAGCGCCACCGACAGCTTGAGAATCTCGGCGCCGAAGGCCTCGGTGCGTTCCAGTTCTCCGCTGAGGTTGGCGTCGTAGAGGATCAACGGATGCAGGTTGCCGTCGCCGGCGTGAAACACGTTGATGCAGCGCAGGCGGTATTTCTTTTCCATCGCATGAATTGCCGTCAGCATTTCACCCAGGCGCTTTCTCGGGATCGTGCCATCCATGCAATAGTAGTCGGGCGAAATGCGGCCGGCCGCCGGGAAGGCCGCCTTGCGCCCGGCCCAGAAGCGCAAGCGCTCCGGCTCGGACTGCGAGACGCGGAGCCCGGTGGCGCCGCTGGTTTCCAGCACGGCCTGCATGCGCGCGATTTCTTCCGCGACCTCCTCGGCCGTGCCGTCGGATTCGCAGAGCAGGATCGCCTCGGCGTTCAGATCGTAACCGGCCTTGACGTAGGGCTCGACGGCGGCTGTCGCCGGCCTGTCCATCATTTCCAGCCCGGCCGGGATGATGCCGGCGGCAATCACGGCCGCCACCGCCTCGCCGGCCTTCATCACGTCATCGAAACTGGCCATGATCACCTGCGCCTGTTCCGGCTTCGGCACCAGTTTCACCGTCACTTCGGTGACGACCACGAGCAGGCCCTCGGAGCCGATGGCCAGCGCCAGCAGGTCGTAGCCGGGGGCATCCAGGGCATGACTGCCGAATTCGACAATCTCGCCGGTGATCATCACGGCACGCACGCGCAGCACGTTATGCAGCGTCAATCCGTACTTCAGGCAATGCACCCCGCCGGCATTTTCTGCGACGTTGCCGCCGATGGTGCAGGCGATCTGCGAACTCGGATCGGGCGCGTAGTACAGGCCCATCGGTGCGGCGGCCTCCGAAATGGCCAGATTGCGCACCCCGGTTTGCACGACGGCAACGCGGGCCAGCGGATCGACATGGAGGATCTTCTTCAGCTTCGCCAGGGACAGCACCACGCCGCGCGCGTGCGGCAAGGCGCCCGCCGACAGCCCGGTGCCGGCGCCGCGCGCCACTACCGGCGCCCCGGCCGCGCGACAGGCCTTGATCACAGCGACCACCTGCGCCTCGGTTTCCGGCAGGGCGACCGCGATCGGCACCTGGCGATAGGCGGACAGGCCATCGCACTCATAGGGCTTCAGGTCCTCGTCGGCAAACAGCAGGGCGTCCGGCGGCAGCAGGCGCCCAAGCTCGGCCAGCAGCGCCTCGCGATCGATGTCGGCAAAGTCCTGCGCCTTGTCGGCGGAATGTTCGCGCTGGGTCATGGTTCCTCCGCCGGGCCGCCCCAAGCAGGAACAGCCAACCCATTGAGCGGGCCACGCCCGCGAACCGCAGTCACCCCCTTCCACGGGAAGGGGCGGGGGGATGGTGGTTCATCCTTCCTCCGCCGGGCCGCCCCAAGGAGCAGCAGTCGATTCCGCCTTGCCCGAGTCAGGATCGAAAAACACGTAGCGACCGCGACCCGCTGCCTTTGCCAGGTACATGGCGGCATCGGCGCTCTTCAGCAGGGCCTCGGGCGTTTCCCCATCCCGCGGCGCACAGGCAATACCCATGCTGCATGACACCTGCACTTCACCAACCGAGAGGACAAGGTTCGGCAACAACCGCCACCAGGTCCGCGGCGATCGTCGCCAGATTCTGGTCGGTGAAACTGCCTTCCAACACGATAACGAACTCATCACCACCGAGCCGCGCCACCAGGTCCGATTCTCGTGCCTTCTCGCGCAATCTGGCGGCCAGCTTGACCAGGAGCTTGTCGCCTTCGGCATGACCACGGCTGTCATTGACCGGCTTGAAGCCGTCCAGATCGATGAACAGCAGCGCCACCCGTGTCCCGTTGCGGCGGGCGACAGCCAGTTGATGTTCGAGATGCACATTCAGCGCAAGGCGATTGGACAGCCCGGTCAGCGGATCGTGGTAGGCGAGGTAGCTCACCTTCTCCTCACTCGCCTTGCGGTCGCTGAAGTCGGAAAAAACCGCGACATAATTCACGACCCGTCCGCTTCCCGGCTCACGCATCACGTCAATGCAGACCAGCTTGGGATAGATGCTGCCATCCTTGCGCCGATCCCAGATCTCTCCCTGCCAGTGGCCCTTGTCGCGCAAGGATTGCCACATCGACTGGTAGAAGCTTGCGTCGTGCCGCCCCGACTTGAAGGAGCCCGGATTGCGGCCCATCACCTCTGCGGCGGAAAATCCGGTGATGCGCTCGAATGCGCGATTGACCGAGACAATGCGGTTGTCGGCATCGGTCACCACGATCGCTTCGGAACTGCCCTCGAAGACACGCTGGGCCAGTTCCAGGCGCTGCAGCATGTCGCGCCTTTCGCTGATGTCCTCGAGCAACCAAACCGAGCCTCCCTGCGGGTCGTGCCGGTCGAGCGCCCGCCCGGCTATCTCGGCCCAGAACGTGCTGCCGTCCTTGCGCCGCAACAACTGCTGCCGCCGGTGGTAGTTGTCCTGGCCCAGCGCCACGTAGGCCTGGGCTCCGATGCCGGCGTAGTCCTCTTCCGTGACATACCAGACCCGTGTCGACAGCCCCTGCATCTCGCCGGGAGCGTAACCGAACAGCTCTTCAAACCGGCGATTGCAGTGGACCATGAAGCGATTCCTGACCAGCGTGATCCCCGCCACGGCGGTCTCGAAAATGACCTCCATCTCGCGCCTGGTCTCATCCAGCGCGAGTTGGGTGCGGCGCTGCTCGGTGATGTCCTCGAAGGTCCAGACCACCTCGGATTCGGCGGCGTCCGGATCAATCAGCCGGCCGGAAATATGGAATTGCGCCGCCGTTCCATCCTTGTGACGCGCCTGCACATCGCCGACAAAAGCCCTGCCGGCGGACAAATCAACGCGCGCCGCCTGGGTCAGCCGGACGTACTCATCGGCACTTGCGCACAGGATCGCGGCTTCCTGGCCGACCAGTTCCTCCACCTCGTAGCCGAAAAGACCGGCGAAGTGGCAGTTGCAGCGCTCAATCCGGTGCCCGCGAGTGCAGACCATGCCAATCGCGGCGCTTTCAAAAATCGGCTGATGTTCGCGCAACAGGTGCGCATCGTGCTCGGGTTTGTTCATTTCACCCTGCCTCGGCTGCCGGTTCGATCAGGATCGCCCTGAAGTCATTCACATTGGTGCGCGTCGGCCCGGTGATGACCAGGTCGCCCAGGGCCTCAAATACGCTGTAGGCGTCATTCTCGGCCAGGCGCGCCCGCAAATCAATTCCCGCCACGGCAGCGCGCGCGGCCGTATCGGGCCCCAGTAAAGCGCCGGCGTTGTCTTCCGAGCCATCGATGCCATCGGTATCGCAGGCGATGGCATGGATGTGCCGATGGCCTCCAAGCGCCAGCGCCAGCCCGAGGAGGAATTCGGCATTGCGTCCGCCGCGCCCACGACCTTTCACCGTCACCGTGGTCTCGCCGCCGGAGAGCAGCACACAGGGCGCCGACAGCGGTACGCCATGCGCGGCGCAGGACAGCGCAATCCCGCCCAGCACGCGCGCCGCTTCGCGCGCCTCGCCCTCGATGGCATCACCCAGCACCAGCGGCGTGATGCCCTGCGCGCGCGCCGCCTCGGCCGCCGCCGCAAGGGCGGATTGCGCCGTGGCAATGATGTGCGACTCGCAGCGCGAAAACCCCGCGGCTCCGGCCTTGGGTGTTTCGGCCGCACCCGACCGCAAGGCCTGGTCCGCCGCGCCGGGCAGTTCAATGGCATGGCGGCGGACGATTTCCAGCGCCTCGGCGCAGGTCGTGGGATCGGGCACGGTCGGGCCGGAGGCGATGGTAGACAAGTCGTCGCCCGGCACATCGGAAATCGCCAGCGTGAGTACTCGCGCAGGCAGAGCGGCGAGCGCCAGGCGGCCGCCCTTGATCGCCGAAAGGTGCTTGCGCACACAGTTGATCTCGCCGATGCTGGCGCCGCAGGACAGCAGAGCCTTGGTTACCGCGCGTTTCTGCTCCAGGCTGATGCCGGCCATCGGCGCCGCCAGCAGGGCCGAGCCGCCCCCGGAAAGCAGCACCAGCACCAGATCGTTTGGCGTCAGGCCCTTTACCGCGTCGAGAATCCGCGCCGCGGCCCGTTGTCCCGCGGCATCGGGCGTCGGATGCGCGGCTTCGACGACTTCGATGCGCCGGGTCGGAACACCATGCCCGCGGCGCGTGACGACAATGCCCGAAAGCCGCGCCGGATCGCCGCGCCAGTGGTCCTCGAAAGCCCGCGCCATCGCGGCCGCCGCCTTGCCGGCGCCGACGACCAGCGTGCGACCTCCCGGTGAATCGGGCGGCGCCGGCAACCATGCGGGCAGGCAGCGCGCAGGATCGGCGGCGGCAACCGCGGCATCGAACAGGCCGCGCAACAGAGCGCGCTGCCGCAGCCAGGTCACGGCCATGCCCCCTTTGCAACGAAGGGGTGACGGAGGTTCGCGAGCTGCGCTCGCTCCGAATGGCTGGCTGCGCCATCCTTGGGACGGCCCTGCGGACGGCGCTCACCGCCACGGCTCCAACCAGCCGAAGCTGCCTTCGGTGCCCCCGCTCGGCTGGTATTCGCAACCGACCCAGCCGGCATAGCCAATCCGGTCCAGATGCCGTAGCAGGAAAGGGAAGTTGATCTCGCCGGTCCCCGGTTCGTGCCGCCCCGGATTGTCCGCCACTTGGATGTGCGCGATGCGCGGCAGATGCTCCGCCACGGTGCGGGCCAGATCACCCTCCATCACCTGAGCGTGGTAGATGTCGTATTGCAGGCGCAGATTGTCGCTGTCGACTGCCTTGATCAGCGCCAGGGCGGCGCGCGTGGTAGCTACCATGAAGCCCGGCGTGTCACGCGTGTTGAGCGGCTCCAGCAGCAATTCGATTCCGGCGCGCCGCAGCACCGCGGCGGCAAAGCGCAGATTCTCGATCAGGGTTTCACGCGCCCTGTCGTGGCTGATGTCTCCCGGCGCAATGCCGGCGAGACAATTGAGTCGGCCGCAGCCCAGCAGACGGGCATGGTCAATCGCCTGCCCGACCCCGTCCTGGAACTCGGCGATGCGCCGCGGGTGGCAGGCGATGCCGCGCTCGCCGGCAGCCCAATCGCCGGCCGGCAGGTTGAAGAGGACGACCTCGAGGCCCGAAGTCAGCACCACCTCGGCCAGCGCGGCAGGGTCATGCTGGTAAGGGAAATGAAACTCGACCGCGGCAAAGCCCGCCGCGCGCGCCGCCGCGAAGCGCTCAAGAAATGGACGCTCGGTGAACAGAAAGGAAAGATTTGCGGCAAATCGTGGCATGCGTCGATTATAGGTGTAGGGCAGGCAGTACGCAGAGCAGCCAGCGAGCCTGAACTTTTCGGCTTGGGACAAGTCACAAATGTGGCTTGCGCCGTCCGAGTGCCTGCGGTTGCCGATCCTTTCTGTCCTTCATACCCCGTGCAAAGTACGCCTCCCCTGCCCTGCAACGCCGCACATCCGCCAGCACGATGAATCCCATGCCTCCGATTTCCCCAGTCCCCAGCACGTGTTATGGCGGCGTCGCCATCGGGCTGCACTGGCTGGTTGCGCTTGCCATCGTCAGCAGCTTTTCGGTCGGCCTCTACATGGCCGACTTGCCGCTGTCGCCTATGAAACTCAAGCTCTACTCCTGGCACAAATGGGCCGGCGTGACGATCTTCCTGTTCGTGCTGGTGCGCCTTGGCTGGCGTTTGTTGCATCGCCCGCCCGAACTGCCTGCCGCCATGCCCGCCTGGCAACGCCGAGTCGCCGAAGCAACGCATGTACTGCTCTACCTGCTGATGTTCGCCGTGCCGATCACCGGCTGGCTGATGAGTTCGGCGAAGGGTTTCCAGACCGTGTATTTCGGCGTCCTGCCGCTGCCCGACCTGCTGGTCAAGGATGCCGACCTGGGAGACCTGTTGCAGCAGGTGCACAAGCTGCTCAACTTCAGCATGGCGGCCCTGGTTGTCGCCCACCTCGGCGCGGCACTCAAGCACCATTTCATCGACCGCGACGACGTGCTCGCGCGCATGCTGCCCTTTCTCGCGAAAACCCCCACTCCCGGAGACACCCGATGAAGTTTTCAGTGAAATGCTTGCTGCTTGGCGCCCTGCTCACCGCGCTTCCGGTCGCGCATGCGATCGAGTTCAATCAGGTGCAGACCGGCAAGAGCGCGCTCTCCTTCGTCTCGAAGCAGATGAACGTGCCGGTTGAAGGCCAGTTCAAGAGCTTTCGCTGCAAGCTGGCGTTTGACCCGGCGAAGCCCGCGGCGGCCACCGCCGAACTGGAAATCGACCTCGCCAGCATCGATGCAGGCTCGAAAGACGCCAACGACGAGGTGGCGGGCAAGGCCTGGTTCAATACCAGGGCCTTCCCTGTCGCGAAGTTCGTGGTGACCTCGGTCAAACCCCTGGGCGGCAACCGCTTCGAGGTCGCCGGCAAGATGACCATCAAGGGCAAGACCCAGGACCTGGCGGCGCCCGTTACGCTGCGGCAGGAAGGCAACAGCGCGATCTTCGAAGGCAGCCTGGTGATCAAGCGTGCCGACTACGCGATTGGCGAAGGCATGTGGGCCGACTTTGGCACCGTCGCCAACGAAGTCCAGGTCAAGTACCGTCTGGTGGCAACCGCCGCAAAGTAGCTCGTTTCATTTCATCAGGAGGAAAACCCATGAACAAACTCGCTGTCGTTGTCACCGCATCAGCCCTTGGCGCATTTTCTGCTGCCGCTTTCGCCGCGCCAGAAACCTATGTGATCGATCCGAGCCATACCGCACCACGCTTCGAATACAGCCATTTCGGCTATTCCAGCCAGATGCACCGCTTCGACAGGACCAGCGGCAAGATCGTCCTCGACCGCGGAGCCCGCAGCGGATCGGTGGATGTGACGATTGACGCCACCTCGGTCAACACCGGTCTGGCACTGTTCAACGGTCACATTCAGGGTGAGGACTATTTCGACACCGCCAAGCACCCGACCATAAGCTTCAAGTCCACCAAGGTCCGCTTCGAAGGCGACAAGCCGGTTGCCGTCGAGGGCAATCTGACGATCAAGGGCGTGACCAAGCCGGTGACGCTGACCGTCACGTCCTACCATTCGATGCCTCACCCGATACTCAAGAAGGACGCCCTCGGCGCCAATGCAACCGCGAGAATCAAGCGTTCGGAATTCAACATGGGCAAGAACGCACCGGCCGTCAGCGATGAAGTCACGCTGAGCATCGCCGTCGAAGCCATCAAGGAGTAGCGGCCGCAGGGCAGACGGGAACCGGCTGAGAAACGGCTCATCAAGCCCAAATCCGTCATTCCGGCGAACGCCGGAATCCAGTGTTCTCAAGCATCTGGACACCGGCTTTCGCCGCTGTGACGAACTTGTCCAGCGCTTCCCTAAAGGGCGCTCGCCGCAGGCTCGCGGGAAAGCGCCTCGATGGCGGCTTCATCGAGCTCAAGCAGGCGCAGACCGAGTGCGGCGAAGTGCTCGCGACCTGCCTCTGCGGCATCCAGCAGAATCGCCGTATCGCCAGCACCGACTCTTGCGGCGTAGGCCTCCACCAGACGCGGAAACAGCTCGCGGCGCAATCCGTCGAAGGTCGAGAACCAGAAATGCAGCGAGTCTTCGGCGCCCCGCTGCAGCAGGCCCGGCAGCGTCACCAGGCAATCCGCCAGGTTGTCGCGCACGGCGCGGGCCAGCAGTTCGGCGCGCTTGCCGCTGAAGCCGGCCAGCTTGCCTGACCAGCCGCCGCCGAGCACCCGGCCGGCGGCAAGCTCGCCTTCCTCGTGGAGTATCAGGGTCTCGATTTCGCAATCCGTCATGTGCTCGATGGCGGCCTGTGGTCGACATCGAAGCCGTGGGCGAGCAAGGCTGACTTGAGCGCGCCGTCCTGCTGCTTTACGTTCCAGCCTTCGGCCTTTTCCCACAGCCACTGCCGCAAGGCCTCGCGGCGCACGATCAGCGTGGCGCCCTGCGACGCCGCGGGGATGGCCGAGACATCGCGCGCATATTCGCAGCCGCAGACCAGTAGCCTGGCTTCGCCACGCTGTTCCTCGCGGGCGAGTTGCCCGAGGAAAAAGTGCGGCTTGCGAAAGCGCCCGAGGCCCGCGCCATACACCAGCCCGCTGCCGGCCAGCGCGGCGTTGACCTGTTGCGCGGCGAAGGGATCGAACTCGTGGCCGGCGACCGGCACGGCGACGAACTCCTCGTCGGCGATCTGCTCCCAGCGCGCCTCGCGCTCGGCAATCCAGCGCCCCACCTCGCTGCGCGGCGGCGACACGCCGTAGGGCAGATCATGTTCCCAGCGATAGTACTCGCGCATGCCGAGCAGGTAGGTGCACAAACTGACATCGCGGGCGTGACGCGCGTCGGCGATATCGCAGTTGGTCTGCACGGCGTGCACCAACGCGGCCATGCCGGCGATCACCGTTGGCCTCCGGAACGGCGTCGGCGCCCCTGCCAGGCCGCCACACCCTGCACGATCTCGGAGAAGGGCAGATCGGCGAGATCGGCGTAGCGTTCCTGCGCCAGGCGCACCAGGCGCCGCACGTCCGGCGCGACAGCGTCGGCATCGAGCAAGGCTTTCAAGCCATCGAGCCCGCCGCACTGGATCTTCATGACCATCGCATGGGGCAGGATGCGCTGGGTGCCGGTGAGGCCCATCGCGAACGCCGACTTTTCGCGCAGCAGGGCGGACATCCGCGCACAAACCGCACGCGCCACCGGTTGCGCACAGGCCACCGTCTCGCGCTCGGCGATCTGTTGCCGCACCGCCAGCTCGCAGGCCGCGTGGCGCACCAGCAGCGCCCGCTCGAAGACGCAGGGCAGGTGATTGATCTCGCCTTTGGCGTGGCGGAAGGCGGCTTCGTCAACCATGGGCTCAGTAATCCTCCCCGGTCATCGGCTCTTCCCCGCGCGGCTCATTCAGCAGTTCCTCCGCCTGCAGCTCGTTCGCGGCAAAGATGGTCTTGATCAGTTCGCCCGCCGCGAGCTCGCATTCGCGGCGCAGACGCTTGGCTTCGGTCGAGGCTTCCTTGAAGGCGTCGAATTGGGTAATCTTTACGAGCCGCCGAATCGGCCCGACGGGAGTGACCCGATAAATGTAGTAAGGCATCTGGCTAGCGTGGTGTTGCAATCTCGATAGAACAGTCAAACAAGGCACTCGGGGCCCCCCCCCCCCCCCCCCCCGCCCCCCCCCCCCCCCCCCGCCGGGCCCCCCCCCCCCCCGAAACCCCCCCAAAAAAAACCCCCAAACAAAAAAACCCCCCCCCCCCCAAACCCCCCCCCCCCCCCACCGGGCCCGGCCGCGGCAACCCCCCCCCCCAACCCCCCCAAGGGCCCCGGAGGGACACCCCCCCCCCCCCCCCCCCCCCCACAACAAAACCCCCCGGGGGGCCCCCCCCCACCCCGGGGGGGGGGCGGAGCAAAACGGGAAGGGGGGGGGAAAGGGGGGGGGGGGTCATTCCCGCGAAAGCGGGAATCCAGCGGCGTTCCGTGAAAAAGACACGGGGTCCCCGCTTTCGCGGGGACGACAAAGTTTGGTTCATAAGTCGCTCTTTGCGTGCAACACTACACTAGTCCCACAATCCACGTAGCGTTTGCCGGCCCGCCGACAACCGGGCTTCGATTTCTGGATGATGACACCCTTGACCGCGTCGAGGTCCGGAATATCCGCGGCGGGATAGGCGGGATTCAAGGCCTGCAATCTCCAGCCCGGGCCCTGCCGTGCCAACTGGCGGAAAATCCACTCTCCGGCAAGCGAGGCAAGGACAAACGAGCCGTCGGTGGCCAGACCTTCCGGCTCGATCAGTATCACCTCACCCTCGAGGAATTCAGGTTCCATGCTGTCGCCAAGCACCATTAGCGCGAAGGGTTCGGCCGACGAACAGGTCTCGAGCTCGGCGTCGGCGCCCTGCGGCTGGATGGGAATCGTGCGTCGGGTCTGGCTCATCGCGTCAGACGGCCTCGACATGCAGTTGCCCACGGGGTACGCCGCCGGCCAGCAGCGCGGTGGCCAGCGGCTCCGCCAGTTCGGCAACTCCGGCCAGAAAGACATCGCTGCTCGCCAGGCCGGGACTCGCGGCAAGAGCCGCGGACAGATCATCGACTGTCAACGGCAGGTAGCTGAACTCGTCGAGCGCCGCGGCCCACGCGCGGCATTGGTTGGGCAAATACTGGCCGCCCGGCTGCGAACTGGCCCAGTAGAGCGTAATCGACTCCGCGGCGTCCACCGCAATCGCATGCTCGATCAAGCTATTGACGGGTGCAAAGCCTGCGTCGATGGCGATGAAAACCAAAGGACGCACCGAGCCCTTTTCCAGCACGAAATCGCCCCAGGGCCCCCACACCGAAATGTCGTCGCCAGCCTTGATCCGGCCATCGAAGACGCATCGCGAAAAGTCGGCGCTTGCCGGCCCGCGAAGCGGAACCTCCGGCAGACAGAGTCCGCCCTGGCCATCCGCGCGGCAGACATGGAAAATCAGGTTGCGGTCATCGCAGGGACAACTCGCCACCGGGTATTCGCCATGGATGTCGCTGCCCTCCGCCACGTCGGGTCCGAGACCCAGCGTCACCCGCTGCCCGGCAAGAAAGCGCAGCCGGTTGCTGCGCGGTGTTTGCAGGTGCAGACGCATCACTTTGTCGTTCAGCGCATCGATGCTGCGCACTTTGGCAACGATGCGCTGTTCCGGAATGTCCTCGGGCGTGCCGGCTTCCAGCACTTCGAGCACCAGGTCCGAGCTGAGCGCCGTGCAAACGCACATCAGCACGTGATTCTGGGTCTTCTCGGCTGCCGAAAGACGATAGTCGGAAGGCGACACCGCGCGGGTCTCACCAGCCACCACGCGCGCCTTGCACAAGCCGCAATTGCCGTTGCCGCAACCATAATTGGGCGCCAGGCCGGCGCGCAAGGCCGCCTTGAGCAGGGTTTCCGAGCCTTCGACAAAGAATTCGCGACCCGATGGCCTGACCGTAACGTGCGCCGACATGACGCGCAGCATAGCATCGAGCGCGGCCATGTCATCCCCCGGCGCCGGGGCGGCCAGCGCCCGCGCCAGGCCCTCGTCGAGCAGCCGCAGCAGGTCTGCCGCGGCCGGCGCCGGCGCGGCAGCCAGGCGCTGGTGCAAGGTTTCGAACAGCGCGTGGTAGCGCGTCAGGGCCCGTTGCAGTTCGGCGAGTTCCTGGCCTTGCGCAAACAGGCGCTGGGCGAGCGCCTCCTGGGTCGGCAGGACGCGCTCGCGCAAGCGCCTGGCAAACGCATCCTCGCGAATCGCGCGGGTCTTTTCGAAACTGCCCGACTCGTCGAGATCCAGTTCCGGCCAGGCCCGCTGCAAGTCATCGGCCGCGACCATGCCGTCGAAGGAGCGCAGTTCGCCCTCGCGAATGCGCTTCTGCAACGCGATGCGCGAGACACCGAGCAGATGCGCGGCGCGGGAAAGGGTCAGCCATTGCGACATGTTTGCAAGCATAGCGAAGGGCTGCGATCCGGCGATTTCAATTTCTTATGCCCGCCTGAAGCCGCCGCACTGTCCCCTGTTGAGCAGGGGCGATTCTTGCAGACTCAGGCCTCGAGGACGAGGCGCCTGAAGTCATCGGCCGGCATCGGCCGGCCGCGCAGGTAGCCCTGCATCTCGTCGCAACCTTCACTGGTCAGGAACCAGCGCTGATCGGCCGTTTCGACGCCCTCGGCGATTACCTTGAGTTCCAGGCTGTGACCGAGGGCGATCACGGCACGGACAATGGCGCAGTCCTCCAGATCGCCGGGCAGATCGCGCACGAAACTCTGGTCGACTTTCAACTTGTTGAGCGGCAGGCGTTTCAGGTAAGCCAGCGACGAATAGCCGGTGCCGAAATCGTCGATGGCCAGACCGATGCCCATCGCGCGCAGATGGTGCAGTACCTCAATGCTCTGCTCCGCCTGGCTCATGATCGCGCTCTCGGTGATTTCCAGTTCCAGCAGTTCCGGCGGCAGGCTGCTTGCAGCAAGTGCATTGCGCACCGTGTCCTCGATTCTTCCGCGGCGGAATTCAACGCGGGAAACGTTGATCGACAACACCCCCGGATTCAGCCCGGCATACGCCCATTCGGCCCAGCGAAGGCATGCGGCGCACTGCACCCATTCACCGAGGGCGACGATCAGGCCGGACTCCTCGGCCAGCGGAATGAACTGTCCGGGCGGCACCAGACCCTGCTGCGGATGCTGCCAGCGCACCAGCACTTCGGCACCGATCCGTCGGCCGGTTTTCAGCGAAAACTGCGGCTGCAGGTAGATCCGCAGTTCATCACGTTCAATTGCGTGCCGCAAATCCGTCTCCATCCTGAAGCGAGCGAGCGAGGACTGTGTCAGGTCGCTGGTGAAGAACTCGTAGGCATTGCGCCCCCGTTCCTTGGCCCGATACATCGCGGCATCGGCATGCTTCATCAGGGTCGCCGGGTCGGCGCCGTCCCGCGGGAAAAGGCTGATGCCGATGCTGGCGCCAACAAAAAACTCCTGCTCCAGCGAAACGGGGTTGGCGCGCAGATCATCGAGAATCTTGTCGGCGATACGCGAAACCATCGCCGGATCGGCAATCCCTTCCATGACAATCAGGAACTCGTCACCGCCCAGCCGCGCGACGGTGTCGGACTCGCGCGTCAGCGCGCGGAAGCGCCGAGCCACCTCGCAGAGCACCCGGTCGCCGACGTGATGACCAAGGCTGTCGTTGATGTTCTTGAAGCGGTCGAGGTCGACGAACAGCACCGCAACCTGCGTCTGCTCGCGCTGGGCGCGCAGCACCGCTCCGAGCAGGCGATCCTCGAGCAGCAGCCGGTTTGGCAGCCCCGTAAGGTGATCGTGATGCGCCTGGTGCTCGAGCAGCTCATTGGCCCGTTTGATCTCGGTGATGTCGGAGAAGACGCCGACATAGTGCATGACATTGCCCGCGGCATCCCTGACGGCGCTGATGGTCAGCGACTCCGGAACCAGGCGGCCATCCTTGCGCTTGTTCCACAGCTCCCCCTGCCAGCGGCCGTCGCGCGCGATGGCGTCCCACATCTCGCGGTAGAAGTCCTGGTCCTGCCGACCCGATTGCAGCATCCGCGGGTTGCAGCCAAGCACCTCGCTCTCGCTGTAGCCCGTGACTTCGGTAAAGGCACGGTTCACCGCAATGATCGAACCGTCGGGCGCGGTGATGGTGATGCCTTCCGCGCTGCTGTCGAACACCGTCGCTGCCTGCCGCAGGCGCTCTTCCATGCGCTTGCGCTCGGTAATGTCGAACATGATGCCGATGATGCCCCGACGCTGCCATCGGGATTTTCAAACGTGGCCTTCTGCAGGATCATTTCCCGCAGTTCCCCGCTGGCTGCCTGCACCTGGGTCTCGAATACCTGTGTGCCGGGATTGGCGAACAGTTGCTGATCGGCCGCCCGATAACGATCGGCCAGGTCCCTCGGCGCGATGTCATATACCGTTGCACCGATCAACGCGTCGCGCGGCTTGCCAATCAAGTCCAGATAATGCTGATTGAAACCGAGGAAACGTCCCTGGCGATCCTTGTAAATCATCGGGCCGGGAATCGCCTCGATCAACTGCTCCATGAAATGCAGTTGCCGCGACAGTTCCGCGGTGCGCTCGGCAACGCGCCGCTCCATCTCGGCGTAGCTCTGCCGCAAGCCTTCCTCGGCCTGATGGCGACGGGAGACATCCTGCATGATCCAGATCCAGACCTGCCCGTCGCCTTCCTCGATCGGCCGGCCCTTGGCAAGAACCCAGATAGGTTTGCCGTCCTGCCGCTGATAAAGAACTTCGCCGGAGAAACCCTCGCCTTCACCATTGGCCGCGTACTTGCGCTGACCGGCTTTCCTGAAGTCCTCGTCGCTGGCGAAGATCGATCGCGATGACTGGCCTATCGCCGCTCCGGGCGGAAAGCCGAAGATTTCCTCGAACCGCCGGTTGCAGCGCAGAAAAACCCGGTCGCGCATGTAGGCAATCCCGATCAGCGCATTGTCGAAGATCAGCGCGTACTCCCTGACAGTCTTCGCCAGGGCTTCCTCGGCGGCATGGCGCGCGGTGACATCCGCATAGGTCCAGATCCATGTCATGCCGCCATCGCCGACATCGACCGCGCGACCGATGACATGAGCCCAGATCGGCGTGCCGTCACGCTTGCAGTAGCTAATCTCTCCGTCATAAGTTCCTGCGCCGCCGGCGGAGGAATAGACCTTGCGTCCGGCAGCGTCCCAATCGTCGTCGTTGGCGAAAAGTGCCCGCGTCGACTGGCCGATGAGATCGCCGGGGGAATAGCCAAACATTTCCTCGAGTCGACCATTGCAACGCACGATGCGGCGATTGCGCTGATAGGAGATCCCGATCAGCGCATTGTCGAAAATCAGTTGCTGCTCGCGGTTTCTCTGGCGCAGCGCCCGTTCGGTGGCGCGCCGGGCGCCAATCTCTTCATACAGCCAGACCGTGCCCGCTGCCGGATTGTCAGGGTCGAGCAGGCTGCCGACGGCATGGCAAGCGATCGGGAGACCGTCATGGCGGACGTGGTTCAGATCGTCTTCGAAGCTGCCCGATTCGGCGATTGCCGAGGCAAGCTGGAAGCGTTCTCGACCCATGCCTGCTCGCTGGGGAAAAGCACGCGGGTCGACTGGCCGGTCAATGCGCCGGGCGAATGCCCGAGCAATTCTTCGAAGCGCCGATTGCAGTGCTGGATGACACTATCGCGCAGCACCACGATGCCTATGCTGGCGCGTTCAAAAACCAACTGGTACTCGCTCACCTGATTCATCCTGGCGTCGTCTGAAATGGGCCTGATGCGCGTCTCTTCGTGGCACCAAGGCAAGCCTGTCAATCGGAGTATCGGTCGATGATAGCGGAATTTTTACGCCAGTGGCACGGGAAATTCACCTTCGCCCCCGACGCACCGGCCGGCGCCGGCGCCAGATCGGTCTTGGCTGGCTTGATCGCCTCCGCCGGCTTACTGCCGGCCGCGAATCGCTGTCAGAATGCCGCGCAACAGATCCAGCGGCGGCGGCGGGCAACCCGGCACGGCGACGTCGACCGGAATCACGTTCGCGACCTTGCCGCAACTCGCATAGCTTTCGCCGAAGATTCCGCCGGTGCAACCGCAATCGCCGACCGCGACCACCAGCTTCGGCGCCGGCGTGGCCTCCCAGGTGCGCTGCAGCGCCACCGCCATGTTGCGCGAAACCGGGCCGGTCACCAGCAGCATGTCGGCATGGCGCGGGCTGGCGACGAACTTGATGCCCAGCCCCTCGATGTTGTAGTAGGGATTGTTGAGGGCGTGGATTTCGAGTTCGCAGCCGTTGCACGAACCGGCATCGACTTCGCGGATGGTCAGTGCGCGTCCGAGGATGGCGAGGATGTCGGCGTGGATGCGCTCGGCCTCGACCCGCGCCACGCGCCAGTCGTCGTTGGTCTCCGGCGCCGGCTCGGTGCGCAGGCCCGTCTTCGCAATCTGGATCAGCATGCGCCACATCAGAGGTCCTGCCCTGAATAACTGAGGTTGAAGGATTTGTTGATGACCGGAAAATCGGGAACGATGTTGTCCATCACCGCATGCTCCAGCAGGGGCCAGTTCTGCCACGAGGGATCATGGCAGTGACAGCGGCGGATACCGCCCATTTCCAGCTCCAGCGTTACCAGCACGTCTCCCCGCCAGCCTTCCACCCATCCCGCACCGATGCCGTCGGCGGGCAGAGCATTCACCGCGACCTGCGTCGTCCCCGATGGCAGGCGCGCGACGATCTCGCGGATCAGGCGCAGCGACTCGAAGATTTCCTCGAAACGCACCAGCACCCTCGCCGCCACGTCGCCGTTGCGGTGGCTGACCATCTTCGCCTGCAAGGCGTCATAAGGCGCCCAGGAGAAATCCATGCGCAGGTCGCTGGCTTGGGCGCTGGCGCGTCCCGCCACGCCGCACAGGCCGAGCTGCCGCGCCAGTTTTGGCAAGACCCGGCCGGTGGTCAGGAATCGGTCTTGCAAGCCGGCATGCTCCTCGTAGATCGCCATCAGAGTGCGCACATCGGCCTCGATGGCGTCGCACTGGCGACGCAGGTTTTCGCCCCCGCGGCATCAAGGTCGACCGCCACCCCGCCGGGCACCACGCGATCCATCATGAAGCGGTGGCCGAACAGTTCCCGGTTCAGGCGCTGCCAGTCTTCCCTGAGGCGGGAGAACTGCGCCAGGCCAAAACCCAGCGCCGCGTCGTTGCCCAGCGCGCCGAGATCGCCGAGATGGTTCGCCACCCGCTCGTGCTCCAGCAGCAGGGCGCGCAGCCAGGCCGCGCGCGGTGAAATCTCGCAGGCCGCGACTGATTCCAGCGCCATGCAGTAGGCCCAGGCGTAGGCGACCGTGGAGTCACCCGAAACGCGGCCGGCCAGACGGTGTCCTTCCAGCGGCTCGATGCGCTCGAAACGCTTTTCGATGCCCTTGTGCTTGTAGCCCAGGTGCTGTTCCAGGCGCAGCACGCGCTCGCCGATCACCGAAAAGCGGAAGTGCCCCGGCTCGATGATTCCGGCGTGAACCGGACCGACCGCGATCTCATGCACGCCCTCGCCCTCGACCAGCACGAACGGGTAGGATTCCGGAGTCGAAGCGAAGGATTCGCGGCCGGTGTTTTCGCGGCGCAAGGGGAAATAGTCCTCGGGCCAGGCGCCATGACGCAACCACGGACGCGGGTCGGCGGCACCTTCGGCCACCAGCCCGAGCAGGTCGCGACAGGCGCGCTGCATGCGCCCCGCGGCAGGGAACACCCTGGCGATTTCGGGATACGAAGGCTGCGGTGCGGCGGCCCCTTCGGTATTCGGATCGGGTATCGGCAAACTGAGCCAGACCAGGCCTTCGGCCGTTGCATAGGCGGCCGAGACCGCGAAGGCGCCCTCCAGGCCGCGCCGGTCGGAGCCCCACAGCGACACCAGCCGGCCGCCGGCCTGGTCGACCTCGGCCGGCGCCGCCAGCCATTGCGCGCGCGACACCGTCGCGCGCTGCATCGGCAGCGGCGCGGGCAGCGTGCGAAACCGAAAATCGAGCGCGGAGAGCGGCATTCGCTATCCTCCGATCATCCTGGCCGCCTGCTGGTACCAGTCCACCAGATAAGGCGGGATGTAGAGGCCCAGCATCAGGCCCAGCGCGAGATGGACGAACACCGGCACCAACGCCGGCGGGTGTTCCAGCGGCTTCAGATCGGTATCACCGAAGACCATCTCCTGCACGCGGGAAAAAATCGAGGCGAAAGCCACGCCCAGCGCCAGCAACAAGAACGGCGTGGCCCAGGGCAGATCGCGCATCGCCGTGGTGAGGATCAGGAATTCACTGGCGAAGACGCCGAAGGGCGGCATGCCGAGTATCGCCAGTGTGCCCAGCAGCAGCCCCCAGCCGACCATCGGGTTGAGCTTGATCAGACCGCGGATCTTCTCCATGATCTGGGTGTGCGCGCTCTGTGACGCATGGCCGACCGTGAAGAAGATGGCTGACTTGATCAGCGAATGCACGGTCATGTGCAGCAAGCCGGCGAAGTTGGCGATCGGCCCGCCCAGGCCGAAGGCAAACGTCATCAGCCCCATGTGCTCGATCGAGGAATACGCGAACATGCGCTTGATGTCCTTCTGCCGCGAAAGGAAGAACGCCGCGGCGACCACCGAAAGCAGGCCAAAGCCGATCATGAGGTTGCCGGCCAGATGACTGTGCAGCGCGCCGTCGGCCAGCACCTTGCAGCGCAGTACCGCATACAGCGCGACATTCAGCAGCAGCCCCGAGAGCACCGCCGAGATCGGCGTCGGACCTTCGGCGTGGGCATCCGGCAGCCAGTTATGTACCGGCACCAGGCCCACCTTGGTGCCATAGCCGAGCAGCAGGAAGACGAACGCCAGCGCCATCACATTGGGTTCGAGCTGGGACTTCACCGCTTCGAGGTTGGTCCATAGCAGGGCGCCGCCGCCGCCGCCGATCACCTTGTCGGCGGCGAGGTAGAGCAGGATGGTGCCGAACAGCGCCTGGGCAATGCCGACACCGCAGAGAATGAAGTACTTCCAGGCCGCTTCGAGGCTCGCCGCGGTGCGATAGACGCTGACCAGCAACACCGTGGTCAGCGTCGCCGCTTCCATCGCCACCCAGAGTATCCCCAGGTTGTTGGTCGACAAGGCCACCAGCATGGTGAAGTTGAACATCTGGTACATGCTGTGGTAAAGCCGCATGCGTCCCGGCGTCATCTTGCCGCGGTCGCGCTCGAGGCGCATGTAGGGCCGTGAAAACACCGAGGTGGTGAAGCCGACAAAGGCGGTCAGCGCCACCAGGAACACATTCAGCGGATCGACAAAGAACTGGTCATCAAGCACCAGCAGCGCGCCGCCGTCGATCACCTGCGCTGTCAGCAGGCCGGCAGCGACCAGGGTCGCCAGACTGACGCCGACGTTGACCTCCGCGGCGTAATCGCGATGCCCGCACAGCGCCAGCACGAAGCCGCCGCACAGGGGGCATGGCCAGAACAAGAAGGAGCTGTTCCATCCCGGGCTAATCTTCTTTCAGCGTTTCCAGGTGCCGGATGTCGAGGCTGTCGAACTGCTCGCGGATCTGGAACATGAACACGCCGAGGATGAACATGCCGACCAGAACGTCGAAGGCGATACCGAATTCGACCACCATCGGCATGCCATAGGTGGCAGCCGTGGCAGCAAAGAACAGGCCGTTCTCCATCGACAGGAAACCGATCACCTGCGGCACCGCCTTGGCGCGCGTGATCATCATCAAGAACGACAGCAGTACGCAGGCCAGCGCAATGCCCAGCGTGCTGTGCACTATGGACGAGGAGAGCTGGGCGATCGGCAGCGCCAGGTTGAAGGCGAACACCACCAGCAGGATGCCGATCAGCATGGTGGTCGGGATGTTGATCAGCGTCTCCACGTCCCATTTGACGTTGAGCCGGTGGATCAGGCGATGCAGCAGGATCGGGATCACTATCACCTTGGTGACCAGCGTGAGCGCGGCCGAGTAGTAGAGGTGATGCTGGTTCGTGACGTAGGCGACCACCGCCGTCGCGGCGACCAGCGTCGCCCCTTGCAGCGTGAATAAGTGGATCAGCGTCAGGATGCGCCTCTGCGACAGCATGCCGAAGGACAGCAACAGCAGCACCGCGGCGAACAGGTTGATCGACTGGATCAGATAGGCGTGCATGATCAGGCGCCCAGAAGAAAGTGCACCAGCATGCCAATCACCGCCAGCATGAAGGCCGTCGCGAGGAATTCCGGGACGCGGAAAATGCGCATCTTGGCGCTGGCTGTCTCGATCAGCGCCAGAATGGCCCCGCCGATCGCAAGCTTGAGGACCAGCACCGGGAGCGCGAGGATCAGTTGCTGCGGCGAACCTACCTCGGCCATGCCCCAGGGGAAGAACAGCGTCAGCCCGATGCAGGAATAGGCGAACAACTTTAGGCTGGCCGCCCATTCGATCAGGGCCAGATGGCGACCGGAATACTCCAGGATCAGCGCCTCGTGGATCATGGTCAATTCCAGATGCGTGGTCGGGTTGTCGACCGGCACCCGCGCGTTTTCGGCGAGCGAGACCAGGGTGAAGGCGACGCCGGCGAAGGCCAGGCTCGGATAGATGACGAACTCGCGGTGCGCCAGCGTCTCGGCGATGCTGGTCAGCGACGTCGACTTGGTGATCAGCGAGGCCGAAAACAACACCATCAGCAGCGCCGGTTCGGCGAGAAAGCCGATCAGCATTTCGCGGCGCGCGCCGAGGCTGCCAAACGCGGTGCCGATGTCCATCGCCGCCAGGGAAATGAACACGCGGGCGAAGGCGAACAGCCCGACCAGCGCAATCGCGTCGGCCGCCGGCGACAGCGGCAGGTCGGTGGACAGGGTCGGCACGATGCCGCTGGCCATGGTCATGCAGCCAAAGACGATATAGGGCGCCGTGCGAAACAGTTGCGAGGCGTGCTCGGCGACGACGGATTCCTTGTGGAACAGCTTGCGCAGCATCCGGTACTGCAACAGCAGGCTTGGCGCCGACTTGTTCTGCAGCCAGGCGCGGCACTGGTTCACCCAGCCCGTGACAAGCGGCGCCAGCACCAGGGCGACGAGGATTTCCAGCAGTTGGGAGAAAAGGCCCGACCAGCTCATAGCCGCACCAGCACCAGCATGGCAATCAGCGTGACAAAGCTGTACAGCAGGTACACCGCAATGCGCCCCTGCTGCAAGCGTCCGACCTGCTTCGCCACGGCTTCCGTGAGCCTGGCTATCGGCAGGTAGATCCAGTGCCAGAAATGGTCATCGATAGTGACACCGTAACTCGGCTTTTCGTCGAAGGGCGAGGGCAGCTTGATCTCCATGCGAAAGAACGGTCCGAACATCCTGCGAATCGGCTGACCGAAACCCTCGGCAGTGTCCTGCATCCGCGCGTTGCCAGCCGGGTAGCCGCAATCCCAGGGCACGGCGCGGCGCAGGCGGCCGCGATAGAGCACGCGCACGATGATGATGGCGAGATAGAAGCTGGCCGCGCCGACGACCAGGAACACCAGGGGTGCATAGCTGGCCCGCTCGACGGACATCGGCGCCAGCAGGAACCAGCCGTTGGCGCGCACGGTGTCGGCGAGGTTGTGTCCAACCAGCATCTGCGTAACCTGGCCGATCGGCTCGATGACTTGCACCGGAAACAGGCCGAGCACCAGGCAGCCAGCCACCAGCCAGAGCATTCCGGCGCGCTCCAGCCATGCGGCATCATGCGCCCTGGCCAGCTTCTCCTCGCGCGGCTGGCCGAGGAAGATCACGCCAAAGAACTTGACCATGGCGAACCCGGCCAGCGCCGACACCAGCGCGATCGCGGCCGCAACCACCGGCACCAGCATGTTGAGGAAGGGGTCCGGCAGCCCCGGCGTAACAGGAAGCTTTGCAGCAGCAGCCACTCCGAAACGAAGCCGCCGAAGGGGGCAAGCCGGCGCTGGCGAGCACGCCGATCAGCGTGGTCCATGCCACCCAGGGCATGAAGCGCATCAAGCCCCCCAGGCGACCCAGGTTGCGCTCGCCCGTGGCATGCAGTACACAGCCGGTGCCAAGGAACAAGAGACTCTTGAAGAAGGCGTGGCTGGCGACGTGATACAGGCAGGCGGTCAGCGCCAGCGCCGCCAGCGATTCCATGCGATAGGCCTTGAACAGCACGCCGAGGCCCATCCCGACCAGCAGCAGGCCGATGTTCTCGATCGAGGAATACGCCAGCAGCCGCTTCATGTCCGATTGCACCGTGCTGAAGATGACACCGAACAGGGCCGTGCCCAAGCCCAGTGCCAGCAGGACCACGCCCCACCACCAGAGCTGCATCTGCAGCAAGTCGAAACTCACCCGCAACAGGCCGTAGATGGCAGTTTTCAGCATCACCCCGCTCATCAGCGCCGACACCGGCGAGGGCGCGGCCGGATGGGCCTCGGGCAGCCAGACGTGCAAGGGAACGATGCCGGCCTTGGCGCCGAAACCGAACACCGCGAGCAGGAACGCGGCGGAGGCCCAGAACGGCGACAGATGCTGGCCGCGCATGCCGTCGAAGCTGTAATCGCCGGTGTTCGCCTGCAACACGCCGAAGCAGAGCAGGATCGCGATCGCGCCGATGTGCGCCACCAGCAGGTAGAGATAGCCGGCGCGACGGATCGCGGCAATCCGGTGATTGCTGGTCACCAGGAAGAACGAGGACAGCGCCATGGTTTCCCACATCACCATGAAGGCATAGGCGTCGTCGGCCAGCGCCACCAGTACCATGCTCGCCAGGAATATGTGGTACTGCAGGCAGAGCAGGCCCGGCGGCGTGCCTTCGCCCTTGCGGAAATAGCCGGCGGCAAAGATCGACACGCCGGCCGCGGCGCCGGCGATCACCGCGATGAACAGGGCGGAAAGCGCGTCGAGCCGAACATGGAAAGGCAGGCCCGGCAAGCCCAGCGGCAGCACCGCGGTCTCGGTCGGCGCGAATATCGCCGACAGCGCCACCAGGAACACGCCAAGGCAGACCAGTCCGCCGAGGGGAAACAGCACGTGGGAGACGAAGCCGAAGCGCCGCAGCGCCACGACGCCCAGCGCGCCGACGACGAGCCATGCGCCGCACAGCAGCAGCAGCCAGTCGAGATGAGGCAGGCCGGCTAGCACTGGCGCCTAGTCCGGACGAACCACATTCGAGGTGAGCCATTCGGGCAGTGCGCGGCCACCGGCGTTATCCACAATGTACTGACGAATCAACTGACGCACCACCTGCGACGGGGTGAGGTCTTTTGCGCCGCAGATTTCCTCGAACAGCTTCTTCTTGTCCGGGTCGATCAGGATGGTGAGGCGGGCAGTTCGGCTTTCCATTGATTCAGCAGTCTACAAGGCTAATCGGGCAGGTCGGGCTGCATCTTAGCGGAACTGCGGCTCCAGGACTTGGCGCGTTTTTCGACGCCTGCATTCTCCTTGTTGGTGACGGACCTGTTCTTGCGATTCGAATCTCCCGGGGACTGCCGCAAAAGCTGTCCAGCAAGGCGGCCACACTCGGAAAGATATTTCGCGGATCAATCTCCTCCCACAAGCCGCTAGCCCGAAGCTTGTCACGATTTTGGTCGTTAATGCCGCAGAGATAGAAATCTCGCCTGATGCTTTGGCAGGTGTGGCTCACTGCGGCGCACACCGCGATATGGGCGGGCTTGATCGATCTCAAGTGCTCCAACGTCAAGGCAACCATGGGCGGAAATACACAGGACTCAAGGCACTTGCGGCAAAGCATCCGTGCCGTTTGGGCGTTTCCACCAAGATACCTGAAAACATTGCAGCGTCTGCGCAGGCGGAATGCGGCTCTCCAAAGTGCCTTGGTCGGAGTCGTGGCGCTGCATGGTTATTCGTGCAAGAGCTTCCATGGGGCGGGCGATTAGGCTAGGGCGGACGTGGCAATGTTGCAGTGAAAGGGCAGCGGCACTGCTACGGCAGAACACTGAAAGCGACAACACCAGAACCTGATCTGGTAACGGTCACGGGTTGCGCATTGGATGTGTTTTTCATTATAATACGGTTCATCTGCCATGAGTAACCAAAGACAAACTTTACTCGCAACCCGCCGTGTCTTTAGCGCCGTCGGCCATCTCTCTCCATTCCCCCTTGGTGGGGTGGCTTGGCTTGATCCCCGCTCGATTCCTGGACAAGGCACTTTGTTGCAGAGCCGATTGATCGCTATCGAATCATGAAACTGAACGTCCATAACCTGCTTCGCGCCACTCGCCGCTACTTTGGAATTCTCGAAGAACCAGTATCCCTCGTGCAACACCCCCAATCCCCCCAGATCATCGTTGCAAGCGTCCTTGAACTGGCGGGGCGCTTCTTGCTGATCGAAGAAAAAGTGGAGGGGGCGCTGTGCCTGAATCAACCAGCCGGTCGACTGGAGGTCGGCGAGACCGTCACTGAAGGTGCTGTGCGGGAAACCGTGGAGGAAGCGGACGTCCGTTTCGTACCTCAATATCTTGTCGGCATCTACGACTGGTATTCCCAGAAGCAGGCGACGCGCTTTCTGCGACTGGCGTTTACCGGGCCCATTGAAGATCTGGGCAATGGCGTGCCGAACACGGGCAGCTCCGTCTGAGCGGGCCAAGCGACGCCCCGGGACCAACCATCATGGAACGCATGCGGGATAGCGCCTTCGGCAAACCCTACATCCTTGAAGACGCGCAGTGGCGCTACCTGCACTTCAGTCCCGCCCACCTGCAGAGCGTAATGCGAATCGATGACCCGGATGCGCTCGACCTTCGCTACACGAAGAAGATGATGGGCTTCCTGCTCTTTCAACCGCGTCCCGCGCACGTCATGCTGCTTGGACTCGGTGGCGGTTCACTGGCCAAGTATTGCTATCGGCATCTGCCGAAAGCTCGAATCTCGGTGGTTGAAATCGATCCTCATGTGATTGCGCTGCGCGAGCATTTCATGATCCCGAAAGATGACGTGCGCTTCCGTGTCATTTGCGGCGATGGTGCCAGGTATATCGCGGCACAGGGCCAACCGATCGATGTTCTGCTGGTTGATGCGTTCGATGTCAAGGGCCTGGCCAAGTCGGTGACTGATCGATCCTTCCTGCAAGCGGCCCGGAGCCGGCTTGCGCCAGATGGCGTTTTCGTGATGAACCTGGCCGGCGACAAAGCTAGCTACACGCCCTTGATCGCCAATGCCGCGATGATCTTTCAGCATCAGACATGGGTGATACCGGTCAGCAACGATGGCAACCATATTTTGTTTGCCTTCAAGAATCCGCAATTGGACCCGAACTGGCGCCGCTTGCGAGCCCGCGCCAAAGACTTGAGGGCTCGGTATCAACTCGATTTCCCCTGGCTGGTGCAATTGCTGGAACGCGCCTCGCGCCGCACCACCCTGCCCACGAAGCGCCTCGATCAACCTCCGTCCTCTTGATGAAAGGCAACACGATGACCGGCAACCGGCGAGTGGATTTCACCAACAAAGCAAATGCAGACAGGAGAGTCACCAGATGAGCATTTCCGACAGGGTTAAACAGAACGTGGGTTACGGCAAGGAACTGCTGGCATCAAGCATCGAAGGCGCGAGCAAAGCGCGCAAGGCCGTCCTGGAGTCGGAAGAGCATTCAGGCTTGGTAAAGGCAGCCGCGCAGGAGTCGTGGCAGGCAGCAACAATCGGCGTGCTGGCGGGCGTCGCCCTCGGGGTAATGGCTGACGACCGCAAACCGGTTCGCGGTGTTATCACGGGAGGGATTCTGGGCGCGGCGATTGGCTTTGCGGCGAGCTTTGCCTGGAAGACAAGGCCCGTTACCGCAGCAATGGCACGAGCGGCAGGCAAACGGATTGGCGAGGCTCGTGATGCGCGTTGGCTGACCAGGCATCCGATCAACTACGGTTGAGCGAACAGGCACGGTCTGCTCTGAGCAACGCAAGATTTTTCACGGCACGGGGATGCCCACGGCATCCCCCAGCGACCGCGAGCCTTTAACCATCAGCTCTACCCCGCGTCGCCGTGCCCAGCCCAACGTGCCGCGCTTCAGGTGCTCAGACCGGCGGCGTCGAAGGCTGAATCCAGCAAGCGGTGCACCTCGGACGGATCCTCCGCCGCCAGGGCTTGCGTCACCAGCGATTCGGCGCTCGGCCGACTGAAGGTTCGAAGCGCGCGCTTGACGGCGGCGATGCTGGAGGAGGCCATGCTCAACGAATCGACCCCCATGCCCAGCAGCAGCACTGCGGATGCGGGATCGCCTGCCATTTCGCCGCAGACACCGATCGGCCGCTGAGCATCCCGCGCGGCACGCACCGCGCCATC
>JADJQA010000026.1 GCA_016712985.1 Sulfuritalea sp. | reverse complement strand
CGCTTGCCGTCAATCGCGACGACGCCCCCCTCTTCGCCAACCCCAGCAGCACACTGCCGACCCAGAGGCGAAAGCTCTTCTCGACAGCCCGTCAGTCCAGAAGGCCAAACAAACGCCCCAGGGTGTCGTGCGAGGGAATCCCGTTCTCCAGCTTCAGAAAGCGCCGCAACCAGTCGATCCGCTCGTTGCCCCAGGCTTCGATGCCGACAAAGTCGTCCACACCGCAGACCATCGCGCATGCCGCCAACACCAGCATCTCCATCAGGCTATGTTTCGACCGACCCGCTACGCGCGGCTCCGGGATTTCCGCAAAGGCCTCCGCGATCGACAGCCGCTTGCCAGAAATCTCTTGCTTTCCTGTGTCCATGAGTTACCCCAAAGATACGGAAAACTATAAAAAGCAGGGGTTGCGAACAGCTCGCTCAGGAACCCTTGAGCGTAAAACGACTACTTTTAGGCTGACGACAACGGCGTTCGCATTTTGATGCGATTACCCCTGTTTCGAGTATTGACAATCAAGAACCGCCAGCGTAGATTCTTCCAAATTTGGCTGAACTCCCATTTCGACTATCTCAACAAATCACTAATCACTTCTTTGAGGTAAGCAACCATGCAAAAGTTATTGGAAGCGTCTAGCTTGGATTGGGGGTCGCGGTGATCTCGTGGTCGGCCTTAGCCAGGCACATGCAAACTCCGGGGAGTTGTCTGACTCCCAGGTTCCAACCCGATCATTGCCCAGCAGTGAACATCTCTTCTTTGATCTCTCGATTGATTCACGGGTGACCCAACGCTTGGCGGAGGCGTGGATGTTCAGTTCAATCCCGCAGCTCTCACCTTTGCCGGTTTCACGTTCAACCCGCCTTTCCAACTCAAGCGTTGCTCAGCCGTCAGCCGGATGTCCGGGTCAGGTGGCATCCTGAACAGCTTGGCTTTTGGCAATTCCAACGGCCTGACCAGCGGTCGGGTTGGCACGTTTGAATTCGCTGCTTCCGGGCCAGGTACTTCTTCAATCGTGTTGCTCGGCGACGGTCGTCCAGGCGATCCGGAGGTGATTGCGGGTGAGTTTTATAGCGCAGTAACCTTCTTACCCCAGGCAGTGTCGTTCAGCGGCGCCGAGACAGGGTTTTTCAGCGGCCCGGTGGTGCAAGTAGTCCCGGAACCGGAGACCTGGGGCAGCGATGCTCGCGGGGCTTAGGGTTCTAGCCTGGCGCGTCAGATTCCGGGTTCGTCAAGCCCGCCCGTCTTTCGTCCCGGCTTAGTAGTACCGAGCGCGGCAACAAGCCGCCTTGACACGGTTAGGGGACTGGCCGTGCCGAATATCTTGCGGGCCCTTTATGGCCGAGTGCCGTGGCCGGTTCATCGGTCTCGGAGATCGGTCTGGTGGAGGGGTTTGGTTTCCGCAGTTGATATGAACTTCTATCCTTCAGATTCGCAAAGGGGGGGATGTAATGGGAATGCTGACGAAAACTGCGAGAGCGCAAGTTAAGTTTAAGTACACGGGCATTGGCGATGATGGGCTGGACGGCAAGGAACTCGCCATCGGCGCAGTTGGTGGCGCCGATCCTTCCTATCCCGCCGTGGGCGTGACAACAACCAGCGAGATTGCACTCGTCATGGAGGTGGTCGACGTCGGCGATAGTCCGCTCCTGAGGCAACTCACTACCGTCTTGACTGAGAGTCGATCAAGTCGCTACTGCGCTGAGCGTCCTGCCTACTGGCTGCCGCGACCAGCATGCCCGACAGCGATGGCGATGGCATCGCCGACGCGGTGGACAACGCAACGTTCGTCAAGAACCCGGATCAGCGAGACACGAATGGCGATGGCTACGGCAATAGAGTCGATCCAGACTTGAACAATGACGGCATCGTCAACGGCCCGATATGGCGATCATGAAGCAGCGCTTCTCAGCAAAGACGCCGATGCGGATCTCGATGGGAGCGGCCGGGTGAATTCGGCCGACCTGGCAATCTTGAAATCCATGTGTACTTCGCTCCGCCAGTTCCGCATTTCAGCCCCACGTCATCTGGCAGAACGGGACGGAGGGTGTCCCCGTCACCATGGGCCGTGCGGAGGCGCGAAACGACGTTCAACATCGGCACCTGGGCCGCAGCGGCGCCCACCGGAGTGATCTGGACCGTGCGATGCCAAACAATAATAACGACTGGAGCCTGGACGATAACTGCAACTCATCAGTGCGGGCCCACCGATCGTGGTAGTTTTCAATGCCACCGATAACCTCGAGCTTCAGTCGCATCGATCCGGCCTTTCACGGAACGATTGCGGGGGCTGGAGGGACGCGGACTAGGGACGGCACACCTTGCAGTTTGACCGCTCGATGCAGATCAACGGACCGGTCAGCATCCACACCGCGGACATATACAACCAGGGTTCGCTCAACGTCTTTAACACGCGACTCAACCTCAACCTGAACGATTGGAACATCGGCTACAACCCCGTGGGCTCCGGAACAGCGAAGGGGTGGCTCACGATCGACAGCGGCACGGTCGTCGATGCGACGGATGTGGATCAACTTGGTGTGGGTAGGGTCGCCAACGTGGGCTGGCCGAGCCGAGCAATGGCAGCCTGGTGCTGGGCGAGGCAGCACGGTCGATGTCGGTACCCTGGCATCGCCGGCCACGCTCAACATCGGCTGGAACGAATCGACTGGCAGCTCCGGCTACTCCAGCTATGCCAACACCAGTTCCGCCATCGGCGTGCTCGATGCCGCCCACGGTACCTTGACCGCCCAGCTCTCGGCTCTCAACGTCGGCCTGACCGCCGGGCGGGGCACTGCCAACGGCACCTTGATCATGGGCGCCGGTACCGCCATCACCACCGCCGCGGCCAACATCGGCATGGGCGGCACCACCGAAGGCGGAGCCACCGGGACCCTGGAGGTACGCGGTGGCAGCATGAGTTTTGCCGGCACGGATACCAGCCTCAACTTCGGCAGCGGCAGCCTGACCATCGCCGACGGCGTCGACTTCACGGTCGGTAGCGCCGCCGATCGCCTCGGCCATCTGCGCATCGGCTACAACGTCAGCGGCGTCGATCTGGCCGACGCGATCGATCTGACGGGAGATCAGTTCACCGCCTACGTGGGCGACGAACTCTCGGTCGGTCGGGTCGCCAACGTCGGCTGGCAGAGCCGAGCAAAGGCAGCCTGGTGCTGGGCGCGGACAGCATGGTCGATGTCGGTACTGGCATCGCCGGCCACGCTCAACATCGGCTGGAACGAATCGACTGGCAGCTCCGGCTACTCCAGCTATGCCAACACCAGTTCCGCCATCGGCCTGCTCGATGCCGCCCACGGTACCTGACCGCCCAGCTCTCCGGCTCAACGTCGGCCTGACCGCCGGGCGGGGCACCGCCAACGGCACCTTGATCATGGGCGCCGGTACCGCCATCACCACCGCCGCGGCCAACATCGGCATGGGCGGCACCACCGAAGGCGGCGCCACCGGGACCCTGGAGTCCGCGGTGGCAGCATGAGTTTTACCGGCACGGATACCAGCCTCAACTTCGGCAGCGGCAGCCTCGCCATCGCCGATGGCGTCAGCTTCACCCTCGGCGACCCCGGCAACCGCCTCGACCATCTGCGCCTCGGCTACAACCTCAGCGGCATCGACCTCGCCGACGCCGTGATCAACCTGACCAGGAACCAGTTCGCCGCCTACGTGGGCGACGAACTCTCGGTCGGTCGGGTGGCCAACGTCGGCTGGCAGAGCCGAGCAATGGCAGCCTGGTGCTGGGCGCGGCCAGCACGGTCGATGTCGGGACCCTGGCCATCCCGGCCACGCTCAACATCGGCTGGACCGAATCGACCGTCAGCTCCGGCTTCTCCAGCTATGCCAACACCAGTTCCGCCATCGGCGCGCTCGATGCCGCCCAAGGTACCTCACCGCCCAGCTCGCCGACTCAACGTCGGCCTGACCGCCGGGCGGGCACCGCCAACGGCACCTTGATCATGGGCGCCGGTACCGCCATCACCACCCCCGCGGCCAACATCGGCATGGGCGGCACCACCGAAGGCGGCGCCACCGGGACCCTCGACGTCCGCGGCGGCAGCATGACTTTTGCCGGCACGGATACCAGCCTCAACTTCGGCAGCGGCAGCCTGAGCATCGCCGATGGCGTCAGTTTCGCGTCGGCGCGCTCGCCAATCGCCTCGACCATCTGCGCATCGGCTACAACGTCAGCGGCGTCGATCTGGCCGACGCGGTGATCGACCTGACGGGGGATCAGTTCGCCGCCTACGTGGGCGACGAGCTCTCGGTCGGCCGGGTGACCAACGTGGGCTGGCAGAGCCGGGCCAACGGCAGCCTGGTGCTGGGCGCCGACAGCACGGTCGATGTCGGTACCTTCGCATCGCCGGCCACGCTCAACATCGGCTGGAACGAATCGACCGGCAACTCCGGCGGGTACCCCTATTCCAACACCAGTTCTGCCACCGGCGTGCTCGATGCCGCCCAAGGGACCCTGACCGCCCAGCTCTCCGCGCTCAACGTCGGCCTGACTGCCGGGCGGGACCGCCAACGGCACCTTGATCATGGGCGCCGGTACCGCCATCACCACCGCCGCGGCCAACTTCGGCATCGGCGGCACCAGCGAGGGCGGCGCCAGCGGTACCCTCGAGGTCCGCGGCGGCAGCCTGCGCTTCGCCGGCGCCGATACCAGCCTCAACTTCGGCAGCGGCAGCCTCGCCATCGCCGATGGCGTCAGCTTCACCCTCGGCGCGCTCGCCAATCGCCTCGACCAATTGCGCATCGGCTACAACGTCAGCGGCGTCGATCTGGCCGATGCCGTGATCAACCTGACGGGAGATCAGTTCGCCGCCTACGTGGCCGACGAACTCTCGGTCGGTCGGGTCGCCAACGTCGGCTGGCAGGCCGAGCCAAGGCAGCCTGGTGCTGGGCGCGACAGCACGGTCGACCTCGGTACCCCGCATCGCCGGCCACGCTCAACATCGGCTGGAACGAATCGACCGGCAGCTCCGGCTACTCCAGCCATACCTCAATCACCAGTTCCGCCACCGGCTGCTCGATGCCGCCCACGGTACCTCACCGCCCAGCTCTCCGCTCAACGTCGGCCTGACCGCCGGGCGGCACCGCCAACGGCACCTTGATCATGGGCGCCGGTACCGCCATCACCACCCCCGCGGCCAACATCGGCATGGGCGGCACCACCGAAGGCGGAGCCACCGGGACCCTGGAGGTACGCGGTGGCAGCATGAGTTTTGCCGGCACGGATACCAGCCTCAACTTCGGCAGCGGCAGCCTCAGCATCGCCGATGGCGCCAGTTTCACCGTCGGCGCGCTCGCCAATCGCCTCGACCAATTGCGCGTCGGCTACAACAACAGCGGCGTCGATCTGGCCGACGCGGTGATCAACCTGACGGGAGATCAGTTCGCTGCCTATGTGGGCGACGAACTCTCGGTCGGTCGGGTCGCCAACGTGGGCTGGCAGAGCCGAGCAAATGGCAGCCTGGTGCTGGGCGCGGCCAGCACGGTCGATGTCGGTACCCTGGCATCGCCGGCCACGCTCAACATCGGCTGGAACGAATCGACTGGCAGCTCCGGCTACTCCAGCTATGCCAACACCAGTTCCGCCATCGGCGTGCTCGATGCCGCCCACGGTACCTTGACCGCCCAGCTCTCGGCTCTCAACGTCGGCCTGACCGCCGGGCGGGGCACTGCCAACGGCACCTTGATCATGGGCGCCGGTACCGCCATCACCACCGCCGCAGTTAGCGTTGGTGTGGGCAATACGACTGAGGAGGTTCGACCGGCCACTTGGACATCATGGGAGGTGCACTACACGCAACGACGCTGTCGCTGGGCAAAGGCGCGTTGGACTTCAACGACGGCACCCTGACCGTAGGCCCGACCGGGACTCTCGCCGCAAATACGTTGAATCTGTCGGGTGGCTTACTCACTGGCGATACGTTGACGATGGCGGGCGGGACGCTCAACTACACGGGTGGCGTCCTGTCGGTGGGCACATTCAACGGCCTGCTCGACCAAAACGGCGGCATCCTGGCCCCAGGTAACTCGCCGGGCAGACCACGGTGAACGGCAACTATGATCTGGCCTCGGCGGGTAAGCTGAGTATTGAGATTTTCGGCAATACTTTCGATTTGTCCACCAAGCAGTACGATCGACTGGAGGTCAATGGCACCGTCAAGCTCAACGGCGACAGCAACCCGGCCGGTGGCGGTGCGCTTGACGTCCATCTCGGCTACGGCCCGAGCGTGGGGCCCAGTTCACGATTCTCAGCAACGATGGCGTCGATTCGATCAGCGGTCGTTTCAAGGGGCTGCTTGAGGGTGCGACCTTCGATGTGGCCTACGGCAGCCAGACCGTGACATTACAGATCACCTACCACGGGGCGACGGCAACGACGTGGTGCTGGCCGTCACCAATACCGTCGGAGCCGCGCCGACTGGTCTCACGGTAACGGGCACAGCGGCGGGTGAGTTGCTGAGCGGAAGTGTGGGCGCCGACACGATCACCGGCCTGGGCGGCAATGACATTCTGACCGGGGTCCTGGTAACGATATCTTCGTTTTCGGCGCCGGTTTCGGCAGCGATCGAATCAACGACTTCACGCCGGGAAGCGACCATATTCTGGCTAAACTCAACGCTGGGCCTGATCAACTTCTCCGCTCTCGACACCAACAACAATGGGGTACTTGATGGCGCGGATGCCCATGTGAATGTCGCAGGCGCCGACACCATCATCAACATCGGTGCTCAACAGATTGATGTCGTTGGGGTAGGCGCGCTGGCCGCCAGCGATTTCCTGTTTGTTTGATAGTGAGCCCGCGCCACATAGCTCCCACACGGTTGTAGATTGGCATAGTCTGTTAGCGCGCTTCGGAGCTGTGCCGGGAACATGCAATAGCAAGTCACGGATGCGTGGTTGGTACGTTCGGTTTGGTCTTGGATCGGTCACGGTAGGTTATGTGTTCAATGTGGCGCTGAAGGGACGATCGTTCAACACCACGAGTGCTGCGTGGTCGGCAATGCGATCGGTCGGCTGAGGCTCGGTTTATCGTTTTCCCACCCAAACATCGAGACGTTCCCCCGTCACTTTCGACCCACGATGGACCTTCGCCGCAGGCATCATTTCAGGCACCATCGACTAATCCCAGGGCAAGGCGACCGGTGTGGCAATCGACACTCTTCGGCCATCCGCGCCGGTGACTCGCAGAATGCCACCATTGCCTCGGTCCCCGCGATGAGCAATAGGCTTTCCAGTCGCTCCGAAGTGGCCGGCGCCATCTGGGCACTTCGGCGGCCCCTTCTACGTCGTAGGTGGATTCAGTTTCTTGATCAACCTGTTGATGCTGACGCCAGCATTCTACATGCTGCAGATGTATGACCGGGTTTTGGGCAGCCGCAACGAACTGACGCTCTACATGATCACGCTGATTGCCGTTGGCCTGTTCTTGCTGCTTTCCGGCCTGGAGTGGGTGCGCTCCCGCATTCTTGTCCGGGTGGGAGCTCAATTCGACGCGGCGCTCAACAGCCGGGTATTCAATGCGGCGTTCGAAACCAATCTGCGCACCACTGGCGCGAACGCGGGTCAGTCCTTGTCCGATTTGACCAATCTTCGCCAGTTCATCACCGGCAACGGTCTGTTCGCATTCTTCGATGCCCCCTGGTTTCCCATCTACCTCGTCGTTATCTTTGTCCTGCACCCGCTACTCGGCTGGTTTTCCATCGTCGGCGCCGTTCTTTCCATCGGCCTGACCCTGATCAACGAGCGGGCCACCAGGGCGCCCCTTTCGCAGGCCAATCTAGCTGCGATTTCCGCCGGTAACTATGCCACCAACAATCTCCGTAACGCAGAGGTTATCGAGGCCATGGGCATGCTCGACAATCTGCGCGCACGCTGGTACAGGCGCTACAAAGATCTGCTGACCCTGCAATCCATCGCCAGCGACCGGGCGGGTACCATCAGTGCCGTCAGCAAATTTAGCCGGACGACGCAACAGTCTCTGATCCTCGGTCTGGGGGCGTATCTGGTCATCAAGGGGCAATTGAGCCCTGGCGGAATGATTGCCGGATCAATTCTAATGGGCAGGGCGCTGGCTCCCCTCGATTTGCTGCTTGGCTTATGGAAAAACCTTGTGTCTGCTGGCGGCGCTTTCGGCCGTCTGGAGAAGATGCTTGAGCAGTTTCCGCGCGCAAGGAAACTATGTCGTTGCCGCCCCCCCGCGGCAACGTGACGGTTGAATCTCTGGTTGCTGCAGCACCCGGTTCCAATGTGCCTATCCTGAAAGGCATGTCGTTTTCTCTGCGGGCGGGTGAAGCACTGGCGATCATCTGACCCAGCGCATCGGGCAAGTCCACCCTGGCGCGGCTACTCGTTGGGGTATGGCCGGCGGCATCGGGCAAAGTCCGGCTCGATGGCGCCGATGTCTATGCCTGGAACAAGCTTGAACTCGGTCCGCATATCGGCTACTTACCGCAGGATGTCGAGTTGTTCGAGGGTAGCATTGCCGAAAACATTGCCCGCTTCGGCGAAATTGATCACGAGAAGGTGATTGATGCCGCACAGCAAACCGGTGTGCACGAGCTGATCCTCCATTTCCCTCAGGGTTACGACACGCCCATTGGCGTTTCGGGCGGCTTCCTATCCGGTGGGCAGCGTCAGAGAATCGCGCTGGCTCGGGCTGTTTACGGCCATCCGTCACTGATCGTACTCGATGAACCCAATGCGAACCTCGACGATGTCGGCGAAGCGGCATTGCTAAGGGCTGTAGAGTCGCTCAAGAAGGCAGGCTGTACCGTGGTGCTCATTACCCACCGAACGAGCATTGTTTCGTCCGTGGATAAAATGCTTATCCTGCATGAGGGTCAGATCGCCGCATTCGGACCACGTGATGAAGTGATCAATGCGCTAACCCAGTCGGCCAGACCCAAGGTGCCTGCCGTTGCTCCCGCCTGAACCTCACCTCCATTCGTGTTTCGTGACCCATTTCACTCGACCAATCGGATGACTGCTTCTACCAATGCTGCTAAAATGGATTGAGCGCGCCAAAGACGCACTTCCTGAGAGTGTTGCTATTGAGGAGAGCGAGCTGAGGAAGGCTGCCAAAGGGATCACCGATACCCGCCGTCCCGAAGTCATCGGCCTCACCCTCCTGGGCGTGGGCGGTTTGGCTTTCGAGTTGTGGGCGTTTCTTGCGCCACTCGACGAAGGTGTCCCGGCATTGGGTACGATTACCGTCGAATCGAAGCGAAAAGTTGTGCAGCATCTGACCGGTGGAATCATCAAGAAGATTCTGGTCAAGGAATCACAGGAGGTTAAGGCTGGCAACCCGTTGATCCTTTTGGATGACACGACGACTAAGGCCAACTTTGATGCAGCACGCCAACAGTATTTTGCGTTGCAAGCACAGACCGATCGCCTCCAGGCCGAGGTCTCCAAGGCAAACAAGATCACCTTTTCCTCAAGCCTACTTAGCACGACCGATGATCCTGATGTGCTTGAGAACATGCTCAGTCAAAAGCAACTGTTCCAGACCCGTCGGGCGGCGCTACAGGGCGAGCTCTCAATCCTGGCTGCATCGGTCCGTGCGGCAGAGGAGCAGATTCGCGGCCTGGAAGCTCAAGCACGCGGGAAAAAGGAACAGCTCAAGTTCGTTCAGGAGCAACTTGAAGGATCAAGGGAAATGGCGAAGGAAGGTTATCTTCCCAGGAACCGCTGGTTCGAGGAAGAGCGCTTGGCCTCTGATCTGGTGGCCTCGTCCACCGAGTTGCAGTCCTCGGTGCTGCGCGCAAAGAGCAATGCGCTTGAGGCGAGCCAGCGTCTTGCGCAACACCAGCGCGATTTTCAGAAAGAGGTGGAAACACAGTTTTCGGAAAGCAGACGTGAGGCCATGGTTGCTGCCGAACGCTTGCGCTCGGCAAAGGAGGAGTTCTTGCGCAGCATCATCCGGGCACCTGTGGATGGTTACGTTAACGGGCTATCGGCCTTTACCGAGGGCAGCGTCATTTCACCGGCCGGCCGCCTGATGGATATTGTTCCCAAGGACGAAGCGCTGATTCTGGAAGTCAAGATTGATCCGCTCTTCATTGACCGCGTCCATGCCGGCTTGCCGGTCGACATCAATCTGCATGCCTTTGGCAATGATCCGAGCCTGGTTCTGGAAGGGCTTCTGGAATCGGTTTCGGTTGACTTGATATTTGATAGCAATCCGAGTTTGCCGCCGCACTATTTAGGCCGAGTTCGTGTAACTCCCGCAGGCATGAAGCGACTGGGCTCACGCCTCTTGCAGCCGGGCATGCCTGCACAAGTGTTGATCAAGACCGGCGAGCGAACTCTGGTGCAGTATCTTCTCAAGCCGTTGATCATGCGGCTCTCCGCAGCGATGAAGGAGTCCTGATGGAACGCTTGATAAGTCGCTTGGGCTTGATCGCATTCCTTTCCGCTGCAACGGCAATGCCAGCCGTCGCGGTGGATCTTAAGAGTGCTTACCTCGCAGCGCTTTCTTATGATGCAGAGCTGCTCGCCGCCAAAGCCGCCTTGAAAGAATCCGAGGAAGGGGTACCCGTCGCACGAGCCGCACTGCTTCCGCAAATGGGCTATTCGACGCAGAAGAACAAGGCTGAGACCACCACCAGCTTTTTGAATAGGCCACTACCTGATGTTGATTCCGGAAGATACGATAGCGCCTCGTCTGTGCTGAGTTTTCGTCAGGCGCTTTTCCGCAAGTCGGCATGGGATGCGCTACAGGGAGCCAAAGCGCTCGCTGGGGCGGCTGAGGAGGATTTTGCTAAGGACATCCAGGACGCGGGGTTGCGCGTCGTTTCCTCGTATCTGGAAGTGCTCTCTGCAAGAGAAGCCGTAACGCTTGCGCAAAACCAGACAAGAGCCATGGATGCGTGGCTGACCCTCGCCGAGAAGTCCTTCAAGACCGGCCGGGGTACGCGCACCGACATCGAGGATGCGAAGTCCCGCCGGGATTTGTCCAAGGCCAAGGAAACCGAAGCGAACATTCTTCTCTTTACCGCAGCCCGCAATTTTGAGCTTGTTTCAGGAGTTAGCGATGAGAAGATCCCGGACACGAATCCACGACTTCTGAAAGCAGAACTGATGCTGGTAAAGAACAAGGATCAATGGTTACAGCGCATTGAGGACAGCAGCCCGGAAATCCAATCGTTGCGCAAGCAACTGGAGGCGGCTCAAGCCGGGGTCGCGCAGGTTCAAGGCGGGCATTTCCCGACAGTCGATCTCGTTGCAGCGCGACAGTACGGCAAGAGCGAAACGAACACGACGGTGGGGACGGCGTACACCACGGACTATGTTGGCGTGCTGGTAAATATTCCCATCCTGAGCGGCGGCGGGGTCATGGCGCAAACTAGGCAAGCACTGGCCAGAGAGGAAAGAGTAAGGCAGGTTCTCGAATCGACCCGCCGAAAGACCTCGCTGAAGCGAACAGACTCTATTTGACAATATATCAAGGACTTGAACAGGTTCAGGCTTTGAGACAAGCGGTGCTTTCAGGCGAACAGGCCGTCTTGGGGAGAAGAAGGAATCCAGGCCGGCACCCGGACCATCGTCGATGCTCTCGATGCCGAACGTAGGCTGTTTGAGTCCTTGCGCGACCACGCGGTTGCCGTTTACTTGCTGGCCAACAATCGCATGAGGTTGCTCGCGTTGGCAGGGGCGGTCGATGTCGATGCCATCGAGGTGGTTAGCTCCTGGCTGACCTCGGCGAAGCGATAATGCTGTAGAAAGGAGGGCTACCTTTTCGCCACCAGTTGGGTCTGGGGGCTCAAGAGTCGGCGAGCATTCTCGAGATCTGTCCTTCAATTCTGTATTCCGTTTTCGAAATGCTCTGATCGCAGGATTGCGAATGACCGATAGTGAGTGGACCGGTCGCTGATGCCGAAGGCCAGGAGGGTTCCTCGACCTGTAAGCAGCCACTGGCGCGGCATATGTCAGAGGTCGGCTTCGTAGCTATAGCGGTCAGTGGATATGCATATGTGCTATGTCGGCTCTGGGCATTGAGCTTCCCGTGAGTTATTGAGAAGCCGCCATTCACGCCGAAAACTGCCGAATTTCGTTTGGCAACCTGCGAGTGGCCGGTGTACACCCAACTCCGGACATTGGCTCCAACTTCCGCAATGGCGGCTCCGTGGTGGAAGCCGACCTCCAAATCTCATTCCCACGTCATCGTGATTGGCTGTTGATGGCCGACTGCACTCAGTGACCACGGGCCGGTTGGAGGATCCAAACTACTGCACCAGGTCATCAATATCCACTCCCCCGACACCCACCACCATCGCCAACAACACCCCGCGAAGGCCTCGGCACCATCCTGCAGCAAACCGACATCGAATCATTTTCGGAGGTATCCCCTTTCTCGCTGCAACTTCGCAACAAGAATTTCTAGATCAGCTACCCGTTTCACTTCTCGAACGAGAGAAACGATCTCGTCCGGACGGCAGAGCGCTTTTTGGTCTGGGATGCCGTGAGAAGCTCTTCGATTGCCATTAGTCCAGGAACGAGATCTGCGACACCTTCCGTATTGGCCGCGCTCCCAATCTCTTGGCCAATGCAAGGCATGTCACCTTCACCGGTAAGTAACCAGTGAAGATCAACCCCGTGCTAGCAATAGCCAGTAAAGATTTCGCTGCTCGGCACGCTATTGCAGGTTCTCGTATTTCCGAATGGCGCTCAAATGAACCCCGGTCGCTTTAGCGAACTCCTTCTGGGTCAATTCGAGCGCTGTTTTCCGCCAGAGTCGAAGCCGTTCTGCGATGCCGTTCTCAGGTGTCGAATCCAAAATTACCCTCATTAAGGTCGGGTTTCTTGCCCGCGATTTTAGCCGGACGTAACAGCTGTCCGGCTCAATGCGAAAACTCCCGTGGCGAACATTATCATCAGCTGATATAATGTGGCATGCGTGAAGACCAAGGGATTTCCACCTCATCGACCTCACGAGCAGGTCATCGATCAGGGTGGTGGCTATTGGGTGAAGATCGAGGCTTGGCGCGTCGAGGCGACGGCAGAGATTCCACATGGGATCCGCTATACCCTGACGCTGCACGAGCCTTACGGCAAGCGAATCCTTGGGTGCGACAACGCACATTCGGTGAAGCCGCCGAAGAAGTTCAAGTATGCCGGACGGCGATTGACCTACGACCACAAGCACCGGCATGCCAACGACAAGGGCGTGCCCTACGAGTTTCAGGATGCACAGCAACTCCTGATCGATTTCTTCAACGAGGTCGATCGGGTTCTGAAGGAGGCGAGACAGAAATGAAAGCCATCGTGATCGGCATCATGCCGCAGGACAAGATTCGGGCTCGCATCTTGTCCATTGCTCGCGGCGAGTACAAGCCGGAAGTTCGTGAGCCCAGGATCTGGTTCATCTGATGCGTTCGTTTCGCCGAGGTGTTGAGCGATGAGAACCGCCCTTGTTGCAGGTGAATCGGGACACGAATCCGCAGTCCATCACATCGCTGGCGGAGACGACGGGTCGCAAACCCTGGTCTCCCCCTCGCGGACGCTCAAGACCATGTCCAACTACGGCATTGTCGAGATGCGGCGTGAGCGCAATCATGTGCGCCCCGTCGCTCCATGGCTACGGAGTTCGGATCGTAGCGTGAGTCTGTCGCGCCGATAAAGGTAATTTCAGCAAGTAATGGACGGAATACGATATAAGCGTATGCCAAATGAACTATGGCTAAAACGTGACGTGGATGGGGCAAATCAGGGGCTTTACAGCGCTATTTCAGGCCGGTTTTGAAAGTGGCAAGCATCTAACTCTAGCAAAATCAATTAGTTAAATGTGCTTTTTGGCCGACTCCCTTTGACATGGTGGGGGTCGGTGGTTCGAGTCCACTCGCCTGTACCAAATTACGATAGAAAATCAATAAGTAGCAGCACTGATTAACCCGTCTTCGGAAGGCCTTTTCTTTCACCATGCCGAAAACGTGACGGTAAATGGTGGGGAATCCTCGGACTTTTGAGAATACGTTAAGTTTGAACGGAGACGGCAAAAACAACTGTGATAGAACTGTACGGCACGATGCGGTAAAGCCAGTGATAAGGCGGTTTGCGAGAGCGCCTGGTTGATAGAAAATTAAATATAATCAATGCTTAGCGTTTTGCAAAACTTCATGGTCCGCCTTCTAAGCCGGGTGTAACAGGTTCGAGTCCTGTCGGGCGGGCCAGCAAGCAGCACGCTTCAGGAAACTGCGGACCAGGAAGCAATCCGAACCCATGCACATACCGGCGCCAAAGCCCGACCATCAACGAACCTCCGGTGCATTTGGGAGGACCGGGGCGGCATACGGGGGACCGATGAAAGCAACGCGCTTCACCGGCATCGAAGATGCCAGGCCCGTACGGGGCAGGAGATCGGCGTCAGTGACTGGATCCCGATCGAGCAGGAGCGCGTGGATGCCTTCGGGCAGATCACGGGCGATCAACAGTGGATTCACGTCGACGTCGAGCGGGCGAAACGCGAATCACCGTTCGGCGGGCCGATTGTCCATGGCTACCTCACTTTGTCGCTACTGGCCAAGTTCGCGCTGGAATGCATTGACGTCGAGGGCGTCAAGCTTGCCGTCAACTATGGCTTTAACCGTGTGCGCTTTCCCTCGCCGGTGAAAGTCGGCAGCCGGGTACGTGGAAGGTTTGTCCTTGGCGCGGTGGATGACATTCCCGGCGGCGTCCAGGTGGTCTGGCAGACGGTAGTCGAGATCGAGGGCGGCGACAGGCCGGCGTGCGTGGCCGAGATGGTCACGCGCTGGTACGTATGATCATCCCGCGCCTCTTCTCAGTCTCGGCTGTGCAGGTCCATCCGCGAATCCGTGCAGGCGGTCTGGGTCGCTCAGAGTGTTTGCGTGGCGGCAAGCCAGCTCGCTTGCAGATCTTCGCCGGCCACCGCCACTACCTCCGGGTCCAGCGCTCCGTTGGCGACAAAATAGCTCAGGGTGCGGGGAATCTCTTCCGCGGGCTGGGGCCCGCGGTAGGGGCGCGCCTGCGCCAGCGCCTGGAATACGTCCGCCACCGCGACGATGCGGGCTTCAAGACTGAGACGTTCGGCCTTGTGGCGGAAGGGATAGCCATGGCCGTTCAGGGTTTCATGATGGAAGGCAGCCCATTCGGCAATGGTTTTCATGCCGGGGATATGGCGCAGGATCTGATAGGTCTCGAAGCTGTGTCGCTCCATTACCGAGAACTCCTCGAAGGTAAGGGGAGCGGGCTTGTCGACAATTTCGTCCGGCACGCACAGCTTGCCCACGTCATGCATCAGGCCGGCGATTTCCAGTTGAACCAGGACATCGCCGTTCAATCCCATGCGCTCTCCCAGATGTCGGGAAAGCTGTGCCACGCCCAGTGAATGTGACGCGGTGAAGTGGCTCTTGGCATCGACAATGCTTGACACCAGGCGGGCCACATGGCGGAACTGGGGGAATTCGATGGTGACTCGCCAGTTGGTAAGCGACAATTCAGACAGGTAAAACTGCACGTGGCGCGGCACCAGCGCAATCCAGAAGGCCGCGTTGTCGGCGGCGGCGAGAAAGGCGCGGACCACCTCGGGCGCGAGCAGGTGGGCGGCCATGGATTCGATTTCGTCGCAGATCGCTTCCCGGTGAAGCAGCGGGTTTGCCATGCCCTCCCGGAGCAGCACCGAGTCCACGCGGTCCGCCATCAATATCAGGTTGCTGTCGAGGGCGTCGGCCTCGCTCAGGTCCGAGGGCAGTTCCGCCCATGGCGTGTGGTGATGGAGGACGGCTTTGGCCAGCAGCGAAAGGTGGGCGAAGGGTTGCAGCAACTCGTGCCCGCGTTCGCAGTGGGCTTGCCTGTCGTTCCATTCCTTTTCATGGACCAGTCGCCGGTGCACGGTGGTCGATGAAACGCCTATGTCATGGAGCAGGCCGGCGATAACCAGATTGTCCAGTCGCGCTTCCGGCAGGCCCAGCAGAAGCGCGGTTTCGCGCGCGATCATCGCGACTCGCTTGCCGTGCTGGAAATCGTTCACCCCGACCAGGTCGAGAGCATCCGACAGGGCGAACACGGCACTCTTCAGGTCGATTTGCAAAGTCATCGATCATCTGCTCCGGGACGGGTCAAGCAGCATAACATTGCCTTGTTCCCGAAAAGGCACCGAAGCGGTAGGGATCAGCGGCGGGTTGCGGGCGGCGGCTTTTCGTCATCGGTGAAGTATCGAATATTCCGCACCTGCTGTCACGAAGGGTGGTCAAATTGACGGGTTCGCGATGGAATGCGCTGGACACTCCGACCTGCTGTCGAAGCAGGCGGGCGAAATCTTGGGAGAGATGAATTTTATGAACGGTCCAGCACAGGTCTGCGTCGCCCGGCATGGCGAAACCGACTGGAACATTGCGGGGATTCTGCAGGGCTGGATCGACGTTACGATCAACGACGAGGGTCGCCGCCAGGCCCATGAAATGGCTGCCGGATTCGCCGCTTCAGGCTTCTCGGGTGTCTATTCAAGCCCGCTGAGGCGTGCGCTGGAGACCGCGGAGATCATCTGCCGCACGTTGCGGCTTGCTCCTCCGGTTTGTCATGATGGATTCAAGGAGAGGAATTTCGGGGTCATCCAGGGTGTTCCAAAGGCCCAGTTGGCCGAGTTGAACCCGGCGCTCCTCCAGCAGATCCTGCAAAGGAACCCCGCCTGTTGCTTCGAGCAGGGCGAGTCGATGGATCACTTTGCGAGTAGGGTGCTGGACGCGGTGATGAGCATTGCCGCGGGACATTCCGGCGAACGGGTTCTGGTGATCACGCATGGCTGGGTCATGGACGTGATTACCCGGCAGATCGGCAAGCTTCCGCGCAGCGCGGTCCTGAACATGAAACGCAAGAACGGCGAATGCCTGTGGCTTGAGGTGACACGGGAGTCGATTCACCCTGCCTGATCTCAGCGAAGCCGTGCCGGAGTAGCGAGGGCGGATGCTCCGACGGCGAAATTGGCATTACAATATTTCCGCGGTCCATGGATCATGCACAAGTCAGGCGGCGCCCACTGGACTGATTCCGCTCAAGCTGGCGCTGCATCACAGGCCAGAACGCCATCATGATTTTGGCTCCATGCCGGTGCGGCTGGCGGTACGGCTTGATCCGATTGACACACTACGGCATGAACGAGTTGCGCTGCCTTGCTCGGCGAAAACACCGGCCGGGTTCGGCCGCAGCAGCATTCCTGGCCGATCCCGCAGGAAGCGATGCGTCAGGGCGATCGCCGTGAGAAACAATGTTTGAGAAGCCGGGCTTCATCGGTAATGCGCTAAGGCGATCCAAAGTTGGCCAAAACCAATTTGCGTGGCCCATGGAGCCGCAGCGCGACCCCTATCTGCACCTCAATATTCGTCGCAGTACCCTGATTGCATTTCTTGCATCGCTTCTGGTGCATTTGTTGGTGTTGTTTGCAGTACCGCGGCAGCGCCTGGAAACGGGGGAGCCCATTGCAAGACCCGGCGATTCGCTGCTGGTGAACTTGCGGCCACGCGTGCAGCCACCGGCTCCGCAAGTTTCATCCACCGCCATTCCGGAGTCTCGGCCGGCGCCGGTGGTTCGTCGGCAACCGGCATCGGCGGATCCGGTCATTGCCCCTGAACACGCCGCGCACGAAAGACCCGGCCAGGCCAGTCAGTCCGGTGGCACCTCGTTCCATCACCCCCTGCAGCGGAGGCACCCTCAGACTTGCAGAGCTATGTCAATGCCGCAAGGGAACGTCGCCGAGCCGCCACCGGCGTTTCCGGCAGGGAGAGCACGGAAGCATTCCACGAACGCGAGCCATCGGAAGACGAAATCAGAATGGCCCTGGTCAAGCGCAACCTGACGGTGGGCACCAACGGGATATTTCAGATCCTCAGCATCGAATCGCGCACTGCGGCCTTCTCCTTCCGCGGCTGGACGACCGATTCGAGCAACTTCCGGCGCGAATACATTCAAGTCGAAATAGGCACGAACAGCAGTATCGAGATTGCCATAGTTCGCAAGATGATCGAACTGATTCGTCGCTACTTCAAAGGCAATTTCAATTGGGAATCGCAGCGTCTTGATCGCGTCGTCGTCTTGTCGGCGCGCCCGGAAGACAACGAAGGCCTTGAAGCATTCCTGATGAAGGAGTTCTTCGAAACGCGATCACCGGCCACGCGGGTTCGCTGATGCGGGCCTTTTTGTCTTCGCGTAGCGAAGCGCGTGCAAGTGGTTTCGTGCGCGTCCTGGCCACAACAGTACTCAGGCCTCGCGCAGGCAATCGACGATCTTCATCCGGGCAGCCCGCCAGGCCGGGATGAAGCCACCGACGAAGCCCATGAAGAGAGCGAAAGCCAGCGTCTGGACGGCGATCCGGGCAGTGAATTTGAACTGGAAAGCGAGCTCGCTGAAGGTCTGGAAGTTGGTCGTTGAAATGTCCACACTCTGCATCGATGCGGCTGCCGCCAGACCGATCAGGCCGCCGACCAGGGACAGCAGCAGTGATTCGGCGAGGAAGGCGATCAGCACCGCCGTGCGCCGGAAGCCGAGTGCGCGTAGCGTGCCGATCTCGCCAATGCGCTGGGCAACGGCGGCGAACATCGTGATCATCGCGCCGACGATGGCGCCGATCGAGAAGATCAGCGACAGGAACAGGCCTAGATAGCGGATGAAGGTGGCCAGCGCCTCGCTCTGCTCGGCGTAGAACTGGATTTCCGGCTTGGCGTCGATCTGCAGCCGCGGATCGGCGTCGATCGCCGCCAGCAGGGCGGGCAGGGCGCCCTGGTCGGCGAGGCGAAAGACAATGGTCGAGTAGGCACTGCGGCGAAAGGCCGCCATCATCTGTTCGGCATCGCCCCAGATCTCCGAATCGAAGCCGGTCCTGCCGGAATCGAAAACGCCGACGACGATCCAGTCGCGTTGCGCGAAACGCAGCGTCTCGCCGAGTCCGGTGCCGATGAATCCGTTGGCGATCGAGCGGCCGGTGACGATCTCCGAGGTTCCCGGCCGGAACATCCGGCCTTCGATCAGCCGGACCTGCGGCCGCAGCGCCAGCGCCAGCGGTGAGGTGCCACGCAGGGTGACGTTGCTCGGCTTGCCATTGCTGCGCTTGGGCAGATTGTTGAGCACCACCGGCTCCTTCGATACCAGCCGCTGGCCGTTGCCGTCGGTGGCGATGCCGGGCAGGCTTTCGATGATTGCCGCCTGGCCGCGCGAAACGCCGCTGTTGATTTCCGCTCCGGCGCCCTTGCGCAGCACCAGCATGTTGTCGGCCTGGCCGGTGGCGACCAGCGTCGCGCGGATGCCTTCGCTCATCATCAGCACAGTGGCGAAGACGAAGACCACCAGCGCCATGCCACCGGCGGTGAGCAGCGTCGTCACCCGCCGCACCCAGAGGTTGCGCGCGATGTAGGAGAGCGGAATGGCCTTCATCCGACGTGGCGCAGACCATTGACGATGTCGATGCGCGACATCTTCCATGCCGGCCAGGCGGCGGCAATGGCGCCAACTGTGACACTGGCCGCCAGTTGCAGCAGCATCGTGGTATCCGACACCACGAACACCGGAAACAGGGTGCCGACTGCCTTGGCGAAGGCCGCCGCCAGCGGCAGCGTCAGCAGCATGCCAAGGATGCCGCCGCCGAGTGCTATGACCAGGCTTTCGCCGAACAGCAGCTTGACCACGAAGGCGGGCGGAAATCCCAGCGCCTTGAGCGTCGCGTACTCGGCGAGGCGCTCGCGCGCGGTCATCATCATGGTGTTGGCCATCACCGCCATGATGATGACGATGATCACGTAGCTCACTGCATTGACGGCGACGAGGATGGCTTCGCTCATCGAGACGAAGCCGAGCTGAAAGGCCTTTTCGGTCTCGGTCAGGGTTTCCGCCAGCGAGTTCTTGAACTGCGCGTCGATGCGCTGGGAAATCAGCGGCGCGTTGTTCGGTTCGTCGATGCCGACGATATAGACACCGACATGATCGGCATTCTGGCCGCCGCGCGCGCGCAGATTTTCCGACAGCAGCTTCCAGTGGAACAGCATCTGCGCCTCGTCGGTCCGGGCGTCGACGCCATCCCAGATGCCGCGCAGGGTGAAGGTCCAGGTGCCGGGGAAGATGGTGCCGCGAAGCGGAATCTGGTCGCCGACCTTCCAGCCGTACTGGTTGGCCAGCTTGCGCCCGACGACGGCGCCCTGGCGGTCGAGCAGAAAGGCCTTCTTCTCGGCCTCGGGCAGGATGTATTCGGGATACAGCGCGAGGTAGCTCGCCGGCTCGACGGCGAACTGCGGAAAGAAGTTGCGTTCGGTGATATAGACGCCGCCGAACCAGTTCGACCAGCTCACGCCGGTGACGCCCTCGACTCGACGCACGCGATCGGCGTAATTGAGCGGCAGCACGAAGGTCAGCGAGATCGCGTTGCGGGTGACCAGGCGCGTGCTCGAAGTGCCTTCGGCGCCAGCGTACCAGGCGTCGATGATGGTCCGCAGGAGGCCGAAAGCGCAGACCGCGACGATCAGCCCAACCATCGTCAGCAGCGTCCGCAGCCGATGACGAAAAGCGTTCTTGAGCAGCAGCTTGAGGACGAACATGGCCTGCGCTCAGACCGCGCCGGGTGCCGGGTCGGGCACCAGCACGCCCTTTTCGAGATGGACCATGCGTTCGGCGCGCCCAGCCGCCTTCGGGTCGTGCGTGACCATGACGATGGTTTTGCCGAGCTGGCGATGCAGATCGTCGAGCAGGTCGAGCACTTCGCCGCCGGTAACGCGGTCAAGGTCGCCGGTCGGCTCGTCGGCAACGATCAGCGTCGGATCGGTGACCAGTGCGCGGGCAATGGCAACGCGCTGCTGCTGGCCGCCGGAAAGCTCGTTCGGGTAATGGTCCACCCGATCGGTGAGCCGGACCATGTCGAGCGCTGCCGCGACATGCGCCTTGCGTTCGCGGCGCGAGAGCGTGGTGAGCAGCAGCGGCAGTTCGACGTTCTCGAAGGCGGTCAATACCGGCATCAGGTTATAGAACTGGAAAATGAAACCGACGTGGGCGGCGCGCCAGTCGGCGAGAGCTCCCTCGCTGAGTGTGGCGATATCGACGCCGCCAACGATGATGCTGCCGCCGCTCGGCTTGTCGATGCCGGCGACGAGATTCAACAGCGTGCTCTTGCCCGAGCCGCTCGGCCCCATCAGGGCGACGAATTCGGCGCGGCGGACGTCAAGGTCGAGGCCTTGCAGCACGGGGATGAACTGCTCGCCGCGCACATAGGCTTTACTCAGGTTGCGGATCCGGATCAGCGTTTGTCCGGCCCCGCCATCCCCGGTGACACTCACTTGGCCGTCACCGTGACCCGCGTTCCCGCCTGAACCTTGTCCGACGGCGACAGCACCAGGCGTTCGCCCGACTGGAGGCGCCGGCAATCTCGACGTTGTCGCCGATCTTGCGGCCGGGAACCACGTCGACGGCCTCGACCGTGTCATCCTTGAGCCGCAACACCAGCTTGCGGCCGTCGCGCTCGACGATCGCCCGCGGATTCACCGCCAACACTGCCTTCTGGTCGGCGTCGGTCGCAGCCTGCGAGAGGATCGTCACCTTCGCGCTCATTTCCGGCAGTGATGCGCGGGTCGAGCTTGTCAAAGCGGATCTTGGTCATCACGGTCGCCTTGGCGCGGTCGACCGTCGGCACGATGCCGACCACCGCGCCGCGAAAACGCGTGTCGGGCAGCGCGTCGAGCGTGATTCCACCGGTTTGCCGATGGCGGCCTTGGCCAGGTTGCTCTCCGAGACATCGGCCTCGACTTCCAGCGTACTCATGTCGGCCATCGTCACCACGGCTCCCTGAGTGCCGGCGGCGCTGGAAAACGGCGTGATGATGTCGCCGACATTGGCATTCTTTACCAGCACAACGCCGTCGAAGGGCGCGCGGATCTCCGTGTAGTCGGCATTGACCCGCTGCTGCACGCCGACCTGCGCCGCCGATTGGGCGACCGCCGCCTGCGCGGTGGCACCGCCGCCTGCGCCGAACCGACCGCCGCCTGCGCGACATCGGCCCGCGTTCGCACTGTATCGAGCGCCTGCGGCGAACGAAGCCGCGCGCAACCAGCGCCTCGTTGCGCCGCAATTCCGCGGCGGCGTTGGCCTGTTCGATCCGCGCCTGGTGCAGGCTCGCCTCGGCCTGGTGGACCGCCGCTTCGGACTGGCGCTGCCCGGCCTGGGCGGCGACGATGGCGGCGCGCACGTCGCTGGCATCGAGTCGGGCGATCAGGTCGCCGGCCTTGACCACGCTGCCCTCGCGGACGCGCAGTTCGAGCAGTCGCCCGGTGGCCTTGGAGGCGACCGCCGCGCGCCGCTGGGCGACAACGTAGACGGACGCCGTCAGTTCTGCATACTGCTGCGAGGGAAAGGTCATCAGCACCGAAGTGACCTGAACCTCGGCCTTGCGCGGGATCAGGGCAAACACCCCGAGTGCTGCAACGCCAAGGGCAAGTACCAGCCACTGGCCCCAGCGACGCTTTCTTTCGGTGACGCGGCGCTGCGGTCAATCTTTAGCCGACTCCAGCGGCGTGGTGGCCGGAGTCTGTGAGGCATCGTTCATGGTTCGAGAGAGAACTGGAAAGTGGCCGGCGCAGTATATCGCCCGTTACGCAGACCGCTTTCGGCCAGAATGGTTTCGTATCAGTCGGTGCCGGATTGCCCCAACGGGCGAAAAACGGACAAGGACAAACTGGCGGCCGGTTGGCAGGATCGTCGATCTTCAGGCGGTGCACCCGGTGCCCGGCGTCGCCCTGCTGCACCGGCTACCACGCGATCGACTGTCCCCGCTGGTCGAGGAACTCTCCCGAAGATTCCGGCGGCAGCGTGTCGATCACCGTCAGGAGCCGCCTGGCGCCACCGTCTCGATGCTCGCCTCTGCGCCGAGGTCCGGCGGGACTGCGCTCGAGCGGGAGCAGCCGAGTACAGTGGCGAAACCGGAGGCGGCATGGAGTTGCGTCGCGCGGGCGTGACCGATCCCGCCGCTGACTCCGAAAACGATGGTGACGCCGCCCGGAGGGAACGACGCAGCGCGGGATGTCGATCCGCCGCTCCAGATTTTCTTCACCCAGGCGACGCACCAGCCCCTGGGATTGACCAGCTTTCCGTCCAGAGCGCCACAGCCCCCCCAGGGATCGGCAGGCCTACCCTGATAAAACCGGCAGTTGGCGCAATTCTGCCCGGCGGCGTAGGCCGTGAAATTCTTGCCGTGGGCCTCGCTGGCCTCGTGTTTGTACCCCAGCGACACCGCGACCGGTTCGGATTCCTCAAGTCGTGTCGCCTTGGCCGATGCGGCGCGGGCCAGGATCAACGTCAGCGCGGCGGCGGGAAGTGCATGGAGAAAGTCGCGTCGGGTGGTCATGATTGCTCCTTTCGGTCATGATTGCTCCTTTCGTTGGGGAGCGATTCCGGGGCATGAACTGATGCATTCCCGAATCCTCGGGGCTGGCAGGGGTCATTCGAATGATCCGGCAGCGCCGTTGCCGAGGAACAAAAAACTCCGCAGGCATTGCCGGGCGCCAGCCCGGTAATTGTCTGTGGCAATCCACCGGTTACTTCATTCGCATGTCGTTGCGGACGGATGTCACGCCATGCACGCCGCGTGTCAATTCAACAGCCTTGCTGGCCGCAGCCTGCGAACTGACAAAACCGCTCAGTTGGACCACGCCCTTGAAGGTCTCGACGTTGATCTCGGCCGATTTCAGAGTGGGTTCGTTGAAAATTGCCGCCTTCACCTTGGTGGTGATGGCGGTGTCGTCAACGTACTCGCCGGTCCCTTCCTGCTTTGTGGTGGAGGCACAACCCACGACGGACACCAGCGTGACAGCCAGAAAAAGCGCGGAAAGATAATTCAAGTTGCTTCATGGTGAGATCTCCAAATATGGGAAAAAGATGACTTCTTGACCTGGTTCCGGCTCGCGACGGTTGCGCAAGCTTCCGGCCCGCGAAGCGAGTCAGGCGGCCAGCAAACGGCATGGTTGTCGAAACCTCGGATCAAGATAGCACCGCCCGCGGTGCGGTCGGTACGCTAGCGCACATAGCGCGCACGGCATCGGCAATCTTGGCCGCAGAAGGGACAGCCCGTTCAACCGTATACCGGTCGAGGGGAATGCTCTGTGCGCCAACGCACAGCGCGTGCGTGGATGTCGATAATAGAATCAGCGCCTGACCGCCGTCGGCAAGAGGCCAGCGGCCTTTGCTTTTCAGTCGCTCTGGCGTGCTTAACGAGTTTGCAGCTTGCTCGGCATGCTTTCGTGCGCGATGGATTTTTGATCAAATCGTGGGCCAGCCAATGAACCAGCCAAAGCGTCATGGAGGAAATTTTTGTCGCGCCTTGTTGAATGTACGACTCCCGGTCGAGCCCTGTAGCCCAGGCGCTCGTCGCGGAGCACGCGGATAGCACGCAATGACTTCAGGTATCGAAACGTCTGCAAGTGTGCGGCAACAGGTTTCGGTTGCAGGCCCGGCCCCGTCACGCCTGTCTCGCATCGGCCGACCGGTGCTGATTGTTGCTGTGTTCGCGATGCTGGCGGGCGGTGGGTATTACGGCTGGCGAACGTGGTTTGCGGCAGCCGATCCAGCCGATAGCATTCTTGCGACGGCGGCCACGCGCGGCAATCTGGAGGACACGGTAACGGCAACCGGTACGCTGCAGCCCAAGGAGTTCGTGGACGTCGGCACACAGGTCTCCGGACAACTGAAGAAACTGCACGTCGAAATTGGGGATGTCGTCAAAAAAGGGCAACTGCTGGCCGAGATCGATCCGTCGGTCTACCAGGCGAAGGTTGATGGCGATCGCGCGCAGTTGCTAACCTCAGGCGCAGCTTGGGAACAAGCAGGCACAGCTCGTGCTGGCAGATCTGCAACTTGCTCGGCGCAGAACCTGACGCGCGACGATGCGACAACGGCCGATGCGGCAGCCAGGCGCCGAGCCAGGCGAAAATCGGCACTGGCTCAGCCCGCTCGCGTAAAGGCGCAGATCCGGCGACTGGGTCAACCCTTGCGCGGGGACGAGGCGAACCTCGGCACACCCAAGATCTATGCGCCGATTGCGGGAACCGTCGTGTCACAAGCTCCAGGCAGGGCCAGACGCTGAACGCCAACCAGCAGGCGCCTATCGTGGTGCGCATCGCGCGACTTGTCAACGATGACGGTGCAGGCTCAGGTTTCGGATGCCGACGTACCCAAAAAAGCTGCAGTATGTCGGCATGGACGTCGCTTCACCACGCTGGGGTGGGGACAGCCGGCGCTTCCCTCGGCAAGCTACGGCAGATCCCGCCGACGCCGACCGTGGTTAGCAACGTCTCCTTCACTTACGACGCTTTGCTCGACGTGGCGAACCCCGACCAGCGCTGATGACGCGCGATGACCGCCCGGTGTTTCGTCGCGTCGAGCTACGGACGCGCTGCGGCAGTGCCGCTTCCCGCGCTGCATCCGGCGGCGACGCCGGAAGGCCGCAGCGCGGGTGGCCGCAGCGCCACCGGCAGTGACCCCAATCAGTTTGCCAGTGGACGCGCTCTGGTCAGTGTCGTCGGTGCCGATGGCAAGGTCGTGGAGCGGGAAGTGAAGGTCGGTGTGATGAGCCGCGTTTCGGCGCAGATCGTCGAGGCCTCCAGTCCCGGCGAACAGGTCGTGGTAGAACCAGGGCAACCGCTCGGTTGCGCGTGCGCAGACCGGCAGTTCGCTCACGCCGAACGCGGCGCCAGCGGGCGGTCGTCCGTGAAATCAGACCTGACCGGACGAGGTCCCGGCGCGCTCCCCGGCGGCGGCCACTCGCCGATCGATCCGGCGATCGATCCCGCTGATCGAGCTGACGAACGTGACCAGAACCTACCGCAGCGGCAGAAACCGATGTCCCAGTGCTGCATGGCGTCAACCTGAAGATCTACGCCGGCAGAGTTTCTCGCGATCATGGGCGCGTCGAGGTCCGGCAAGACCACGCTGATGAACATACTGGGCTGCCTCGACCGGCCGACCTCCAGCACTTACCGATTCATGGGAGAGGACGTCTCGGCCTTCGAGCGCATTGAACTGGCGCGGCTCCGGCGTGAAGCCTTCGGGTTCGTTTCCCCGGGCTACAACCTCATCGGCACCGTGTCCGCGCTCGGGAACGTCGAGGTGCCCGCCGTCCTATTCAGGAATGCCGCCCGCCAGGCGCGATGCGCGTGCAAAACAGCTGCTGGGCTCGCTCGGACTCGGCGAGCAGCTCCATTGCACCAGCCCAGCCAGCTTTCCGGAGGACAACAGCAACGTGTCTCTATCGCCCGTGCGCTGATGAACAGCGGACGCATCATGCTGGCGGACGAACCCACCGGCGCGCTCGACAGCAAAAGCGGTGTCGAAGTGATGGCGCTGTTGCGCGACCTGTCGAGCCAGGGACACACGGTCATCCCTGATCACGCACGCCCAGGACATTGCCGCGCAAACCCGAAGAATCATCGAAATCAGGGACGGCGGCATCGTCGGCGATTCCGGCCCGCGGTTGTCAGACGGCCCGGCGGTTTGCGGAGATCAGGCAGCCTGCGACTGAAGGCGGTGCTTCGCTGATCGGTGGCGCGATGGAAGCGGCGAAGACTGGGTGCGGGCACTGCGCGCCGATCTTTCGCACCGTACTGACCCCTGCTTGGCATTGTCATCGGCATTGCCTCGGTGATCGCGATGCTCCCCATCCGGCTTTGACGGCGCCAAACCGACGGTGCTCGATCGCATCAGCGCCATGGGCACCAATCTGCTGCTGATTCGTCCGGGGCAGCCGAGCCGCAGGGGCGTGGGCGGAACCGTCGCGTCGCTGGTGCCGGAGGACGCCGACATGATCGCGGCGCCCCAATGTGCTCGCCGCGGTGCCGGAACTGGGCGGCAGCGTCACCCGTTTCGGCAATTCCGATGACCAGACCCAGGCCACTGGAACCTCGGCGACACATTTCCGTGGCGCGCAACAGGCCACTGAGCAAAGGGATATTCTTTTCAACGGCGGACCAGAAGAGCTATGCCGCCGTAGTCGTGCTCAGCCAGACTGTGGCCGACAAGCTGTTTCCCAGGAAGTCGATCCTGTCGGACGGTACGTCGTGCTCCAACAGCGTGATGTTCCAGGTCATCGGCGTGATGGCAGTGCGTGGCGCCTCGCCGCAGGGGCCAGGACCAGGTTTGTTTGTGGTGATAGTTGCCGCTGACCACCGGCGGCTTGCGCCTGGTCGTCCCCACGCTTCCCTGCGCAACGTCACCGTGGCCGTGGACGACGTTGAAACCATCGACAGAGCACGCAAACAGGCCGCGGTGACAGCACTGCTGCAGTCGCGGCACCAGGCCGCGGACTTTTTGAACCGCAATATGGCGTCGGTGCCCGAAGCAACCTCGACACGCAAAAACACGCTCCCGGTTCTGCTCCGGATCGGTTGCGGCGATATCGCTGCTGGTCGGCGGCGATCGGGGTGATGAACATCATGCTGGTGAAGGCGTCACCAGACGCACGCGCGAAATAGGCATCCGCATGGCCACCGGCGCGCATGAGGAACATCACCGCAGCAGTTCCTCACCCGAAGCGCTGGTGGTGTCCCTACTCAGCGGCGGGATCGGCGTGGGGTGGGGCTCGCGGCGGCCGCGATGGTCAGCACCGCCTTCAGCACGCCGGTCAAATACTCGTTCGGTCCTGTACAACGCCTTCAGCTGCTGGGGTGGCCACCGGGCTCGTGTTCCGGCTACATGCCGGCGCGCAAGGCCGCGCAGGTCGACCCGATCGTGGCGCTGGCGACGTGATGCAAGGACTCGCCAGGCTGGTGGTTCCAATCCTTGCGCTGCTGTTTGGCGGATGTGCCGTCACCGGCAATCCCGCCGGCACCTACGCCCCGGATCCCACGGGCCTTTGCCGAGTCGGCTGGCTCCACGACGCCACTGTGCCGGCCGCGGACTGGTGGGGCGCTTTCGGTTCGCCCGAGCTTTCCTCGCTGATTGCCCGCTGCCGAGGCCGCCAATCGATCAAACCGGTACAGCGGAGCGCGTACGTCAGGCCGAAGCACAAGTCAGGATTGCGGACGGAACGCTTTCCCGGTCCTGGATCTCCCGCGCCGGCACGTCGCGCTTAAGATGTACGCGTGGGGTGGCATTGATAACAAGGAGACCAGGGATGCGGCTGATGTCACGCTCGGCGCGAGCTACGAGATGGAAACCTGGGGACGAAACGCCTCCGGTGCGCGTTCCGCCGAGGCAGACCTCCCGCGCCAGTCGCTGGGACGCGGGACCGTCAGGCCCAGCGCTGGTCACGCGGGCGTTGCCGAGGCCACTATTTCAAGTCTTGTCGCTGCAGCCGCCGCAAAGCAGTTGCCACGTGAAAACCTTGACATCGCCCAGCGCGTGCTCAAGGTTGTGGACTCGCGCGTGCGCAACGGGGCTTTCTTCGGCGCTCGACAACGCGCGACAGCAGGGAGGGAATTGCTTACGATACAGGCCGCTCTTCTGCCGCTTGAACTGCAGGAACGTCAGACGCTGTTCGCGCTTGCAATCCCTCCTCGGGCGAGCGCCGGAAGGGTTCGGCGCTGCGGCCTCGGCTGTCACCAGTCTGGGCGTGCCACGCATTTGCCCCTGGACTGCCTTCAATGACGTAAATACGACGCCCCGATCTTGCCAGCGCCGAGGCGCAACTAGCCGCCGCGAATGCCAATGTTGCCGCGGCACGCCGCAACGTTGCTGCCAGGCATCTCAATGACCAGTTCAGGCCGGGACTCGCGAGCGATGTACTGATCCAATTTCCTCCAGCGCGCCCGCCGCGGCATTGCAGCGATCGGCGCTTCGCACGCAGCCGATTCCGATGGCGGCCGTCTGCGGGGACAGGTGGATGGAACTGCGTCGGCGCGAGCGTGGATTGGTGAAACCCACCGCGCGGGAAGGCAGTCGCACTTGCCGCGCTGGCGGATGCCGAAAGCGCACTGGCCGCGGGGGGCGCGCACGGCGGCACAGGAACAGCTTCAGGAACAGGTCGTGGAACAGGCGCGCGTGGCGCGGAGGCTCGCAGGAATTCGCTACCGTGAAGTGCGGACGACCTGTTGACGATCCTGGACGCGCGACTCACGCTATTCCGGGCGCAGAATCAACTCGCGCAGATTCGGCTGGCGCGCTTACAGGCGTCGGTTGGTCTGTTCAAGGCGCTTGGCGGGTCATCGGAAATGCCGGAAGGACGAAATCCATCCGCTTCCGGCGGAAGTGGGCGCGAGGCCCTCGCTCAGTAGCGGCGAGGATCGTTCGGGCGGTGGTCGTCCTCGCAGTTACGCACGCCATCGCCATCGCGGTCACGATCAGCTTGATTGGGAATCCCATCGCGATCACGGTCGCGATCTCCACGATACGCGCAGTATCGCGCTCTGCAGGAACCTCGTAGGCAAGGCAGCCGGACAACATAACGCCGGCGGCGGCCAGCAAAACGGCAATCTTCTTCCATTTCTTCTCCTGAACAGAACGACTCAATGCGATATGCATGGAGCCAGGGTCGATCCGCTCCATAGTGCACACCATGCGTTGCTTTGCTTCCGCGAAACGCCGGAAGTGAGGAGTTCCACGCAGCCTGGCCTAAGACCGGCGCCAGGCGGATGTCTGGTGATATCAGTACTCGCAACCCATGGGCGGCGCATCGCCTCGCGACTTCCGACTCACGAAAGGTGCTCCGGCGGGCTTTCGCGGTGGAGAATCTTCAAAACACTTGATCTGCTGCTCGGCTTCGTCGGTCGTGACGCCATAAGCCTCCTGTATCTTGCCAGCCAGCTCGATGCGCTGGCCGGCAATCGCATCGAAGCTGATCGTCCCTTCAAAGCTTGCCCCCATTGTGCTTTTACCTTGCCC
>JADJQA010000025.1 GCA_016712985.1 Sulfuritalea sp. | reverse complement strand
CGCCAGTTTGCGCTGCGTCAGCAGAGCGTCGGCGCTGATCGTCTTGCCGGCAATAGCGATGGGATCGAGCACGGCGGTAAACATCCCGATTTCATTGGTCTGCTTGGTCGCCTCCTGACCTTCTACGGGGAGCGTACCGACTTTTTTTGGGTGTAGCACTGGGCCGACTCATGGCCGACGACACTCATGATGTGAGTTTGCCGTCCGTCCGCATCGACGGCATTGCGCATGGTCTTGCCGTCAATCGCCAGGCTTTGGTCGGTTTGCCCGTAATCGGCGTTCCAGCGCTGGAACGCTCGGTCGAGCGCGTCGGGATCCACCCGGATGAGCAGATCGCGAATGACGCTTTCGCTGGGAACGAGACGCTGCCGGTTCTCGATCCGGCAGCCGAAGCGTTCGCGGGCCTTGGTACCCAGATCTTTGGCCCACCCGGCAATTGCCTTGTAACCGTCCATACCGCACAAGGTGGCTCCGGCGGCGATGGCCAGAACCACGGGAAGCGGATGACGTCGACCTTGCGCGCGGCGCGGATCGGGAATGTCTTTGAAGTAAGCGGGCAAGGCGGACATATGGTCGACGGCGAGCATGATCTTGGGTGACTCCTGACGGTAAGTATCCTGTAGCACCGGCCGCGAAAGCTGGGACTGGGCGTCACGTCGCAAAGGGCGCACAAAGACCAGTTTGGAGGCGCCATCGCGTGCGCTGTATCCGCCTTGAATGCGCCGACTGCCTTGGGTTTGTCCGACACAGATCCAGTTGCTGGCACGATAGACCGTGCCGCGATAGCGTGTCGGATCAACAAAGGTTTCCAGCAGAAGCAACGGCTGCTTGAAATGGGTGAGCCAATCGGCACCGATCCGGGCTTCGCACAACGCGAGCACTTTGGACCCCAGGTTGGGCCGGTGCCACGCCGGCAGAATCAGAAACCGGCTATTGTTGGCGATCAGTTTCAGCCGACCGTATTGATGCCGATAATCCCAGCCAATCCAGCGGTCGCGTGCCGCACATTTCAACGAGGAGGCGGAGAACGTCAGGAGGGCAACCCATTCCTGTTCGTGTGTCGCGACATACCCGAGCGTATGACCGATCTTTGCCAGATCACCCAGATAGTGGTGCGCCTGCATCAGTTCCCGGTAACGGAACTCCTCCCCTGGTCGCACCGGACGAACGCAAACCCGCTTCAGATCCATCTCCATGCACACCTTTGTACATGGATCGATCGGGTTTGTCCAGCTTTACATATCAACCGCCTGTTCCGACTCTACATTACGGATAGGGGAAATTCACCGTGGCCGGATGAGCGTTTCGTAACAGGCATTGGTTCTCCGACCGCCTGTGGGCGCCGGAACTTGCGGAAATTCGCTTATAAGCTAAGATTCGTGAATGCACCAGATCATCCATTACGTCGATGAGAGCGGGAACGATCTTTACCAGGATTGGCTTGATGGGATTCGAGATCGCGTGGCCAAGGTTGCCATCATCAAGCGCGTGGCGCGCGTCGAGGCCGGGCTATTTGGTGATCACGAACCTGTTCGGAATGGCATCTGGGAACTGAAGATCGACGTTGGTGCCGGGTACCGCGTGTATTACGCGCATGTGGGCAAGTTGGTGATCCTGCTTACCAGCGGCGGTGACAAGAAGTCGCAAAGCCGCGACATTGAGCGTGCGATCAGGTTGCTGAACGATTGGGAGAAGCGAAATGGCTAAGACGCACCGCACTCACGAGGAAGCGAGTATCGAGATGTTCCGTGCCGATCCTGACCTGGCGGCGGAATATCTGAATTCAGTGTTGGAAGATGGCGACGAGACTGACCTGTTGCTGGCCTTGCGCAGTCTCAGGAAGGCCTTTGGCGGCGTGCAAGAGGTGGCGCGTCAGGCAGAGGTGAACGTCCATACGCTTTATCGGACTCTATCCGAACAAGGGAATCCCGAGCTAAAGACGCTCGCGGCAATCCTCAAGGCAATGGGGATGCGCTTGGCGGTCCAACCGATTCAGCATTCTGCTGTCCAGGCCTGACGGTAGTTCCTTCGGCTTGTCGGTTACGGCTTCGCGGGCTTGCCCAAGGCCGAGCGGGCCGATGCCGTGCTGGTGGTGGGCGACGTGAATTCGACGCTGGCGTGTTCCATCGTGGCGAAGAAGCTGAACATTCCGGTGGCCCATGTGGAAGCCGGCCTGCGCAGTGGCGACATGACCATGCCGGAGGAGATCAACCGGCTGGTGACGGACAGTATTTCGGATTGGTTCTTCGTCACCGAGCCGAGTGGTGCGGCGCACTTGCAGCGTGAAGGCAAGGCGGAGTCGGCGAACTTTTGTGTCGGGTGAACGTGAAGCGTGGAGCAATTTCCTGAATCGACACAAGGCCTCACCTTCGTCGTTCCCGCGAAGGCGGCAATCCAGTTCTACGCCCTTGGATTGCCGCCTTCGCGGCAATGACGCGGAGGGGCAATAGCCTGCCCCGGACTTGATCCGGGGACGGGGTGCCGTGCATCACGATTCGCGAGAATACCGAGCGGCCGGTGATGGTGGAGGAAGGTTCCAACGTGCTGCCGGGCACCGATCCGGCGCGCATCGTCGCCGAGGCGCGCAAGCTGCTGCGCGGCGCAGGCAAGCAGGGCCGCCGGCCGCACCTGTGGGACGGCAAGGCCGCGCAGCGGATTGTCGCGGTGCTGGCGGGGGAACTGGCGCGGACGTGAGTCTTGCCAGAAATCTCGGTGCAGTCTTCATTGGACTGCCCCCTGTGACGGTTCGGCGGCGCTCTTCGCTCTTGCATAAAATACAAAGGTTTATATAATCCGCCCCATGAAGGAGCTACGTTTTCGCGGAAGCTCGCTGGATGATCTGCGCAAGTTTCCGGCGCTCGCCGTGCGCGAAGCCGGCTACCAGATGGACAAGGTGCAGAACCGCAAGGAGCCGACCGACTGGAAGCCGATGGAAACGGTAGGCGCTGGCGGGAAGGAGATTCGGATCCAGGATGAGTCCGGCGCCTTCCGCGTGATCTACCTGGCGAAGCTCGCCGATGCCGTGTATGTCCTGCACTGCTGCCAGAAGAAGACGCAGCAGACCAGCGAGAGGGACATCAAGCTGGCCCGGAAACGATTCAAGGACTTGATGAGGGAGCAGCCATGAGCAAGGAACAGCGCTTCGCCAGCGTATGGGACGCGATCGAGGACACGCCGCAGCAGGCCGCCAGCATGCGCGCCCGGTCGGCGCTGATGATGGAGCTCGAGAGCATCATCAGGCAGGGCGGCATGACCCAGGCGGAAGCTGCAGCCCTGTTCGGCGTAACTCAGCCCCGCGTCTCCGACCTGATGCGCGGCAAGATCAATCTGTTCTCCCTGGATTGCCTGATCGACATGGCCACCGTCGCCGGGCTGGAGCCGCATGTCACCATCAAGAAGCCGAAGGCGACACGGAAGCGGCGCACAGAGGAACCGGCAGCAGCGTAGCTTGGGCGCGGATGATGATCGCCCGGCTGGACGACGAAATTTCTGCGGCTAGCGCCGGGCTGCTGGTCGATGCGGAGATGAAGATGTTTCAGGGGCTGAAGACGCCGGTGATCTTTCTGCAAAACGTGGTGGTGGACTTTCTGCTGGGGCTCGGATTCAACGAGGCGTTTCGTATCTTCGCCAACCACGTGAAGGCCCGCTACGACGCCGAGCCCGGATTCATCACCATGAACATGCCGCGCCTGCTGGACGTGCTGGAGGGGCTGGGAATCGAGAATCCGATCGTCTGCGCCAACATCAACAAGATCGGCTTCCGCATGTGCGGCGGTTTCGAGGCGTATGAGCGGGCCCTGAAGGAAATGAAGTTCCGGGCCATCGCGATGTCGGGCCTTGCTTCGGGTGCGATTCCGCCCAAAGAGGCGATCGAATGGGTTTGTCGGCAGCCGAATATCGAGTCGATCGTGTTCGGCGCTTCAGGGCGGGGGAACATCCGCAGCACCAGGGAACTGGTGGATCGGTACTGGCCCACGGCGCCGCCGGTAGCGGCTTGATATAGGCGGTCTATCTGCTGGCCGGGGCGCGGCCCAATTTCATGAAGATCGCACCCATCGTGCGCGCCTTGCAGGCGCATGGCGGCTTGGCGTTCAAGATCATTCATACCGGCCAGCATTACGACCGCGAAATGAATGACGTGTTCTTCGAGGACCCAAGCATTCCCGAGCCCGACGTGTGCATGGCGGCCGGCGGCGGCAGCCATGCGCAGCAGACGGCGAAGATCATCGTCGCCTTCGAGGCGCTTTGCCAGGGGGCGATTTGACACCAATTGGCGCGAGCAACGTCTCCCCTCTTCCCTTGCGGGGCGAAGGCGGGGTTTCGCGAAGCCTGCTTCGCGCCGCCGCAGCCGACCGGCTGTGCAAAGCCGGTCGTGGGGCGCGGAGCGGGGGCCGGGGGAGAGGGGTTGCAATGGCAACATGCGCGTCGACCGCCCCCCTCTCCCCAACCCTCTCCCGCAAGGAGCTACCGTATGCACACATCTTTTGTATGCACCGAATGAGCGAGAAGCCAGCCCTGCGGTATTGCTGCGAACGCTTGCAGGCCACGCAGCATGGTGATCGGGCCGGGTTTGCGTTCGCTGGCGTATCCCTTCCAGCCGCCTAGGCGGGCGATGATCCAAGCGGCCCAAGCCAGCGAGAAGAGCGAATGCGGATTCTTTGCTTTTCCGTGTTGCCCTCCAGCGTGGGCTGAACATGCTGCAATACCTTGATCTCGTCCGCATCAAACGCATCCGTGGCTGGACGGACCGATCCACCCTCCCGTGCCAGCGTCAGTTGCATGACGCGGACCGCCGCCGAGAGCGCCATCACCGCCAGCTTTTCCAGCCGGACGCCGTGTTCAAGTTGGCTCGATTCCAAATCCGAGCCCTGCCGCTTGACGGTACGGAAGGTCTGTTCAATATGCCACCGCAGGCAATACCACTGTATGCACTGCCGGGCGTCGTCCATCGTTGCCACTGCATGCGTGGTCAGCAACCGCCAATGAATCGGCTCGTTGTCGCCAACGACGGTCGTCGCATCTTCCACGACGTCAATCACGTTCAAGGTCAGTTCAGGCGACGCCCGTTTGTCGGAGCAATGCTGCGGCTTTTTGAGTGTCACCGAACCAAACCGGACATGCAGCAGCGCCTCATGGGCGCTGCGTTTGGGCGTGGCAGGCATGGTGATCCGGTAGCTGCCTTGCACGGGTTGTTCATCCATCCAGACAAACAGGGTCTTGCCGGAGGGCGTTGCCAGATTTCGGTCGCGACAGGCACGGATCAGCAGATGCGTGCGGGCATCCGGCAAGCGATCCCACAATTCATAGACGTCGGCTTGCCGGTCGGCTACCACGGTAATTTTTGCCGCATCCGCCAGGCGCTTTTTGCCGGCGATCACCGTATCAATCCAACGGCCGCTTTCTTTCTGCTCAATGGGCAGGTTCCGATACTTGGGATCCTTCCCCTTTGTCCTCTGCCACAAGTGCAGATGCGCCAGATTGATTGGCAAGGAGCCTCAGCCCGTCATTCCGGGGCCGCGAAGCGGAACCCGGAATCCAGGAAACGCGGCTGGAAATTCCCTGGATTCCGGGGTCTGCCCTAGGGCGCGCAAAACCGGCAAAACCGGGTCAGACCACGGTTTTCATGTCCGACCGCCGTTTAGCCGGCGCCGACTATCCATCCGGTCGAGGTGCGCCAGTTAATCAGGCAGTCGTTGCCAGGCGTCGCGCCTGCAGGCTGCGCTCGTCGATCGGCAGGTGGATCAAGGCCGACAGAACGCCCAGCAGGATGCAAATGCCCCAGACTGCGTCATAGGACCCGGTGGTGTCGAACAATCTGCCTCCCAGCCAGGCGCCGAGGAAGCTGCCGACCTGGTGGCTGAAGAACACCAGTCCGGACAGCATCCCCAGATAGCGCACGCCGAACACCTGGGCAACGATCGCGTTGGTCAGCGGCACCGTTGATAGCCACAGCAGCCCCATGGCCGCGGAAAACAGATAGACACTGACGGCCGTCAGAGGCGCCCAGAGGAACAGGCCGATGGTCACGCTGCGCGCGACGTAGATCGCGGCCAGCAGGTGGCGCTTGGGCCAGCGACTGCCGAGATGGCCGGCGCTGTAACTGCCGAAGACATTGAACAGGCCGATCAGCGCCAGCGCCGTCATGCCGGTTTCCGCGCCCATGCCCTTGTCGATCAGGTAACTGGGGAAATGCACGCCGATGAACACCACCTGGAAGCCGCAGACGAAGAACCCTGCGATCAGCAGCACGAAGCCTCGTTCGCGCATGGCTTCGCCCAGCGCTTCGCGCGCGGTCTGGCCGCTACCGGCGGCGCCCGCGGCGAGTCCGCTGGTCAGCGCGCTGCCCAGCGGCATGATCAGCAACGCGCCGGCGGCAAACACCAGAAGGGTGCCGAACCAGCCCAGCCCGCCGATCAGGCCGGCGGCGAGCGGGATCATCAGGAACTGGCCGAAGGAGCCGGCTGCGGCGACCACGCCCATTGCCCAGCCGCGCTTTGCATCCGGCACCAGGCGGCCCATCGCGGCGAATACCACGCTGTAGGTGCAACCGCTCTGCGCCGCACCGATCATCAGGCCCGCAGTCGCGGCAAGGCCGGTTCCGCTGGCGGCCCAGGCCATGCCGAGCAGTCCCAGCGCATACAGCAGACTGGCGCTCCACAACACGCGGCGCGCGCCGAAGCGGTCGGCGAGCCAGCCGGCGAAGGGCTGGCTGGCGCCCCACATCAGGTTTTGCAGCGCCAGGGCGAAGGAGAAGACTTCGCGGCTCCACTGGTGTTCCATGCTCATCGGCGTCAGGAACAGGCCGAAACTGTGGCGTATGCCCATCGCCACGCAGACAATCAGCGCGGCATAGGCGAGCACCGTGGAAAGTGGGCGCTGGGCAATCGGTATCGCGGCATTCATGATATTTTGGATGCTAGCATCAATATTTGCGGGTCGTTTCCACGAGATGAACAAGGCTTTTGTCAAGGAATCCGAAGATGCCGACGAGGACGAGTCGCCCGAGTCGCACCTGCCGGTCGGCACGAAAAACTACATGACGGTGCGCGGTCACGCGCAACTGCGTGCCGAGTTCGAGCATCTTGTGAAGACCGAGCGTCCGGCGATGGTGCAGGTGGTGTCCTGGGCGGCGGGCAACGGCGACCGCTCGGAAAACGGCGACTACATCTACGGCAAGAAGCGGTTGCGCGAAATCGACCTGCGCATTCGTTTCCTGAGCAAGCGTCTGGAGTCGGCCGTGATTGTCGATCCCGCCGAGCAGCAGAACCGCGACCAGGTGTTTTTCGCGGCCACCGTCACGGTCTGCGATGCGGATGGCGAGGAAGCGAGCTACCAGATCGTCGGCATCGACGAAGCCAATGCGCTGGAAGGCCGCATCAGTTGGATATCGCCGCTGGCACGCGCGTTGCTGAAGGCGCGCGAAGGCGACACGGTGCGCTTCGAGAGTCCCGGTGGCTTGCGTGAAATCGATATCGTCGGGATTCGCTACGGGGATGACTGAACGCCGTGAGCCGGCCAACTCGTCCTGCGCACGCTGTACCGACAGCGCGCGTCTGACCGCGCCCAGGACCGGGACAAGCCCGAACCATGCGCAGATGATCAGCCTGGCTTGTGTTCTTTGACGTATTCGCGCAGCGCCTCATCGATGCGCGTTTGCCAACCAGGCCCGCTCGCCTTGAAAAACTCCGTGACCTCGGGCGACAGGCGAATGGCCGTCGCGGTCTTGCGTGGTTTTTTCTGTGGTCCGCGCTGACCCCTGGCACGACGCAACTCGGTGAGCGTGTCGGTAACGCCCCCGCCATGGGTGACAATGGCGCGGTCCCATGGTTCGTCGTGGGCTGCGTCACCGTCCGGGGCAGCATCGATGACGGACTGCCAAGCGGCTTTATCGGCCAGTGATGGCTTTGACGTACTGACGGGTTTGGCTTTTATCGGCATCTTGGCAAGAAAACACATGCGCTCCAGAGTCGCGCTAAGTCCATAGCAAAACGACCACTCGCCCATTCCACCAGGCGAGGCTTTTAAGGCGTTGCTCTCCGTAGGCAACGCGGTCGTCCAGTCACCATCGGTGAATCAAAAGCGCTTTTTACCTCCGCCAGATCGATGCCGTGCTTGGCAATGTTGGCTTTGCGCTTAGGCCCATCAAAGGTGATCATGGCACAGAGTGTATATACAAAAAGATGTCTGTCAAGACTGACGCTCGTGATGATCCAGTCGGCAGGTTGGCGTTTGTCTTGGCACGAGGGAAGCCAACTAGGCTTGCTAGTAGCCGCCGTTCAGATATCCATAATGAATGGCGGCTGTCGGGAGGAATCAAGGT
>JADJQA010000024.1 GCA_016712985.1 Sulfuritalea sp. | reverse complement strand
ACCGGCACTGCCAATCGCTTGCGCAAGCCGCAGGCGCCGGCGATCGTACCTGGCGTGCCTACCTGAGCACGCAGGCATCGACCCTGGCCGGCACGGACTTCGTCAATGCGCGCGACCGGATCGGCAAAGGCCCTTGGCAGAACGCCAAGGGCGCGGTGATCGCGAACAGTGTCGACGACTTGCACTCGGCCAGCAGCAAGCTGACAAAGCAGACGGTGTTGGATGAAAAGGGTCAGCCGGTAAACAGCCGCACCGAGAAGCCCAACAAGCACGACATACTGACCGGCTCGCGACCCGACGGCACCGCCTTTCCGGGCGCCCAATTTCCGGACATGACCTGCGGCAACTGGACCAAGGGCGGGGCCGATGGCGCCGCGATGACCGGGCATTTCGATCGCGCGGGCCCCCTCGACGCTCCATGGGCCACCTCCTGGAACTCGGCCCACCCGACACTTGGCTGCAGTCAGGAGAAAGTACGCCCGACCGGCGGTGACGGGCTGTTCTATTGCTTTGCGGTGAAATGAGTTCCTGGCCCTGGCGGGCCAACGCAGTCGAGCTGTCGTCGCAGAACCCGCGCAGTCAGACATTCTGACGCGCCGTGCCGGGTGACGTCGGCACGCCCGCCAGGAGTCATGAGGTTCTTGCTGCGCAAGGTCCGCAGGAACGCGGCGGGCTACCCTGGCGCGCTGTCGATCATGCCCTGCGCCAGGTCGTCCCCTGCGACCCGTCCTCGAGGACGATGCTCATCGCATTGAGTTCATCGCAAAGCATGACCTCGCGGCAACCGTTGGACCTTTAGAGGCCGCCGAGTGTATTGCAGCAGAATTTGGCCGAAAAAGCCCAGCCGGAGCGGACCCGATAGGTAAGTCCTCGATGCGATATAACTCTCTGTGTTCTCTGTGCTTTTCTCCGTGTTCTCTGTGTCAAATGAGGTTTTTGGGATCATGGCCACGCGCCACGACCGACACTTCTGCAGCGTCCTCAAAAAGTACGACGAGGAAACCAGCAGATTCTTCTTCAGGAGACCGAGGGGAGAGACCGTTGGTGCAGACAACCTGCCGATCCCGCGCTTCGATCACGCCCTGCGCCAGGCGCGGATCGGCTGCGTCAGAGCCAGGACAGAAGCATTGACAACACGCTGCGCGCCTCGTTGGTGAACATCCCCTGGACTCCACCAAGCCGGTAGATCTGCCCCAGATCCATCCAAAGGTAGCCGCTGGCTTCAAGGTCGATTGCCTCGGTCTCGGGCAGTTCGACGATCCGATAGCGGCTGACCGACCGGAAAAATCGCCCGCCTTCGTCGGATTGAAGTCTCGAATCCCGTTCGTGTCCGCGCTGAAGCGCCGCCAGAATCTGGTGGGCGGCACCATTGCCGGCAGTCAGGTCGTCGGATTGCCAGGTCGGGCCGAGTTGCACGCGTTCGCGAAAGCCGGCCTCGGCGCTGGCCCGCAGCAGGAAACGCAGTGCGCCGCCGCGACGCTGGCAGACCAGGACCACGGCCTCTTCTCGATGGCTCAGGACCAGGGGCTGGTCCCATCGCTCGACTTCGCGGCTGTTGGCCCGGACTTCATAGGCCCGCAGCAAAACCCGACCGTCCCGCCGGCGGGCGATGCTGTCCGGCGTCACATGCCACTCCGGCATTGAATCGAGCGGAACGACGTCGACCTCGAAGCGGACCGCCGCGCGCCTGGCGGCCAGCCATGAAACCGCGTCCTCGTCGGACTGGTCGGGTTCGACCTCGAACGATGCGAGCAGGCCGGCGCCCCATCCGGAAGCGCCGCGCCAGCGGGAGAAAGGCGCGCCATCGGCCAGCAGGCGCCAGTCCGAACCGAACAGCACCGAGCGGGCGTCGGTATTCACCGCGAAATCGCTCGCCAGCATGACTCGCAGGTCGGCGGCAGCGGCCCAGCGCCAGTCGGCGGAGCACGGATCGGGACCATGGCCGGCGGCCAGTACGGTCATGTTTCGGTTGTACTTGGCCAGAAAGCGGCTGCCGTGTTCCGATTGCAGGCTGTCGGCGACCACGTCGAATCCGCCATCCGGTGCGGTAAAGCAGTCGAGATAGGCGGTCGCGCCACCGCCATGCAGTCGCGTGAAATTGCTGAGCGTGGCTTGCACAGTCGGCGCCAGTTGCACGGCGCCGATGTTTCCCGGCTCGGCCTTGGCCTGGATCAACCATTCGTGAGCGGTCCCCCGCGCGCGAACAACGAAGCCCAATATGCCTACCTCCGGCTGGTCGATGATCGGCACGGCCAAGCCGTCGAGCCCACTGACGCTGCAGGCAGCGCGGATGCCGACCACTGAAAAGAATCCTCCCGTCGCGTGCGCGAGGCGCCCCCGCTCGAAGCGCCATGCCGTGCACTCGCGCCATGGAATCACCCGCACGGAAAGTCGAGAGGCCGCGCGGCGCTCCTCCAGCCAGTCCCGCAGAGGGCAGTTGGCCGTCATCGGCCGGCGGCCAGGTTCGCGCGCGCGAAGGCAAGCAGTTCATTGAAATCCGGCACGGGAGGCAGGTCTTCGCCGGTTCTGAGCCGCAAGGCCAGCGCCATCGCATGGCCCCGGCCAAGCCCCGCCAGGAGGCAGAACTGCTCGAAAGCATCCCAGCCCGTGCGCCGGTAGACCTCGGCCATCGGCTGGGTCAGCAGGCGCTCCGCCAGCCACTCCTGTTGCGCAGTCATGCGGCGCATCATCTTCAGCAGCATCTGCGAAAAACCCGGCCGGGGAAGCGCGGCGACCAGGCCCGATTCGAGGCCCTGCCGGATGGCACGGCGAATCTCCGCGGGATCGCTGCCGCCGAACATGCGCTCAACCATTGCATGTTCGCCGTGGCCCCATTCATAGGCATGCGCGCCACCGGCCTGCTGGTAATGGGTCAGCATCCGCAGCACAGTGATCTCGCTGGCCTGAATCAGTCCAACCCCGGCCCGCCATGCCCTCAACAGCCAATCCTCCATGGGCGTTCTGTACAACAGCGCCGAGGCTCTCCAGGGCCCCACGGTCTCGAACAGGTCGCGGCTGAAGACCCAGGCGCTGCAGGGCTCGAAGGCCTCCGAACCGAAGCGGAAAACGTCGCCAAGTTCCCGCTCGACCGGTGTCACTTCGGAGAAGATCGGCATCCGTCCCCCATTGGTCATCGCTGCACTGAAACGAGCGAAAGCCGCCGTACCGACGAAAAGCCCGGATTGCGCTTCCCTCAATCGAGCCAGCGCAAGCTGGAGATGATCGGCGAGAAGCACGTCGTCATGGTTCAGCAGCGCAATGTACTCGGTGTCGGCGAGCGCCATCCCTATGGAGTTGGGAATCGCCTGCTCGCCGCAGCGCGACGGCAGATTGACATAGGCAATGCGATCATCCGCGAAAGCGGCAATCACCGCGGCCGTACGATCGTCGCAGGCGTCGCCGACGACGATAAGACGCCAGTCGCGCACGGTTTGCCGCAGCACCGAACGGATCGCGACGCCGAGGCATTCCGGACGGTTGTACGTGGCCAAGACGATGCTTATCAAGGATGAACAGAGCCTCCAACTCAAGCCGGACTATCGGTGTCGGCGTCGCGCCCGTGCCGCCGCTCGCCTGGCCAATACAACGGAACCCGAGACCCTTCGCAAGCATTTTGCTCCCGCATCGCGAGTTCGACGCGAATGCAAGCTCGCCGTCGCCTTGTCGCTTACGCCCTGCGCCAGGTCGTGCCCTGCGGCCCGTCTTCGAGGACGATGCCGGCCGCCTTGAGTTCATCGCGGATGCGATCGGACTCGGCGAAATTTTTCGCTTTCTTTGCCGTACCGCGGGCGCCGACTCTTGCTTCGATTTCCTCGTTGCTCAGGCCGCCTGCGGGCGCCGCTTGCAGGAAGACCCGCGGGTCGCGCTGCAAGAGGCCCAGTACGCCGCCCAGCGCCCTGAGCTGGCCGGCCAGCGCGGCTTCGCCGCGATTCACGGCCGTGGCCAGGTCGAACAGCACCGCCATCGCGTCCGGCGTGCCGAAGTCGTCGTCCAGTGCGGCCTTGAAGCGCACGGCATGAGCCTCGGTCCAGTCCACGGCCACCTCCCCGGCGACGCCCTTGAGCGCGGTGTACAAGCGTGTCAGCGCCTGCCGCGCATCGTCGAGATGGACGTCGGAGTAGTTGAGCGGGCTGCGGTAATGGGCGCGCAGGATGAAGAAGCGCACCACTTCGGCGTCGTACTTCTTCAGCACTTCGCGGATGGTGAAGAAATTGCCCAGCGACTTCGACATCTTTTCGTCATCGACGCGGACGAAGCCGTTGTGCATCCAGTAATTGACGAACCGGCACTGGTGTGCGCCTTCCGACTGGGCGATCTCGTTTTCGTGATGGGGAAACTGGAGATCCTGGCCGCCGCCGTGAATGTCGAAATGCCGGCCCAGGAGTTCCGCGCCCATGGCCGAGCATTCGATGTGCCAACCGGGGCGACCCGGCCCCCAGGGCGAAGTCCATTTCACTTCGGCGGGCTCGTCGTCCCTGGCGTGCTTCCACAGCACGAAGTCGAGCGGGTCCTGTTTGCCGGCCATGACATCGACGCGTTCGCCTGCGCGCAGGTCTTCCAGTGACTTGCCGGAAAGCTTGCCGTAGCCGGCGAACTTGCGTACCGAGTAGCAGACATCGCGGCTCTCCGCGACATAGGCGTAGCCTTGCTGCTCCAGCATGGCTATCATCTCCAGCATCTGCGCCACATGCTCCGTTGCGCGCGGCTCAAAGTCCGGCGGCAGCACGCCCAGCGCCGCTGCGTCGTGGTTCATCGCCGCGATGAAGCGGTCGGTCAGTTGCCGGATCGTCTCGCCGTTTTCCAGCGCGCGGGCGATGATTTTGTCGTCGATGTCGGTGATGTTGCGCACATAGGTCACGTCATAGCCGCTGGCGCTGAGCCAGCGGGCCACCACGTCGAAGGCCACCATCACGCGGGCATGGCCGATATGGCAGAAGTCGTACACGGTCATGCCGCAGACGTACATGCTGGCGCGACCGGGCTGAATCGGCACGAACGCCTGCTTTTCGCGGGCCAGGGTGTTGTATATCTTCAGCATGAGGGAATCGCCTAAACGCCGGAGGGAGCAGCAGAATGGATACGAAAGCCCGGCATTATCGCGCCATCGATCAAACGCGGTCAGGTTGTCGGGAGGGCGGGCTTCTTGTTAGAATCCGACGCTGAGTTCAGCATGGTTTGTCCCCGCGACAACGAAGTTTCAGTGAAGGCCAACGCCAAGTTCATGGGCGTCGAGCGCAACGGCCGCAACCAATACTTCGATCCAGTGCAGGCTGGCGCCAGATCCACCAGCGTCGAGCACAGCGGCCGTAGCTAATTTTCCTTTCGGGCAACCGTCGTAGATAAGTATACACCATGACCCAAATCCTCCTCAATGCCGCGCGTCTGCTCGCATCAGCAGTTTCCGTCGCACTCCTGTCGCTGGCCCCCGCCGTCCATGCCGACACCCTGCAGGACATCAGCAAGCAGATCAGGCAGGGGCAGCACTCCCAGGCCATGGAACAGATCGACAAGTACCTCGCGGCCAAGCCGAAGGATGCGCAGGGGCGTTTTCTCAAGGGCATCCTGCTGACCGAGATGAACAAGCCCAACGAGGCGATCGCGATATTCACCAAGCTGACCGAGGATTACCCGGAACTGCCCGAACCCTACAACAACCTCGCGGTCATCTACGCCCAGCAGAAGCAGTATGACAAGGCCAAGCAGGCACTGGAAATGGCCATTCGCACCCATCCGTCCTATGCCACCGCTCACGAGAACCTGGGTGACCTGTACGCGCGCCTCGCCAGCCAGGCGTATGACAAGGCGCTGCAAATCGATTCATCGAACTCCAGCGCGCAGAACAAGCTGGCCTTGATTCGCGATCTGATGATTACCGCCAGCCGTCCCGGCAAGGCCACCAAACCAATCGGCGATCCGCGTCCGGTCGAACCCGTCAAGCTCGCTGAAGCACCGAAACCCGCACCGGCGCCCGTCGCGGCGCCGCTTCCACCGCCCGTCGCGCCCGTGGTCGCCCCGGCGGCGCCGGTGGCCGTCGTCGCGACGCCGGCGCCGGGCAAGCCGGTCGAGGCCGCCAGGCCGGCGCCGGCGAAATCCGCGGACGACGCGACGGCCGAGATCGACACGGCCATCGCCCAGTGGGCAGCCGCCTGGTCGCGCAAGGACGTGAAAGCCTACCTCGCGGCCTATGCCCGCGACTTCAAGACCCCGGCCGGCGAATCGCGCGCGGCGTGGGACGCCGAGCGGCGCAAGCGCATCGCCAAACCTGGCACAATCCAGGTCAGCTACGAGAACCTGCGCGTCACGGTCGATGGCGACAATGCCACCGTGAAGTTCCGTCAGCACTACAAATCGGCGTCCCTCAAGACATCCAGCAACAAGGTACTGGTGATGGGCAAGCGCGACGGCAAATGGCAGATCCTGCAGGAGCGGGTCGGTAGCTGATGGGCTACCGGTTGCGTTTCCCGGCAATCCTTGCGGCCTGCGGCCTGCTGCTGGTCACCGGCGCCGCCGAAGCTGCCGGCAAGGCGCCGCGTCATCTCAAGAAGGATGCCGCCAATCCTGCCGTCGACGCCAGCTATACCGATTCCGGGCCGGAACCGCTGCTGGCGAGAGTGTTCGACGCCATCGAAAGCAACCGGCTTGAAGTCGCGATGCAGCAAACCGAGATGCTGATCAAGGCCTATCCGAATTTCCGCCTGGCGCATCTGGTGATGGGCGATCTGCTGCTGGCCCGCTCCCGTCCCCTGATGGCCTTTGGCGAGGGCGGCGGACCGGCCGCGGGCGAAAAGGTGGCGGACCTGCGCGACGAAGCCATTGTCCGGCTCAAAGGCTACCGCACCAAGCCTCCGGCCGACTACGTGCCGCGCTATCTGCTGCAGATGCATCCGGAACAGCAGCACGCGGTCGTCGTGGATACCCAGAAATCCAGGCTGTATCTCTATCAAAATGACAATGGCACGCCACGCTTCGTCGCCGACTATTACATTTCCCAGGGCAAGCTCGGCGCGGAAAAGAGCCGGGAAGGCGACAAGAAAACCCCAATCGGCGTCTATCACGTCACCTCCAGCCTGCCGCGCCAGAAGCTCACCGACTTCTACGGCAGCAGCGGCGCCTTTCCCATCAACTATCCCAACGACTGGGACAAGCGTCAGGGACGCAACGGCCACGGCATCTGGCTGCACGGCACCCCGTCAGACACCTTTTCGCGGCCGCCCAAGGCGTCGGACGGCTGCGTGGTGCTGGCCAACCAGGATCTCGACATGTTGTCGAAGAGCCTGCAGGTCGGACTGACCCCGGTGATCATCAGCAACAGCATCGAATGGCTTTCGCTCGACGACTGGCAGAGCGAACGAAGCTCACTGCTCAAGATGATCGAGGAATGGCGGCAGGACTGGGAAAGCCGCAATGTTGATCACTACGCGCGGCACTATTCGCCCAAGTTCAGATCCGACGGCCAGGGCTATCAGGCCTGGATCGAGCAGAAGCGCAAGTTCATCGCGGGCAAGAGCTGGATAAAGATCGATACCGGCAATATCAGCATGTTTCGCAATCCCGGCAAAGAGGAGTATGTCGTTGTTACCTTCGAGCAGGACTACCGCTCCAGCAATCTGTCGAACCAGATGAAGAAACGCCAGTACTGGATCAAGGAAGGCGGCCGCTGGAAGATTGTCTTCGAAGGCGCCGCCTGAAGCATCTGGTCTCGCGCCATATTTCACGTTTCACATTTCACGCCACAACCCTGGAGGTCCCATGTATCGCCTGTTCCTGTTTGCTATCGCATTGCTTTTCAGCATCGCCGCGCACGCGGCCAACCCGCAGCTTGAGATGAAGACCTCGCAGGGCACGCTGGTCATCGAGTTGTATCAGGACAAGGCGCCCAAGTCCGTGGAGAATTTCCTTCAGTACGCAAAGGACGGGTTCTACAACGGCACGGTGTTCCACCGCGTGATTCCCGACTTCATGATCCAGGGCGGCGGCTTCACGCCGGATATGAAACAGAAGGCGACTCGGTCGCCGATCCAGAACGAAGCCGCCAACGGGCTGAAGAATGAGCTGGGCACCCTGGCCATGGCGCGCACCGGCGATCCGCATTCGGCCAGCGCCCAGTTCTTCATCAACCTCAAGGACAACAGCTTTCTCGATTACCCTGGCCGCGACGGATGGGGCTATGCGGTGTTCGGCAAGGTCGTGCAGGGCTTCGACATAGTGCAGAAGATCGGCAAGCTGCCAACAGCAAACGCCGGCCCCCACCAGAACGTGCCGACCGCTCCGGTTCTGATCGAATCGGTCAAATTGCTGCCGGCCAAGAAGTAATCCCTACAGGACCACATCCCATGATCAAACTGACCACCAACCACGGCGCCATCACGCTCGAACTCGACGCCGAAAAGGCGCCCGCGAGCGTCGCAAACTTCATCGCCTACGTCGAAGCGGGCCATTACGACAACACAATCTTCCACCGGGTCATCGACGGCTTCATGATTCAGGGCGGCGGATTCGAGCCGGGCATGAAGCAGAAGGCGGTGCGCGAGCCAATCGAAAACGAAGCCAAGAACGGTCTCAAGAACCAGCGCTACACCGTCGCCATGGCGCGAACAGGCGACCCGCACTCGGCCACCGCGCAGTTCTTCATCAACGTCGGTGACAACGACTTCCTGGACCACGGCAAGTGTCAGGACGGCTGGGGCTACTGCGTCTTCGGGCGCGTCGTCGAAGGCGAGGATGTCGTCGACAAGATCAAGTCGGTGAAGACCGGCAACAAAGGCTTTCACCAGAACGTCCCTGCGACCGACGTCATCATCGAACGCGCAGAAGTCGTCTGAGCACCGGCGTGGTTCGATGCTCGACATCGCCGGAACTGCCCGCATTGTTTCCGACCTGCACCTGCGGGTGGATCGCCCCGATCTGACCGAACGCTTTGCCCGCTTTCTGGCCGATACGGCCGCCGCCAGGGTCGGGATGCTGTTCATCCTCGGCGACCTGTTCGAGTACTGGATCGGCGACGACGACCTGGCCGATCCCTTCAATGATCGGGTATGCCACCTGCTGCGGAATCTGGCCGACCAGGGTACTCAGATCCTTTTCATGGCCGGCAACCGCGATTTCCTGATCGGCGAAACCTTTGCAGCGGCGGCAGGGCTCGGCTTGCTGGGTGAAACCGAAACAGTCAGGCTGAGCGCTGCCTCGCATGCCGGGGCTTTGCGTGAAGCAAGCTCCCCTTCGGAGGCCCTCAATTCCGCTTCGTGTCCTGCGGGGACGGCAAGCATTCGGGCGCGGGCCGACATCCGCGCGGACGCAGCTGGCGGTGCGGTGACTCTGTTGATGCATGGCGATACCGTTTGCACCGACGACCTTCCCTACCAGGAATTCCGCCGCATGGTGCGTTCGCGGGGGTGGCAAACGACGTTTCTTGCCCGCTCCCTGGCCGAACGTCGCGCCGAGGTGGCAAGCCTGCGTCGCCGCAGCATCGCGGCCGTCAAGGACAAGACTGCCGCAATCATGGATGCCAGCGCCATTGCGATTCGGGCAGCGCTGACGGCTCACGGCTGCACCCGCCTGATCCACGGGCACACGCACCGGCCCGGACGCGAGGACATTCAGCTTGCCTCCGGCAGCGCGGAGCGCTGGGTGCTATCCGACTGGGACACCGGTCGCGGCGACGCGCTGGAACTCGGCGCCGCCGGGGTGCGCCGCATCGACCTGCGCTGCTAACCCAGTCCGCGCGCCAGATCAGCCTGCAGATCCATCGGACTCTCCAGCCCGACGGCAATGCGCAGCAGGTTCTCGCCGATGCCCGAGGCCGCCCGCGCCTCGGCCGTGATGCGGCCATGGGTGGTCGATGCCGGATGCGTAATGGTGGTCTTGGTATCGCCCAGATTGGCGGTGATCGACAACAGCCGGCAGTTGTCCACCACGCGCCACGCCGCGGCACGATCGCCCTTGACCTCGAAGGACAAAATGGCGCCGCCACTGGCCTGCTGGCGCGACGCCAGCGCGTGCTGCGGATGCGAAACCAGCCCTGGGTAATACACGCGAGCCACCTGCGGCCGGTCCTCCAGCCACTGCGCCAGTTGCAGCGCATTGGCCGACTGCGCCTGCATCCGTACCGACAGGGTTTCCAGTCCCTTGAGAATCACCCAGGCATTGAACGCGGACAAGGTCGGCCCGGCGGTGCGCAGGAACTTGAAGACTTCCTCGGTCAGCGTCCTGGCGCCGCAGACTGCGCCACCGAGCACACGCCCCTGCCCGTCCAGATACTTGGTGGCGGAATGGATCACCAGGTCGGCGCCGAGTTCCAGCGGTCGTTGCAGCGCCGGCGTGCAGAAGCAGTTATCGACCACCAGCAGCGCGCCCGCGGCATGCGCCACTTCGGCCAGCGCCGCGATGTCGAAGACTTCCGTCAGGGGGTTCGAAGGCGTCTCGATGAAGACAAGTTTGGTGGTCGGGCGCATGGCCGCACGGAACGCCTCGACAGCGCCCCGCTCCACAAACGTAGTGTCAACACCAAAACGCGGCAGGATGGCACCGAACAGTTGCTGCGTGGCGCCGAAAATGCTGCGCGAGGCGACGATGTGTTCGCCCGACTGCATCAGCGCCATCACGGTGGACAGGATCGCCGCCATGCCGGTGGCGGTGGCGATGCAGCCTCGGCGCCTTCCAGCGCCGCCAGCCGCGTCTGCATGGCGCTGACGGTCGGGTTGGTGAAGCGGGCGTAGAACGTTGCCCGGCTCCGCGCCGGAGAAGCGCGCCGCCGCCTGCGCGGCATTCTCGAAGACGAAGCTCGAGGTGAGGTAGAGCGCTTCCGAATGCTCGCCGAACTGGCTGCGCTCCTGGCCGGCGCGAACCGCCAGCGTGTCGAAGGACCAGCCCGAGGTATCCACGGCGCTCATTGGACTACCCTCCCCCCAACCCCCGCCCACGGCCGGCTTTGCACAGCCGGCCGGCTCGCACGGCGCGGAGCAATGCTCCGCGAAACCCCGTGCTCGCCCCCAGGGAAGGGGGTGCCCGTGGTTCGCCGCTCACGCGGCTCCATGCTTTTGGCTATGACGCCTTGGGACGGCCCGGCGGCGCTCATCCTGCCTGCACCAGATTCAGGTCGAGTTGTTCGCCGTCCGGTCCGTCGAAACCATCCGGGTCATAAGGCTTCGGCGGCGGGGTCATGGCGCGCCTGTCCTCCATGCTTTGCAGATAGACCGAGGTGACGTCCCCGGTGATGTAGCTGCCGTCGAAACAGGAGGTCTCGAACTGGGCCACCGCCGGATTCACCGAGCGCACCGCCGCCTTGAGGGCGTCCAGATCCTGATAGATCAGCGCGTCGGCGCCGATCTCCCGGCAGATCTCATCGTCATTGCGGAACGCGGCGATCAGTTCGCTGCGCGTCGGCATGTCGATGCCATAGACGTTGGCAAAGCGCACCGGCGGCGAGGCGGAGGCAAAGTGAACCTTCTTGGCCCCGGCTTCACGCGCCATCATGATGATCTCGCGGCTGGTGGTGCCGCGCACGATGGAATCGTCGACCAGCAGCACGTTGCGGCCCCTGAATTCCTGGCTGATGGCATTGAGCTTCTGGCGCACGGACTTTCGCCGCGTCGCCTGACCGGGCATGATGAAGGTGCGTCCGATGTAGCGGTTCTTGACGAAGCCCTCGCGGTAGGGAAGATTCAGGCGCGCCGCCAGTTCCATCGCCGAATGGCGGCTGGAATCGGGAATCGGGATCACCGCGTCGATCGCCAGGTGCGGCATGGTGCGACGCAGCTTGTCGGCCAGGTAGTCACCCATCTTGGCACGGCTTTCGTACACCGAAATGCCGTCCATCACCGAATCGGGACGCGCCAGATAGACGAACTCGAACATGCACGGCGCATGGAGCGTGCGTTCGGCGCACTGCCGGCTGACGAAGTTGCCGCGCATGTCGATCAGCACGGCTTCGCCCGGCTCGACATCGCGCAGCATCCTGAAGCCCAGCGTGTCGATCGCCACACTCTCCGACGCCACCATGTATTCCATGCCTTCCGCGGTCTCGTTGCGACCCATCACCAGCGGCCGTATGCCGTAGGGGTCGCGGAACGCCAGCAGGCCGTAGCCGGCGATCATCGCCACAACCGCATAGGCGCCCCGCACGCGCCGATGCACGCCGGCCACCGCCTTGAAAATCGTCTCGGGATCCAATTGATATCTGGTCGATGCCGCCTGCAATTCATGGGCCAGCACATTCAGCAGCACTTCCGAATCGGAGTTGGTATTGATGTGGCGCAGGTCCTGCAGGAACATGTCCTGCTTCAACTGGTCGGCATTGGTCAGGTTGCCGTTGTGCGCGAGCATCAAACCGAAGGGCGAATTGACGTAAAAAGGCTGCGCCTCGGCAGCGTTGTCGGCCGAACCGGCGGTGGGGTAACGGCAATGTCCGACGCCCCAGTTGCCCATCAAACTGCGCATGTTGCGGGTACGGAAGACATCGCGCACCAGGCCCGAGCCCTTGTGCATGTGGAAGCGCCCGTCTTCCGCCGTGGCGATTCCCGCGGCGTCCTGCCCGCGGTGCTGCAGCACCTGCAGGCCGTCGTAGAGCAACTGGTTCACCGGCGTGGTCGCCACCACACCCAGAATTCCGCACATGGTCCTTCTCCGCAGGGCCGCCCCAAGGAGAAGCAGCCAAAACATGGAGCGGGCAGCGCCCGCGAACAATTATCGCCGCCTTACCCGAAAAAGGGGAAGGGGGATGGTCCTTTTCCTCTATCGAAACCGAATCCGTTTTGTCGCTTCAGCCGGCAACCAGGGCTTTGCCGCAATCACCGCTGTCTCCAGGGGCGGCGCCAGTAACGCATCACGCCACCAGTTGGTCCTGGGCAGCGGCGTCATGCCCGCTACCAGCACCGCCATCCACACCGCAAGAATCCCGCGCAAGACGCCAAAAGCCGCACCCAGCAAGCGGTCCAACAAGCCCAAGCCTGCCACCTTGAGCATCAAAGAAATCAGCATGCGCGCTATCGCAAAAACTAGCAACACACCGAAAAACACCAGCACATAAGCCGCTGCCAGTCGGATGCCGGGGTCGGCGATCTGTTCGCTCAGCCAAACGGCCACGTCCGACGCCGCGGCGCGTGCCGCCAGAAACGCCACAACCCATGCCGCCAGCGCCAGAATCTCGCTCACCAGACCACGCCACAAGCCCACCAGCACCGACACCGCGAACACGGCCAGCACCGCGTAGTCGAACGCGGTCATCGCCCTACCTTGGCGCTACCGGACCGTCTACGCCGATTATCCTGATTCGTGAGCGGGCCTTTTCCGCGGCCTCCTGGCTGGCAAAGGGACCTGCCCGAACACGGGTGCGCGGTCCCTGTGCCGACTCGTATTTCTCGGTGTAAGCCGGCACGCCGACGCCCTTCAGCTTGGACAGCAGCAACTTCACATTGCCCGCCTCCTTGTAGGCGCCAAGCTGAACCACCCACTGCGCGGACTGGTCGCTACCAGAAGCCGCCACTTCAGCGGCTTTGGTCGCCGGCTGGTCTGCTGACTCGGATTTCTTCGCGGAACTTGAGGAAACTTCCGTCGGCTTCGCGGCCGGCGTGGCAACCGACACCGGGGCGGCAGCCGGTTCGGGGGGAGTCACCTTGACTTCGGTCTTCGGCTCGGGCGCCGGCATCGGGGTCGCCGAGGGCTTGCCCGGCAGAACCTTGGCCGCGAGGCCCATCGAATCCTGGCTGGGGATGCGCACCTGGATGTCCTGGCTCGGAGGGCGCGGATCGCTGTCCATCACCATCGGCAGGACGATGACGGCCAACAGCGCCAGCGCGACGGCGCCGACCAGCCGCCGGCGGGCGCGCTTCTTCAACTGCAATTCTGCGTCAGGCGAGGTGCTTTGTTCCGCCATCGTGGTTACGCGTGATTACCTCGTGCGGCCAAGCTCCTGCAAGGCCGCGGCAACACTGAGGAAGGATCCGAAGACAAGAATTCTATCATCTTCGCCGGCGTTCTCTTGCGCGCAAGCCAGTGCCGCCGCGGGTGATGGGAACTCGCCCACCACCGTCATGCCCCTGGCCCGCAAACGCCGCGCCAGACAGTCGGCGCTGGCGGCGCGGGGGCCAGGCAATGTGCTCGGCAACCAGTGGCTTACCCGCTCGTGGAGTGCGTCGATCACGCTGTCAATGTCCTTGTCGGCGAGCATGCCGAACACCGCCCAGGTGTTGCGGTGGAGACCCATGTCCGCCAGATTGGCGGCCAGTGCACGGGCGGCCTGCGGGTTGTGGGCCACATCCAGCACCACGGCCGGACACCCCGGCAAGACCTGAAAACGCCCGGCCAGTTCGACCTGGATCAGTCCCTGGCGGATGTCCTTCATGGCCACCGGCAAATGCGCGCGCAGCGTATCGAGTGCCGCCAGCGCGCAGGCCGCATTGGCCAATTGCTGCTTGCCCCGCAAGGCCGGAAAGGCCAGTCCGCCACGGCGGATCGTTGCGTCTTCACCGCGCTTGGCGGACTCATTGGCCGGGCGGCCCCAATACAGCCATTGTTGCTCCTGCCGCAGGTAGCCGAAATCAACTCCCATGACCTGGAGCCTGGCGCCAATCGCCCTGGCATGATCGATCAGGGACAGCGGCGGCTGCGGATCACCACAGATCGCCGAGACTCCGCCGCGAAAAATGCCGGCCTTCTCGCGCCCGATGGCCTCGCGGTCGACGCCGAGAAAATCCATATGGTCGAGATCCACACCGGTAACGATGGCGCAATCGGGTTGGTAAACGTTGGTGGCGTCGAGTCGGCCGCCGAGACCGACCTCGAGGATGATCACATCGAGAGCCGCGCTGGCGAACACTTCCCACGCGGCAAGCGTGCCGAACTCGAAGTAGGTCAGCGCTACAGCGCCGCGCGCCTGCTCGACGCGGGCGAAAGCCGCACACATACCAGCGTCATCAGCGGCGACGCCGTTGATCCTGACGCGCTCGTTGTAGTGCAACAAATGCGGCGAGGTGTACAGACCGACGCAATAGCCGGCGACCAGCAGGATGCGTTCCAGCATCGCACAGGTCGAACCCTTGCCGTTGGTGCCGCCGACCAGAATCAGCGGGCATGTCTGATACTGAACCAGCCGCGCCTTGACCGCCGCCACCCGCTCCAACCCGAGTTCGATGCCGGCGCTGCCGCGCGGATGCAGCGCTTCGAGATGCGCCAGCCAGCCGTCCAGCCCCTCCGGAGACGGCGGCATCAAGCAGCGGGCACCCGCTGCAACAGCGTCATCAGGGAAGCCAACCTGTCGCGTAGTTCACGTCGATCGACGATCATGTCGATTGCGCCTTTTTCCAGCAGGAACTCGGCGCGCTGGAAGCCGGCCGGGAGCTCGACCTTGAGCGTGGTCGCGATCACCCGCGGCCCGGCGAAGCCGATCAGGGCGCCGGGCTCGGCGATCACCACGTCGCCGACAAAAGCGAAGGAGGCGGAAACGCCACCCATGGTGGGATCGGTCAGCAGCGAAATGAATGGTAACTGGTGATGCGCCAGTTGCGTCACGGCGGCGGTGGTCTTGGCCATCTGCATCAGGGAAAACAGGCCTTCCTGCATGCGCGCGCCGCCCGAGGCGGTGATGCAGATGAAGGGCGTCTGCTGCTCGATCGCCGCCTTGACGCCGCGCACGAAACGCTCGCCCACCACGGCCCCCATCGAACCGCCGAGAAACTCGAATTCAAAACAGGCGACAACCACCGGCACCATCTTGATCGCGCCCTGCATCACCACGATGGCATCAACCTCGCCGGTATCCTCATTCGCCGCGGCAAGGCGATCGACGTAGCGTTTGCTGTCCTTGAACTTGAGCGGATCCGTGGGAATGACTTCGGCGCCAATCTCGAAGCGGCCCTCAGGATCGAGCAAGGCGTCAAGCCGGACGCGGGCGCGCAGCCGCAGATGGTGCGAGCACTTGGGACAGACATTCTGGTTATTCTCCAGATCGCTGCTGTAGAGCACCGCCTCGCAGGCCGGGCACTTCGACCACAGCCCTTCGGGCATGGCCTTGCGCGCGCCCTCCGAGCGCTTGATCTTGGGCGGCAGGAGTTTCTGTAACCAACTCATGGTCCCTCCAACGGTGCGCAGGCAGTGTTTCGCGGCGCACTGCTAAGCCCAACCATTGCCGGTTGGCTGTGCAAAGTCGGCCGCGGGCCGACGGCCAGGCGGCAGGTCGTCAACATGTTCCTCGGTCCATCGCCGCACGCACTCCGCTGAGGAATACAGTGACCCGCTGCGGCGCGGCCTGGGCGTCACCATCGGCGATCTCCTCGATGATGCGACTGCCGATGACCACGGCGTCCGCCATCGCGGCGATGCGCGCCGCGGTGGCCGCATCGCGAATGCCGAAGCCGACGCCGACCGGCATTCCGACCTTCTCGCGAATCAACGGAATGCGGCGCGCGACTTCATCCAGATCGAGATTCCCGGAACCGGTGACGCCCTTCAGGGAGACGTAGTAGATGTAGCCGCTGCCGATCTGGGCGAGTTCCTCGTAACGTTGCTCGGTAGAGGTCGGCGCCAGCAGGAAGATCGGATCGATCTGCGCCTGCTTCATGACGGCCGCAAACCCGGCGCACTCTTCCGGCGGATAGTCGACCACCAGCACGCCATCAACCCCGGCAAGGTGGGCATCGCGGGCAAAGGCGTCGACGCCGTAGGCTTCGACCGGATTGGCGTAGCCCATCAGCACCACCGGGGTCGCGGCGTTCTCCCGGCGGAATTCGGCCACCAGCGCCAGCACGCGACGCAGGCTCATGCCATGCGCGAGCGCACGTTCCGAAGCGCGCTGGATCGTCGGTCCATCCGCCATCGGATCGGAAAACGGCACGCCCAGTTCGATGATGTCTGCGCCGCCCGCAACCAGCGCCCGCATCAGCGGCAAAGCCAGATCGGGATGCGGATCACCGGCGGTAATGAAGGGAATCAGGGCCTTGCGGCCTTGGGCGGCAAGGGCGGCGAAAGTGCTTTGAATACGGCTCATCTCAATCTTCAGCAAAACATCAGAACCGGATGCCGGATGCCTCGGCAACGGTATGCATATCCTTGTCGCCGCGGCCGGACAGATTGACCAGAAGCATCTGGTCCCTGTCAAGCGTCGGCGCCAACTTGGCCGCATATGCCAGCGCATGGCTGGATTCGAGCGCGGGAATGATGCCTTCCACTCGGCACAGGTCATGGAAGGCTTGCAGCGCTTCGGCATCGGTAATCGTGACGTATTCGGCGCGAGCGGAATCCTTCAGCCAGGCGTGCTCGGGGCCGACGCCGGGGTAATCGAGACCGGCGGATACCGAGTGGGTTTCGCTCACCTGGCCGTTCTCGTCCTGCAACAGATAGGTCCGGTTGCCATGCAGTACGCCGGAGCGACCGGCGGTGAGCGAAGCCGAATGCTTGCCTGAATCCAGCCCATGACCGGCGGCTTCAACGCCGATCAGTCGCACATCCGCGAACGGAATATAGGGATAGAAAATCCCCATTGCATTGGAGCCGCCGCCAACGCAGGCGATCACGGCATCCGGCTGGCGGCCGACGAGTTCCGGCATCTGCAGCTTGCACTCCTCGCCGATCACCGACTGGAAATCCCGCACCATCATGGGATAAGGATGCGGACCGGCGACCGTGCCGATGATGTAGAAGGTATCGCCAATGTTGCTCACCCAGTCGCGCATCGCCTCGTTGAGGGCGTCCTTCAGCGTCTTCGAGCCGGATTCCACCGGCATCACCGTGGCCCCCAGCAGTTTCATGCGATAGACATTGGCAGCCTGGCGCTTGATGTCCTCCGAGCCCATGTAGACCACGCACTCCATGCCATAGCGGGCGGCAACGGTGGCGGTAGCCACGCCGTGCTGACCCGCGCCAGTTTCGGCGATCACGCGCGGTTTGCCCATGCGTCGTGCCAGCAGCCCCTGACCGATGCAGTTGTTGATCTTGTGCGCGCCGGTGTGGTTGAGATCTTCGCGTTTCAAAAAGATCTGTGCACCGCCGAGCAGGCTCGACCAGCGCCGGGCGTGATAAATCGGGCTGGGGCGGCCGACATAGTGTTTGAGTTCGTATTCGAATTCGGCACGGAACTCGGGATCGGCCTGCGCCGCGGCATACGCCTGACGCAATTCACTCAACGCCGGCATCAGCGTCTCGGCGACAAAAATCCCGCCGTAGGGACCGAAATGACCGCCCGCATCGGGCAGGTTATAGGGAAGATCCTGCATCTGCATCTCGCACTCCGCCAATGAACTCGTTGATCTTTTGCACATCCTTGATGCCACGGGCAGCCTCGACGCCGCTGCTGACATCCACCGCCCACGGCCGCACGGCGCGCACCGCCTGTGCAATGTTACCCGGATGCAAGCCCCCCGACAGAATCACCGGAAGCGGCAAGGACCGCGGAATCAACGACCAGTCGAAGGTCTTGCCGCCGCCGCCGTAGCCTGCGACGTCGGCATCGAGCAACAGGCCCGATACTCCCTGGGCTGCTGCGAACGCGGACGCGTATTCTAGCAAATCGAAACCCGGCTTCATCCTGGCCGCCTTGATCCACGCCTTGCCAAACTGGGAACAGTAGGCCGCGTCTTCGTCGCCGTGGAACTGCAGCAGATCGAGCGGCACTTGGACCAAAACGGCGCGAACGGTCTCTGGCGACTCGTTGACGAAAAGGCCGACCTTGGTAACAAAGGCCGGCAGATGCACAGTCAGTTGCGCGGCCCGCTGTGGCGTCACATGGCGCGGGCTGGGCGCATAGAAAACGAAGCCGAGCGCGTCGGCGCCGGCCGCGACGGCCGCCGCGAGGTCTTGCTCGCGGGTTATGCCGCAGATCTTGATTCGCGTGCGTCTCATGGATTCAGGGTGGAACGATCACCATCTCGCCAGCGTGATCCTGATGGACGGCGCTGAGCACAACTCCTAACCGCCAGACCGGATCATAGTCGACGCCGACAAAATACAGCCCGCAGGCTTCAAAGGTCGCTGCGGCGCGGGCACGATCCCGACCAGCCAGGATTTCGCCGACCCACCCCGGCGAATGTGCGCCCTTGCCGACAGACACCAGCGCGCCGACGAGATTGCGCACCATGTGATGCAGGAAGGCGCTGGCCTCGAAGTCGAACAACAGGAGGTCGCCTTGCCGCGAGATCTCCGCGCGGCGCAGGGTCTTCACCGGTGATTTCGCCTGGCACTCGACGGAACGGAACGCCGAGAAGTCATGCTCGCCCAACAGCAAGCCTGCCGCCCGGGCCATCGCATCGGCGTCCAGCGGACGATGAAACCAGCCAACACGCCGTGCCATCAGGCCCGGTCGTTCCGCACGATTGAGCAGCAAATAACGGTAGCGCCGACCCAGCGCGGAAAAGCGGGCATGAAAGTCATTGGGCACCGGCTGAGCCCAGCGCACGGCAACGCTGGCAGGCAGATGCGCGTTGACACCGCGCACCCATGCCGTATCCGGGCGGATCGCCTCAGTATCGAAATGCACCACTTGAGCCAAGGCATGGACTCCGGCATCGGTGCGTCCGGCACATACCACGCGCGTCGGTGCATCGGCGACCATCGACAGCGCCGATTCCATGGCATCCTGCACCGAACCCCCGCCCACCTGCGATTGCCAGCCGCAAAATCCGGAACCCTCATATTCAAGTACGAGCGCGATTCTCATGTCAGCCACGCACCAATGACCAGAGCGGCGGCCAAGGCGCCGAGGACAAAGTCTGTCGTACCAGGAATGGATGCGGGCAGCGCAATACTGGTTTCGCTGTGCCCCGATTCACCGCTGCCCTTGGAGCGTGACGATTCGACCTCGTTCAGGGTCAATGCCAGGCGCACGGCGATGCGGTCGCGGGAAATCTTCAGGAAGGCAAGCGGCGCGAGCAGCGCACGCATGCCTGCGACAAGCTCCGGGGCAGTCAGGGCTTTCAACAGCAGGGAAACGGTGGACAGCGCGATCACCAGGCGCGCGAGGTTCGCGACGGCGAGCAGCAGCCCTTCCTGACTCGCCCCGGGGATGTTTGCCAGCGGGGTTCCCGGCGTCAGCCAGCCGAACATCACCAGCATGGTCAGCAGCAGCCAGCGGCTACGTCGCAACAGCAAACGCAAATGGGATGGCGCCACGGTCAGCGCCACCACGGCGAGTCCCAGACTGACGAGGACCAAGACCCTTCCCTCGCGCGAGGAGGCCGCAATGAGTGTGGCCAAGCCAAGCAGGATCAGGCTTGCGGGATGCGGGCGCTTCACGGCAAACAGCATCTCCCGACGCGCAGGCGCCGGGAGATCATGCTTGATCAGCCGAGACTGTCGAGTCTGGCGCGGACCACTTTCTGCTGCGCCGGACTGCCTTCGGCCAATGCCTCCTGGAACAGCTCGCGGGCGCCTTCGCGATCGCCCATTTCCTCATAGGCCATCGCCAGCTCAATCTTGGTGGCCACTTCAGGGTTGTCAGTCATCTCGCCGGCGGGCAACCCGGCCTCGGTACCAGATGAACTCGCCGGTGTATCGAGTTCCAGACTGATACCACCAAGATCGAAGCCGCTTGCCCCAGGGCGCGGACGGCGCGGCTGCGGGAAGCTCGGCGGATGCCTCTGGCACGGGGGCCGGAGCGGGATCCGGCGTCCCAAGATCGAAGTCGAAATCGATCCCGTTGGAATCGATGGCCGAAACCGCCGGTGCTTGCGGCGCCGGCGCGGGTGTCTCCGCCGCCAGCGGGAAATCCAGCGCAGGCGCCGGAGACTCCTTCGCTGGCATTTCGAAATCGATGTCGAGTGCGGCCAGCTCGTTACCGGCCTGCGCCTGCGCCTGCGGCGCGGCTGCGGCAGTCGAGGCCTCCGGTGTACCGAGATCGAGATCGAAGTCCAGCGTCACCGCTTCGGCCTGGGCGCCTGGCGCCGAGGATGCGGCGCCGGAGCCTGCCGCGTCACTGCTGTCAATGTCCAGATCAAAGTCCAGGGCGGCAGCAACCTCATCCGCGGCTGGAGCCGCCACAGTGGGCGGCTCCAGCCCTTCCACGACCAACGGGCTTTGCTGCAGGATCATCGTGGACGCCATATCCTTCGGCGCCAAGCCTTCCCCTTCCAGCGGGCTTTGCTCAAGGATCATCGTGGCAGCCATACTCTTCGGCACCAGTTGCTCCTCTCCTTTCGCGCCGCGCTCAAGGACCATCGTCGCAGCCAGGTCCAAGGAGTCGGCCGGAACCGCCTCCTGGCCCTCGGACGGCATCGACGCATAGAGGGAATTACCGGGATCAAGAGCGGCTCCCATGGCGACCGCCTTGGCCCAGCCGGCGCCGGCACCACCGGTCAGCGCATGCAGATCCTTCGCCACCGACTCAAACCGGGAAACATTCTTGCGTGCGGCATGGATCTCGAGCAGCTTCAAGTGAATCGCCTGCCGCTGCGGATCTGCTTTCAGAGCTTCCAGAAGAATCTCTTCGGCCTGGGCTTCACGGCCGAAAGCCAGAAAAGTATCTGCTTCGACGACAGGATCAACCGACTCTTGCTGCGCCGCCATGCCCATCGCGGTATAGCTGAACTGGCTGGGCTCCTGTTCACTGGGAGGAGGCGCTACCGTTGTAGTACTGAACACTGAAGACGTGGCAAGATCGGCCTCGGCAATCGATGTGTTCGCCTCGGTCGTCCCCGCGCGCTTCTTGCGGTAGGCCGAAAATCCCAACCATCCCAACACAAGTGCCAGAATGGCACCACCGCCAAACACCAAAGGCCCATTTTCCTCAATGAAGTCCGGCTCAGGCGGAGGCGGTGGAGCGGCTTGCTTATTCGGCGCGGGCGGCTTGGGTGCCTGAGCTGGCTGCTCGGCAGCCGGTTTGGCCGCCGCGCCAGCATCGGCAGGCTTTGCCGCATCTTCTGGCTTGGCAGCTTCGGCAGCTTTTGGCGGCTCGGCTGCCTTTGGTGGCTCGGCAGCCTTTGGTGGCTCGGCTGCCTTTGGCGGCTCGGCTGCCTTTGGCGGCTCGGCCGGCTTTGGTGGCTCGGCTGCCTTTGGCGGCTCGGCCGGCTTTGGCGCCTGAGCCTGCTTCTGAAGATCGGCGCCGGCCTGACTCTTGAGTTCGGCAAGCTTCTTCAGGTCACTGAGATTCCTTTCCAGATCAGCGATGCGATTGCTGGCCTCCTTTAGCGCCCTGTCGCGCGCCACCAGATCCTCTTCAAGAGCTGCGATACGTCCCTGCAACGGCTTGCCCTTGGCATCCGTCCCGGCTTCCGTGCGCGAGACTTCAAGTTTGTCCTTGCCCGCCGCCAGCGGCATCTTGTCTTCGACTCTGGGTGTGATCTTGCCGCTCACGGCTTGCTTAGCGCCTTGCTCCCTGGCGGGTTCGGCCACTGCGCCGGTTGCCAGGCGTTTGCGATAGGCGTTGAAATCGGCCGCCTGAGCGACAACCTCCTTGCGCGCTTCGCCGGCAGGGATCCTCTTCGCGGCCTCGGCATCCGGGATCGAAAGGATCTTGCCGGCCTTCAGGCGATTCATGTTTTCGCCGTCAAACGCCTCCTTGTTGCCGCGGAACAGCGATACCAGCATCTGGTCAAGGCTGACGCCCTCCGACCGGGTCTGCGCCGCTATCTTGGCCAAGGTGTCGCCCGGAGCGACCGTGCGCGAACTACCGCCCGCCGACTTCTCAGCCGGCTGCATGGACACCGGAGGACGGCTATCGGGTAACGGACGAGTTTGCGCAGGCATGGTCGCCGGAGCTTTCCCCGCCGGCATGGCCGTCGCGGGTTCGATCCTGACCTCCGGCGCCGCAACGGGTACCGGGGCCATTCTGACAGCAAGATCGGGCGGATCAAGCAGGAAAGTGTACTCGCGGACCAGCCGCCCCGAAGCCCAGCTCAATTCGACCAGCATGTCGATGAACGGCTCGTTCAGGGGGCGATCCGTGGTTATTTCAATGTAGCGACGGCCGCCGCGTTCCTTGATGTCACGCGAGAACCGCAGATTTGTCAGAACCTGCGAATACTCGATTCCGGCCTGGCGGAAGGCCTCGGCGGCGGCAACCTTGGCTACCAGTGAAGGCGTTTCATCGCGCGTCGCGGTCACTTCAAGTTCAGCCTTGAGTGGCTGGCCCAGGGCCGAGAGCACGGTAATCCTTCCCAGCCCGGCGGCATGTGTCGCCAGGGGCAGGACGGCGATTGCCGCCGCCAAGAAGGTAACTTTGAGACGATTTCGCTTGTCAGTATTGGGCACTGTGACTCCCGACGGGCTCTTAATCATGTTGTCAAAACGAAGTTTCGGCAGAGGCTGGCGTCAGCTTCATAGGCGCCGAGCGTAGCGGTCGGCCGCAATTAAAATAACATCATGGTGTTAGCGATGCAAGCTCAACCTTACCATTACATTCTGGTCGCATCCGGCACGCGGCATCAATGCAACAGGATACGGAGCATCCGCCGCAAAGGCTCCGCAGCACCCCAAAGCAACTGGTCACCCACTGTGAATGCCGACAAATACTGTGGTCCCATGCCGAGTTTTCGCACGCGTCCGACGGGAACACCCAACGTACCCGTCACAGCAGTCGGTGTCAGCTCATTGAGGGTAATATCGCGCCGATTCGGCACCACCTTAACCCAATCGTTGTGCGCCGCCAAGATGTCATTGATCTCGTCCAGCGGTACGTCCTCGGTCAGCTTGATGGTGAAAGCCTGCGAATGGCAGCGCATGGCGCCGATGCGCACGCAGAGACCATCGATCGGAATCGGCGCGGCAGTGCGCCCGAGGATCTTGTTGCTTTCGGCCTGCCCCTTCCATTCCTCACGGCTCTGACCGTTGCCAAGATCCTTGTCGATCCATGGGATCAGCGAACCGGCCAGCGGCACGCCGAAGTTCGCGGTGGGGAAACTGTCGTCACGCAGAATACCGGCAACCTCGCGGTCGATATCGAGAATGGCCGAAGCGGGATCCTCCAGCAGGTTCTTCACCACTCGATGCGTCTCCCCCATCTGGGCCAGCAATTCGCGCATGTTCTGTGCGCCGGCGCCGGATGCCGCCTGATAAGTCATCGACGTCATCCACTCGACCAGCCCAGCCTTGAACAGGCCGCCCAGGGCCATCAGCATCAGGCTCACCGTGCAATTGCCACCGATCCAGTTGCGGCCACCCCGCGCCAGGCTGTCCAAGATCCCGCCAAGATTTACCGGATCGAGAATGATCACGGTATCGTCCTGCATGCGCAAGGTCGATGCCGCATCGATCCAGTGGCCCTTCCAGCCAGCGGCGCGCAGCTTGGCAAACACTTCGTTGGTGTAGTCACCTCCCTGGCAGGTGATGATGATGTCCAGCGCCTTCAATTCATCAATGTCTCTTGCGTCCTTCAGCGGCGCCGCCGCATCGGCGAACGCGGGCGCCTTGCCGCCGGGATTCGAAGTCGTGAAAAATACCGGTTCAATAAGGGCGAAATCATTCTCCTCACGCATGCGCTGCATGAGCACCGAGCCCACCATTCCACGCCAACCCACCAGACCTACCCGCTTCATGATCACACTCTCGCTATCACCATCGAATCACAGCGCCGCGAGCACCGCGTCGCCCATTTGCCGGGTACCGACCTTCTTCATTCCCGGCTCAAAAATATCGCCGGTGCGGAAACCCTGCGCCAGCACCTTCTTCACCGCGGACTCGATGCGCCTCGCAGCGTCCTCGTCGGCGAAAGTGTAACGCAGCATCATCGCCGCCGACAGGATCGTCGCCAGCGGGTTCGCCACGCCTTTGCCCGCGATGTCCGGCGCGGAGCCGTGACAAGGCTCGTAAAGCCCCTTGTTGTTCGCGTCCAGCGAAGCCGATGGCAACATACCGATCGAACCCGTGAGCATCGAAGCCTCGTCGGACAGGATGTCGCCGAACATGTTGCCAGTTACCATCACGTCAAACTGCCTGGGATTCTTCACCAACTGCATCGCCGCATTGTCGACCAGCATATGTGAAAGCTCGACGTCCGGGTACTCCCGCCCGGTCTCGATGGCCACGTCACGCCACAACTGCGTGCATTCGAGCACATTCATCTTGTCGACCGAACAGACCTTGCGGCTACGTTTGCGCGCCGCCGCGAACGCCACCCGCAGGATGCGCCGGATTTCGCTTTCGGTGTAATGCATGGTATTCAGCCCGAAGCGTTCACCATTGCGCATCTCTATGCCGCGCGGCTGGCCGAAGTAGATGTCGCCGGTCAATTCGCGCACGATCAGGATATCCAGCCCGGCCACCACCTCCGGCTTGAGGGTGGACGCGTTAGCCAACTCCGGATACAGAATGGCTGGTCGCAGATTGGCGAACAGCCCCAACTGCTTGCGAATGCCCAGCAGACCCCGCTCGGGCCTCTGCTCGCGCGGATTGCCGTCCCATTGAGGGCCGCCAACAGCGCCGAGCAGCACCGCATCGGCCGCCTGGGCCAGCTTCTGGGTCGCATCCGGGTAGGGGTCACCGGTGGCATCCACCGCGCAACCGCCCAGCAGGGCCTCTTCCATCTCGATATTGAGATCCATCGCCTGCAAGACCCGAACGGCCTCGGCTACGATTTCCGGCCCGATGCCATCACCGGGCAGAACGCAAATCTTCATTGAGGAATCCTCAGACAAATAGCCACGGCTTTTCTGTACGGCGGCACTAGGCCATCGAAGCTAATGCATTTGTCCATCATTTGGCGGATTTCTCGATGGCTTCGCCACCCTTCTTGACATCCTTGCCGATACCTTGAACGGTATTGCAGGCCGACAACAAGAGCGCCAAGACAGAAACGACAAGAATACGGAACATGGATTTTCTCCTCACAAGAAGTCACGTACATCGGCAAAACGCTCGGCAATGGCCCCATGGCAGGGCAGACAAGATGACCTCTGCCCCCGACGCCGCACCGTTCTCCTGCACATGAAACAGGTGGCTGTCGCAAAGTTTCCCGTAAGCGTTCTTGCCAGCTTTCAAGCCGAACTACGGCCTGCGGCCAACGCCAGACCCAACGCCGCCAAGCGCGGTGGCCGCAAGCGCAAGACTCAGTGCAGATGGGAAATTATGGCACAGCGGCGCCCGCCAAATCTCCCGGAACGCCGCGCCAAACCAGAATCATTCCGATAAGTGCGAGCAACGACGCGGCGCTGAAAGTGATCCCCGGACCAAGACTATCCCACAAGGCGCCCGCCAGCAGGGCGCCACCCATGCCGCCCGCACCATAGGCAACGCTGCCGTACAGGGCCTGCGCCCGCGCCTGCTGACCCGGCACGAACCAGCGATTGAGCGCCGCCATGGTCGCCGCATGGTGAGCGCCAAAACTCGCACCATGCAGCAACTGGGCAAACACCAGGAAACCGATGAATTCGACTGTCCAGCCAATCAGCACGAAACGCAATACTGCCAGGGCGAAGCAGGCCAGCAGAATCCACCGCATCGAAACCCTGACTGAAATTCGCGGCATCAGCAGGAACACCACGATCTCGGCGACAACGCCAAGAGTCCACAGCAGCCCGACCAGGGTCTTGCCGTAACCATGCGCCACCAGATGAATCGAGTAGAAGACATACAGTGCCCCATGCGCCGCGGTCATCAGCAGTCCTGCGGCAAACAGGAACGCGACCTTGCGCTGACGCAGGACGTCGAGGATCGGCCCGGCAACCTGGCCGGCATGCGCTCTGACTTCGGCCAGCGTCAGAGTGCTGAGAAAAGTACCCAGCAACAAGACCCAGCACACCCAGAGCTGGGATCCGATCGGCAGTGAATCGAGCAGCCAGCCGACCCCCATCACCGCGGCAATGAAGCCCACCGAACCCCACAGCCTAATCCGCCCGTAGCGTTCCGGACTCGCCGCAAGATGCCCCAGCGTCAGTGCCTCGACCAGCGGTAGCGATGCGCTCCAGAAGAAATGCAGAACCGCCATGCCGACCAGCAAGCCGACAAACTCCTGCGTCAGGAACACCACCGAGAAACCCGCCAGCGAAGCCGCCGTCGACACCACCACGATACGTAGCCGTCTTCCGCCACTGTCGGCCAGCCAGCTCCAGAGCAGCGGCGCCAGCAGGCGCATGAACTGCCCGAGCGACATCAGTACCGCGATGCGGCCGGCGGACAGGCCGATGGACTGCAGGTAGAGAGCGAAATAGGGCTGGAAGGCGCCAACGAAAGCGAAGTACCAGAAATACCAGGCAGACAGACGCTGGGCCATGAAAAATGCCGCCGACCGTTTTCGGCGGCTCCCCTAGCCGAAGAGCTTCCGCCGTATCAGGCCTTGTGCGCCCGAAGCATTGCGTAAAGCTCATCCTTGAGCTTCAGGCGAAGTTTTTTCATGTCCTCAAGCGTGGTATCGGCGATGGGCAAATCCTTGAGTTCCAGCTCCTCGATCCGCGACGTCAATGCGTTGTACTCGCCAAACCGGTGAGCGAACTGGGTACTGCCCGCCTTAAGGGCATCGATAGCCTTGGCATACTCGGGAAACTCGTGGTGCAGGTCGTGATGATCAACGTTCATTGCAGTTCCTGTTGGAAACGGTTTGATGACACGCGCTATTTTACTATCGGACACGCAGGGATTCGCGGCGTCGGGCAGACAACATCGGCGCACTGCGCACGATGATGCAGGGCGGCGTTCATCAGCACCAACGCCAGCATGGCTTCGGCAATCGGCGTGGCGCGAATGCCGACGCAGGGATCATGCCGGCCGTGGGTCTTGATCAACGTCGCCTCGCCGGCAAGATTGATGGTGCGGCGCGGCAGGCGAATGCTCGAAGTAGGCTTGACGGCCATCCTCACCACCACGTCCTGCCCGGTCGAGATGCCCCCCAGTATTCCTCCTGCATTATTACTCTGAAAACCTTCGGGGGTCAGTTCGTCGCCATGTTCGCTGCCCTTCTGCGTCACCGAGGCAAACCCGGCGCCGATTTCCACGCCCTTGACGGCATTGATGCCCATCATCGCATAGGCGATATCGGCATCGAGGCGGTCGTACACCGGGTCGCCCCAGCCGACCGGAACGCCCCGCGCCACCACTGTGATTTCCGCCCCCGCGGAGTCGCCCGACTTGCGCAAGGCATCCATGTAGTCTTCCAGCTCGGCAATAATCCCGGCGTTGGCCACAAAGAACGGATTGGTATCGATCACCGCCTCGTCCTGCCAGGGAATCTCGATACTTCCCAGTTGGCTCATCCAGCCTCGCACCGTCACTCCGTAGCGTTGCCGCAACCACTTTCTGGCAATGGCGCCCGCGGCGACCCGTACTGCCGTCTCGCGTGCCGAGGCACGCCCGCCGCCGCGATGATCGCGGATGCCGAATTTCTGCCAATAGGTGTAGTCGGCATGTCCCGGGCGAAAGGTTTCGGCGATATTGCCGTAGTCCTTGCTGCGTTGGTCTTCATTGCGGATCAGCAAGCCGATCGGGGTCCCCGTGGTGCGGCCTTCGAACACTCCCGAGAGTATCTCGACCGTATCCGATTCGCGCCGCTGCGTTACGTGGCGCGAGGTTCCCGGCTTGCGCCGATCAAGGTCGGCCTGGATTTCCGCCGCCGATATCTCCATGCCTGGCGGACAGCCGTCCACCAGGCAGCCGATCGCCGGACCATGTGATTCACCGAACGATGTGACACAGAAAAGCGAACCGAAAGTATTGCCGGACATGAATTTGGAATGAAACGGGCAAAGGGGCAAAAAAGTGTAGGCAGCTTACCATGTCGATCCAAGACCGCAGACGCAAGCCGCGCCCCGCGTCCGCGGACCAGCGCCCTATGGCACTGCGTCGGATTCGGCAAGCGCCATGAGCGCATCGCGCACTACCGGCTTCAACTTCCCTTCGTCCGCCCTGCCGAGGCACGCAAGAAGCTGCATGCGCATGCGCGGATCCCAGGTGCGCCGCAAGTGGCTGGCGATGTCTTTGACCGCCTGTTCGCGATCCGGCATCGCCTCGAAAAACGCGCCGATCTGATTGGCCATCTTGATCAGCTTGTCGAGGTTCATGCACCGAACTCCACCATGCGATTGCTCCCGGCGTAGATCACGCAAGCCCCCTGGCGCAGGAATCCGATCAGCGTGATATTCAGGCCTTCCGCCAGGCGCACCGCGCGGGCAGTCGGCGCTGAAACTGCGGCGAGCGTGCCAACACCAAGCGCCGCGGCCTTCTGCACCATCTCGAAGCTCGCGCGACTGGTGATGACCACGGCGCTGTCGCCGGCGGCGATGCCGTCACGCGCCAGTGCACCGAGCGTCTTGTCCAGCGCGTTGTGCCGACCGACGTCCTCGCGCACATGGCTGATCGCGCCATCGCGGTCGACGCGGCAGGCGGCGTGGGTGGCGCCGGTCGCCTGCTGCAAGACTTGCAGCGCCGGCAGCCGGCGCACGCCAGCGTGCAGTGCCGCCAACGGAAATGGCTCTGCCAATGGCAACGGCGGCAGATCGCGCATTACCTGGTCGAGGCTCTCCGTACCGCACAGACCGCAGCCGGTGCGCCCGGCCAGGCTGCGACGGCGGGCCTTGAGGCGAACGAAGTCCTCACTGGCGATCTCGATTTGCAGGGTGATGCCGGCGTTCGACTCCGCGCAGTGGATGTCGAAGATGTTCAGCCGGCGGGCCACGATACCCTCCGACAGGCTGAAGCCGATGGCGAAGTCATCGAGATCGGCGGGAGTCGCCAGCATCACCGCATGACTGATGCCGTTGTACTCGAAGGCGACCGGCGCCTCTTCGGCAAGGTCGTCGGGCCGGCATGCGCCATCGCGCCACACCGGCCGCCTGACGACGGACTTCATGCGCCCGCCAGCCGAGACACCTGCACCGCGGTAACCTTGTACTCGGGGCAGTTGGTGGCCCAGTCCGAGTTGTCGGTGGTGATCACATTGGCGCCAGACTCAGGGAAATGGAAGGTCGTGTAGACCACTCCCGGCTGCACCCGCTCGGTAATCGTTACCGGCAGCGTCGTCGTGCCGGCGCGCGACTCGATGCCGACCCGGTCGCCGTCGCATATGCCACGCTCCTCGGCATCGTGGGGATGGATCTCGAGGAAGTCGGCGGCGTAGAAGTCGGTGTTGGCGGTACGGCGGGTCTGCGCGCCGACGTTGTACTGCGAAAGCACGCGGCCGGTGGTCAGCAGCAGCGGAAAACGCCGCGTCGCTTTTTCGTCCGTTGGCACGTACTGGGTGATCAGGAAGCGCCCTTTGCCGCGCATGAAGCTGTTCACATGCAGGGTCGGCGTGCCCTCGGGAGCTGCTTCATTGCAGGGCCATTGCAGGCTGCCCAGGCGATCCAGCTTGGCGTAGTCGACGCCGGCAAACGTCGGGGTCAGGCGCGCGATTTCATCCATGATCTGAGAGGGATGTTCATAGTGCATGGCGTAGCCGAGCGCATTGGCCAGCGCCTGGGTCACCTCCCAGTCCGCCATGCCGCCCAGGGGCGGCATCACGCGGCGCACGCGGGAAATGCGCCGCTCGGCGTTGGTGAAGGTGCCATCCTTTTCGAGGAAGGATGCGCCGGGCAGGAAGACGTGGGCGTACTTCGCGGTCTCGTTGAGGAAGAGATCCTGCACCACCAGGCATTCCAGCGCCGACAAGGCTGCGGCGACGTGAGACGTGTCGGGATCGGACTGGGCAGGGTCCTCGCCTTGGCAGTAAAGCCCGAGGAAGGAGCCATCCAGCGCCGCGTCGAACATGTTGGGAATGCGCAGTCCCGGTTCGGACTGGATCCGAACTCCCCAGTCGCGCTCGAACAGCTCACGCGTGCGGCTGTCGGAAACATGGCGGTAGCCGGGCAGCTCGTGCGGGAAGCTGCCCATGTCGCAGGAGCCCTGCACGTTGTTCTGCCCGCGCAATGGATTGACGCCGACGCCCTCGTGGCCGACGTTGCCGGTAGCCATGGCCAGGTTGGCGATGGCAATCACTGCGGTGGAGCCCTGCGAGGTGCTCGGTGACGCCGAGGCCGTAGTAGATCGCGGCGTTCTTGCGTCCACCGACACCGCTCGCGTACAGCCGCGCCGCGGCGCGCACTTCGCCCGCCGGCACACCGCTGGCATTTTCCAGCGCCTCGGGGGAGTTGGCCGAACGGGCGACGAACTCGCGCCAGTCAGCGAAGGCCTGAGTTTCGCAGCGTTCGGCAACAAACGCTTCGTCGAGCAAACCCTCGGTAACGATCACATGTGCCATCGCGCAGAGCACGGCGACGTTGGTACCGGGTTTCAACTTCAGGTGATGGGCGACCCTGAAGTGAGGCCCACGCACCAGGTCGATCTCGCGCGGATCGATCACGATCAACTGCGCACCCTGCCGTACCCGGCGCTTGAGGCGCGAGGCGAAGACCGGATGGCCTTCACCGGGATTGGCGCCGATCACGACGATGACGTCCGCCTGGTCGACGGACTTGAAGGTTTGCGTGCCGGCGGATTCGCCCAGGGTCTGCTTGAGGCCATAGCCGGTTGGCGAGTGACAAACCCGGGCGCAAGTATCGACATTGTTGTTGCCGAAGGCCGCGCGCACCAGTTTCTGCACGAGGTAATCCTCCTCGTTGGTGCAACGGCTGGAAACGATGGCCCCAATCGAATTGCCGCCGTATTTCGCCTGGATGCGGCGAAACTCGCGAGCGGTGTGAGCCAACGCCTCCTCCCACGACACCTGGCGCCATGGATCGCCGATCGTCGCCCGGATCATCGGCTGGGTAATGCGATCCGGGTGCGTCGCGTAACCCCAGGCGAAACGACCCTTGACGCAGGCGTGGCCCTCGTTGGCGCGGCCGTCCTTCCACGGCACCATGCGCACAACTTCCGACCCCTTCATCTCGGCGCGCAAGCCGCAGCCGACGCCGCAATAGGCGCAGGTGGTGGTCACGCTGCGCTCGGCCTGGCCTTTTTCGATGACGGTCTTTTCCATCAGTGTCGCGGTCGGGCAGGCGATGACGCAGGCGCCGCAGGAAACGCAGTCCGATGCCATGAAGGATTCCCCCTGACCCGCCGTGACGCGCGAGCCGAAGCCGCGACCGGTAATGGTCAAGGCGAAGCTGCCCTGCTGTTCCTCGCAGGCACGCACGCAACGGTTGCAGACAATGCACTTGCCGGGGTCATAGCTGAAGTAGGGATTCGAGTGATCCTTCGACACCTCGGTGAAGTGATTCGCTACGGGGGTTGCGTCACCTGCGCCATAGCGCACTTCGCGCAAACCGACCACGCCGGCCATGGTCTGCAGCTCGCAGTTGCCGTTGGCGGAGCAGGTCAGGCAATCCAGCGGATGGTCGGAGATATACAGCTCCATCACATTGCGGCGCAGTTCGGCCAGCTTCGGCGACTGGGTGCGCACCTTCATGCCGGCTTCGGCGGGCGTGGTGCACGAAGCCGGGTAGCCTCGCCGGCCTTCGATCTCGACCAGGCAAAGGCGGCAGGAACCAAAAGCCTTGAGGGAATCGCTGGCGCAGAGCTTGGGCACCATGATGCCGGCCTCGGCGGCGGCGCGGATCAGCGAGGTACCGGCCGGCACGGTGACCACCTGGCCGTCGATATCGAGGGTGACCAGCGTTGCCGCGGTCGATGCGGGCGTACCGAGGTCGATGTCCAGTCGCCCGTTCATGCGAAGTCCTCGGGGAAGTGGTTGAGGGCGGAAAGCACCGGATAGGGCGTCATGCTGCCCATGGCGCACAGCGACCCGTGGGTCATGGTATCGCACAGGCTGCGCAGCAGTTCGACCTGCTCCACTTGCCCGCCGCGGATGCGGTCGATGAGCTCGACACCGCGCGTCGAACCGATGCGGCATGGGGTGCACTTGCCGCAGGATTCGAGAGCGCAGAACTTCATCGCGTAACGCGCCTGCCGCGCCATGTCCACCGTATCGTCGAACGCGACAATGCCGCCGTGCCCGAGTCCGGCGCCTATGGCAGCGAACGCCTCGTAGTCGAGCACCGTGTCGAATTGCGACTCGGGCAGGTAGGCGCCCAATGGGCCGCCGACCTGCACCGCGCGCAGCGGCCGGCCCGAACGCGAGCCACCGCCGAAGTCGTACAACAACTGGCGCAGCGTAAGGCCGAAAGGCACTTCAACCAAACCACCGTACTTGATGTTGCCGGCCAGCTGGAAAGGCAAGGTACCGCGCGAGCTACCGCTGCCAAAGCCACGGTAGAAATCCGCCCCCGCGCCAGGATGCCCGGCACGCTGGCCAGGGTGATGACGTTGTTGATCACCGTCGGCTGGCCGAAGAGACCACTGACAGCCGGCAATGGCGGCTTGGCGCGGACGATGCCGCGTCTGCCCTCCAGGCTTTCCAGCAACGCGGTTTCCTCGCCGCAGACGTAGGAGCCTGCGCCCTTGCGTACCTCGATGGCGAAGTTGCCTGCCTGGTCGCCGAGCCAGTCCCGGCCACCGACAAGCGCCGCATTCAGCGCCTCTATGGCATGCGGATATTCGGAGCGGACGTAGATGTAGCCTCGCGTGGCGCCCACCGCAAGTCCGGCGATGGCCATGCCTTCGAGCAGGGAGAAAGGATCGCCCTCCATCAACAGGCGGTCGGAGAAGGTGCCGGAGTCGCCCTCATCGGCATTGCATACGATGTACTTCTGCGCGCAGTCTGGTGACGTGGGAGCATCGAGTACGGTCTGCCACTTGATCCCGACCGGAAAAGCCGCGCCGCCGCGCCCACGCAGGCCCGCGTCCGTTACCTGAGCCACGATCCCGGCTGGCGCCATGCCACGGGCGCGTCGCAAGCCCTCGCCGCCGCCATCGGCCAGGTAGTCGTCCAGGGAGCGGGGATCGACCACGCCGATGTGCCGGCAGGCAAGGCGTTGCTGGCGCTTGAGCCAGGGCAGTGCGTCCGTGGCTCCAAGATAAAGCCGGTGGACGCCACCGCTCATGCAGCCGGCAGCGAACAGGCTGCGCACGTCCGATGCGGCCACGGGGCCGTAGGCGATGCGGCCACGCGGGGTTGCCACTTCGATCAGCGGTTCGAGCCAGAACATGCCGCGGGAACCGTTGCGTACCACTTGAATGTCGATGCCGCGTCGTGCCGCTTCGGCGGCGATTGCGACTGCCACGGCATCGGCGCCCAGGGCCAGGGCGGCGGCGTCGCGCGGAACGTAAACTCTGGCTTTCATTTGTCGGCCGCGAGCGCAGCCATCAGCGCATCGAATTTCTCCGGCGTGACATGAGCGTGCAGCGTCGTCTCGTCGATCTGCAGCGCGGGGCCGATGGCGCACAGGCCGAGGCAATACACCGGTTCCAGCGTCAGGTCGCTGCCCTCCAGGCGCGTTCTAGCATGCTCCGCCAGCGCCTCGCCGCCGACAGCCTGGCAGGCTTCGGCGCAGCAGATGCGCACCAGGTGGCGGCCCGGCAGGGTCTGGCGAAAGTGGTGGTAGTAGCTGATGACGCCATGGATTTCGGCGCGCGAAAGATTGAGTTCCCTAGCGATCAGCGGCACGGACTCCGGTGGGATATGGCCGAGAGCCTCCTGAATGTCATGGAGGACAGGCAGCAGTGCGCCAGGCAGAGTCCTTTTCGCGGCTACGATACGTTCGATGGCGGCAAGGTTTGCCATACGCCTGTTTTACCTCGCTGCAACGAATCGGAAAGCGGAAACAGCCGCTATCCCATGCGGATTCCCGCAGAAATTCATCCCCCAAGGCCCGGTCAGCGATGCCTGCCAACAAGCAGATTCCGTGGCGTCTCGCATGGCCGGCAAGACCTTTCGGCTGAAGCCGCCTCAGCGTTCCAGCAACTCCAGCTTGGCCGGCTTTCCCGCCCATTCGTCGGCATCGGCCGGCGGCTCCTTGCGCTCGATGATGACCGGCCAGATCTTCGTCAGTTCGGCATTCAGCGCAGTAAAGTGTTCCTGTCCCTTTGGCACGTCATCCTCGGCAAAGATGGCCTCGACCGGGCACTCGGCAACGCACAGGGTGCAGTCGATGCACTCCTCGGGGTCGATCACCAGGAAGTTCGGCCCCTCGTGGAAGCAATCCACTGGGCAAACATCCACGCAATCGGTGTATTTGCACTTGATGCAGGATTCAGTGACGACGTAGGTCATGTTTTCGCTCCGAGTTGGGGAGATAATGTACCATCGCCATGCGGCATTGGCGCGAGGCAGAGTTCGCCATGGCTGAAAATTTTTGCTAGCATTCGACCATGCAGGCGACTGTGGTCTCTGCAATCCCCCGCGCCGCCCGGCCGCAGATGCGGCAACCGCAACGCAGAAACCTTCCCGAGGAATCCATGAGCGAACATATTACCCACGTCACCGACAGTACTTTCAAGGCCGACGTACTTGACTCCGATTTGCCGACCCTGGTCGATTTCTGGGCCGAATGGTGCGGCCCCTGCAAGATGATCGCCCCCATCCTCGACGAAGTGGCCCTGGATTATGCCGGCAGGTTGCGCGTCGCCAAGCTCAACATCGACGACAATCCGAAAATTCCCGGCGAGTTTGGCGTGCGCGGCATTCCAACCCTGATCCTGTTCAAGGACGGCAACGTGGAAGCGCAGAAAGTGGGAGCCCTCTCGAAGTCGCAACTCACTGCTTTCATTGACAGCAATCTCTGATCCCGTTACATTCCGGCCCGGAGTCTGATTCCGGGCCGCTGAAGTGCAAGACAGGCGCCCACGTCGCGATGGCGCCGATTCGGTTCCCCTCCTGATCGAATTCTTTCCTGAATTCGTCCCCTACGTCCCTCCGTTCCGGCGCCTACCGCCGGTATTTCTGCGCAGGTAGTCCATGCACCTATCCGAGCTCAAAGCCCATCATGTCAGCCAGTTGCTGGAGATGGCGGCCGCCAACAATATCGAAAACGCCAACCGGCTGCGCAAGCAGGAGCTGATTTATGCCCTGTTGAAGAACCAGGCGAGGAAAGGCGAAACGATTTTTGGCGACGGCGTGCTGGAAATCCTGCCCGATGGTTTCGGCTTCCTGCGCTCGCCCGAGGCGTCCTACCTCTCCAATGCTGATGACATCTACATCAGCCCGAGCCAGGTGCGGCGCTTCAACCTGCATTCCGGCGACACCATCGAAGGCGAAATCCGCACCCCCAAGGAAGGCGAGCGCTATTTCGCGCTGGTCAAGGTGGACCGCGTCAATGGCGAGGGGCCGGAAGCGGCGAAGCACAAGATCCTGTTCGAGAACCTGACGCCGTTGCATCCGACCGAACACATGCTGATAGAACGCGACATTCGCAGCGATGAAAACATCACCAGCCGCGTCATCGACATGATCGCGCCGATCGGCAAGGGGCAGCGCGGCCTGATCGTGTCCCCGCCCAAGGCCGGCAAGACCGTGTTGATGCAGCATGTTGCCCACGCCATCACCACCAACCATCCCGATGTCACGCTGATCGTCCTGCTGATCGACGAACGGCCCGAGGAAGTGACGGAAATGATCCGTACCGTCAAGGGCGAAGTCGTTGCCTCGACCTTCGACGAACCGGCCACGCGTCACGTCCAGGTGGCGGAAATGGTCATCGAAAAGGCCAAGCGCCTGGTCGAGCACAAACGCGACGTGGTGATCCTGCTCGACTCCATCACCCGTCTCGCACGCGCCTACAACACCGTGCAGCCGGCTTCGGGCAAGGTGCTGACCGGCGGCGTCGATGCCAACGCCCTGCAAAAGCCCAAGCGCTTCTTCGGCGCCGCGCGAAATGTCGAGGAAGGCGGCTCGCTGACCATCATCGCCACCGCGCTGATCGAAACCGGTTCGCGCATGGACGACGTGATTTACGAAGAATTCAAGGGTACCGGCAACATGGAAATCCACCTTGACCGCAAGATGGCAGAAAAGCGCGTCTATCCGGCGATCAACGTCAATCGCTCGGGGACCCGTCGCGAGGAGTTGTTGCTGGTGCCGGCCGTGCTGCAGAAAATGTGGATTCTGCGCAAGCTGCTGTACAACATGGACGACATGGAAGCCATGGAATTCCTGCTGGACAAAGTCAAGGCGACCAAGAACAACGCCGAGTTCTTTGACGCCATGCGCCAACGCTGATTGCGCGTCGGCGGAAATTAGCCGATAATCACCGGCTTTGTCGGCTCGCCACACCCGCGATCCGCGCTTGTACCTGAAAGGACAATCAAATGAAAGACGGCATCCACCCGAAGTACGCCGAAATCGAAGTTACCTGTAGTTGCGGCAACAAATTCAAGACCCAATCCACCAGCAGCAAGGCATTGCACATCGAAGTCTGTTCCGCCTGCCATCCGTTCTATACCGGCAAGCAGAAGATCGTCGATACCGCCGGGAGGGTTGAGCGTTTCCGCCAGAAGTACAGCAAGAAGGCGGCCTGAACCTGGCCCGACGCCGGGAGCAGCGCAAGATGGGCAGCCCTCGGGCTGCCTTTTTTGGTTGCGGCTACTGCGCTTGACACCGAAATCCGCAGGGGATAGCGTCCCTGCCTGCTACGGTGACATATCCGCCGGGGATGCCGTCCCTGCCTTCCGCGGGAACAGAAACTCGGCGCCTGCCTTCACTGAAACTTCGTGTTCGGAGTGATTGGAAAGCGCAACGTGCCCGATCTGACTGACCGCAACCACAACCCCGCGCCGCTCCTGGCGCGGTCGGGCACGGTGTTTCTCTGCGCCATCTGGCTGCTGGCCGGAACCGTGGGTCACGACCCCTGGAAATCCGACGATGTGCTGCATCTCGGCGTTGCTTTCGGCATGAGCGGGGGCGATTGGCTGGTGCCGCGCATCGCCGGCGAACCCTGGCTGGTTTCACCGCCGCTGTATCACTGGGTCGCAGCCCTGTGCGGCAAGTTGCTGGAGGGGGTGCTGCCCTGGCACGATGCCGCGCGTCTCGGTTCAGTCCTGTTCGGCGCCACCTTCCTGCTGATTCTCGCGCGCGTGGCGCGGCAACTGCTGGGGGCCAGCGCGGCTCTGACGGCCCCCTTGCTTGCCATCGGCACCCTCGGTCTATTGGTGCCGCTGCACGAGGCACAACCGGCCATAGTGGAAATGGCGGGTTACGTCATCTCGCTGTGGGGCCTCTCCGTCTGGCAACAGCAAGCGCTGCGCGGCGGACTGATTTTTGGCGCCGGGACAGGCGTCGGCTTCCTCGGCGGCGGGATCGATTGTGTCGCCATTCAGCTCGCAACCGGCCTGATGCTCGCCCTGCACCCTGCCTGGCGGACGCGGCGCAGTCCCGTCGCCTGGCTGGCCGCGGCGTCCATCGCCCTGGTGCTGATGCTGCCCTGGCCCTTGCTGCTGTGGCAGGCGCCCTCCCTGTTCGAGATCTGGTGGAACGCGGAGCGCGAGCCTGACATTGCGCGGCGCCAGCCTCAAACATGTTGAACTGCTGGCCTGGGCTGGAGTTGGCCCGTGCTGCCATTTGCCTTGTGGAGCCTCTGGCTCGAGCGCAGACATCTGCTCAAGCCACCCACGGCCTTGCTGCTGGCTGCCACCGCGGCAGCCCTTTTCGCATTCTTTGCCGATGCCCCAAAACCAACGGCACTGATGCCCGCACTCGTCCCGCTGACCCTGTTGGCGGCGGCCGGTGCCGGTCGGCTGCGGCGCGGCGCCGCCAACGCCTTCGACTGGTTCGGTATGACGACCTTTACGCTGGTCGCGGCGCTGATCTGGCTGGGCGGCATTGCCATCCTCACCGGTGAACCGGCGCGGCTAGCGAAGAACTTCAGCAAGCTGGGTCCCGGCTTCATTGCCGAGGACTGGACCATTGCCATGATTCTGGCGATTGCCGTCAGTGTCGCCTGGGTCGCGGTGATGCTGCGCACCCCGCGCTCGCCCTGGCGGGCGGCCACGCGCTGGAGCATCGGGCTGACAACTATCTGGCTGCTGCTGGTCGCGCTCTGGCTGCCCTTGATCGACTATGGGAAAAGTTACCGCGGCGTCAGCGCCGACCTTCGGCGCGTCCTCGACAATCATACCGGTTGCATCGCGCGACGCGGCCTGGGACTGGCGCAGCGCGCCTCGCTCGACTACTTCAGCGGCATCCGGACAGTCGGCAACCGCGCAGGCGATTGCGGATACCTGATCATGCAGACCACGCCAGGCGCCACGAAAGATCTGCCCGGCTGGACCCTGGTCCGCGAAACTTCGCGTCCGGGCGACAAGAGCGAACGGTTGCGGTTGTATCGGCGCGCCGAATGATCACAGCTTCAGGAAATGCTCGCGGTAATACTTGAGTTCGTCAATCGACTCGAGGATATCCGCCAGCGCCTCGTGCCGACCGTGCTTCTTCAATCCCTTGGCCACCTCCGGCTTCCAGCGCTTGCACAATTCCTTGAGCGTCGACACATCGAGATTCCGGTAGTGGAACCAGTCCTCCAGTTTCGGCATGTAGCGTGCCATGAAGCGCCGATCCTGGCAGATCGAATTGCCGCACATCGGCGTCGTCTGGCGCGGCACGTGGCGCCGCAGGAATTCCAGGGCCTGGGCTTCAACCTCCGCTTCGCCGAGGATGGAATCCCGCACCCGCTGGGTCAGGCCTGAGCGGCCGTGGGCGTTGCGGTTCCACTCGTCCATCGCATCGAGCACCGCATCGGGTTGATGCACCACCCAGGTCGGCGCCTCGGCCACCACATCCAGATTCGGGTTGGTGACAACCATCGCCAGCTCGATGATGAAATCATTTTCCGGATTGAGTCCGGTCATTTCCATGTCCAGCCAGACGAGCGCGTTTTGATCCTGTGCCATAATTTTCCAAAGCCTGCCCTTGTATCGGCGCATTTTCGCACAGCGCGCCCCTGCCCATGAGCTCATACCACTTCACACTGCTGTTTCTCGCCGCCCTTGCCCTGTCTACGGTGCTGCGCCTCTGGCTCGACCTCAGGCATCTGCGCCACGTGGTCCTGCACCGCGATCAGGTGCCGACGGCTTTCGTCGGGCGCATCGAGCTGGCCGACCACCGCAAGGCCGCCGACTACACGGTGGCCAAGGTGCGCATCGGTCTCATTGAAATAGTCCTCGACAGCGTCGTGCTGCTGCTTTTGACGCTGGGCGGCGGGCTCGCCCTGATCGATCAGACCCTGCGCGCCTGGCTAGGCGGCGGCTATATGCACGGTCTGGCGCTGTTCGCCTGCCTGGCTCTGATCGGCTTCGTCATCGGCCTGCCGGCCAGCCTCTACCGCACCTTCCGCATCGAGGCGCGCTTCGGCTTCAACAAGCTGACCTGGCCGCTGTGGTTTGCCGACCTGGCCAAGGGCGCCGCGCTCACCGCCGTGATCGGCGGCCCCTTGCTGCTGGCCGTGCTGTGGCTGATGGACATCATGGGCAGGCACTGGTGGCTGTATGTCTGGCTGCTGTGGCTCGGCACCAACCTGCTGATGCTGCTTCTGTATCCGACGGTGATCGCGCCGCTGTTCAACAAATTCACGCCGCTGGAAGATGCCTCGCTGAAGGAACGCATCGAGGCCCTGCTCCAACGCTGCGGCTTTGCGTCCTCGGGCCTGTTCGTCATGGACGGCTCGAAGCGCTCGGCGCATGGCAATGCCTACTTCACCGGCTTTGGCCGGGCAAAGCGCATCGTGTTCTTCGATACCCTGCTGGAGAAGCTCGCACCGCCGGAGATCGAGGCCGTACTGGCGCATGAGCTGGGACATTTCCGCCACCGCCACGTGATCAAGCGCATCGCGCTAAGCGGCGCATTGAGCCTGGTCCTGCTCTGGCTGCTCGGACAACTGATCGACCAGCCGTGGTTCTACACCGGCCTGGGAGTCGGCGCCGGCGGTACGGCGTCGGCAATGGGGACGGCGATGGGCCTGCTGCTGTTCTCCATGGTGCTCCCGGTGTTCCTCTTTCCGCTCGCACCACTGGGCTCCGCGCTTTCGCGCCGCCACGAATTCCAGGCCGATGCCTATGCCGCCCGACAGACCGCGGCCACCGACCTGATCGCGGCGCTGGTCAAGCTGTATCGCGACAACGCCGCGACCCTGACCCCGGACCCGCTGCACTCGCTGTTCCACGATTCCCACCCGCCCGCCAGCCAGCGCATTGCGCGGCTGGGCGCCGCCTGACCCACTGCAACCCGTCCCTGCGAGACACTGGAGGAGCCAACATGAACCAAGTCTGCGACCTGTCGAAAGGCAAGTGCAAACCCTGCGAGGGCGGCGTGCCGCCGCTCACCGATAATGAAGCCGACGACCTGCTGGCGACGCTCGACGGCTGGCAGCGTCAGGGCAACTTGATCACCAAGACCTGCCGCTTCAAGAACTACCACGAGACCATGGCCTTCGTTAACGCCACGGCCTTGGTTTCGCATCGCGAGGACCATCACCCCGATCTCGCTGTCGGCTACAACCAGTGCACCGTGAGTTACACCACGCATGCGATCGGCGGCTTGAGCGAAAACGACTTTATCTGCGCAGCGAAGGTCGATGCGCTGCTCGCGCTGTAAGCAGAATCCGATCAGCCACATTGACCAACAAAACAGCCAGTTTGTCGTTCCGGGGCTGCCCGCCAGGGCATAACGCGGAATTCAGCACCGACGCACGGCGCGACCCATGGATTCGGGGTCGCGCTGCGCTTGCCCGGCATGACGGATTGAGTCCGCCTTGAACTGCCACGGCACCATAGTCGCGGCTTTCGGCCGCCATTACGAGATCGAACTCGCCGGCGGTGTCCTCGCCACCGGCTATCCGCGCGGAAAAAAAGAGCCCCTTCGCGGTGGGGGACGACGTCGAGCTGAGTCCGGACGGACAGATCACCGGCCACGCGCCGCGGCGCAGCCTGCTCTACCGCAGCGACGCCTACCGCCAAAAGCTGATCGCCGCCAATGCCACACAGTTGCTGCTGGTGGTCGCCACCGATCCCTCGTTTTCCGACATGCTGCTCAGTCGCGCGCTGGTCGCCGCCGAACACGAGGGCCTGCAACCCATCATCATCCTCAACAAGTGCGACCTCGCCGCCGGCCTGCCCGCCGCGCGCGCCCTGCTGGCACCCTTCGCGGCACTCGGCTGCCGCATCGTCGAACTGTCGGCGAAACTCGATGCCTCTCGCCTGCTGCCGCTGCTGGCTGGAGAAAGCTCGGTGCTGGTCGGTCAATCCGGGATGGGCAAGTCGACCCTGACCAATGCGCTGGTGCCCGGCGCCACCGCCGCCACGCGCGAACTCTCCACCGCACTCGACACCGGCAAGCACACCACCACCTACGCCCGCCTCTATCACCTGCCACCTGATAAATGCCCCGGCGGCACGCTGATCGACAGCCCCGGCCTGCAGGAATTCGGGCTCAAGCACCTGACGCCGCAGCAAATCGAATTCGGCTTCGCCGAGTTCCGCCCCATTCTCGGCCAGTGCCGCTTCCGCGATTGCCAGCACCTGGCCGAACCCGGCTGCGCGATCAAGGAAGCCATGGCCGCTGGTACCATCCACCCACGACGCCTCGACCACTTCCGCCAGTTCATCTCGGAACAATGACCGCCTTCCCCCCATCTCCTGCCCCACGGCTGGCCTTGCACCGCCAGCCGGCTTCGGCAGCGCGGAGCAGTGCTCCGCGAAACCCTGCCTGCGCCCCCCGGAAGGGGATGACTTCTGTTCGCGGGCTTCGCCCGCTCCTTTTCTGGCTGCGCCTCCTTGGGGCGGCCCTGCGGGAGACGCCATGGATCGCACTGAGCGCTTCTACAAGATCGACCAGATGATCCACGACAGGCGCCTGGTGCCCTTCGTCGACCTGATGGCGGCACTGGAAGTCTCCCGCGCCACACTCAAGCGCGACCTCGAATACATGCGCAACCGGCTCAACGCGCCCATCGTCTGGGACAGAGACGCTGGCGGCTACCGCTTCGACACTCCGCATCCCGATGGCGGCGCCCAGTACGAACTACCCGGCCTATGGTTCAACTCCGGCGAAGTGCACGCGCTCTTGACCATGCAGCACCTGCTGACCGACCTCGATCCCGGCGGCATCCTGACGCCGCACATCCAGCCGCTGATCGCCCGCCTCAACAGCCTGCTCGGCAGCGCCAACAACACCGCCGAGGAAATCCGCCGCCGTGTGCTGATCGTCGGCCTCGGCCGCCGGAACCTCAAGCTCGCGCACTTTGAGAAGGTCGGCGCCGCGCTGCTGCGTCGCAAGCGCCTGGCCATCACCTATTTCGCCCGCGGCAACGGCCAGACCACCGAGCGCGAAGTCTCGCCGCAGCGCCTGGTGTACTACCGCGACAACTGGTACCTCGACGCCTGGTGCCACCTGCGCGGAAGCTTGCGCAACTTCGCCCTGGATTCGCTCCAGCACGCCAACGTCATCGAACGGAAGGCCCGCGAAGTTTCCCGGCGCACCATGGACGAAGCACTCGGCCCCGGCTACGGCATCTTCTCCGGGCGCAACCTGCAGCGCGCCCAACTGCGCTTCACGGCAGAGCGCGCGCGCTGGGTGGCGCAGGAAACCTGGCACCCGAAGCAGAAGGGCCGCTTCGCCGCCGACGGCTCCTGGCTGCTCGAATTTCCCTACGCCGACCATCGCGAACTGATCATGGACATCATGAAGTTCGGCGCCGATGTCGAAGTGCTGGCGCCCGACGACCTGCGGCGGCGCGTGGCCCGCGAGGCCGCAAAGATGACGCAGATCTATGCCGCGGCGCCGACCAAGCCCGGATCGGTTCCGGCCAACAAGTTTGCTTGATGCAATCGACCTTCGCCAGCAGGAGTCGGCGCCCACGACACGACTGGCGGCCACTGCATTGGCAAGGGATTGGCAACCCCGCCCCGACGCTTTGATCGAGCGGCAGCGCATCAAGCAGGACGATCGGCATTCAGGTGAGTTCATGAAACCTTGCACGGCGTTACAGGCACATCGGGAACGGACTCGAGGCGTGGTGGAACGTCACGGCGCACGCAACCCTCGCGTATTCGGTTCCGTCGTCCATGGTACGGACGAGGAAGCCCGCGACCTCGACCCTTTGGTCGATCCCATCGATACAGGCCTCGAACAGCGCACCCCCGATGCCTGGCGGCAATTGCGCGACGCCTGCGACATGCGCATTGTCCTGAACCACGAATGCTTCCCTGTCGACGCTGCCGTGGTCTGGGAGACAGTCAGGAACGACCGGCCGGCACTGGATGGCCTTGCTGAGTCACAGATCGGCTGACAAGGGGGCGCCCCCGATGAGACTTCCGCGCGATCTGGAAAGTCGGCGTCCGCGACACGGCGATCGCCGTGCACCCGAGCAGCCCTGATGCCTGCCAGCCTCGAAGGCCTGCTCGTCGTCGCGCTTTCCTCGCGCGCGCTGTTCGATTTCGAGGAGGAGAACCGGGTCTTCGAGGAGCAGAACGATTCCGCCTACATGGCCGTGCAGCTCGAACGCATGAACCAGCCGGCGCGGCCCGGCGTCGCCTTCCCGCTGGTGCAGAAGCTGCTGGCCTTCAACACGCCCGAGCGCCAGCGCGTCGCCGTGGTGATCCTCTCGCGCAACGATCCGGTCTCGGGCCTGCGCATCTTCAAGTCCGCCGACGCGGCCGGACTGGTGCTGGAACGCGGCGTATTCACGCGCGGCCGCTCGCCCTTCAAATACCTCAAGCCGCTGGGCGCCAACCTGTTCCTTTCCGCCAACGAAGTCGACGTGCGCGCCGCACTGGAAGGCGGCTTCCCGGCGGCGCGCGTGTATGCCACATCGCTGATCGAGGCCGAGCAGCACCCGCAGGAAGTACGCATCGCCTTCGACGGCGACGCGGTGCTGTTCTCCGACGAGGCCGAGCGCATATTCCAGGAACAGGGCCTCGCCGCCTTCCAGGACCACGAGGAACGCCGCGCCCTCCACCCGCTGCCGCCGGGGCCATTCCTGCCCCTGCTTGAAGCCCTGCACCGCCTGCGCGCCGACAGCGCCGGCTGCAAGATGAGAATCCGCACCGCGCTGGTCACCGCGCGCAGCGCCCCCGCGCATGAGCGCGCGATCCGCACCCTGATGGATTGGAAGGTCGAGGTCGACGAGGCGATGTTCCTCGGCGGCCTGGAGAAGTCACGCTTCCTGCACGAATTCGAGCCCGACTTCTTCTTCGACGACCAGACGCGGCATTGCGAGCCGGCGTCGAGGCTGGTGCCGACGGGGCATGTGGTTAGTGGGGTGGCGAATGAGGGATAGACTCAGTCCTTTCACAAAGGCACGGGATGTCCTCTGGCTCAACTGACCGGAGAGGGTATAAAGTAACGCTGTCTTTTTCAAGGACCGTTGCCATGAATGATCGCATCACCATTCAGCCCGACATTTGCCACGGCAAGCCCTGTATCAGGGGGCTGCGCCTCCCTGTTGAAAACGTTCTCGAATGCCTTGCCGGCGGAATGAGCATCGACGATATTCTTGCCGACTAAGAGGATCTGGAACCCGAAGACATACTCGCCGTGCTGGACTTCGCGGCGCGCCTCGCATATCAATCGCGTGGAGCCCATCGGGCCGTTGGCGGCGTGAAATTCCTCGTCGATGCGCAATTGCCGCGACGGATGGCTGCCTGGCTGACAGTCCGCAGGCACGACGCCATTCATACGCTGGACTTGCCACGCCGCAATCTGAGTTCTGATACCGACGTGTGCGCCATCGCCGACAGCGAGGATCGCATCGTGCTCACCAAGGACGAAGATTTCGTGCGCACGCTCCTGGTTCAGGACACCCCGCAACGCTTGTTGCTCGTCGCCACGGGCAACATCTCCAACAACGACCTGATCGCCCTGTTCGACAGGAGCCTCGCCTTGATCGAACGCGGTTTCGAGAACGTGCGCTTTGTCGAAGTCAATCAGCAGGCGGTGATTGTGCACGGATGAGCACGGCGATTCTGGCCACGATGAAAATCGTTCGTAAGTCCAAATCAGCCAGATACAGCGCGAAGCCGAACTCGCGCTGCACCGTCCTGGGCATCGCCGCGAGGTCCTAGCGCGAACCGCCAATCCAGATCAGCGGCTTTTCGTCCTTACTCATCGGCGTCCAGCATATGCCAATACTGGCATAGTTCGCAAAATCACCGCCAACCGGCAGAAAGGCGGCGCCGGCGGCACGGCGATCAGGCCGGCGCAGGCAGGCCCGGGGCGGAGGAATCAAAATCTGACGGAGCCACGGGCCTGCCGGTGACGGCCGGGTGGGGAACCCAGACCGCCAAGCCGTCGCATTGACCCCCATGCGACAATCCCCGCATGCCCGCTGCCATCATGCCCCTGCGCCACTTCCTGCTCGCGCTCGCCGTGGTCGCCATCTGGGGCACCAACTTCGTGGTCATCAAGTTCGCGCTCGGGCACCTGCCGCCGCTGCTGTTCGCGGCCTTGCGCTTCGGCCTCGTGCTGTTCCCCGCCCTGTTTTTCCTGGCGCGCCCGGCGGTGCCGCTGGGCAACCTGGCGCTCTACGGCCTGCTGATCGGGGTCGGCCAGTTCGGCCTGCTGTATGTCGCGATGTACGGCCATATCTCGCCGGGCCTGGCCTCGCTGGTGATCCAGGTCCAGGTGTTCTTCACCATCGGCCTGTCGATGCGCCTTGCCGGCGAGCGGGTGCGCATGTTCCAGTGGTTCGCCCTGCTGCTCGCCTCGGCGGGAATCGCCATCATCATCCTGCATACGGACGGCAGCACCACGCCGCTCGGTTTGCTGCTGGTGCTGCTGGCGGCGCTGGCCTGGGCCGGCGGCAACATCGCGGCGAAACAGGGTGCGCCGGCCAACATCCTCGCCTACGTGGTCTGGTCCAGCGCCTTCGCCGTGCCGCCGCTGATTGCGCTGTCGCTGTGGGTCGAGGGCCGGGAGGCAATCTCGGCGGCGCTGCGGGCGGCCGATGCGGCGACCTGGGCAGCGGTGGCCTGGCAGTCCTGGGGCAATTCGCTGTTCGGCTATGCGGCCTGGGGCTGGCTGCTGGCCCGGCACCCGGCGGCGACGATCACGCCGCTGGCCCTGCTGGTGCCGGTGTTCGGCATGGGCGGCGCGGCGCTGATGCTGAATGAAGCGCTGCCGCCCTGGAAGCTGGCCGCCGCCGCGCTGGTGATGGCCGGCCTGGCGATCAACCTGCTGTGGCCACGGCTGCGCGCGGCGCTGGCCTGACAGGGATGATCAAAGAGTCGGCGCCGGCGGCACGGCGACGAGGCCGGCATGACCACGATCCCGACCTTGCGGCCGGGGCGAGTGACGCAACACCATGACTCACCGTATCCAATGACCGCGGCAAGCAGACGCGCAGGTCACGGCGCGGCTATCCGCCTTGCTCGCGTTGACCAGGTGAATGCCGGCCGCCAGCAGCGCCGCCGCACAGATACTGTGGCCTATCGCCAGCCAGAGACTAAAGCCGCTGACCACCGTCAGGCTGCCCAGGCCGAATTCGATGACCAGCAGAAGCAGCAGCCATCTGCCTGCCGTGCGCGTCGCCTCGACAGCCAGCGCCCGCCACCCGGCCAGCCCCAGCAGCAGCAGCGCCGCCACCGCGCAATAGCGATGCAGCAGATGCAGCAGTACGCCGCCGGCATCGCCCGGCAAGGGGGCGGCCGCGACCGTGACGAATGGATTGAGCGCGGCAAGCCCCCCCACAGCCGGCCACCAGACACCGGCGCAAGCGGGCGTCGTTGCGCAGGAGATCGCCGCATAGCGGGCGCCGATCAGCGCACCCAGGGCACTCGCCAGGACCAGCGCCACCAGCCCCGCTCGGGGCAGCAACGCAGGGCGTGACGGCGCGGTCGGAGCAACATCCGGCCGCACCGCCAGATACAGCGCCAAGGACAGCGAAACCAGGCCGAGGCCGCCGAGAATATTGAGAAAGGTGGGCCATACCCGATGCGGAGCGGCACTCCACAGCCCGATGAAAGTGAGCAGGATCATCAGGGCCAAGAGCTGCGTGGCAATGCGCGCCGCCGGCTGAATCGGGGTCGGACGCAGACACACCGAGAGCGTCACGAAACCCAGCAGCAGCGACAGTGCCGCAGTGACCCGGTGCAGGATGCGGACCCCGCCGCTATGCGGATGCGGCCCGCCGGCAAGGATCTGTCCGTAGCAGTCGGGCCAGTCGGCGCAGCCGAGGCCCGCCATGCTCAAGCGAATGTAGACACTGGCGAAAATAATCGCAAAGGACAAGGCCGTCAGCAGCAGTGCCAGGATTCTGATCTTTCGCAGACGGCCACCGAGAAGTTCCATGACCGACTCAATCCGTAGACAACGGCTGGATCAGCGAGAACAGGGTCATGATCGTCTCCATGCGCGAAACGCTGCTCATCCCCCGGAGGCTTTGCCAACGGACCCGCTGGCAGCAAGAAGCGGCGATCACGGTACAGTCCGACCGGGCTTGGGCAAGCATGATAGCTCCGTAGGCAAAATCGTGGAAGATTTCCTGCCGGGCGGCGAAGCCGTCCGAAAAGGTGCAGGCCGCCGACGCTTGCCGCCGGGATACTGCGAACACCACGTACCACCCGGCACACAAACTATTTATTGAAGCAGCAATTATTGAAACACTGGCGTCCGCCGCGAAAAATATGCATACTACGCGGCCGGAAAGTTGCCAGCGACCGTTGCTGGGCGAATCAAAGCTCGTTCCACGTTCCACTTTGCCACCTGCTAGGAATCCAGATGACGATACGACCGGAGTTGATAGAACTTCTGCGCACCAAGCGCAAAAAGCTGACCGACAACGTCAGCGCCGAGAAGCTGGACGCCCTTCATGCCAAGGGCTTGTTGTCGGCGCGCGAGCGGCTCGACGCGCTGTATGTCGAGGGCAGCTTCCAGGAATTCGGTTTGCATGCCGCCCACAACAACACCCACTTCGGCATGGCGCGCAAGGTCCTCCCCGCCGATGGTGTGATCGCCGGTAGCGGCTACGTGGGCAACATGCAGGTGGCGGCTTTCAGCCAGGACTTCAGCGTCGTCGCCGGCACGCTGGGCAAGATGCAGGCGCGAAAAATTACCCGCATCATGCGCCATGCGCTGAAGACCGGCGTACCGGTCGTGGCCTTCAAGGATTCCGGCGGCGCGCGCATCCAGGAAGGCGTCGATGCGCTCTCCGGTTACGGCGACGTGTTCTACGCCAATGTCCTGCTGTCCGGCGTCGTGCCGCAGATCGCGGTGATCTGCGGTCCCTGCGCCGGGGGCGCCGCCTATTCGCCGGCGCTGATGGATTTCGTCATCATGACGCGGCACAACGCCCACATGTTCCTCACCGGCCCGGAAGTGATCAAGGCGGTCACCGGCCGCACGACGACGATGGCCGAAGTCGGCGGCGCCGAGATGCATGCCACGGTCAGCGGCAATGCCCACTTCATCGCCGAGGATGACCGCCACGCGATCGGACTGGTCAAGCAACTGCTGTCCTATCTGCCAGCCAACAACACCGAGGATCCGCCGCATCATCTGGAGGTCGACATCGATGGTACCGAAGATCCGGAGATGCACGACTGCATCCCGGACAGCCCGTCCGACCCGCTTGACATGTATGCGGTGATTCGCCGCCTGGTGGACCATGGCGAGATGCTTGAGGTGCATGCCGGCTTTGCCCGCAACACCATTGTCGGCTTCGCCCGCATCTGCGGCGTGGTGGTCGGCATCGTCGCCAACCAGCCGATGGTGATGGCCGGCGCGCTCGACCTGAATGCCGCCGACAAGGTCGCCCGCTTCGTGCGGATGTGTAACACCTTCAATGTGCCGCTGGTGACCCTGGTCGATGTTCCTGGCTTCCTGCCGGGGGTCGAGCAGGAGCGCGGCGGCATCATCCGCCACGGCGCGAAAATGCTCTCGGCCTATGGTTCCTGCACCTCGCCGAAGATTACCGTGATCCTGCGCAAGGCCTATGGCGGCTCGTATCTGGCCATGTGCAGCCAGGAACTCGGCGCCGACATGGTGTTTGCCTGGCCGACGGCCGAGATCGCCGTGATGGGTGCCGAAGCCGCGGTGAAGATCCTGTATCGCAAGGAACTGGAAGCGGCCACCGATCGCCCGGCAAAGGCCGCGGAACTGGCGCAGGAGTATCGCAACGAGTTCGCCTCGCCCTACGTGTCGGCCGCCAACTTCTACATCACCGACGTGATCGAGCCGCAGGACACGCGCTGGATGGTGGCCCTTGCGCTGCGCAAGACGCTCGACAAGCGTGAACTCAGGCCGCCGAAGAAGCACGGCAACATTCCGATGTAATCGGCGACCGACGGAGAACTCCTTATGATCACTGCCGCCATCATCAAATCATTTCAGGTCTATGGCATTGCCATCGTGATCTCGCTGCTCGTTGCCGTGCTGATCAAGGTAATGGTCGTGGTGACTTCGCGCATGGAAAAAGCCAAACCGGTTGAAGTGCCGACCGGAACGGTTTGCCCGATCGGACCCGGCGTTCCCGATGAGGATGTGGCCGCCCTGTCGGCGGCGATCTTCGCCGCGATCGGGCCGCACCGCGTGCTACACCTTGAACCAACCAGCCACAGTTGGGGCAGCGGTGGACGCTCCAGCCAGCATTCCCATGCGCCGCGGCCCACTTCGAGCCGTGGCAACAGATAGAAGGAGCAGGATATGCCCAGACAGTTCAAGGTTACGGTTAATGGTCGCGAATATGAAGTCGCGGTGTTGGAACTCACTTCCGGCTCGGCAGGGCAATCATCCGGCCAGATGGCGCCCGCGATGCCGGTGGCAAGCGCAGGCAGCGCCAGCGCAGCGCCAGCACCCGCCGCGGCGGCGCCCCGACAGGCGCCCGCCGCCGGGGCCGGCGATGTCGTCGCCGGGATGGGCGGCGTGGTGGTGGAAGTCAAGGCCAAGGTCGGCCAGACCGTTGCTGCCGGCGACCAGGTGGTGATACTCGAAGCGATGAAAATGAAAACCCCGGTCATCGCCACCCGCGCCGGGCAGGTCACCCAGGTGCATGTCGCGGCGGGTGACGCCGTCGAGGCCGGCCAGGCGCTGGTGACCATCGGCTGAGCTTGAGCTTTGCCAACAGGCGGGAATTGCTCCCGTGATCTGCCATTCGATGCGCTGGCGCATGGATAGTGGTGCCCTGCGGAAGGACTGAAGCATATGGAAAGCATTAATTTTCTGAACCTGTTCCAGGGTATCGCCACCTTGGCCGCGGCCGAGCCGGCGATCATGATCGGCCGCATCGTCCTGATGCTGCTCGGCTTCCTGCTGATCTATCTCGGCTCGAAGAACGTCCTGGAGCCCTTGCTGATGATCCCGATGGGGCTGGGCATGTCCTCGGTGAACGCCGGCGTGATGTTCCTGGAAGGGAACAAGATGGGCACGCTGTTCGTCGATCCCCTGATCACCGAGACCAACGATCTGATGAACATCATGCAGATCGACTGGCTGCAGCCGATCTACACGCTGACCTTCAGCAACGGCCTGATCGCCTGTATCGTGTTCATGGGCATCGGCGTGCTGCTCGATGTCGGTTATGTCATGGCGCGGCCCTTCCAGAACATGTTCATCGCGCTGTTCGCGGAACTGGGAACCATCGCGGTCTTCCCGATCGCCGTCGGTCTTGGCCTCACCGAGAAAGAGGCTGCCGCAGTTGCCACCATCGGCGGCGCAGACGGACCGATGGTGCTGTTCACGTCGCTGGTGCTGGCGAAGCACCTGTTCGTGTCGATCACCGTGGTCGGCTACCTCTATCTTGGCCTGACCTATGGCGCCTATCCCTACCTGATCAAATTGCTGATACCCAAGCATATCCGGGGCATCAGCATGATCGACGACCGCGGACCGAAGATCACCCGATCGCAGAAGCTCATTTTCGCGGTGGTGGCCTGCACACTGCTGTGCCTGCTGTTTCCGGTGGCGGCGCCGCTGTTCTTCTCGCTGTTCCTCGGCGTCGCCGTGCGCGAGAGCGGCATCGAGTCCTTCACCAAACTGCTCAGCGAAGTCTTCCTGTATGGCGCAACCTTCTTTCTCGGCTTGACGCTCGGCATCCTCTGCGAGGCAGGCACGCTACTCGATCCGACGGTATTGAAGCTTCTGCTGCTCGGGATGCTGGCCTTGACCATCTCGGCGCTCGGCGGCATCCTGGGCGGCTACGTCCTGTACTTCTGGAGCGGCGGCAAATACAATCCGATGATCGGCATTGCCGGGGTCAGTTGCGTGCCGACCACGGCCAAGGTGGTCCAAAAGATTGCCATGGATGCCAATCCGGGAGCCATCATCATGCCTCAGGCCCTGGGCGCCAACATCAGCGGCGTCATCACTTCGGCCATCATCGCTGCAACGTTTATTTCGCTGCTACGTTAACGCCGAGCACGCCGGCAACGCCGCCGTCCAAGCCCTGCTCAGGAATTCGTGCCGGGGGTTGGGCGGGGCAACGACAGCCCGCGGATGAACCCGGAAATTCCGCGCCAGAGCCTGGGCAGCAGCCAGGCGATCATGGCGACCAGCAACAGCAGCAGTGCCAGCATCAGCCACGGATGGGCGAACATCAGCCACAGCCCGGTGAGGGCCACCACGTCTTCGCCGAAGGACGCCGCGATGTTGCTGAATGGCTCCGGCGACGCATTGATCATGGCGCGCGTGCCGGCCTTGGTGAAGTGGGTACCGGCCGCCAGCGTACCGCCGAGAAGCGCCATCCCCGTCTGCCATTCGACACCCTGCCCGCCGAACACCATGGCCGCAAGCGCGGCGCCGGCCGGAATGCGGATGAAGGTGTGCACGGTGTCCCAGACGGAATCGAGCAGCGGAATCTTGTCGGCAAAGAACTCGATGACCAGCATCAGGCCGGCCGCGCCCAGCACCAAAGGATGTTCAAGCAAGCGCAGCCCATCGGGAAGCACGATCCAGCCCAGATTGCCGGCGACGCCGACAACGAACAGCGTAGCGTAGAGGCGCAATCCGGAAGCCCAGCCAAGCCCCGCGGCCAGCGCCAGGAGGCCGGCAAAATCCAGTGGCAAATGGGCGAGATCCATGATGAATTCTCCGCGGTAAGGACACGCTGCACTATACCCCTTGGCGGAAATGCCGCGCCTTCAGTGCAGGAATCCGGCCGGCAACACTTGCGGACACCGACGACTGGCGACAAACCGCTGCACACTGTAAGCAATCGAGGGCCTGGCCGACCAAACCAGGACACCCATCGGAGACTCTTCATGCATGCCACGCTGCACCTGCTGACCCAAACCGACTTTCCCGCCCTCACGCGGCGCGCCACCGAGACCTTGCAGTTGAACCTCGGCTACCGCTGCAACCAGAGTTGCGTGCACTGTCACGTCAATGCCGGGCCGACTCGCACGGAAGAGATGACGCCTGAAACCATCGATGCGGTACTCGACTTTCTTGCGGCCAGCCCCGGCATCAAGACCGTCGATCTCACCGGAGGAGCGCCCGAACTCAACCCGCAGTTCCGGCGCCTGGTGATTGCCGCGCGGGCACGCGGCCTGCGCGTCATCGACCGCTGCAACCTGACCATCCTCGAAGAGCCGGGCTTCGAGGACATGGCCGGGTTCCTCGCCAGCCACCGCGTCGAGATCGTCGCCTCGCTGCCCTGCTACCTCGAGGAGAATGTCGACCGGCAACGCGGCAAGGGCGCTTTCGAGACCAGCCTGCGCGGGCTCGGGCAGCTCAACGGGCTGGGCTATGGGCGGGCGGACAGCGGCCTCATCCTCAACCTGGTCTACAACCCGCAAGGGGCCAGCCTGCCGCCGCCCCAGGTCGCGCTGGAAGCCGATTACAGGAAGCATCTCGGCGAGAGCTTCGGGATCGTTTTCAACCAGCTCTTCACGCTGGCCAACATGCCGATCCAGCGCTTCGGCAGCATGCTGATTTCCAAGGGCAAGTTCAATGCCTACATGAACACGCTGCGCGCGGCGCATCGCGACGAAAATGTCGAGCGGGTCATGTGCCGCAGCCTGATCAGCGTTGACTGGCAAGGCTACCTGTACGACTGCGACTTCAACCAGCAACTCGGCCTGGCCCTGTCCGGCAAGGCTGGCTCGCGGCTGCATATCACCCGCGCGACGGCCAGCCGATTGGAAGACCTGCCGATCCGGGTTGCCGATCACTGCTATGGCTGCACCGCCGGTCAGGGATCGAGCTGCGGCGGCGCGCTCGGGCAGGAAGCCGCACCGGCCCCAAGTTGCACCGGCTGAACGATCCCGCTGGAAACCTCAGTCGAAACCGCTTTCAACACAGAGGCACAGAGGAAAACATTCGATCACCCCGCGACTGAGTTGTGGTTTTCGACTGACTCTCTGTCTTCTCTGTGCAGTTCTCCGTGTCCTCTGTGTCAAATGCGGTTTTCAGACGCAATGCTTGCGTGGCGCGGTGTTTGCCTTCGCCACGCTTCAGAAGGGGCAGTCGCCGAAATCGTCGATTCGCGGTTGGCGCCGCATGTCCTTGAGCCAAGCCTTCAACTATCGCAGGTGCTCTAATGCATGCAGATCCTTCTTCAGATCGCGAATCGCGTGCTGGATTTCTGCGATGTCCCGCGAGTTGTTTTGCTGATTTCTTGCGCCTGGCCCGGCGGCCGGCCCATACCTCGCATCCGGCCTCGTCGCGCGTTTGTTGTTCCTTCATTTGCGCCTCGGCGCTGCGCAGCACATCTTCGGGCGAGCCGATGTCCACGTCATCGCCGAGTTCAATGCCCAGGATGTCTTCCAGCATGGATTTCACTTCGGCGTTGTCGGCGGCCTGGTCGGCGTCGTAGTCGGACCCGCTGTGCCTGTTGCAAATTGCTTTCAACTCGGCGTCATTACGCCGGGCCAGCAGCGGCCCGGCCAGTTCGGCATTTACCGGGAGACGCGGACATGGCTATGGCTGGTCCATCGCTCAACGCCGATGCCCGCGCAGGGCCTGCGCCATCAGGGACAGGGCATCGGCAATCTGCCGCGCGGCTTCCGGCGACGGCAACGGCACCGAGAGCTTGCGCGCGCCGGTCTGCGCATCGCGTTCGATCCAGGGATGGCTTGTCTGTTCCTGATCGGCCGAGGCGGCGGCGCCCAGTGCGGCGGCGAACTGGGCGCCAAACTGCAAGAGCGGGCCCCAGGGATCGGCGGGGGCCGATGCGCCGTGTGTGACTGGTTCGCCAACAGCTTCCGCCTCTGCCTCGGGCGCGTCCGCCAGCGTGATCGTCGCGCTGTCGCCCAGTCCCGACGATGCGTCTCCCGTGGCTGCGCCCTCCCGCGCCGTATCCCCGGCACCGACTCTTGCTTCGACGGCGGCAGCGGTCACCTCCGGCGCGGCGTCGGCTGCTTCCGCGGCAGCGGAGGCAGCTTCGACGTTGGCCATCTCCTCCGCTGGCGTTACCGCCTCACCCTCGCCCATCGCGCCGGTAACGTTCTCGACATCCTTCATGAAGCGATTGAGACGCGAGCCGCCCATCGCCACTTCGCTGATGCCTCCGTCCAGAATCCCCGCTGCCAGCGAACGCTTGAAAGCCAGCACCGATAACATGCCTTCCTCGATGGTGCCCTTGGATATGAAATTGACGATCCGCACCGGGCGTTTCTGCCCCATGCGGTGAATGCGCGCACTGCGCTGTTCGAGGATCGCCGGGTTCCACGGCAGATCCATGTTCACCAGCGTCGACGCATGTTGCAGGTTCAGCCCGGTGCTGCCGGCATCGGTGGACAGGAAGACGCGGCAATCCGGGTCATCGCGGAAGCGCTCCACCAGTGCCGGGCGCTTCTCGGGAGGCACGCCGCCATGGAAGCAGACATAGCCGATGCCGCGTGCTTCCAGCCGGCGAATCACGATCTCATGGGTGCGCGTCCATTGCGAGAACACCACGGCCTTGGCCTCGGGCTCGACGAACAATTCGTCGAACAGCGCCGCCAGCTCGTCGGCCTTGACGCCGTGGTCGGTCTCCTGATCCAGCAGGTAGGTGCTGTTGCACGACATGCGCATGTTTTGCAGTGCGCAGGTTAGACGGCGCTGATCGGTGTCGGAGAGGAACTTCATCCGCCGCCAACGCTGCACGATCTGGGCAACAATCTCGGCGTTTTCGTCGTGGAACAGCATCTGCGCCTCGGTCATCGGCACGAGCAGATTCTGGTCCGTGCGCTCGGGCAATTGCCGCAGCACCTCGCTCTTCCGACGGCGGACCATGAGTGTCGCCAGCGTTTCGCCGATCTTCTCAAGTCCGGTATAGCCAGTGACGCGCCCAAACTCGTCCTTGGTCTGATGTTCGTGCAGCAGCTTCCAGGTCGGCCCCAGGCGATGCTGATCGACGAACTGGACAATGGAAATCAGCTCTTCCAGCTTGTTCTCGAGCGGAGTTCCGGTAAGCACGACGGCATAGGGGCTGTCGATGCGCTTCAGCGCGCGGGCGGCGATGGTGTTCCAGTTCTTGACCCGCTGCGCCTCGTCGACAATCACCAGCTCCGGGGTCCAGGCGGCGATCAGGTCAAGGTCGGGCTTGAGCTTTTCATAGTTCGTGATCTTGCAGAAATCGTCTTCCGCATAATCTTTCTGCCGCTGCGCGCGGCCGCCCGCGATGACGCGGGACTCGCGTCCGGAAAAACGCCTGATCTCCTGCTGCCATTGATACTTGAGGGAGGTCGGGCAGATCACCATCACGCGCGTTACGCCGCACAGCCTGGCCAGTATCTCGGTCGCGGCGATGGCCTGAATGGTCTTGCCCAGGCCCATTTCATCGCCGATCAAACAGCGTCCGGTGCGCACCGCGAACAGCGCGCCCTCTGCCTGATACGGATACAGCGGCACGCGCAGCAGCTTCGCCAACCGCGGATCGGCCGCGCCGCGCGGGAACGCGGCATCGATGGCCGTAGCGCGCTGCTGCGCGTCGCGCCGGCCGGCGACGAAATCCAGAGCGTCATCGTAGGCGCGCAGTTCGTGGCCGCTTCTCGCCACCGCTGCGACAAAACGTTCGAGCTCGTCGAAGCGCTCGTCACGCAGCGCCCAGTCGCGGGCTTCGTCGAACAGCAGCGCCGCCGCCTTCAACACCGCCTGAGGACAATCGCTGCCGCCACGGAAATGCACCGCCCGCCTTTCACCGTCGCTGCCGTTGCGCAAATACAACTCGGAAAATGCCGGCTGGTAGCCGGCCTCCAGCGCCTTCCTCGCGCCGCGCTTCCGTTCAGGGCCGCCAGCGTGAACTCGATGTGCTTGCAGGTGCCCAACTCGTTGCTGGCGTAGTCCGGGCAGGCGCAATAGTTGTCGCCGGGGCGCATCCCGCGTATGACCACGCGATAGCGGGTCTTCGACGCCGGGTTGCTGACGCGAAATTCGGAGAAGAACGGCTCCGACCCCAGGTTCTCCAGCCCGAAGCTCTGTTCGCGGCCAAACTGCCGGCGCAGCGCACGCTGCCAGTCGGCGGGCGAAAGATGCTGGGGGGCGTGGGTGCGGGAGAGCTTGGGCTCCCTTGCGGTCTTCGCGGCCTTGGGCCGCTTGGCTGACTTGCGGGACTGACTGGTAGAGGGTGGCATGACAGAGAGAAACGGGCTGGTTGAGAAATGCAATGCGCGGGGAGCCACGCGAAGCGGAGTGCGCAGGAACGGCGCTGACGGGAACGCGCCGCGTGCGGACCAGGGTGGTTCGGAAGATGGATTTTATCCGGGGAACGAAAGCCGCGGATCGAATCATGCCGGGCGTAGTTGTACGATAGGGGTCGCCGTCAAACTCTCGGGATCGCCAACATGACCATGCCGGAACAACACCTGCCAGATATCGATGCCTGCGTTTTCGACGCCTACGGTACGCTGTTCGACTTCAACACCGCCGCCAGCGCGGCGCGGGATGAATTGGGCGAGGACTGGCAAAGCCTCTCCGATCTTTGGCGCCTGAAGCAGCTCCAGTACACCTGGCTGCGTGGACTGGCGCAGCATCACGCCGACTTCTGGCAGGTCACCGGCGACGCGCTGGACTTCGCCCTGGCGAGTCTGCGGATCGAGCTTCCGGGCCTGCGCGCGCGCCTGATGAAACTCTACCTTCAGCTCGGCACCTATGGCGAAGTGCCGGCCATGCTGCGTGAGTTGAAGCACCGCGGAATGAAGCTCGCGATCCTGTCCAACGGCACGCCGGACATGCTTGCGGCGGTGGTCAGGAACTCGGGATTGGACGATGTGTTCGATGCCGTGCTTTCGGTCGAAGAAGTCGGCACCTACAAGCCCCATCCTTCGGTCTATGGGCTGGCGGCAAAGCGCCTCAAGCTTGAGCCGTCGCGTATCTGCTTCCTGTCATCGAACGGCTGGGACGCCTATTCGGCCAAGGCCTTCGGTTTTCGCGTGATCTGGTGCAACCGCTTCGCCCAGGTCCCCGAGCGGATACCGGCCACGCCCGATGGCGAAATCGCCGATCTCTCGGTGCTGCCGGCCATGCTCGGGCGGTAGACCTCTGGCCATGTTTACGAGAAAAAAGTGGGGGCACGATCTTCCTGCGCCTTGGCGGCGAGGAAGAGGTCCATCAGGCGGCGCGGCGGGCTATCTCGGCGACGATTTCGGCAGTCGCGTGGTTCGGCCGCTGCTCGTTTACGCTACTGCTCATCAGGTGCAGGGTTTCGGATATCGACACCCACTCCGATTCGGAAACGATAACCACGTTCCTTCCGTCAACGCGGGTGACAGTGACGGGTTCGTCCGTTGCGCGGCATGATAAAGTCCTGCCGAGTTCAGCGGAGCATGCTCGATTCCATGCTGTTCCAGCAAGCGCTGTCCGGCAATACGCAAGCGGATATTCTGCCTGGATGCCGGCGGCGGGTTTGACGGTAGCAGTGGCGGCGATGGCGGCGAGATCATCATCGAGCCGATCTTCTGGATCATCTGGTCGCTGCCCTTCCCCTGCAACCTGATCGCGCTGGCGATCATCGGCAGCTTCCTCTGGTCGGGCCGCAACAACTAGTTCCGCGCCGTATCGGGCCTGAACAAGATACCCTCGATCGCCAGGGCGACCTCGCAAACCTTCACGCTTCTCGTCGGCTTCCTCAAACGCAATCCCGGCTTCGACCCAGGGTCGCTGCTTCCCGAACTGGACCAGCGCGGCCCGCTGGAAATGCTCGAATACTGGAGCTTGATCCGCAAGGCCGCCTTCGCCGACCGCAAGATCGCCCCGGAGGCGCCGGCCTTGCTCGAAGAAGAGAGGGAGCGCGTCGGACGCATCGCGGCCGCCTGAGCCACCGCCGAAAACCGGCGTCAAGCCTGAACGTTCAAGCGATGCACACAGGGCAATTCCCGGCGAGAAGCAAGGGCCTGCAAGTCAAGAGCGGCCAGGCACCATGAAGCGGCGTTCAGTGCGCCGGAGGACTACCCTTGGACGAGGTCTTCGCGCGCGGCTTCAGGGCTGCGACAATCTGGCTGAAGGTGAATTTGAACAGCGTCGAGACAAGCAGCCAGTCGGAAATATGCTCGTCCTGAAACCAGGCCAGCATGAACTTGTTGGCGGCGCCTAATTTGACCTCAAGCTCGCGCAGGTCCGCCACGTAGGTCGTCACCGGACCGTAATAGTCCAGTTTCCGGACCGACCGGGACGAAATGGAAACCCATGCGATCGAGAAGATTCGCCAGACCCTTCTCCATCGCCGCATACCAGTAGCGAACGCCGTTCTTGCGGCTAAAGCGATACATTTCGCGGTACATGCCCAGCATGATCAGCGGGCTGCTGGTGCGTCGGTTCTTGCCCGAAATGGTCTTGGTCTGCGGAACGATGGCGACGGCGCTGCCCTTTTCCTGGAACTCCTTCGAGACGCCCTGTAGCGAGTCGCCGGTACGACGGCGAAAGCTTTTTTTCACGATGAGGCGTGATATCTCACCCGATTGTTCCCGAGGCGGGAGCTTGAAGTCCGGGTAAAGCGAGCAGTGCTCCTCGAAGGGGAAATCCTGTTCCGGGTTGGCGAGAACAAGGCGCACCGTACCCACGACCAGGCCATCGAGACTTTGCGCCGCCATGTGGACGGAGCGTTCGTCGAAGTGGTCGGCTTCCAGTCCGCTCTCGTATTCCGACTGATCGAGGTAATTGCATTCGGCGCAATACACCTCGTACCGAAGACTGGCTATCGCGGCGAAGAGTTGGGCGTCTTCCTGATGCGAATGCAGCCGCCTGAAGGTGAAATAGGGAACAACCAGATCCTTCTTGCCACCCCGAGTTAGGATATCGACGAGCATGAAGGCTGCTTTCTGATAGCGGGGTCAGAACGAACGTCTGATCTCGGTATACACCCTGTCCTTGGCTTCGTATTGACCGAAATACCCGGTAGGCGGACCGTAAAAGACGTCGACGCCGAAGGCTAGGCGCCAGTTCTTCTCGAAGGTCCAGTTCAGCTTGGGGCGCACCATCCAGTCGGTGCGGTTGAGACTGGACAACCACAGGATTTCGGCCTCGAGATTGGGTGTGAGCTTGCCATTGACAAGGAAACTGTAGCCACTCTCCACCCTGTCCGGAATCACGTCGTGATCGCGGTTGCTGATGATGCTCTGAAAAAGCTGAACGTTGATTCGGGTCTCGGATGGCAGAGAGAAGTCCAGACTCGCCACCCAATCAAGGGTGTTTTGCTCCACCACACCGTCAGGCTGGGTGGGGCGCAGTACGGTCAAGGGAAGACGACGACCGCGGGTGTAAATGGTCTCACCCTTCAGCACCACGCTGCCGAAATCCTTTGCCAGGGTTCCACCGATCTGCCAAATGCGATCATGCCGGGCCTCGTAGGAGACCGGGGTCAGCCCCATCGGTGTCGATACCTGATAGAAGGTAGGCGCCACGTTCATGCTGCGATAGTAGAAAGCCGACAAATCCAAGCCCTTGGTCAGCCAGGAGCCGCGTAAACCATAGTTGCTGTTGCTCAGCTTGGCAGCCGGTTTGACCTCGTTCAGATAGTCCAAGAGGAGCGGCGCGTAGGGGAAAAACTCCGTCCCCGACTTGCCGTCCAACAGCGACCCCGGCTTGCCGGTTTCGTCAACGGTGGGAGCCGGAATCCAGAGCAATTCGCCGTGAAAATTGTCGCTGAAGTATTCGGCCCTTGCCGCCCACTGGGGAATGCGCAGAATGTTGAACTCGGGGAGAATGAATTCCCTCATGTCGCGCGCTGAAACCACGTCGGCAAAGACCAGGCCAACCATCTCGCCCCAGATCACGTGCTGCCGGCCGATCCGGATTTCCCAGTCGCCGAAGCCCTTGTCAATATAGTTTTCGCGCAGCAGAAAGTTGAACTGCTGATCGTTGCGAACATCGACGCTGTAATAGTCGGTCACCGAAAATACAGGATCATAATCGACGCGCGCGCTAAGTTTCCACTTGAGGCCGTCGTCCGTCTTTCCTGGCTGCCGAACTCGATACGCCCGAGCGTCTTCGACCAGTGCGTGGGGCTTTGATACGCGCGGGCCAACTCCAGTTGGGCGAATCCCCGCAAGCCGAAAGGGGCTCCGGCTGTGGCCGGTGGGGTGGCTCCAGGCGCCGCTGGTGGCTGTTGCGCGGCAGCGTTGCGCGCATCGTCGGCGGCGGCCTCCCGCATCAGGGCTTCGACCTCATCATCCTCGGCAGCCGCGGCTGTTTCCGCCGCACCGGCAACACCGCTGGCCAGTATTACCCCACACGACGCAGCCAGCGCCGACAGCCATGCGGATCGGAAGAGCCTCATTAGTGCGTACCTCCGGCGACTTCCCCGAGACTGGCGCGAGCATCGCCAGTGCTGGCCGCCAATTCACCTGGGCCAGGCGGTTCCTTGTAATCCTGCACCCTCGCTATTGCCCACTCGCCGCCGCGGCGCACGCCCAGTTCCTGAATGGAACCGTCTTCGACGCGCACCAGCCGATTCGCCATATCCACGACGCGCTGATCATGCGTCGAAAAAATAAACGTGGTCTTCAGCTTCTGATTGATTTCCTGCATCAAGTGAAGAATTTCCGTGCCGGTACTCTTGTCCAGGTTGGCTGTCGGCTCGTCCGCGAGAATGATGGCCGGCTGAATCGCCAGCGCACGGGCAATCGCCACGCGCTGGCGCTGACCGCCGCTCATCTGGTTCGGCCGATGCCCCTTGTACTTTGAAAGGCCGACCATGTCGAGGAAATAATTGACCCGCTGCTTTCGCTCTTCCTTGGAAACATCGCTACGGTACAGCAACGGGTATTCGACATTTTCCGCCGCGGAAAGAACCGGAAGCAGGTTGAAAGTCTGAAAGATGAAACCGGTTGTTCGCGACCTCAGGTCCGCCAGCTCATCGCTCGAAAGCCCGGTGACCTCCTGGTCGTTGATGAAGATCTCCCCTTGCGTCGGCATGTCAATGCAGCCGATCATGTTAAGCAAGGTGGTCTTGCCGCTCCCGGACGGACCAGAAATAGCAAGAAAAACCCCCTGTTCGATCTGCAGTGTAATATTTGCGAGGGCTTGGACGATCTGGTTGCCGAGAAGGTACTCTTTGAATACTCTCTCAACCCGCACGACATTCATCGGTAGCTCCAAATTTGCCGGCCCGCAGGCCAGCCCTGAACTGTACTTTACTATATTGCAAGCGAGGATTGAGCATGATGAATCAAAAGACACGGAAACCTTTCGCCGGCACGTCCACCCGGTTGCAAGGGATAGCCGGCGGGCTGGCGGCGGCGCTGCTGCTTGCCTTGCCGGGGATCACCCTGACCCTGCCAGTCCGCGCGCTGGCTCAGGAAGGTCAGCCCGACCCGACACAAGCACAGGCCATGGAAATTCTGAAGCGCGCCGACCAGATCCGCTTTCCCAGTGAAAGCTTTCAGGTGGATATCGCGATCACATCGCGCAATCCCGATCAGACGACCGAGGCGCGCAAGTACCAGGTAATGTCAAAAGGTAATGACAAGACCGTGATCAGCGTGACCGAGCCCGCGGCGGAGCGCGGCCAGATCATACTGATGAGCGGCCGCGATCTCTGGGTGTTCCTCCCCAGCGTGTCGCAGCCTGTGCGCCTGTCACTGGCGCAACGGCTGACCGGACAGGTAGCGAACGGCGACTTGGCCCGGGCCAACTTTTCCGGCGACTACACGCCGAAACTGCTGCGCACCGAGACCATCGACGGCGAAAGCCACCACGTTCTAGAACTGAACGCCGTGGACCGTAGCGTCACCTACCAGCGCGTGCTCTACTGGGTCAAGCAGAAGAACTCCTACCCGCTCAAGGCCGAGTTCTATTCGGTTTCCGGCCGCCTGTTGAAATCCTGCAAGTACGAGAATTTCAAGACCATGGCCGGCAAGATCCGCCCGACCAAGCTGGTGATGGACGATGCCTTGCGCGCCGGCGCACAGTCGATCCTTGAGTACGATGCCATGAAGCTGCGCGATCTCCCGGACAGGATGTTCACCAAGGAATATCTGAAGAAGATCGAGTGACGGCCAGCGCATCACCTGGAGGTGCGGTGCCTCAACTGTCGGGATAGCCCTGCGGGTTCTGCTGCTGCCAGTGCCAGGCGTCAGCACACATGGTTGCGAGATCCTTCTCGGCGCGCCAGCCGAGAATCTGCTCGGCCAGCACGGGATCGGCGTAGCAAACGGCGATATCGCCGGCGCGACGCGGCGCGATCCGGTAGGGCACGGGCCGGCCGCTGGCGTGCTCGAAGGCGGCCACCATCTCAAGAACCGAGTAGCCGCGGCCCGTGCCGAGGTTCACCGTCAGCAGTCCACCGTCCCGCTCCAGGCCGCCCAGTGCCGCCAGGTGACCGCGAGCCAGATCGACGACATGGATGTAGTCGCGCACGCCGGTGCCGTCCGGCGTCGGGTAGTCGCTGCCAAACACCGAAAGCCGCTCGAGTTTTCCCACCGCTACCTGCGCAATAAAGGGCATCAGGTTGTTGGGTATGCCGTTGGGGTCCTCGCCGATGAGACCCGAAACATGGGCGCCGACCGGATTGAAGTAGCGTAGCAGTGCAATCCTCCAGCCGGGATCCGCCTTGGCCACATCGCGCAGCATGTCCTCAATCATCAGTTTGGAGCGGCCATAGGGATTGGTGGCAGAAAGCGGGAAGTGCTCGCGGATCGGCACGGCATGGGGATCCCCGTAGACGGTAGCCGAAGAGGAGAACACCAGCGTCCTGACTCCCGTTTGCGCCATCGCCTCGAACAACGCGATGCTGCCTGCCACGTTGTTGCTGTAGTAGTCGACAGGTTTGGTCACCGACTCGCCAACCGCCTTGAGCCCGGCAAAGTGGATCACCGCGTCACATCCGGCCAGCGCCTCGGTCAACGCGGCGCGGTTCCTGATGTCGGCCTGGACGAAGCCAGGCCGTTTCCCGACGATCCGCTCGATGCGCTCGAGTACCGCCGGCTTGCTGTTGAAGAGATTGTCGACCACGGTGACGCGATGGCCCGCACCAAGCAATTCCACGCAGGTGTGGCTGCCGATGTAGCCGAGTCCGCCGGTCACCAGATAATGAGCCATGCAAATCCTTTCGAAAGTGTCAATCGACGCGCCGCATGTGTCTGTCGGGATGCTACCCGAACTCGAAGGTATTGACAGCGGCGACTACAGCATCATCACTCGCGACCACGGCAGGAGCGGTGGGCACTGACGAGCAAGCTGACGCGCCTTGCAACAGCGGTCTGCGCGCAGATCAACCGCAAGTGAGCCGCGGCGCGGGCTTCACCGCCATGGTCTGCTCTCATCTGGAAGGGGTTTCCGCGGACCCGGCCGCTTTCCGTGCCGCCTCCTCGGCCTCTCGTCTTTTCAGCAAATCGACATACTTCCGCGTCCGCTCGTCGATCTTCTTCACCCGCTCGGCATGCTGCCTTTCGCGTTCCGCTCGCTTGCGCGCGTTCTCTGGCGCATTTTCCGCCCGCCTGGCGTCCTCTTTGCGTCGCTGCTCGAGCCTGCTTTGCTGCGCAGCCTGCTCGGCGGCGAACTTGCTGCGCCGTCTCTCGGCCTTGGCTGACTCCTCGGACAGGCTGCGCTCGCGCTCGGCGGCGCGTTGCGCCTGCTTTTCGCGATAGTCCTTGGCTTCCGCCTGCTCCCTGGCTTCGCGACCCGGCGCCTCGGCTTCACGCTTCGCGGCCCTGACTTCCACCTGCTGCCTGCGCACCTCGCGTTCGGCCTCGCGACCCTGCCGCTCGAGCGCGTCGGCTGCCCTCATGGCCGTGGAACGCCGCTCCTTGGCCGAACCCAGGCAATTGATCGCGATCGCCTGGCTCCGACAAACCGCCCTTTCATTCTCGTAGGTCTGCTCCGCCTCGGCTTTCAATGCCTTGCCTCTGGCCCGCATGGCGCGAGCCTCTTCCAGCGACAGTGCGGAGGGCAAGTCCGCCGTTTGCGCCAAAACCATCGTCTGCGCAAGCGTGAAACCAAGAAAGCCAGCCAATTTCGAACGCGCATCAGAACTCCTTCCGGGCGACAATACGGTAGCCAGCAGGCCGCTGCCGACAATCAAAATCACGCCAACCCAGCCTGCCCAGGGCAGGGTTTCGCCCCAAAGCAACATGCCAAAAGCGCTGGAGAAAACCACTGTACTGTAGGCAAGACTGGCGGAGACCAGCGTCTTGCCGCGCTTGTAGGCCGCAGTCATGCAAAGCTGCGCCAGCGCGCCGAAGCCACCGACTCCCAGCAACAGCAGCCAACCACCCAGATCGATCGCATGGAGGGGGCTGGCCACCAGCATCCAAGGCAAGCCACCCAGCGCCGACAGCAGCGAAAAATAGAACACCGTGCGCCACTCGGGCTCTCCCAGTTGGCCCAGTCGGCGCACATTGAGATAGGCAATGCTGGAAATCATCCCCGAGCCCAGGCCAAACATCGCGCCCAGCCATTGGTCGCGACTCAGCGTGGGCTGCAACAGAAGCATCACGCCGATGAACCCCGCTGTCAGCGCCCAGTAGAAACCCCGCCTCACGGGTTCCTTCAGCCACAGCACGAGTAACAACGCCAGAAACAGCGGCGAGGTGTAATTGAGCGTCACCGCCGCCGCCAGCGGAATCAGGCTTATGGCATAGAAATACATCACCAGCGAGGCAAAGCCCGCCACGCCGCGCACAATGTGGGTTCGCGCATGCGGCGTACCAACTGGAAGGCGGCGCACCAGGATGTAAGAGCCAAGGATCAGGGTGGCGACACAGCCCCGCCAGAACACCAGTTCCGCTGCGGCGAACTGTGCCGAGCCAAGCTTGACGCAGACGCCCATGCAGGCAAACAGCAGGCTTGCCGCGATCATCCAGAGTGACTGCATCAGGGGCCGCTTCGGCTGCAAGCGCAGACCGCGCCGGCGGACAGCCGACGAGCGTGTCGGCGCTGCCGGATTAGGTCTGTCCGGCCATCACGCGCCGATAGAACTCATGGAAATGCTGCATGCCGTCTTCCATGGGCGACTGATAGGGGCCAACTTCGCTGCGTCCCTGCTTCATCAGCGCGCGACGGCCTCGATCCATGCGCTCGCCGATGTCGTCATCCTCGATCGCCGTCTCCATGTAGGCGGCCTGCTCGGCCTTGATGAACTCGGGCTCGAACAGGGCGATGTCCTCGGGATAATAGAACTCGACCACGTTCAGGGTCCGGTCCACATCCTGCGGCACCAGTGTTGATACCACCAGCACATGGGGATACGATTCGACCATGATGTTAGGAAAATAGGTCAGCCAGATCGCACCGTGCTTCGGCAACTCGCCGTTGTAGTACTCAAGCACCGCCTTGTGCCAGCGCCGGTAGGCGGCCGAGCCGGGCTTTGCGAGGGAAGTGACACCGACGCGCTGCACCGAATACCAATCGCCGAACTGCCAGGTCAGGTCATCGCAGGTGACGAAGCCACCCAGCCCCGGATGATAGGGCGCGACGTGGTAGTCCTCGAGATAAACCTCGATGAAGGTCTTCCAGTTGTAGTTGCACTCGTGCAGCTCGACACGATCAAGCCTGAATCCGGTGAAGTCCAGTTCGCTCGCGACCTTCATGCCGGCGAGATCGGCGTTGGCCGAACGCGGACCCTTGAACAGCAGTCCCTGCCAGTTCTCAAGTTTCTGCCTGGCCAGATTGAGGCAGGGATTCGCCGGAAAATGCGGCGCGCCGATGAGTTCGCCGCCGGCATCGTAGGTCCAGCGATGAATCGGACAGACAATGTTTCTGGCATTGCCGGCGCCCTGCAGCATGATCGACTGACGATGCCGACAGACGTTCGACATCTCGTGGAAACCGTCAGGCTGGTGCGTCAACAGTCGTGCGTGGCCGCCCCATTCCTGCGAACGATAGTCATACAGCTCGGGAATCATCAACTCGTGGCCGGCATAGCCAGGGCCGGCATCGAAGATCAGCTTTTTCTCCAGTTCAAAGAGCCTTTCATCGAAGTACCACTCAACCGGAAACTGCGATACTCCCGGTGAAAGCAGCGCGCGGAAGCCGACATCGGACATGATTCCCAACCTCCAAGAGGGTTTACCCGGAAACCGGAAATGGACGGAAAGACCCGTCAGGACAACCAATTCGCCAGAAAAAACCAAGTGTCGAATTGTAGCCAATTTGACCAGAGGGCGCACCTTAGGCTATTTTTATGGTTTTGCCTTGCAGAGCGTAACTGCTCGCGGTCAAGGCGTCACTCATGGTCACTATCCCGAACACTGCTCCGGACATCAACTCGGCGAACGCAACACCACCGTCATTTGAAAGCGCTTTGACTGAACTCGAGGGCATCGTCGTCGCGATGGAGGCCGGGAAGATGCCGCTGCAGGATGCGCTGGATGCCTATGGGCGCGGCATCGCGCTGTTGCGCCAGTGCCAGGAGACCTTGAGCGCGGCCGAAGGGAAAATACGCATCCTTGAGGCCAATGGATTGTGCGACTTCGAGCCCCCGGCCGAGGTCACAAGCCCCGAAGGAAGTCCTTTGGTGAGACTCGGGCATCCGGCGGCCGGCGGCGAGCAGGAAGGCTGAGACATTAATGAATTTTTCAACATGGATGTCGGCCATCCAGCGGCGCACGGAAGCAACCCTGGAAGCTGTCCTGCCCTCGCCAGGACTCGCGCCCGCGCGCCTGCATGAGGCGATGCGCTACGCCGTACTGGGCGGCGGCAAGCGTGTCCGCCCCCTGCTGTGCCATGCGGCCGGTTCGATCTTTGGCGTAGGCAGCAACTTGCTGGACGCCCCCGCCGCCGCCGTCGAGTTGATCCACGCCTATTCGTTGGCGCATGACGACCTGCCCTGCATGGATGACGACGTCCTGCGCCGCGGCAAGCCAACCTGTCACGTCGAGTTCGACGAGGCGACTGCCCTGCTGGTCGGTGATGCGCTGCAAACACTGGCTTTCCTGATGCTTTCGAATCGCCTTCCGGGCATCGCGCCAGCCAGGCAACTCGAGATGCTGCATCTGCTGGCAAGCGCCTCCGGATCGCGCGGCATGGCGGGCGGTCAAGCCATCGACCTCGCTGCCGTTAACCAGCAACTGACGCTCGCTGAACTGGAGTTCATGCATATTCACAAGACTGGTGCGCTGATCCGTGCCGCCGTGCTGCTCGGTGCCCATTGCGGCGAAGCCATGCCCGAAGCCCTGGAAAGTCTCGGGCGCTTCGCCAATCGCATTGGCCTGCTGTTTCAGGTGGTTGACGATATCCTCGACGCCGAAGCCAGCACCGCGACACTAGGGAAGACAGCCGGCAAGGACGCCGCGCAGAACAAGCCAACTTATGTCAACATCCTCGGCGTGAACCAGGCCAAACTCATGGCAGACAAACTGAGACAGGATGCGCACGACGCACTGGCTCCCTTCGGCGAACTCGCGGTTCGCCTGCACGAACTAACCGACTTCATTGTCGAGCGTACCTTCTGATGAGCCCTTCCCTGCTCGACGGCATCAATTCTCCGGCAGAGCTGCGTGCCCTGCAACGCGACCAGTTGCCCCAGGTGGCGGACGAACTGCGAGCCTTCCTGCTCGAATCGGTATCAAAAACCGGCGGGCATCTGTCCTCCAACCTCGGCACGGTCGAGCTGACCGTCGCGCTGCATTATGTGTTCGACACGCCCGAGGATCGCCTGGTTTGGGACGTGGGCCATCAAACCTATCCGCACAAGGCACTAACCGGCCGACGCACTGGGATGGAACGCCTGCGCATGAAGGACGGCGTTTCCGGTTTTCCGCGCCGCATAGAGAGCGTGTACGACACCTTCGGCGTCGGCCACTCATCCACCTCGATATCTGCGGCGCTGGGCATGGCCGTCGCGGCCCGCAACAAAGGCGAGGAACGACGGGTCGCGGCGATCATCGGCGACGGAGCGATGTCGGCCGGCCAGGCGTTCGAGGCGCTCAACAACGCCGGCGTGATCGACGCCAACCTGCTGGTCATCCTCAACGACAATGACATGTCGATCTCGCCGCCGGTGGGCGCGCTGAACAAGTATCTGGCGCGTCTGCTGTCGGGTGGCACCTTCAACGCCGCGCGCCGCGCCGGCGAAAAGGTGCTGGCCTCGCTACCCAATGTCCTGGAGTTCGCCAACCGGGTCGAAGAACATGTAAAGGGCATGATCTCGCCGGGCACCCTGTTCGAGGAGTTTGGCTTCAATTATCTCGGCCCCATCGATGGCCATGACCTTGATGCGTTGATTCCCACGCTGCAGAATCTGCGCAAGCTGAAAGGCCCGCAATTCCTCCATGTGATCACGAGAAAGGGCCAGGGCTACAAGCTTGCCGAGGCGGATCCGATCCTCTACCACGGCGTCGGCAAGTTTGACGCCGCCAACGGCATCGAGCTGGGCACGGGATCCGGCCGGCTGACCTACACCCAGGTGTTCGGCGACTGGCTGTGCGATCAGGCTCGGGCCGATTCCCGTCTGATCGGCATCACCCCGGCGATGCGCGAAGGCTCTGGCATGGTGCGCTTTGCGCAAGAATTTCCAGAACGATTTTTTGATGTCGGCATCGCCGAGCAGCACGCGGTCACCTTTGCCGGCGGCCTGGCATGCGAAGGCATGAAGCCGGTGGTCGCCATCTACTCGACATTTCTGCAGCGGGGCTATGACCAGTTGATTCATGACATCGCCTTGCAGAATCTGCCGGTAGTGTTCGCGATAGACCGAGGCGGACTGGTCGGCGCCGACGGCGCAACCCACAACGGCGCGTTTGACCTGTCCTACCTGACCTGCATTCCCAACATGGTGGTGATGACGCCGAGCGATGAGAACGAATGCCGCAAAATGCTCTCCACCGGCCTGACCATCAACGGCCCCAGCGCCGTGCGCTACCCGCGCGGCAGCGGTCCTGGAGCCGCGATGGAGCCGGGGCTGGAGGTCTTGCCAACGGGCAGGGGCGAACTGCGGCGGCAAGGCAAGCAAGTGGCCCTCCTAGCGTTCGGCGCCATGCTGACGCCCGCGCTCAAGGCAGCGGAAGCGCTTAACGCCACGGTCGCCAACATGCGCTTCGTCAAGCCCTTGGACGCCGAACTGGTCCGCCAACTCGCGGCAAGCCATGACCTGCTGGTGACCATCGAGGAAAATGCCCTGATAGGCGGCGCGGGTTCCGAGGTCGCGCGGGAACTGGAATCCTCCGGCCTGCGCACCGCGCTGTTGCGCCTTGGCCTGCCGGACCGCTTCATTGATCATGGCGATTCGGCCTTGCTGCTGGCGGAAGTCGGCCTTGACGACGCCGGCATCGTACGCAGCGTGACCGAGAAACTTGCCGCCGGAAACAATAGCTGAGTAAAACAGTCGGATAATGGTATAGTGCGGTGCAAAACTTTTTCCAGCCACCGAGAAATGACATGAATTGCAGGAATCCCATGGCTCCCCCCGAAATACCCGCGATTGCGGACGTTCAGAACAGCGAGGATTCACGCCAGTTGCCGATCAACAAAGTTGGCATCAAGGACATCCGGCATCCATTCAGGGTACTGGACAAGAGCGGGGGCGTCCGCCATACCATCGCCACCTTCAACATGTATGGCGGGTTACCACACAATTTCAAAGGCACCCACATGTCGCGTTTTGTCGAAATTCTCAACGTACACGAGGAAGAAATCTCAGTCGAGAGTTTCGAGACGATGCTGCGTGAAATGGTGGCTCGTCTCGAGGCCGAAACCGGCCACCTGGAAATGAGCTTTCCGTATTTCATCAACAAGACCGCACCCGTGTCCGGCGTCAAGAGCCTGATGGATTACGAGGTAACCTTCATTGGCGAGATTGTCGAGGGAGGACGCTACCAGCAGACACTGAAGGTTGTCGTCCCGGTCACCAGCCTGTGCCCGTGCTCGAAGAAGATCTCCGAGCGTGGCGCGCACAACCAGCGCTCGCACGTCACGATCACCGCTACCACCAACCAGTTGGTGTGGATAGAGGACATTGTCCGCATGGCCGAGAACCAGGCTTCGTGCGAACTCTACGGGCTGTTGAAGCGCCCGGACGAAAAATACGTGACCGAGCGCGCCTACGACAATCCCAAGTTCGTCGAAGACTTGGTACGTGATGTTGCCGGCGTGTTAAATGCAGATCCACGCATTGACGCCTATGTGGTCGAGAGCGAAAACTTCGAATCGATCCACAACCACTCGGCCTACGCACTGATCGAGAACAACAAAAAGCGTTGTTGATTTTCACGCGTTTCCAAATGGAAAAGGGCTGCCCGGCTTTTCGGGCGGCCCTTTTCGGTACATCGGGCGGGCGTCGAGTCACGCCTTGCGGGTCAGGTTTCAGCTCCGGCAGAACGCCTGCAGTGAAAACTTACGCTTTTCGCGTGAGTTTCTCCTTGATGCGCGCCGACTTGCCGGAGCGATCCCGCAGGTAATACAACTTGGCGCGGCGCACATCACCGCGCCGCTTCAGCTCAACGCTCGCAATCAGTGGCGAGTAGGTCTGGAAGGTGCGCTCGACGCCCTCACCGGACGAAATCTTGCGCACAATGAAGTTTGAATTGAGGCCGCGATTGCGCTTGGAGATGACCACGCCTTCGAAGGCCTGGATTCGCTTGCGATCGCCTTCGACCACATTCACATTGACAACCACGGTGTCACCCGACGCGAACTCGGGCACGGTCTTGCCCAGACGCTGGATTTCCTCGTTTTCAAGCTGCTGGATCAGGTTCATGCATTACTCCATCAAGTTATGGCTGCGGATAACAACCGCCAACCTTGCGCCCAGAGCAGGACTGAATCGCCGTCCTGATGTGCACCGTTTCTAATTGCCTTGCTGCTGGAATTCGGCCAGCAGATCGGCTTCTTCCCGGCTCAGCGCCCTGGCCTCAAGGAGATCCGGGCGCCTTTGCCAAGTCCGTCCCAGCGCCTGTTTCAAGCGCCAGAGCCGAATTCTTTCGTGGTTGCCGGACAACAAGACATCCGGCACCGCACATCCTTCATACACTTCCGGCCGCGTGTAGTGCGGACAGTCCAGAAGACCCGCGGCAAAGGAATCCTCTACCGCCGAGGCCTCATCGTTCAGCGCACCGGGCAGTTGCCTGATGCAGGCATCCATCAAGGCCATCGCCGCCAGCTCGCCGCCAGAAACAACAAAATCGCCCAGCGACAGTTCCTCATCCACGCAACGCTCGATCACGCGCTCATCGATTCCTTCGTAGCGTCCGCAGAGCAAAATCGCCCCCTCGCTAGCTGCCAGATCCGCAACGCGGCGCTGGTCAATCCGCGCGCCTTGCGGCGAAAGGCAAATCACCTTCGCCGTACCGCCAGCGCCTACTCCTGCCGCCGCCTTTGCCGCACTTATCGCCTGCTCGAGCGGCGCGGCCACCATCACCATCCCAGGACCGCCGCCGTAGGGACGGTCATCCACCGTTCGATGCACATCCTGTGTCCACTGCCGCGGGTTCCAGCACATCAGTTGCCACAACCCGCGCTCCAGTGCGCGTCGCGTAATTCCTGATTCCGTCAATGCCACGAACATCTCGGGGAACAGCGTAATGACGTCAAAACGCAAGCTCACCAGTCACCATCCCAATCGACGCGGATCGTTCCGCCCCCAATATCCACGGCCTTGATCACATGTTCAACGAACGGCAGCAGTCTTTCATGCTCACCGTCGACCGCCACCAGCACTTCATTCGCGCCCGTCTCGATCAAGGACTTGACGCGGCCAAGGGACTGGCCCTGAATATTCACCACCGCCAGACCGATCAGATCAGCCCAGTAGTACTCGTCCGGCGCGGGTCTCGGCAGGCCCTCGCGCGGGGCGCCGATATAGCAGTTGCCCAGCGCTTCGGATGCATCCCGATCATCAATGCCGGCAAGCTTTGCCACGACAGCGTCGCCGTGCAGCTTGAGCGTTTCGAGACCATGCGCCTGCCAGCTTTCCGCCGGAGCATCGACATCCGCGGCAAGCCACCACCGCGGCATTTTCAACCAAGCCTCGGGGTCATCGCCAAAGGGATGGACCCGCAACCAGCCATGCACGCCGAATGGGGCGACAATCCGCCCCAACACGATCATGCTGCCTACGCAGCCTTCGCTACCGCAGCTTGCTTGACCAAGCGTGCGGCGGTCGGTGACAGTTGCGCGCCATGGCTTTGCCAGAACGCGAGGCGCTCGGTATTGACTATCAGACCATTTTCGTTCGCGGCGGCGACAGGATTGTAGTAACCGATGCGCTCGATAAAGCGGCCGTCGCGGCGATTGCGAGAATCGGCCACCACCACATTGAAAAACGGACGCTTCTTGGCGCCGCTACGGGCGAGACGAATAACAACCATGGTGTTCTCTTGAAAAGCGGGAAAGCCGGCCATTCTATTTCAAGAGACCGGATAAAACAAGGCATGGCGTCCGAATGGGCACGGTGGGGTGGGGTTTTTGGGGGGTGGGTTGGGGGGGGGGCGGGGCGGCCGCGGGGTTGGTGCCGTGGGGGTTCTTGGTGGGGTGGGGGGGTGGGCTGTTGGGTGGCCCCGCCTTTGGGTTGTTGGTTTTTTTTTGTGTTTCTCTCGGGTTGTCGCCCGCTCGGGGGGGGAGGGGGGGCCCCCGCCGCGCCGCCCCGGGTGCCGCGTTCCCCCCCGGCCGGGGGGGGGGGGAGACACCGGCGGGGGGGGGCGCCCCCGCCGCCCGACCGGCCCCGCCTTGTCTTCCGGGGTTTGGGTTGTTTGCCTTTGGGGGGGGGTGAAAGGGTACCGCCCGCCGCCCGACCAAAAGGGCCGCCCGTTGGCGCCGCGCCGGCGGGGTGTTGCCGGCGCCCCGGCCGCCCCGCGGGCAAAGGGGATGGGGGGCCGGGCGGAAAACCCCCTGTTTTCGTTGGTCTGCTGGGCCGCCCCCGCCCCCCCGGGGGGGCCCCCCGCCTTTTTGGCGGCGCGGGGCCGCCCCCGGGGCCGCCGCCCCTGGGGTGGGGCCCGCCGCCCGCCCGCCCGGGGGGCCTGGCGGGGCCCCGCCGCCCCCGCCGGGCTTGGGCCGGTTTCGCCGCCCGGGCGCCCCGGCGCCGGCCGCCCCGGGCGGGGCGCCGGGCCCCCCCCGGCGCGGGCCGCGCCCCTGCCGCTCCCGGGGGGAACACCGCGGCCGCCGCCGGCCCCCGCCCCCGGGGCCGGGGCGCGGCCCGGGGGCCCCGGCCCCCGCCCCCCCCCCCCGGGCGGTGGGCCCCGCGGGCCCCCGCCCCCGGCCGCCCGGGGGGGCCCCGGGGCGGGGGCCGGAGGTGGGTGCAATTGAAACTGTTGGTCCAGGTTCAAGCGGCCAAGGCATCCCAATAATAGTCCCAGCGATTGTTAGCGCGGGCGGTTCGAAGGTTGAGCATGGCTTGAGCATTGTCTTTGAGCCACCAGGCGCCGGGAAGTTTGAGTCGTTTCTGGATGACGTAGCGATGAGCGCTTTCGACCTCGCCGGAACCGATCGGCAAATTGGCGGCGATGGCCTCCTGGTAATTGAACTGGCCGGGACGGTTGGTGATATACCGGAAGCACTGACGAACCGGCGCCTCGCTGGAGGGGATGGAATCCGCCTCCTGGAAAGGTAACAAAGCAGCTCTGCGATGCGGTCGGCACCCGGCGCAGAACCCAGCTTGACTGATTTTCATGTATCGGGTAGGAGGCGGGGTCACCCCCGCCGTCCTCCCACACCACCGGACGTGCGGTTCCGCATCCGGCGGTTCATTGAACACACTGGAGTCGTCGCATCGTATCGAGCAGCGACACCAGACCTAATCGATCAAAGAAGGACTTCGGGAAAGCCTGGTGCATGTGGCTCGCGCCACTGTTCCACCACGGCCCCCGTTGATTGAAGGCCGAGCGAAACGCCCGTTCTTCCGTCAGTCCCGCCTTCATCAGGTTCGTGGCGCGAGTATAGGGACGTTTCCACTGGCGCCACAGAATGCAGCGCAGTTTGTGCCTGATCCAGCCATCCAGCTCTTCCAGCGCCTTCTTGGTTTCGGTCAGCTTGAAATACGCCATCCAGCCACGAAGGATCGGGTTAAGTTCGGTGATGACTGTCGCCAGGCTGCGCCCTCTCGCGCCTTGGAGTACCTCGCGGATTTTGTCTTCCAGCCGTTTCAGGCTGGTCGGCGCAATCTTCAGCTTCGGGGCCTTGTGCCACGTCAAACTGTAGCCCAGAAACTTCCTCTTCCACGGCGGCGCCACCGCGCTCTTGGCCGCATTGACCGTAAGCTTGAGCGTGTCCGCCAGAAACCGGGTGATGCTCGCCATGACCCGCTCTCCTGCCTGCTGACTTCGGACATAGATGTTGCAGTCGTCGGCATAGCGGCAGAAGGCGTGGCCTCGGCGTTCCAGTTCCCGATCCAGTTCCGTCAGCAGGATGTTCGACAGCAGCGGACTCAAGGGCCCGCCTTGCGGCGTGCCTTCCGTCCGTTGGGATACCATCCCGTCTGCCATCATCCCCGCTTCGAGATACCGCCGAATGAGGCGAAGCACTCGCCCATCGTCGATCTTCTTCGAGAGTTTCTCCATCAACAGGTCGTGATTGACGCGGTCAAAGAACTTCTCCAAGTCCATGTCCACCACGATCCTGCGGCCTTCGGCGACATACTGCTTGGCCGCCTTGACTGCTTGATGGGCGTTCCTCCCCGGTCGGAAGCCGTAGCTCGATTCGGAGAAGTCAGCCTCGAAGATCGGCGAGAGCACCTGATGCAACGCTTGTTGAATCATGCGATCCGTCAGCGTTGGAATGCCGAGTGTCCTCGTTCCGCCTTGCGGCTTCGGTATGTCCACCCGTCGCACTGGTTGGGGCATGTACTCCCCCGCCAGCAACTTGGCCTTGATCGTCGGCCAGTGTTGCTTGAGATGATCCTTGAACTCGGCGATTCCGATGCCATCGACTCCGGCAGCGCCTTTGTTCTCGACCACCCGCTGATAGGCGAGCTTCAGGTTGCCGCGCTCACACACGACGTCCATCAACCCGCTTTCCTGCTCCCACTCCGCTTTGGTCCGCGGACGGGTCGTCACGTCAGTCTCGGCGCCCAAGCCGGCCCCGCCAGCGTTCCGCGCCGGTTCCTCCGTCTGGGTATTCGCTTGCCGCGAATCTTCTGCCTTCATCGACTGTCCGTGTGGTCCCGCCGCCTACTTGCGGCTTTCAATGTTCGGCCCTTCGGTTCGTGCTGACCCCTACTATGGCCTCTGCTGACTTCTGCATGAGCCTCCCAACACCTCTCGATGCCGGTAGCACGGAGGTTCCCCTCGGCACCCTTGCAGATCTCCCCGGGTATGACGCACCCACCTTCACGCTTATGTCCGTCGGATATACGTCACGGCGTTCCGTACAAGTTTCGGGCTTCACAGATATTGGCCTGCTCACCCCGCCGTGCCGCCTCGTATCCGCTTCCTGTTCGTCAGACCAGCGCTTTGCCTTCGGCTTCCTCCAGATTTCCAGTCGCCCAGAACACCCTTGCCGTTCGGCTAACTCTTCCCCTTGCCGGGCGAGTAGAGGACTTCCACCTCCAAGTGAGTGCGCCCTGCCGGGCGCACCACAAAAAAATGGCAGGACCGAAGCGGCCTGCCACTGATGTCCTGCCCGAAGGCTGGCTTGCTTCCGGTTCTAGGCCTTCTGCCTCAGCAACAAGCCCTGCTGAAATTCCCCGATGGCGCGTGAAATCGCCAGCATCTCATCCGAAGGAATCTGACGAATCACTTCTCCTGTTTCCGTGTCCGTCAGCTTGACCACGACGCGGTTGGTCCTTTCGTCGAGCCTGAATTCCAGATTGCGGCTCGACTGTCGCAGAGCCTTGTTGACGACTTCCGCTGCCCTTTGCAACTGCTCGACAGACGCTTGCTTCGCGGCAACGGCGACGTCAGCGGCGGGCGGCACGTCAACCGCGACCCCACGCCTCTTGTCGGCACTTGATGCAGCGGCGGAACCGGATGCAGCATCGCCTGCGCGCCCGGCCGTGCGCACATCCGGTTTCAGGCGGTTTGCATTCTGCACGATCATGATGCGTATCCTTCGCGGATATCACTCGATCTCACGGCTCACTGCTTCCAATTTCGTTGATTCCCATTGCCGTTGCTCAGCGACATTACATGAATCCATGCGACCGGCCGCCTAACAGCCAAATCTGGCGGTTCGCGGCCTGCAAGTCGCTGGCATCATCTCAAGTCACGCTCACTGGCGGCTGGGATGTTACCTCAACAGGGTGAGCACGTTGTTCGGCACCTGGTTCGCCTGCGCCAGAATCGCGCTGCCCGCCTGCTGCAGAATCGAGTTCCGGGTCAGGTTCGTGGTCTCCACGGCATAGTCGGTGTCGATTATCCGGCTATACGCGGCCGACGTATTCACTGATTGGGCGCCCAAAGCGGCGATCGCGGAGTTGAACGTGGCGATGTCGGCGCCGTAGGAGGCACGCGCGGTGGTCACGGCGGTGATGTCCGTATCGATACCGGCAATCGTCAACGTGCCAGCGACCGTGGCCGCCGTACCGACACCGGTAACGGTACCGCCATTCGAGTTGACGACCACGGCGCCGGTGGCGGTGGTCAGGGCCAGGATGCGGGTATTTTCCGCGACCAGCGCCGTGGTTTCCGCGCCGGATGCCGTGCCGCCCAGTTGTACCGCAATTTCACGCAGGCGCTGCAGGTTCTCGAGAATCTGCCCGTGATAACCGTCATTGATCTGCGCGGTCGAAATACCGTCGCTGGCATTGCGCTGCGCCTGGTTCGCGCCGCGGATCTGGCTATCGTAGCCGGTGGCAGTGACCAACCCGGTCGGATCGTCGGCGCCGGTATTGATGCGCACACCCGAGGACAGGCGTTGCTGGGCAATGCCCAGCGCCTTGGCTGATTTGTTCAGGGCTTGTTGCGCGAAAAGGGATGCCACGTTGGTGTTGATGACTTGTGCCATGAAAATGCTCCTTTGCTAGGTTACGAAAAAGACGGCATCAGCGCCATCGCCTCCGGTTTGCCTCTGTCCAGCGAGGCATAGTCACCGCAGTTGGAATCTTTAACGGTAGCCTGGCAGAAAACTTTAGGGTTCCTCGTGCGCCTCATCGCCCATGCAAACCCCTGACCGGTAGAAAGCGGACTCGTTGCCGGGCCGTGGTAGGAAAATCGGCTTGGCGCCACGCTTTGGTCTCGGGCACAGTACTTGCTGATCAATCACGGCAAGTCAGCGGCTCTAGAGCCCACGGGAGGCCCTACAGATTCAGCCGCTGCTTCCGTTATAGTAAGGTCACAGGAGTAAATGCAAATGGCCGCAATATCATCCGCCGGTTCCTCGCTTGACATTGAAAGCATCGTCAGCAAACTGATGGCGCTCGAGCGGCAACCGTTGAACCGGCTGGCGACCAGGGAGGCTGACTACAACAGCAAACTGTCGGCCTATGGTTCGATCAAGGGAGCGCTGTCAAGTCTGCAAACGGCCGGCACGTCCCTGACCGGCTCTTTCGCCACCAACGCCGCCTCGGTATCGGATACCACGGTTCTGACCGCCTCGGCGTCGGGCACGGCCGCCGCCGGCAGCTACAGTCTCAGCGTCACTCAACTCGCCAAGTCCCACACTGTCCGCAGCGACACGAATTACGCGGCCACCACGGATACCTTCAACACCGGTTCGCTCGCCATTTCAATCAATAGCGGCGCCGCGATCAATGTCACGATCGACAGCGGCAACAACACGCTTGCCGGCATCCGCCAGGCCATCAATGACGCCAGCGCAGGCGTCACGGCCACGATCATCAACGATGGCACGACAAACCGACTGGTACTGAGCTCCAACACCAGCGGCTCGATCGGCGCCGTCAGCGTCGCTGTCACCGACGATGGCAGCGGCGGCGCCCATGCGCTTTCCGGCCTCGATTCGGCGAATCTGGTGCAGACCCAGCCGGCAGACGACGCCAACGTGACCATCAACGGCATCGCCATTACCCGCTCCTCGAACACCATCACGGACGCCATCGAGGGTGTGACACTGAAACTCACCAAGGGTACGCTCACCTCACCCGGAACGGCGACCCTGAGCGTCGCCCGTGACACGGCGGGGACGATTTCCGCCGTCGAAGACTTCGTCAAGGCCTACAATGACTCGGTCGGCCTGCTTAAAGCCAATTCGAACTACGATGCCGCCACCAAGACGGGTGCGGTCCTGAGCGGCGACAGCACGGTGCGCTCTCTCCAGTCCCAATTGAGCGGTCTGGCCCGTACCGGAGTAACAGGCGTCGCAGGCGGCATCAGCTACCTGTCCGACATCGGCATCACGATGCAGGCGGACGGAACCCTTGCCACCGACAGCACCCAACTCGCCGCAGCCTTGGCCGATCCCAACAAGAACGTGGCCGCGCTATTCTCGCAGACGACGGTCGGCAACGAGGGGATCGCCGTGCGCTTCAACACGGCGCTGGAAGCGATTGTGGGATTCGGTGGCACGATCACGGCGCGCACCGACGGTATCGGTCTCTCGATCGCGGACATCGGCAAGAGCCGCGATCTGCTCAATGGGCGACTGACGCAGATCGAAACCCGCTATCGGCGCCAGTTCGCGGCGCTGGATGCGCTGGTCAGCCGATTGAACCAGACCAGCGGCTTCCTGACCCAGGCGCTCGCCAACCTGCCCGGGACCTCGAACAAGTAACCTGGAGACAGCCATGTCTTTCGCTTCACCCAACTCCGCCGCAACCTATGCCAAGGTAGGCCTCGAAACCAGCGTTGCGGCGGCCGACCCGCATCGGCTGATCCTGATGTTGTTCGACGGCGCCCTGCTGGCCATCGCCACGGCCGAAAATGCCTTGCAGCAAGGCCGCGTCGCCGACAAGGGACGGGCTATCTCGCGTGCCATGGACATCGTCTCCAGCGGGCTTCGGGCCAGCCTGAATTTTTCCGTGGGCGACGAGCTACCCAACCGTTTGGCCGCGCTCTACGACTACATGATCGCTCGCCTGGTGCATGCCAACCTGCACAATGATCCGGCCGCATTGAAGGAAGTCAGCCGCCTGCTTGGCGAAATCAAGTCGGCCTGGGAAGAAATAGCCGATGATCCCGCTGTAGCTTCGCGCAACAAGTTTGCCGCATGATGGCTACGATGCAGCGGATGCCTTCCCAGATCGAACTCTACGAAGAAATGAGTCTCCTGTCGTCCCGTATGGTCGATGCGGCGCGGGCCGGCGACTGGGACAACCTGATCGAACTCGAACAAGGTGTTGCCGGTTTGCGCGATACCCTGATGGCGACTCCGGAAGACCACAATGCGCTGGTCACCGACCTGGACCGCAGGCGCAGCCTGATTCAGCGCATCCTCGAAGACGACGCTGAAGTGCGCCGCCACACTGAACCGTGGATGGAGCATGTACGCAAGTATCTCGGCAACAGTGCACGCCGGCACGATGTCGAAAAGGCCTACGCGGCCGGCGCCGGCGAGTCTGCGGCCGGCGCCCCGGGGGCGTAGCAAGCCCCCTGCGGTGGCAAGCCAGCCGTCCTGCCCGCAGCCTTCAGCGACCTCGGGATAGTGCCTTGGTGCTGATCCCCAACGATGTTGGCGTCCGCATGCGGATGCAAACCGAGGCGGCTCTGCAGCCGATCGCGCCGGTTGCCGAAATACCGGCCGACCTGACGGACTTGCGCCCAGGCCAGGCCTTCTCGGCGCGAATTCAGGAAGTCCTGCCGGAAAACACCTACAAAGCCCTCGTCGCGGGCCGCTCCCTGACGCTGGCACTGCCCGAGGGTGCGAAGGCGGGGACACGCTGGAATTGGTGGTGATCGACCGTACGCCGCGCCTCGTCGTCGCCCAAATAGTCAACCGCAATGCTCCCGGCGATGCGGCAGCGACCGCCTACGAGTTCACCAGTCTGTCGCCCACTGCACGTCTGATCGGCGCTCTGCTGGCGCGCGACGGCGCCGCGCCACCTCCGGCGGCGCTGACGCCAGGGCCGGCACTGCTCGCCGCGGCATCCGCCGATACCGCCAGGCTGGCTGCGGATCTGGCGCCGCAACTGGCCAAAGCCGTGAGCCAAAGCGGGTTGTTCTACGAGGCCCACCAGGTGCAGTGGGTCATGGGACAGCGGCCTCTGGGAGACCTGCTGGTCGAGCCGCAGGCGCGACATTCGGCAGCGGAAACACTTGCCACGCCCGCACGGGAAACCGGCGCGGCCGCTACGCATGCGGCACCGGCTGGGCGTCCGGCCGAAGCGCCGGGACCGATGGTGTTGCTGCAGAATCTGCTCGGCAGCGATGAGGCGCGGCAGTCCGCGCAGGTGGCGGCGCTCGCAAATCCGGCCCAGGCGGTGCCGGAAGACCTGCGGCCGCTGGTGCAGCAGCAATTGGACGCCGTCGCAACCCAGCGTCTCGCCTGGCATGGGGAAATCTGGCCCGGCCAGTCGCTGAGATGGCAGATCGAACCGGATCAGCAGCGCAGCGGCGACGGGCAGGCAGAGGCAGACGGGGGATGGATCACATCGCTGCGTCTCGTCACGCCGCGACTGGGTGAAATCGACGCCCGACTCAGCCTGACGCCACAGGGAGCGAGAATCGTCATAGCCACGCCAATTGACGCCAGCGCCGCCGATCTGCGTAACGCCGCGCCGCTATTGGAGAAATCCATGGCGACAGCCGGTGTGCCACTGCTCGCCTTGCAGGTGAAGCATGACAACCAGCAGTAAGGATGGCGAGCAGCGGGCACTTGCCGTTGCGTTGAAGTATGCGCCAGGGACTTCGGCGCCCACGGTGGTGGCCAAGGGGCGCGGGCTGATCGCCGAAGAGATCATCTCTCGCGCACACGAGCATGGAGTTTTCGTGCATGAATCGCCGGAATTGGTCGCCTTGCTGTCCCGGGTCGACATAGACGGACAGATCCCTGCGGAACTCTACATTGCCATTGCCGAACTGCTGGCATGGATCTACCAGGTAGAGCGCGAAGGCGCACTTCCTGATGGCCTCGTGGGGCGAAATCTCGGCTAACATTAAACGCTCAACTGTTTCCACGCCAACGTCTATCGAACCATGAGCGGTACCGAAGCCCACCTCCCCGCCCACCAGGAGGCGTCGACACCCGTAGTCCCGCCGACCGCCGCGCAGAATCTGGCGGCCGAATTGCTGTCTACGGACGAATTCAGCCAGTACATGCTGAACAGCAAGAGCGAAATGTTTGCGATCTTTCGCGGCATGGTCGAGCACGTATCCCAGATCACCATGTTTTTCAAGGAAGGCCGCGACATGGTGCTGACCGACATGATCAGCTACGGTGACAACGGCCTTCTTCTCGATCTCGGCGCGAGTCCGGAGATGAACAGCAAGGCGCTGGAAGCCAGGAAGCTTTTCTGCGTCACGCAACTCGACAAGGTAAAGATCCAGTTCATCCTGCGCGGACTGGAGCGTATCGAGACGAAGGGGAGGGCCGGCGTTCCGCGCCGCCCTGCCCGACAGCGTGCTGCGCCTGCAGCGTCGCGAGTACTACCGGCTGGCCACACCCATCGTGCGCCCGCTGAAGTGCGTCATGGCCTTCCCCCCTGAAAATGGTGAGCCGCGAATGCTCGAAGCCCACATCGGCGACATCAGCGGCGGCGGGCTCGGCGTTGTCTCGATTCCACTCGATATTCCAATCGAAACAGGGCAGCAACTCGGCTGCAGGATCGATCTGCCCGAGGTCGGCGTGGTAACGGGTACGGTTGCGGTGCGCAGTGTGTTCGAGTCGGTAGCGCGCAACGGCGTCAGGTCGCAACGTGCCGGCTGTGAGTTCCTGAAGCTGCCGGGGCTAATGCTCACCCTGATCCAGCGCTATATCATCAAGGTGGAACGCGAACGCAAGGCGCGTGACTCGGGGATGACCTGAAGCGCCCGGTGGTGCCCCGATCCGCACGAAAGCGCCGCAGCGCCAGCGCCGACTCCTGGTAGTTCCTTCCGGTAGCGTGAATCCCTGCAATCCATTCGGCCTGAGCCTGTCGAAGGCCAGCGTTCTCGCGGAAACTGCGGTTCTACCGGCTCAGGGCTCACCGCAAACGGTATCTGGTTTGATGAACCGATCTACTGGTTGCGGCTATCGCGGGCTCTTTCGTAAAGCGGCATCACATCCGGCAGATGCCTCTCGATATCCTTGATGCGATTGTTGCCCGCCGGGTGGGTTGAAAGAAATTCCAGCGGCGCCCTGCTGTTGGCGGCTGCCATCTTCTGCCACAAACTGATACCGGCGCGCGGATCAAAACCGGTTCGTGCGGCAAGATCGAGCCTCACCACATCGGCCTCCGATTCGTCATCGCGCGAGAACTTCAGCGACAGCAGACTGCCTCCCATCTGGAAAGCCCCGGCATAGCGACCGCCGGCCACCAGCTCGCCCAACAGGTTGGCGCCGAACTGGGCAATCTGACTCTTCGCCATCCGCGCACGGGCATGCTCGCGCAGGGCGTGAGCGATCTCATGGCCCATCACCATCGCCGCCTCGTCATCGGTCAGCTTCAAGGTGTCGAGAATCCCGCTGAAGAAGGCGATCTTGCCGCCCGGCATGCAGAAGGCATTGATCTGCTTCGAACCGATCAAGTTCACCTCCCATCGCCACTGGCGCGCGAGAGGGTTGAAGCGGTCCACAAAGGGAATCATCCGCGCCGCGATGGCGCGCAGTCGCCTCACCTGGGGATCATCGTCCGGCCCCAGTGCGCGCTTGCTGGCGGCCTGGCGCTTGAGCTGTTCGTATTCCTGCGCCGCCTGCTTTTCGATGGTCCCGGCGGGAACCAGATTACGCATGCTGGAGGGCTTGCCCACGTCAACGCCGTCGGCGCGCGCCGGCAGACAGCCCAATGCACCTGCACCGAACACCGTCAGGGCGATCAGTACGCGCAGCATCGCTGTGCGCGCCGGGATCATTCGCCCTCCCCGCCCAGTGCCTCCAGAAGATGTCGCAGGAGTTGCGCCAGTTCTCCGCACATAAGGATGAAGTTGGCGGCAAACAGATCATCCGCATTGGTGGCCTGGCGCTCGGCATCTTCCTTCAGCAAATCAAGAAACGCCAGACGCTTGATCTGCAATTGCTCGGTCAGCACAAACGAAATCCGATCATTCCATGTCAGCGCCAGGCGGGTTGCCGTCTTGCCGCCTGCGATGTGGCTGCGTACCTCATCACTGTCGAGGTTGTGGCGCACGTAACGCACAGCGGCATGTTCTTCGGCCATTGCGCGCAGTTCGCAATCGCGGTCGATGCCGAAGCTGCCGGGCGCCTGGCCAGCCGCCAGCCATTGCGTCATGGCGCCGGCCGGCGCCAGTTGGGTCTTGATCAGGCTGACGGGCAACTCGCCGAGGGACAGCTTGAGATGCTCCATGACTTCGTCCGCGCGGGTGCTGGCGGATGCATCCACCAGCAGCCAGCGATTGACCGGATCGATCCAGACGTAGGTCAGACTGCGCTTGACGAAAGCGCGCGGCAACAGTTCGGCTTCCAACTGATCGGTCACTTCACGCGTCTGCTTGCGCCCCGGCTTGTAGCCCTGCGCCACCTCGATCTCGGCCAGTTTCGCCTGTGCATACTGACGCACGACCGACACGGGCAACAACTTCTGCTCGATGCCCAGTGCAATCAACTGCTGGCGCTCCACGGAAAACACCAGTTCGCCTTCATTGGCGCGTGGCGGCACCCAGCCTCGCGCCACCCGATCAGTCGCGCCGCAAGCCTGAAAACGTCCTTTGCGCAGAGCTTCCGACAAGGTGTCCGTGTTCAGGGTCCAGCCAGAAGTCAGCCGGAAAATCTGGAGATTGCGAAAACCACATGGATTCGTTACCGATGTTTGCCAACGAGAAAAATTCAACCTAGAAACCGCAATTGCAACCGCTTCAAACACAGAGAACACAGAGCCACGGAGAGCACGGAGGAAAAGCCTTGGCTCACCCGATAGGTGAGTCTTCAATGCAATCCAACTCTCTGTGTTTTCTGTGCTTTTCTCAGTGTTCTCTGTGTCAAATGAGGTTCTTGGGTTTAAGGCATTCGCGACGGGGCAAATGGCATTGCCTGCCGGTTGGAGCCACCTCCGGCCTCTAGCGACTCTTGAACGCTTCCCTCCATTCTATCGCCCGCCGTCTGGCTTCGGAAACCTGCTCAGGCGTCATCAGCGTCTCCGCGTATTGCAGATTCGCCTCGCTGGCTTGATTGCCGGCTGTGGCGGAAATGCTGAACCACTTGTGCGCTTCGACATAGTCGATTTCCGCAAGCTCACCGCGCGCGCACAACAGTCCGAGGATGCATTGCGCCTCCGCCACACCCTGCTCCGCGGCCAGGCGATACCAGATCTCGGCTTGCCTGACATCCTTGGCTACCCCAAGGCCGTTGTTGAACAGATATCCCAGGTTGTGCTGCGCCTCCGCATCCCCTTTCGCGGCGGCTTTCTCCCATAGAAAAATGGCTTTCGGATAGCTCTGCGCAACCCCCTGCCCATTTGCATACCTCAACCCAAGCGAGGCTTGGGCCGGAGGAAAGCCGGCCTTTGCGGCTTTGGCAAGCCACTCCAGTGCTTCAGTCTCGTCTTCATCGACACCCAGGCCTTCCTGGTAGGCAAGGGCCAGTTTCCACTGCGCGCGCAAGTTCCCCTGCCGGGCAGCTTTCAGATAGGAGTCGTAAGCCTTGGCCAGGTCCTTGCGCACGCCTTGACCGGTGGCGTACTTGTTGCCCAGCACGAACTGCGCTTGCGGAATGCCCTGCGCAGCCGCCTTCAAGTACCAGGTCGCGGCCATGTATTTTTGCTTGCCATCGAACATGCCGGCCAGTTTCAACTGTGCCTCGGCATCGCCCTGCTCGGCCGCCTGGAAGTACCAATACTCGGCTTCCATGCCGTCCTGATCGGCAACCTGACCTTCCTGGTACATGACACCAAGATGGAACTGAGCCCTCGCGTATCCTTGCTCGGCAGCCTTCAGGTACCAGGAAAACGCGGTCATGAGGTTCTGCTTGACGCCCTGGCCACTGGCGTACTTGTTGCCAAGAACGCATTGCGCGGGCGCGAATCCCTGCTCCGCGGCTTCCCGGTACCAAGCCAAGGCATGACGCGGACTCTGCGGCACCCCTTGGCCACGTGCGTAGAGCAGGCCGAGGCGGTATTGCGCCTGCGCGTCGCCCTTGTCGGCCAACAGTTTCAAAGACTCTGCAATTGCCTTGGCGTCCTTGACAGCCATCCGTACCCCTTGATCATGCAGCCAGAAAATCCAGCGACGGGTTCACCGGCGCTCGCCGGAAGCCCGGCAAGTATCCACGATAGCTCTCTGGATCGGTGGCCTTGAACAAGGCTTTGGTGAGCAGCGCCCGACGGAGAGCCTGCACTATAGACCCAGTCAGAACCGAAGGGATCTGGAACACCTGAGCTTGGCGACGACCCAATGGACGCAGGTCTGCCATTCCGGAAATGGAAGTGCCGGTTGCGCCACGGCGGGAAACCGGCAGCGAAAATAATGCTCTGGCAGCAGGCTCCTAGCCTGCCGGGTCGTGGTGAAGCTTGACTCCAACCAGCAATTGCATGTTGCCGTCATTGAGCAAATGATAGTCCTGCCCATCGACCACCGTGGTGCCGGCGTCGTGCCATTGCTTGGCATCGACAATATTGACCGTGTCGTTGGCATCGCCCTGAATCATCATCTGAATGTGCCCGTGGCCGGTCTGATCATTCACCACCAGATCCACCTGCCCCAGCTTCTCGACCGCCCTTACATCCAGTGTCACGGTGTCGCCGTGGCCGCCGTTGCCCGAGAGGTCGATCTTCGGCATGCCTTCCAACGGCAATTTGCCCGCATTCACCGCGGTGAGATCGATGTTCTGATTTTGCCCCTGGTTGATCTGCAACCAGACATCGGCGAGCGCATGGATGTGTCCATCCGCCGTAGTAAAGGTCGACTCCAGGCCGATCCAGTTGCCTTGGTCCATCACCGAGATGTGCTGCGCATCCAGACTGATCTGCGTGATCCCAACGTCGGTCAGGGTATGCAGTTCGGTTGTTTCGCTGACGCCATCCTGGTTGGTATCGGTCCAGACCTTGAGATCGGCGAATTGGGCATCGCTGGCATTGATTAGCCCGTCGCCATTGGTGTCGAGATCGCGCAACGCCTGGAAGCCATCCTGTGCCATGGTGCCGGTCGAAAGCACGGTAGCGCTGCCGAAGAGTTCCGATCCATCATTGACTTTGCCATCATCGTTGCGATCAAGAGTCAAGAATCCGTCTTGGGCCGACACCCATCCGACATTGCTCGCATGGCCCGTTGCGTCGAGATCGAACTTGACGCCGGCTCCAATACCGCGAGTGTGGACACCGTCACCGTTCAAGTCGAGAACCAGTGGTGTAGCCACGGACAAGAGTGCGACTACCTGGGCAGCATTGAGCGACTGGGTGCCTGTCAGCGAATCCACCTGCGCCATCGTTAGACTCGACAACTGGGTCGTCGTCATGGCGCCGACTTGCGTCGATGTCAGGGCCGCAATGTCCGTTGTCTCCAGCGCCTGCAGGTTGGTGCTGGTCAGGGCATTGAGCTGCGTGCTGCTCAGGCTCGCCACCGCCGCGGTGGACAGCGCCGCGATGTCGCTGGTCTGCAGGGCGTTGAGCTGCGTGCTGCTCAGGTTGGCGGCCTGCGTGGTGCTCAGGCCCGACACTTGCGTGGTGGTCAGCGCACCCAGGTTGGTGGTGGACAGGGCGTTCAACTGCGTGCTGGAGAGGCCCGCCACCTGCGCGGTGGACAGCGCCCCAGGTGCGTGCTGTCCAGTCCGTTCAACTGCGTGCTGGTCAGGCTGCTCACTTGCGTCGTGGTCAGCGCCGCCACGTCGCTGGTCTGCATCAGGTTCAACTGCGTGCTGGTCAGCGCCGCCACTTGCGTGGTGGTCAACTTCGCTACCTGCGCGGTGCTGAACGCCCCAGGTTGGTGCTGCCCAGGCGTTGAGCTGGGTCGTGGTCAGGCTCGCCACCGCCGCGGTGGACAGCGCCGCGACGTCGCTGGTCTGCAGGGCGTCGAGTTGCGTGCTGCTCAGGTTGGCGGCCTGCGTGGTGCTCAGCGCCGCGGCTTGCGCGGTGGATAGCGCCTGCAGGTTGGTGCTGGTCAGGGCATTGAGCTGCGTGCTGCTCAGGCTCGCCACCGCCGCGGTGGACAGCGCCGCGACGTCGCTGGTCTGCAGGGCGTTGAGCTGCGTGCTGCTCAGGTTGGCGGCCTGCGTGGTGCTCAGGCCCGACACTTGCGTGGTGGTCAGCGCACCCAGGTTGGTGGTGGACAAGGCGTTCAACTGCGTGCTGGAGAGGCCCGCCACCTGCGCGGTGGACAGCGCCCCCGGTGCGTGCTGTCCAGTCCGTTCAACTGCGTGCTGGTCAGGCTGCTCACTTGCGTCGTGGTCAGCGCCGCCACGTCGCTGGTCTGCATCAGGTTCAACTGCGTGCTGGTCAGCGCCGCCACTTGCGTGGTGGTCAACTTCGCTACCTGCGCGGTGCTGAACGCTCCCAGGTTGGTGCTGCCCAGGGCGTTGAGCTGGGTCGTGGTCAGGCTCGCCACCGCCGCGGTGGACAGCGCCGCGACGTCGCTGGTCTGCAGGGCGTCGAGTTGCGTGCTGCTCAGGTTGGCGGCCTGCGTGGTGCTCAGCGCCGCGGCTTGCGCGGTGGATAGCGCCTGCAGGTTGGTGCTGGTCAGGGCATTGAGCTGCGTGCTGCTCAGGCTCGCCACCGCCGCGGTGGACAGCGCCGCGACGTCGCTGGTCTGCAGGGCGTTGAGCTGCGTGCTGCTCAGGTTGGCGGCCTGCGTGGTGCTCAGGCCCGACACTTGCGTGGTGGTCAGCGCACCCAGGTTGGTGGTGGACAAGGCGTTCAACTGCGTGCTGGAGAGGCCCGCCACCTGCGCGGTGGACAGCGCCCCAGGTGCGTGCTGTCCAGTCCGTTCAATTGCGTGCTGGCCAGGCTCCCCACGTGCGCCGTGGTCAGCGCCCCCATGTCGCTGGTCTGCATCCCGTTCAACTGCGTGCTGGTCAGCGCCGCCACTTGCGTGGTGGTCAACTTCGCGACCTGCGCGGTGCTGAACGCTCCCAGGTTGGTGCTGCCCAGGGCGTTGAGCTGGGTCGTGGTCAGGCTCGCCACCGCCGCGGTGGACAGCGCCGCGACGTCGCTGGTCTGCAGGGCGTCGAGTTGCGTGCTGCTCAGGTTGGCGGCCTGCGTGGTGCTCAGCGCCGCGGCTTGCGCGGTGGATAGCGCCTGCAGGTTGGTGCTGGTCAGGGCATTGAGCTGCGTGCTGCTCAGGCTCGCCACCGCCGCGGTGGACAGCGCCGCGACGTCGCTGGTCTGCAGGGCGTTGAGCTGCGTGCTGCTCAGGTTGGCGGCCTGCGTGGTGCTCAGGCCCGACACTTGCGTGGTGGTCAGCGCACCCAGGTTGGTGGTGGACAAGGCGTTCAACTGCGTGCTGGAGAGGCCCGCCACCTGCGCGGTGGACAGCGCCCCCAGGTGCGTGCTGTCCAGTCCGTTCAACTGCGTGCTGGTCAGGCTGCTCACTTGCGTCGTGGTCAGCGCCGCCACGTCGCTGGTCTGCATCAGGTTCAACTGCGTGCTGGTCAGCGCCGCCACTTGCGTGGTGGTCAACTTCGCGACCTGCGCGGTGCTGAACGCTCCCAGGTTGGTGCTGCCCAGGGCGTTGAGCTGGGTCGTGGTCAGGCTCGCCACCGCCGCGGTGGACAGCGCCGCGACGTCGCTGGTCTGCAGGGCGTCGAGTTGCGTGCTGCTCAGGTTGGCGGCCTGCGTGGTGCTCAGCGCCGCGGCTTGCGCGGTGGATAGCGCCTGCAGGTTGGTGCTGGTCAGGGCATTGAGCTGCGTGCTGCTCAGGCTCGCCACCGCCGCGGTGGACAGCGCCGCGACGTCGCTGGTCTGCAGGGCGTTGAGCTGCGTGCTGCTCAGGTTGGCGGCCTGCGTGGTGCTCAGGCCCGACACTTGCGTGGTGGTCAGCGCACCCAGGTTGGTGGTGGACAAGGCGTTCAACTGCGTGCTGGAGAGGCCCGCCACCTGCGCGGTGGACAGCGCCCCAGGTGCGTGCTGTCCAGTCCGTTCAACTGCGTGCTGGTCAGGGTGCTCACTTGCGTCGTGGTCAGCGCCGCCACGTCGCTGGTCTGCATCAGGTTCAACTGCGTGCTGGTCAGCGCCGCCACTTGCGTGGTGGTCAGCTTCGCTACCTGCGCGGTGCTGAACGCTCCCAGGTTGGTGCTGCCCAGGGCGTTGAGCTGGGTCGTGGGTCAGGCTCGCCACCGCCGCGGTGGACAGCGCCGCGACGTCGCTGGTCTGCAGGGCGTCGAGTTGCGTGCTGCTCAGGTTGGCGGCCTGCGTGGTGCTCAGCGCCGCGGCTTGCGCGTGGATAGCGCCTGCAGGTTGGTGCTGGTCAGGGCATTGAGCTGCGTGCTGCTCAGGCTCGCCACCGCCGCGGTGGACAGCGCCGCGACGTCGCTGGTCTGCAGGGCGTTGAGCTGCGTGCTGCTCAGGTTGGCGGCCTGCGTGGTGCTCAGGCCCGACACTTGCGTGGTGGTCAGCGCACCCAGGTTGGTGGTGGACAAGGCGTTCAACTGCGTGCTGGAGAGGCCCGCCACCTGCGCGGTGGACAGCGCCCCGGTGCGTGCTGTCCAGTCCGTTCAACTGCGTGCTGCTCAGGGTGCTCACTTGCGTCGTGGTCAGCGCCGCCACGTCGCTGGTCTGCATCAGGTTCAACTGCGTGCTGGTCAGCGCCGCCACTTGCGTGGTGGTCAACTTCGCGACCTGCGCGGTGCTGAACGCTCCCAGGTTGGTGCTGCCCAGGGCGTTGAGCTGGGTCGTGGTCAGGCTCGCCACCGCCGCGGTGGACAGCGCCGCGACGTCGCTGGTCTGCAGGGCGTCGAGTTGCGTGCTGCTCAGGTTGGCGGCCTGCGTGGTGCTCAGCGCCGCGGCTTGCGCGGTGGATAGCGCCTGCAGGTTGGTGCTGGTCAGGGCATTGAGCTGCGTGCTGCTCAGGCTCGCCACCGCCGCGGTGGTGGAGCGCCGCGACGTCGCTGGTCTGCAGGGCGTTGAGCTGCGTGCTGCTCAGGTTGGCGGCCTGCGTGGTGCTCAGGCCCGACACTTGCGTGGTGGTCAGCGCACCCAGGTTGGTGGTGGACAAGGCGTTCAACTGCGTGCTGGAGGGGCCCGCCACCTGCGCGGTGGACAGCGCCCCCGGTGCGTGCTGTCCAGTCCGTTCAACTGCGTGCTGGTCAGGGTGCTCACTTGCGTCGTGGTCAGCGCCGCCACGTCGCTGGTCTGCATCAGGTTCAACTGCGTGCTGGTCAGCGCCGCCACTTGCGTGGTGGTCAACTTCGCGACCTGCGCGGTGCTGAACGCTCCCAGGTTGGTGCTGCCCAGGGCGTTGAGCTGGGTCGTGGTCAGGCTCGCCACCGCCGCGGTGGACAGCGCCGCGACGTCGCTGGTCTGCAGGGCGTCGAGTTGCGTGCTGCTCCAGGTTGGCGGCCTGCGTGGTGCTCAGCGCCGCGGCTTGCGCGGTGGATAGCGCCTGCAGGTTGGTGCTGGTCAGGGCATTGAGCTGCGTGCTGCTCAGGCTCGCCACCGCCGCGGTGGACAGCGCCGCGACGTCGCTGGTCTGCAGGGCGTTGAGCTGCGTGCTGCTCAGGTTGGCGGCCTGCGTGGTGCTCAGGCCCGACACTTGCGTGGTGGTCAGCGCACCCAGGTTGGTGGTGGACAAGGCGTTCAACTGCGTGCTGGAGAGGCCCGCCACCTGCGCGGTGGACAGCGCCCCCAGGTGCGTGCTGTCCAGTCCGTTCAACTGCGTGCTGGTCAGGGTGCTCACTTGCGTCGTGGTCAGCGCCGCCACGTCGCTGGTCTGCATCAGGTTCAACTGCGTGCTGGTCAGCGCCGCCGCGCGTGGTGGTCAGCTTCGCTACCTGCGCGGTGCTGAACGCTCCTTGGTTGGTGCCGCCCAGGGCGTTGAGCTGGGTCGTGGTCAGGCTCGCCACCGCCGCGGTGGACAGCGCCGCGACGTCGCTGGTCTGCAGGGCGTCGAGTTGCGTGCTGCTCAGGTTGGCGGCCTGCGTGGTGCTCAGCGCCGCGGCTTTGCGCGGTGGATAGCGCCTGCAGGTTGGTGCTGGTCAGGGCATTGAGCTGCGTGCTGCTCAGGCTCGCCACCGCCGCGGTGGACAGCGCCGCGACGTCGCTGGTCTGCAGGGCGTTGAGCTGCGTCTGCTCAGGTTGGCGGCCTGCGTGGTGCTCAGGCCCGACACTTGCGTGGTGGTCAGCGCACCCAGGTTGGTGGTGGACAAGGCGTTCAACTGCGTGCTGGAGAGGCCCGCCACCTGCGCGGTGGACAGCGCCCCAGGTGCGTGCTGTCCAGTCCGTTCAACTGCGTGCTGGTCAGGGTGCTCACTTGCGTCGTGGTCAGCGCCGCCACGTCGCTGGTCTGCATCAGGTTCAACTGCGTGCTGGTCAGCGCCGCCACTTGCGTGGTGGTCAACTTCGCGACCTGCGCGGTGCTGAACGCTCCGGGTTGGTGCCTGCCCAGGCGTTGAGCTGGGTCGTGGTCAGGCTCGCCACCGCCGCGGTGGACAGCGCCGGACGTCGCTGGTCTGCAGGGCGTCGAGTTGCGTGCTGCTCAGGTTGGCGGCCTGCGTGGTGCTCAGCGCCGCGGCTTGCGCGGTGGATAGCGCCTGCAGGTTGGTGCTGGTCAGGGCATTGAGCTGCGTGCTGCTCAGGCTCGCCACCGCTGCGGTGGACAGCGCCGCGACGTCGCTGGTTTGCAGGGCGTTGAGCTGCGTGCTGCTCAGGTTGGCGGCCTGCGTGGTGCTCAGTCCCGACACTTGCGTGGTGGTCAGCGCACCCAGGTTGGTGGTGGACAAGGCGTTCAACTGCGTGCTGGAGAGGCCCGCCACCTGCGCGGTGGACAGCGCCCCAGGTGCGTGCTGTCCAGTCCGTTCAACTGCGTGCTGGTCAGGCTGCTCACTTGCGTCGTGGTCAGCGCCGCCACGTCGCTGGTCTGCATCAGGTTCAACTGCGTGCTGGTCAGCGCCGCCACTTGCGTGGTGGTCAACTTCGCGACCTGCGCGGTGCTGAACGCTCCCAGGTTGGTGCTGCCCAGGGCGTTGAGCTGGGTCAGGGTCAGGCTCGCCACCGCCGCGGTGGACAGCGCCGCGACGTCGCTGGTCTGCAGGGCGTCGAGTTGCGTGCTGCTCAGGTTGGCGGCCTGCGTGGTGCTCAGCGCCGCGGCTTGCGCGGTGGATAGCGCCTGCAGGTTGGTGCTGGTCAGGGCATTGAGCTGCGTGCTGCCCAGGCTCGCCACCGCCGCGGTGGGACAGCGCCGCGACGTCGCTGGTCTGCAGGGCGTTGAGCTGCGTGCTGCTCAGGTTGGCGGCCTGCGTGGTGCTCAGGCCCGACACTCTGCGTGGTGGTCAGCGCACCCAGGTTGGTGGTGGACAAGGCGTTCAACTGCGTGCTGGAGAGGCCCGCCACCTGCGCGGTGGACAGCGCCCCCGGTGCGGCTGTCCAGTCCGTTCAACTGCGTGCTGGTCAGGGTGCTCACTTGCGTCGTGGTCAGCGCCGCCACGTCGCTGGTCTGCATCAGGTTCAACTGCGTGCTGGTCAGCGCCGCCACTTGCGTGGTGGTCAACTTCGCTACCTGCGCGGTGCTGAACGCTCCCAGGTTGGTGCTGCCCCAGGCGTTGAGCTGGGTCGTGGTCAGGCTCGCCACCGCCGCGGTGGACAGCGCCGCGACGTCGCTGGTCTGCAGGGCGTCGAGTTGCGTGCTGCTCAGGTTGGCGGCCTGCGTGGTGCTCAGCGCCGCGGCTTGCGCGGTGGATAGCGCCTGCAGGTTGGTGCTGGTCAGGGCATTGAGCTGCGTGCTGCTCAGGCTCGCCACCGCCGCGGTGGACAGCGCCGCGACGTCGCTGGTCTGCAGGGCGTTGAGCTGCGTGCTGCTCAGGTTGGCGGCCTGCGTGGTGCTCAGGCCCGACACTTGCGTGGTGGTCAGCGCACCCAGGTTGGTGGTGGACAAGGCGTTCAACTGCGTGCTATCGAGTTGCGTGCTGCTCAGGTTGGCGGCCTGCGTGGTGCTCAGCGCCGCGGCTTGCGCGGTGGATAGCGCCTGCAGGTTGGTGCTGGTCAGGGCATTGAGCTGCGTGCTGCTCAGGCTCGCCACTGCCGCGGTGGACAGCGCCGCGACGTCGCTGGTCTGCAGGGCGTTGAGCTGCGTGCTGCTCAGGTTGGCGGCCTGCGTGGTGCTCAGGCCCGACACTTGCGTGGTGGTCAGCGCACCCAGGTTGGTGGTGGACAAGGCGTTCAACTGCGTGCTGGAGAGGCCCGCCACCTGCGCGGTGGACAGCGCCCCAGGTGCGTGCTGTCCAGTCCGTTCAACTGCGTGCTGGTCAGGGTGCTCACTTGCGTCGTGGTCAGCGCCGCCACGTCGCTGGTCTGCATCAGGTTCAACTGCGTGCTGGTCAGCGCCGCCACTTGCGTGGTGGTCAACTTCGCTACCTGCGCGGTGCTGAACGCTCCCAGGTGGTGCTGCCCAGGGCGTTGAGCTGGGTCGTAGGTCAGGCTCGCCACCGCCACGGTGGACAAGCGCCGCGACGTCGCTGGTCTGGCAGGGCGTCGAGTTGCGTGCTGCTCAGGCTGGCGGCCTGCGGTGCTCAGCGCCGCGGCTTGCGGTGGATAGCGCCTGCAGGTTGGTGCTGGTCAGGGCATTGAGCTGCGTGCTGCTCAGGCTCTACTGCCACCGGTGGACAGCGCCGCGATGTCGCTGGTCTGCAGGGCGTTGAGCTGCGTGCTGCCCAGGTTGGCGGCCTGGGTGGTGCTCAGGCCCGACACTTGCGTGGTGGTCAGCGCACCCAGGTTGGTGGTGACAAGGCGTTCAAGCTGGGGGGGCCCGCCACCTGCGCGGTGGACAGCGCCCCCAGGTGCGCGCTGTCCAGTCCGTTCAACTCTGCTGGTCAGGCTGCGTTGGTCAGCGCCGCCACGTCGCTGGTCTGCATCAGGTCAACTGCGTGCTGGTCAGCGCCGCTACTTGCGTGGTGGTCAATCTGCGACCTGCGCGGTGCTGAACGCCCCAGGCTGGTGCCGCCCAGGGCGTTGAGCTGGGTCGGGGTCAGGCTCGCCACCGCCGCGGTGGACAGCGCCGCGACGTCGCTGGTCTGCAGGGCGTCGAGTTGCGTGCTGCTCAGGTTGGCGGCCTGCGGTGCTCAGCGCGCGGGCTTGCGCGGTGGATAGCGCCTGCAGGTTGGTGCTGGTCAGGCATTGAGCTGCGTGCTGCTCAGGCCTTCGCCACCGCGGTGGACAGCGCCGCGGACGTCGCTGGTCTGCGGGCGTTGAGCTGCGTGTTGCTCAGGTTGGCGGCCTGCGGTTCAGGCCCGACACTTGCGTGGTGGTCAGCGCACCCAGGTTGGTGGCGGACAAGGCGTTCAACTGCGTGCTGGAGAGGCCCGCCACCTGCGCGGTGGACAGCGCCCCAGGTGCGTGCTGTCCAGTCCGTTCAACTGCGTGCTGGTCAGGCTGCTCACTTGCGTCGTGGTCAGCGCCGCCACGTCGCTGGTCTGCATCAGGTTCAACTGCGTGCTGGTCAGCGCCGCCACTTGCGTGGTGGTCAACTCCGCGACCTGCGCGGTGCTGAACGCTCCTGTGTTGCCGTGCTGCCCAGGCGTTGAGCTGGGTCGTGGTCAGGGCTCGCCACCGGTCGCAGGTGGACAGCGCCCGCGACGTCGCTGGTCCGCAAAAAAAGGGAGCGTCGAGTTGCGTGCTGCTCAGGTTGGCGGTCTGCGTGGTGAAAGCCCCCCAGCGCCGCGGCTTGCGCGGTGGATAGCGCCTGCAGGTTGGTGCTGGTCAGGGCATATTGAGTCGCGTGCTGCTTCAGGCTCGCCACCGTCGCCGGGGGGATCGCCCCCATGTCGCTGGTCTGCAGGGCGTTGAGCTGCGTGCTGCTCAGGTTGGCGGGCTCCATGGTGCAAGCTCAGGCTCGACACTTCAAGGTGGTCAGCGCACCCGGTGCTTGGTGCAGTGATGGCGGGCGCCCAATCAAAGGCTGGAGAGGCCCTGCCACCAAAGCGGGGGACAGCGCCCCCAGGGGTGCGCGCCGCCCAGTCCGCTCCTCGGACCCGTGCTGGTCAGGCTGTTTTCACTTCAGGTCAGCGCCGCCACGTCGCTGGTCTGCATCAGGTTCTCAACTGGCTGCGCTTTGGTTTTCTGCGTCACCCTGCAAGTGGGTGGTCAACTTTCGCGTCGCTCCAAGTTCATAAACCGCTCCCGCTCTGTGCTTTGTACGCCCGTGCGTTGAGCTGGGTCGTGGCGTCAGGCTCGCCAAAGCCGCGGGGGACAGCGCCACGGCATTACCGCTTGTTCTGCAGGGCGCCGAGCTGCGTCGTGCTCAGGCCGGCGGCCTCCATGGTGTTTTCGAAGCGCCGCGGCTTTCAAAGTGGTGGATAGCGCCTGCTGGTGCTTGCGTTGGTCAAAGCATTGAGCTGCGTGTTGTTTGTGCCCGCCAATCGTAAGATTAGCAAAGGCGCCGCCATTTCGCAGTTTCGCTCCTCTGGGTTCCAGGTGGCTGAGCTGCAAAGCCGGTCAGGTTGGCGGCGGCTATGGTGTTTCAGCCCCGACACTCCTTGCGTGGATGGTCAGCGCACCCAGGTTGGGTGCAGACAAGGCGTTGGAACTGCGCTCTGGAGGGCCTGGGCCACTCCGGTGCAGTGGATGGGCGTTCCGGGTGGTGCGCGCTGTCCAGTCCGTTCAACTGCGGGCTTGGTCACTACCACTCTTGCGTCGTGGTCAGCGCCGCCACGTCGTTGGTCTGTATCAGGTTCAACTGCGTCGTGGTTAGCGCTTTCGTCACTTCGCAGGTCGCACTCCTCGCTATCTGCGCGGTGCCGGAACGCTCCCTCCGGAAGCCAGTGCCGCCGGGGCTTTGTGGCGTTGAGTTGTCGTCAGTTTCGCCATCGTCGTGGTGGGACAGCGCCAAGATGCCTGCCGGTCCAGGGCGTCGAGTTGCGTGCTGCCCAGGTTGGCTGGCCCAGCCTGAAGGCGTGTGTCGCGGTCTGCGCGGTGGATAGCGCCTCGCAGGTTGGTGCTGGTCAGGGCTTTCGAGTTTAAAGCTGTTCTTAGGGCTCCGTCAAGACAACAGTGGACAAAGCAAAGTCTCCAAAGCATATCGCTGGTCTGCAGGGCGTTGAGCTGCGTGCTGCTCTAGGTGTCGGCGTCCTGAAAGTTCAAAGTCCATTACCTGCGGGTGGTCGGGCCATGTTAAGGTTGGTGAGTGGTCGCGCGCGCCCCCCCAACGTGCGGCTGAGAGGCCCGCTACTCTGCGGTGGACAGCGCCCCCAGGTGCGTGCTGTCCAGTCCGTTCATTGCGTGCTTTGGTCAGGTTGTTTCCTCACTCAGTGTCGTGGTCAGCGCCGCCACGTCGCTGGTCTGGCATCAGGTTCAACCGGGTGCTGGTCAGCGCCGCCACCCTGGCAGCTCTAACTTCAAGTGATCTTTGCAGCGGTGCTGGAACGCCTCCCAGGTTGGTGCTGCCCAGGGGCGGTTGAGC
>JADJQA010000023.1 GCA_016712985.1 Sulfuritalea sp. | reverse complement strand
GCATGAAAACCGATGCCCCAGTGCCGATCGATACGATCGAGGAAATCTCCGCCTGATCGAAACCCTGCACCGTGCCGGGCAACGCCTGGAGGACCTGACGGCGGGCGAAGTCGATACCGTGGCGGATCGTGACGGCCGCACCTTCCTCTTGCGCGGCGCCCAGGAGCATCTGCGGCAGAACGAGGCCGCGAAGCAGGCGGCCATCGTCAACGCGCTGCCGGGGCATATCGCCCTGCTCGACGGGCAGGGCATCATCGTGTCGGTGAATGAGGCGTGGCAGCGCTTTGGCGTGGCGAATGGGCTGCGAAACCCTGACCACGGCATCGGCTTGGACTATGTCCAGATTTGCGACAGCGCCCGAGGCGAGAATTGCGCCGAGGCGGCGGGGGTCGCCGCCGGCATTCGTGCAGTGCTGGCTGGCGAGTCAGGCAGCTTTTCGCTCGAATATCCCTGTCACCGCCAACGCAACAACGCTGGTTCCTGATGACGGTGACACCCTTGGCCGATGGCCGCCTGCATGGCGCCGTGGCCATGCACCTGGACGTGACGGCGCAGCGGCGCAACGAAGAGAATCTGCGGCGCTTCACCAAGGCGATGGACGCCATCGCCGATGCCATCGTGCTGGTCGATCGCTCCACCATGCGCATCGTCCATGTCAATGACGCGGCCTGCCGCTTCGAGGACAGGCCCCGCGAGGAGTTGTTGGCGCTGGAGCCATGGGCCCTGCTTGCAACTTCGCGCGCGGAGCTTGAGCGCACCTACGACGACATCATTGCCAGCGGGGTAGCGGCGCCCCTGGAAATTCCACGGCAGCGCAAGGACGGCGCGCAAGTCTACGTGGAATTGCGGCGCCACGCGCTGCGCGCCGGTGGCCGCTGGACGCTTGTCAGCCTGATGCGCGACATCACCGAACGCAAGCAGGCGGCGCTGCAATTGCGCGAAAGCCAACGGCGTTTCAGCGGCCTGCTGCAAACTGTGGAGCTGCTGCGGTGATGCTCGATCGCGCCGGGCGGATCACCCACTGCAACGACTATCTGCTGCGCCTGACGGGTTGGCGAGATGAAGTTGTCGGCAAGGACTGGTTCGACAACTTCGTGCCGCCCGAACTCGAGGGCCTGAGGGAGCACTTCGCGGCGCTCCTGGCTCACCAGCCGGACACCCTGCATCACGAAAACGAGATCCTGACGCGCTCGGGCGAGCGCCGCCTGGATCGCTGGAACAATACGCTGCTGTTCGCTGCGGACGGCGATGTGATCGGAACCGCAAGCATCGGCGAGGACATCACCGAACGCAGGAAGGCGAGTGCCAGGATCGCCTATCTAAACCGCGTCTATGCGGTACTCAGCGGCATCAATACCCTGATCGTGCGCGTGCGCGATCGCGACGAATTGTTCCGCGAGGCCTGCCGGATCGCGGTTGCGGCCGGCGGCTTCCTGATGTCCGCGATCGTCATGGTCGATCACCGTGCGATGAAGGCGGTTCCGGTCGCCCTGGCGGGGCGGGATGGGGAACTATTGAACGCCCTCCGGGAAATCATCGCAAGCATCGAGGATGCGCCGACGGCCATGGTGGCGCTGGCGATCAGGGACAAGAGACCCGTGGTGGTGAGCGCTTCGGGAAGCGACAACGGCATGCCATTTGGCAGGAAACTTGCCGAATCCGGTGTCTGCGCGATTGCCGTGCTGCCGCTGGTCGTCGCGAATGAAGCCGCAGGCGCGCTGGCGCTGTATGCCGGCGAGCAGGAAATCTTCCATGCCGAAGAGCTGAAGCTGTTGAGCGAACTGGCCGGGGACATCGCGCTGGCGATCGATCACATCGAAAAGCAGGAAAAGCTCGACTACCTGGCCTACTACGATGGACTGACGGGCCTGGCGAACCGCAGCCTGTTTCTCGAGCGGGTGGCGCTGCACGTTCGCAGCGCCAGCAGCGGGGGGCCGGATGGCCTTGTTCCTGATCGATCTGGAACGCTTCAAGAATATCAACGACAGCCTCGGCCATCAGGCCGGCGACGAACTCCTGCGGCAGGTGGCGGGGTGGTTGCACCGAAACCTTGGCGACCCCAGTCTGGCGGCGCGGCTGGGTGCGGACCATTTTGCCGTGGTGCTGCCAGAGGTCCGCCGGGAAGGTGATCTGGCGAAGTTTGTCGAGAAGCGGATGGATGCCTTCGTGGGCCATCCGTTTCGCGTCAATGACGCCGTATTCCGGATTCCGTGCAAGATCGGCGCCGCCGTGTATCCGGAGGACGGCGCCAGCGCCGAGATCCTGTTCATGAACGCCGAGGCCGCACTGAAGAAGGCCAAGGCGGGCGGCGAGCGCTACCTCTTCTATACGCAGAACATGAACGAATCAGCCGCTGCCGCGCTGACTCTGGAAAACCAGTTGCGCCAGGCCCTCGACAACGGGGAATTTGTCCTGCATTACCAGCCGAAGGTCGACCTTGCCACGGGCAGGATAGTCGGCGCCGAGGCGCTGATCCGCTGGAACGATCCGCGCACGGGCCTGGTGCCACCGGGCAGGTTCATACCGATGCTGGAAGACACCGGATTGATCCAGGAGGTCGGGCGCTGGGCGCTGCACCAAGCGATCGCCGACTACCTGCGCTGGTGCGGCGCGGGCCTCGCCGCGGTGCGCATCGCGGTCAACGTGTCGCCGCTGCAACTGCGCCATCGCGACTTCCTCGCCGAGGTCGGCAAGGCCATCGGCATCGACGCGCGTGCAGCAGCGGGACTGGAGCTGGAGATCACCGAAAGCGTGATCATGGAGGACGTCCGGCACAGCATCGCCAGCCTGGAGGCGATTCGGGCGATGGGCATCCGCGTCGCCATCGACGACTTCGGCACCGGCTTTTCCTCGCTGAGTTACCTGGCCAGGTTGCCCACGGACACGCTGAAGATCGACCGCTCATTCGTGAACGACATGACGGATACGCCGGAAGGACTGTCACTGGTCGCTACCATCATCAACCTGGCGCATTCGGTGAAGCTCAAGGTGGTGGCGGAGGGCGTCGAAACCGACGAGCAATCGCGTTTGCTGCGCCTGCTCAACTGCGACGAAATGCAGGGCTTCCTGTTCAGCCAACCGCTGCCGGCCGAGATCTTCGAGGCCCGTTATTTGACGCAATCCGCGTCTCCGTGACAAACGGCGCCACCGCCGTCGATTGCGACGATTGCTCGCGGACTCAACCGCTGAAGAATTCCTTGACCCGATCCAGCCAGCTCTGCGCGCGCGGGCTGTGCCGCTCGGCATTGCCCTGACTGATGATCTCGAATTCCTGCAGCAGCTCCTTTTGCCGGTCGGTCAGTTTGGCCGGGGTTTCCAGCACTACGTGGCAGAGCAGGTCGCCCTGACTGACGGAGCGCACGCCCTTGATGCCCTTGCCGCGCAGGCGGAACACCTTGCCTGTCTGAGTTTCGGCGGGCACCTTGAGGCGGGCGACGCCATCCAGTGTCGGAACCTCGATCTCGCCACCCAGCGCGGCCGTGGCAAAGCTCAGCGGCACCTCGCAATGCAGGTCGTCGTGTTCGCGCTGGAACACCGCGTGCTTCTTGAGGTGAATCTGCACGTAAAGATCGCCGGGCGGGCCGCCATTGACGCCGGGTTCGCCCTCGCCGCTGAGTCGAATCCGGTCGCCCTCGTCGATCCCCGAAGGAATCTTTACCGACAGGGTCTTGTGCTGCTTGATGCGGCCGCCGCCGTGGCAGGTGGCGCAGGGATCGGCGATGTAGCGACCGCTGCCGTGGCACTTCGGGCAGGTCTGCTGGATCGAGAAGAAGCCCTGCTGCATGCGCACCTGGCCGTGGCCGCCGCAGGAGGGGCAGGTCTTGGGTTCGGTGCCTTTCTTGGCGCCGCTGCCGCCGCAGGTTTCGCATTCCGCCATGGTCGGGATGCGGATCCGGGTTTCGCTGCCGCGCGCGGCGTCTTCCAGCGAGACCTCGAGGTTATAGCGCAGGTCGGCGCCGCGATACACGTTGGAACGCCCGCCGCCGCCGCGCGTGCCGCCGCCACCGAAGATGTCGCCGAAAATGTCCGAGAAGGCATCGGCGAAGCCTCCCATGCCGCCAGGACCGCCACCGGCTTGAGGGTCGACGCCGGCATGGCCATACTGGTCGTAGGCCGCGCGCTTCTGTGCATCGGACAGAATCTCGTAGGCCTGCTTGGCTTCCTTGAATTGCTCTTCCGACTTGGGGTTGTCCGGATTGCGGTCCGGATGGTGCTTCATGGCCAGCTTGCGGTAGGCCTTCTTGATGTCCTCGTCGGAGGCATCGCGGTTGATGCCGAGGATTTCGTAGTAGTCGCGTTTTGCCATGTCAGTCGGTCCAGGCTACATCAGTGCAAAGGCCGAGCTAAGGGGCGACGAAGTCGCCCCTTTCAACTCGGCCAGTTAGAACGGCGCGCCAGCGCCCGGTCTAAGCCTTCTTGTCTTTGACTTCTGTGAACTCCGCATCGACCACGTCGCCGTCGTCCTTCTTCGGCTCGCCGCCGCCGGATCCACCTGCGCCGCCCGCGCCACCGGCCGCCGCGGCCCCCGCCGCACCCTGCGCATCACCGTAAATCTTTTCGCCAAGCTTCTGCGATGCCTTGGCCAGCGCTTCGGTCTTGGCTTCGATGGCGGCCTTGTCGCCGTCCTTGAGCACGGCTTCGGCCTCCTTGATCGCGGTCTCGATCTTGGCCTTTTCGTCGGCATCTATCTTGTCACCGTGTTCGGCGAGCGACTTCTTGATCGAATGCACCATGGCGTCGCACTGGTTGCGGGTGTCTACCAGTTCGCGGGCCTTGTGGTCTTCCTCGGCGTGAGCTTCGGCATCTTTCACCATGTTCTGGATCTCGGTTTCGGAAAGTCCCGAGTTGGCCTTGATGGTGATCTTGTTTTCCTTGCCGGTGCCCTTGTCCTTGGCCGACACGTGCAGGATGCCGTTGGCGTCGATGTCGAACATGACTTCGATCTGCGGCATGCCGCGCGGCGACGGCGGAATGTCGGTCAGGTTGAACTGGCCGAGGCTCTTGTTGCCGCTGGCCATTTCGCGCTCGCCCTGCATGACGTGGATGGTCACGGCGCTCTGGTTGTCGTCGGCGGTGGAGAAGGTCTGGCTGGTCTTGGTCGGGATCGTGGTGTTCTTGGTGATCAGCTTGGTCATCACGCCGCCCAGGGTCTCGATGCCGAGGCTGAGCGGACAGACGTCGAGCAGCAGCACGTCCTTGACTTCTCCCTGCAGCACGCCGCCCTGGATCGAGGCGCCAACCGCGACGGCTTCGTCGGGATTGACGTCGCGGCGCGGTTCCTTGCCGAAAAATTCCTTGACCTTCTCCTGCACCTTGGGCATGCGTGTCATGCCGCCGACCAGGATCACGTCGGTGAGGTCCGAGGTCTTGATCCCGGCATCCTTGATGGCGATGCGGCAGGGTTCGATGGTGCGCTGGATCAGGTCTTCCACCAGGGACTCGTATTTGGCGCGCGTCAGCTTCATCGCCAGGTGCTTCGGACCGGTCGCATCGGCGGTGATATAGGGCAGGTTGAATTCGGTCTGCTGGCTGGAAGACAGCTCGATCTTGGCTTTTTCCGCGGCTTCCTTGAGGCGTTGCAGGGCCAGCACGTCGTTCTTCAGGTCGACGCCCTGTTCCTTCTTGAACTCGGTCACCACGTAGTCGATCAGGAGCTGGTCGAAGTCTTCGCCGCCGAGGAAGGTGTCACCATTGGTGGACAGCACTTCGAACTGGTGCTCGCCGTCGAGTTCGGCGATCTCGATGATCGAGATGTCGAAGGTGCCGCCGCCGAGGTCATACACGGCGATCTTGCGGTCGCCTTCCTGCTTGTCCATGCCGAAGGCCAGCGCCGCCGCGGTCGGCTCGTTGATGATGCGCTTGACATCAAGGCCGGCGATGCGGCCGGCGTCCTTGGTGGCCTGGCGCTGGCTGTCGTTGAAGTAGGCGGGCACGGTGATCACTGCCTCGGTGACTTCCTCGCCGAGATAGTCTTCGGCGGTCTTCTTCATCTTGCGCAGCACTTCGGCCGAGACCTGCGGCGGCGCCATTTTGTTGCCGCGCGCCTCGACCCAGGCGTCGCCGTTGTCGGCCCTGACGATTTTGAAGGGCATCAGGTCGATGTCCTTTTGCACTTCTTTCTCTTCGAAGCGGCGGCCGATCAGGCGCTTGACCGCATACAGCGTGTTTTTCGCGTTGGTGACGGCCTGGCGCTTGGCCGAGGCGCCGCAAAGAATCTCGCCATCGTCGGCGTAGGCGACGATGGACGGTGTGGTACGCGCGCCTTCCGCGTTTTCGATGACCTTGGGCTTGCCGCCTTCCATGATGGCGACGCAACTGTTGGTGGTGCCGAGGTCGATGCCGATGATCTTGCCCATGATTTTTTCCTTTGTTGAATGGTGCTCGCCGGGGATGTTTCCCTGGCGAATCTTTAGGTCTGCTGGATATATTGGGGTATTGCGTGCGGCTTCAAGCCTTTGCCCTGGAAACCATCACCAGTGCGGGGCGGATCACGCGGCCGTGCAGCGCATAGCCTTTCTGCAGGACGTTGAGCACCGTGTTGGCTTCAGTGGTGGGGTCCGGCGCGTCGATCTGGCTGATGGCCTGATGCTTGTGCGGGTCGAACTTTTCACCGAGCGGATTGATCTCGGTGAGGCCGGATTTCTCGAAAGCCGCAACCAACTGCCTGAGGGTGAGTTCGACGCCGGCCTGGAGGTTCTCGGCGCTCTGGTTTTCGTTGGCCAGTGCGGCTTCGAGGCTGTCCTTGACCGCCAGCAGTTCGCCGGAGAACTTCTCGACGGCAAACTTGCCGGCCTTGCCGATGTCTTCCTGCGCGCGGCGGCGCACGTTCTCGGTCTCGGCCTTGGCGCGCAGCCAGGCATCGTGGTGCTCGGCGGCCTTGAGTTCGGCGGCCTTGAGCATTTCTTCCAAGCTGGGCATCACGGTGCCGTCCTGTGCCGGATCAGGAGTTTGTTCTGGCGGCACGGCGGCATCTGCTGCCGGGCGAGGCGAGCCCGAGTCCGGCAAGGGTTCGGGCGTGGCGCTGGAAGTGCTTGATTTGTCCTGCATGGGTCGGGCTCCGTTAGAAACCCGCTTCAAATGAGGGTGGATTCCGGGGCTTCAAGTCGCGGGCGAACAATTATTTGCAGCGCGCCGACGGTCGCTGCCCGCCGCGTTTGCCGAGTCAAACGCTCAGATCGACTTCCTGCACCGTGCCGACCCTGCCGTCTTCGCCAACAAACAAGCCGGTGGCTGCTATTGCGCCGAGCTTGCTGTTATCCGCGCCACGCAACTCGAACGGGGTGGCGATCTGGCCCAGGGCAATCGCGCCGACTCTTGCCCGCGCCAGGGTTTCCAGCCGGCCGGCGCCTTGGGCGTCTATGGTCCAGATCCGCAGATCCTTGAATGCAAGATCATTTTCGTCGATCCAGCGATTGGCGTCGGTATCGAGCGCGGCGAGTTCGGCAAACCCCGAATTGGTGGCCGGGCCGAATAATTCGCTGCCCGAGTCGATCCTGCCGTTGCCATTGCGATCAATGGCCAGATAGCCGCTACCGCTGGCAAGCTGCGGCAGCTTTTCAGGTGTGCCGTCATTGCTTAAATCAAAGGCAAAGCGACGGTCGGAAAGCTGCGCCGCCGCGCCGCTGAAGTTAAGCACCAGCGGATCGCGACGCACCGCGTCGCCGAGGCGGAGGCTGACTGAGGTTTCTTCGCGATAGCTTCTTGTCATGGAGAGTTCGATCGTGAAGCGAATTTCCTGGCCGTCGGCGGTCTTGATCGTTCCTTCGGCTGAAACCTGGGTGTGTTCGGATTCTTCATGGACGGCGTGGAAATCGTACTCGAGGCCGAAGCCGGCGGCCCTGGTGGGCGCGGCTTGCGGTGACGCGGCCTCGGAGGTCGCGTTGGGATCGGCAATCGATGGCGTGGCGTCGGTGCGCTGCAACGCACGTACCGAAAAGACCCGGATCGGCCGGCCGGTCAGCAGTTCCACCATGAACTTGATCAGACTGAGATATGGATCATTGCCGACCGCGTCGGCCGCTTCATCGATGGCGGCTTTTTCCAAAGCGGGCATCGGCTGGGCTATCTGCGGTGGCGGCGGCAGCGCGGCCAGCGCTGCTCGAAGATCCGCGGCAAGCGCAGCGCGGGCGGCCGATGACAGCGATACTGCGGACGCCGAGGTGTGGGCGCGGGCTTCGAAATCAGGCCGGCGATCGCCTGTCCAAGCGCGCAGAGATTCAGTCGATTCGTCGCGGCTGGTCGCCAGATGGCTGGAGGCCAGGATATAGCTGGCGTTGTCGATTTTCATGATGGGCATCCATCCTTTGGCGCCCATCAAAGGAAGGCGCCTGCCCAAGAATTAACGACGCCGACGCTGAAAAATTTACCCCTGGCTGCGGACCCAGCGCATCAGACTGCCTGCATCCATCGCCCCGGCCTGCCGCGCGACTTCGCGGCCATTCCTGAAAAGGGCCAGCGTCGGAATCGAGCGAATCGCGAAGCGGGCCGCGAGCTGTTGTTCTTCCTCGGTATTCACCTTGCCCAGGCGGAACTCGGGCTCAAGTTGCTTTGCCGCCTGGGCGAAGGCGGGCGCCATGGTCCGGCAGGGACCACACCAGGGCGCCCAGAAATCCACCAGCAGCGGAATGTTGGAGCGTCCGGCGTGGGTATCGAAGTTCGCCGCGCCGAGTTCCACCGGCTCGCCGGCAAATAGGCGACCCTTGCACTTGCCGCAGGTGCCGCCGTCGGCAAGGCGTTCGGCTGGCAGACGATTGGCAACGTGGCAGTGGGGGCAAACGACGATCAGGGGTTCGGACATGGCGCACTCGATTATCAGATTCAACTGATATATGGGTGTTGCGGATGACTTCAAGTGCAATGCGTTTCACCGGGGATTCCACTCTTTCGCTCGGCGTCAGTTCGTTGCGCCCAATGCCCCGGCGCGAGCCGCCGCTGCCGGATCGGATTGGGCGGCGACCGGCCAGCCCGATAGATGGGTCGACACCAGGTCACGCAGCGCCGCGATCCAGTCGGGGCGTTCATTGACGCAGGGGATGTAGTGGAATTCCCTGCCGCCGGAAGAGAGAAACGCTGCCTTGCATTCGAGGGCGATTTCTTCCAGTGTTTCCAGGCAATCGGCAGCGAAGCCGGGGCAGACGACGTCGACCCGCGCCGTGCCTTCGCGGGCAAGCTTTTCCAACGTCGGTTGGGTATACGGTTGCAGCCACTCGGCCTTGCCGAAGCGTGACTGGAAGGTGATCAGGTACTGCTTTTCCTTGAGTTCGAGCGCTTCTGCCAGAAGGCGTCCGGTCTTATGGCATTCGCAGTAATAGGGATCGCCGAGATCGAGCGAGCGGCGCGGCAGGCCATGAAAACTCATCACCAGCCGCGCGTTTTCGTTCGGCTGACCGCTGGCCTGCCAGTGCTCGCGCACGCTGGCGGCCAGGGCGGCGATGTATCCGGGGTGATCGTGGAAGTGCTTGACAAAGCGCAGTTCCAGCGGGTTGCGGCTGCGCTTGATCCAGTCGGCGACAGCATCCATCACACTGGCGCTGCTGCTGGCCGCGTATTGCGGGTAGAGCGGAACCACGAGCGCGCGCTCGACGCCGTCGCGCTTGAACTGGTCCAGCACATTCCCGATCGAGGGCTGGCCGTAGCGCATGGCCCACGCTACCTGGAGTTCCGCGGCGCCGGCCTGCCCCAGCCAGCCTTTGAGCAGTTTGGCCTGGCGCTCGGTGTGGACTTTCAGCGGCGAACCCTCCGGCATCCAGATCTTGGCGTACTTGGCCGCCGACTTGGCCGGACGCAAATTGAGGATGATGCCGTGCAGAATCAGCCACCAGACCGGCCGCGGGATTTCGACCACGCGCGGATCCCAGAGGAACTGCTTCAGGTAGCGGCGCAGCGCCGCCGCGGTCGGCGCTTCCGGGGTGCCGAGATTCACCAGCAACACGGCGGTGCGGCGCGGCGCGCCATGCTGTTGCGCGGGTTCGGCGGCGTAGCGGGGCATGGAGCCTATCTCACGGAGCGGAAAGCGCCGAGGACAGAAGCTTTGCGGTGATATCCACGATGGGTATCACGCGTTCGTAGGCCATGCGCGTCGGACCAATCACGCCAATCGTGCCGACAATCCGGCCGTCGACTTCGTAGGGTGCGGCGACCACGCTGCATTCGTCCAGCGGCGCGATCCCGGATTCGCCGCCGATGAAGACCTGCACGCCTTCGGCGCGGCAGGAGAGTTCGAGCAACTGCGCCAACCCTGTCCTCTGTTCAAACAGGTCGAAGAGGCGACGCAGGCGCGTCATGTTGGACGACAGGTCCTCGACGCCGAGCAGGTTCTTCTCGCCGCTGATGACGTATTGCGTCGAGGTGTCGGCAATGGCCTGGTTGCTGGCGTCGAGCGCGGCGGTCATCAGTTCGGACATGTCGGCGCGCAACTGGCGCAGTTCTTCGATGACCCGCGCGCGCACCTGGTCGAAGTCGAGCCCGAAGCAGTTCTGGTTCAGATAGTTCGCCGCCTCGGTGAGTTCTGAGGGGCTGTAGCTGCGTTGGGTAAACAGGATGCGATTCTGCACGTCGCCGTCGGCGGTGACGATGATCAGCAGCACGCGCTTGTCCGACAGGCTGAGAAACTCGATCTGACGGATGCGCGGCTGGCTTCGGCGCGGGGCGACCACCACGCCGGCAAACGCAGTGAGCTGCGACAGCAAAAGGGACGCGTGGCTGATCACCCGCTGCGGCTGGTCGGGCTGAATGGCTTCCTTGATCTCCGAGAGCTCGCTGCCTTGCAGGGGACGCACCGTCAGCAGGGAATCGACGAACAGGCGGTAGCCCAGCGGCGTCGGTACGCGCCCGGCCGAGGTGTGCGGGCTGGCGATGAAGCCCATTTCCTCCAGATCCGACATCACATTGCGGATGGTTGCCGGAGAGAGCTCAAGGCCCGAGTATTTGGAAAGGGTGCGCGAGCCGACCGGCTGACCTTCGGCGATATAGCGTTCGATCAGGGTTTTCAGCAGGGTCTGCGCGCGATAGTCAAGCATGGCGCGGATTCTAGCAGTCTGACCCCGCGTCCCCCGCGGAACTCCGGCAGGCTTGCCAGTCGCCATTCCGCAACAGAAAGCCGTCGTCAATTGTGTTCTAATCATCCGCATGAGCACCGCCCGAAACTATACATTTTGCACCGTCGCCCTGATCGGCAAATACCAGAGTCGGGAGATTGCCCAGTCGCTGCGGGCGCTTGCCGCGTTCCTGCGCGAGCGCGGCCTCGAGGTGCTGGTCGAGGAAGGCACCGCGGCCGAGGTAGGCTCCAACGGATATGAGGTGGCCAGCTACGCGACCATCGCCGCGCGCGCCAATCTTGCGGTGATTCTCGGCGGCGATGGCACCATGCTCAATGCGGCGCGGCATCTGGCCGGGGTCGAGGTGCCGCTGCTCGGCATCAACCAGGGGCGACTTGGCTTCATGACCGATATCGCGCTTGGCGCCATGACCGACAGCATCACCGCTTTGCTCGAAGGCAAATTCTCCCGCGAACGGAGGTTTCTCCTGAATGCCGAAGTGCGGCGTGTTGGCGCGACAGACTTTCAGACGCTGGCGATGAATGACGTGGTGGTCAATAAGGGTGAATCCGGTCGCATGATCGAACTTGAAGTGAAGGTCGATGGCGAACTGATCCACGTCCTGCGCGCCGACGGTCTGATCGTCTCTACGCCCACCGGATCGACCGCCTATGCGCTTTCTGCCAACGGGCCCATCCTCCACCCTTCGGTGCATGGCATTGCCATCGTCCCGCTGTGCCCGCACGCACTCTCGAACCGGCCGATCACCATCAGTGACAGCAGCACGATCGACATCACACTGCTGTCCCATCACGATGCGCGCGTTCACTTCGACGGCCAGACGCGCTTCGACGTTCGTGCCGGTGATGTTGTGCACATCGCGCGCTCCTCCCACGCCATTACGCTGCTGCATCCGCCCGGCTACAGCTATTTCGCCATGCTGCGGGAGAAGCTGCAGTGGACAGCGACGCCCCGTCACTGACGGCACATGAAGAAATCTACTCACGCTTTGAGTCCTTGTTGAAACATGCTCCTGCGTTTGCTCGTCCGCGATTTCGTCATAGTCGATCGTCTTGAGCTTGAGTTCGGCAGCGGCTTCGGTGCCCTCACCGGCGAGACCGGCGCCGGCAAATCGATCCTGGTTGATGCGCTGTCGCTGGCTCTGGGCGAGCGCACCGATTCCAGCGTGGTGCGCAGCGGCGCCGAGCGCGCGGAAATTTCCGCCGAGTTTGATGTCGCGCCGGGCGGCGTGCTGGAAGCCTGGCTCAGAACCAATGACTACGACACCGAGGCCTGCCTGTTGCGCCGTGTGATCGACAGTGCCGGTCGTTCCCGTGCCTACATCAACGGCGCCGCCGCGACGCTCGGGCAGATGCGTGAGTTGGCGGACTTTCTTGCCGACATCCACGGCCAGAATACCCATCATTCCCTGTTGCGCGTTGATGCGCAGCGCAGCCTGCTCGATACCCATGCCGGCGCGCAGGCGCTGGCACGCGAGGTGGCAGCGGCTTACGGCGCATGGCGCGCGGCGCGCGAGGCGCGGCAGGCCGCCGAGAAGGACGTCGAGGCCACGTTGCGCGAGCGCGAACTGCTCGAGTGGCAGGTCAAGGAGCTGGTCGCCCTCGGCTTCGATGCCGCCGAGTGGCAGGAAACCGAACAGGAGCAACGCCGCCTGGGCAATGCCAATGCGCTTCTGGAAGGCGCCGGAATGGCCCTGGCCGCGCTGCAGGACGAGGGCGCCGGCGGAGCGGCGAGTCTGCCGCTGTTGCAGCACGCCGGCGCAAGGCTGGCGGAATTGACCGACTTTGATCCGGCCCTGGGGGAGGCGGCCCAGTTGTTCGAGACCGCGCTGATCCAGTTGGAAGAGTCGGCGCTGGCGCTACGGCGTTACCAGGACCGTCTGGAGCTGGACCCGGCGCGGCTGAATGAACTTGACAGGCGCATCGATGCGGTGACGCAAATGGCGCGCAAGCATCGGGTCACGCCCGAGGAACTGCCTGACCTCTTGCAGCGGTTGCAGGCCCTCCTGGCCGAACTCACGCTGCGCGCCGATCCTGTCGCGCTGGCCGAGCGGGAAGGCAAGGCCGAAGCGGCATTTCGTCAGATGGCGAAGCAGCTTTCGGCGCTGCGGGCGAAGACCGCGACGGCCTTGTCGGCCGCAGTCACGGCCGGCATGCAGGAGTTGGCGATGGCCGGGGGGTGTTTTCAAATCGCCTTGGAGGCCTTGCCTGAAGGGGCCTCCTGCGGCCTTGAAACGGTCGAGTTTCGCGTTTCTGGGAATGCCGGACAGCCGCTGCGGGCCTTGGCCAAGGTGGCTTCCGGCGGCGAGTTGTCGCGCATCGGGCTGGCCCTGCAGGTCATCGCCAGCCAGGCGAAGTCAGAAAAACTCGCGGCCGGCACGCTGATTTTTGACGAAGTCGATGTTGGCATCGGCGGTCGCGTCGCCGAGATCGTCGGGCGCATGCTGCGCGAGCTGGGCAAGAGCCGGCAGGTGCTGTGCGTGACCCATCTGCCGCAGGTGGCTGCGCAGGCTGACTGGCAATGGTCGATTGCCAAGGAAACCCGTGACGGGGCAACGACGTCCGCTGTCAGCGTGCTCGACCAGCAGGCCCGCGTCGGCGAGATCGCGCGCATGCTGGGCGGCGAGAAGATCACGCCGACAAGCCTGCGCCATGCGGCGGAAATGCTCGGCCTGGGCTAGAACGGCAGACCGTCAGCGCCAAGCATGGTCGCTATTCCCGTGGCGATGAATACGGCCGCGGCGATCCAGCGGATGGCGGTCAGCGGCAGGCGTCTGGCCAATCGTTCGCCGACCATGACGGCCGGGACGTTCGCCAGCATCATGCCCAGCGTCGTCCCCATGACGACGGCAATCAGCGCACCCTGAAACTGCGCCGCCAGCGCCATCGTGGCGAACTGGGTCTTGTCGCCCATTTCGGCGATGAAGAAGGCGAGGGTGGTGGTGACGAAGGCGCCGGCGGGATGGATCTTCGGGTCTTCGTCGAGTGAATCCGGGTGCAGCGCCCACAGGCCGAAGGCGATGAATACCGCGCCGGTGATCCACGGCAGCCATTGCGGCGCGATCAGTTGCGCCAGCCAGACGCCGACCGAGCCCGCCAGGGCGTGGTTGAGCACCGTGGCGACAAATATGCCGGCGATGATCGGCAGGGGTTTGCGTAGCCGGGCGGCGAGCACAAAAGACAGCAACTGGGTCTTGTCGCCAATCTCGGCCAGGGCGACCAGGGTCGCCGACGTCAAAAACGCTTCCAAACCGCTCTCTAGGACAGAGCCTTGCGCTGCGGGCAATCAGTCTTGTGGCACTCGACGTAGAGGTAAAGGGCGTGTTCGCGAACCGTGAAGCCGCGCTCCTCGGCGATCTTGATCTGGCGCTTTTCGATTGCGGCATCGAAGAATTCTTCCACCCGGCCGCATTGCAGGCAGACCAGATGGTCGTGGTGCTGGCCTTCATTCAATTCGAATATAGCCTTGCCGGATTCGAAATGGTGGCGTTGCAGCAAACCGGCCTGCTCGAACTGGGTCAATACCCGGTACACCGTGGCCAGGCCGATGTCGAGGCCATCGGCCAGCAGGTGGCGATAGACGTCCTCGGCCGTGACATGGCGCGGCGCGCCCTCGTCCTGCAGCTTGTGAAAGAGGTCGAGAATCTTCAGGCGCGGATACGTTGCCTTGAGGCCGATGCTCTTGAGGTCGTCTGGATGGGTCATGGAGCGGTAAGCGCGGCCTCCTGGCCGCTCGGCACGCGCAGTGATGGGGCGGGCAGCTATGATATAGTTTTCGCGCCCCGATTGGGATTGCGCGATCGGGAAATGACGCGGCGTGCCAGAATGCGGCGGCCCTGACCCAATAGTGGTTTTCCCGGAAGTTCCCGATGAAGCGATTTCTGTTGCTCCTGCCTTTTCTGGCAGCCTGTGCCGATGCCCCACCGATCACCCGCATCCTCACGCCCTATCGCATCGACGTGCGGCAGGGCAACTTCGTCACGCAGGAGATGGTGGCGCAGTTGCAGCCGGGCCTCAGTCGCGAGCAGGTGCGCTTCATCCTTGGCACGCCCCTGGTGGCCGACATGTTCCACGTTGATCGCTGGGACTACGTTTACCGGTTCCAGCCGGGACGCGGCGAACCGCAGCAGCGTCGTCTGGCGGTGTTCTTCCAGGACAACAAGCTGACGCGTGTGACGGGCGATGTGGTGGCAGAGGACGGTTCCGCGGCCGAAGCGCCCAAACCGGCCGCGGGTATCATCGTTATCCCGGTGCCGGCTTCGGCCCAGCCTGAAGTTCTGGAAAAGAAGTAACGGATGGAGAAGATCCGCTATGCCATCGCCGGCAGCTCGGGACGCATGGGCCGTACCCTGATCGAGGCGGTTCTGCAGGATACCGGCGCAACCCTGGCCGCCGCGCTGGAGCACAACAGCAGTCCGTTTCTCGGCAAGGATGCCGGCGAACTGGTCGGCGCCCCCTGCGGCGTCAGTATCGGCGCCGATCTCGATGCCGCAATGGCAGTTGCCGACTGCCTGATCGACTTTACGAGACCGGAGGGCACGCTGGCGCACCTGGAGGCCTGTCGGCGCCATCGGGTCGGTCTGGTAATTGGCACCACGGGCTTCTCGGTGCTGGGCAAGAAAGCCATCGAGGCGGCGGCGGGAGAGATACCTATCGTTTTCGCGCCCAACATGGCGGTTGGCGTCAATGCCGTGTTCCGCCTGCTCGACGTTGCGGCGCGCATCCTCAACGCAGGCTATGACGTCGAAGTGATCGAGGCGCATCACCGGCACAAGGTGGACGCGCCTTCCGGAACTGCACTGCGCATGGGCGAAGTGGTCGCGGGCGCCCTCGGTAGAGACTTGTCCGAATGCGCCGTGTATGGCCGCGAAGGGCATACCGGCGAGCGGCCGGCGACGCAAATCGGCTTTTCCACCATCCGCGGCGGCGACATTGTCGGCGACCACACCGTGCTCTTCGCCGGCCCCGGCGAGCGCATAGAGATCACCCACAAGTCCGCCAGCCGCATGCCCTATGCGTTGGGCGCCTTGCGCGCCGGCCGCTTCATGAGCGGTCGCGAGCGGGGACTGTTCGACATGCAGGATGTGCTGGGGCTGAGGTAGCTGCGCTGGCGGCGACCTGACTATTCGCGGCAAGGGACCGGTTCCACATCAGCTTGGGCACTTCATGTTCGTGGCCCCTTGGGAGACACGATTCAGCGTTTTCCGACAGGCCGCCTGACAAGCTATAATTAGAAAGTTTGCCGGACGCCATGTGAATCACGCGGTTTCCGGTTCCTGTCGCCGAATTGCCTTGTTCCGGGAGCCCCATCGTGCCGCACTTTCCGCCTGCCCTGCTTGCAATGGCCGACGGCACGGTGTTTAGAGGCAAGGGCATTGGCGCCAGCGGCAGCAGCGTCGGCGAAGTGGTGTTCAATACTGCGCTGACAGGCTATCAGGAAATCCTCACGGATCCGTCCTACGCCCGGCAGATAGTAACCCTCACCTATCCCCACATCGGCAGCTACGGTATCAACCGCGCGGACTGCGAATCAGGCCGCATTCATGCATCGGGTCTGGTGATCCGCGATCTGCCGCTACTGGCCTCGAATTTCCGCTGCGAGCAGACGCTGGATGCCTTCCTGCGGACGGAGAACGTCCTTGGCCTGGCCGATATCGATACGCGCAAGCTGACCCGCATGCTGCGCGAAAAGGGCGCGCAGGCCGGCTGCCTGATGGCCGGCGACCACCTCGACGCCGATGCCGCCGTGGCCCAGGCGCGCGCCTTCCCGGGCTTGGCGGGGATGGATCTGGCGCAGGTGGTCAGCGTGCCACAGTCCTATGCGTGGGGCGAGGGCGAATGGAAACTTGGCGAGGGTTTCGCAAAGCAAGACAATCCGCGCTTCCACGTCGTCGCCTACGACTTCGGCGTCAAGCACAACATCCTGCGCATGCTGGTCGAGCGCGGCTGCCGCCTCACCGTGGTGCCGGCGCAGACGCCCGCCGCCGAGGTGCTGGCGCTCAATCCTGATGGCATCTTTCTGTCCAACGGGCCCGGCGACCCGGAGCCCTGTGATTACGCCGTGGCGGCGATCCGCGCATTTCTCGAACGTCGTCTGCCGACCTTCGGCATTTGCCTCGGCCATCAGTTGATGGGCCTCGCCGCCGGTGGCAAGACGCTGAAGATGAAGTTCGGCCACCACGGCGCCAATCATCCGGTCAAGGATCTCGACACAGGGCAGGTGTTGATCACCAGCCAAAACCATGGCTTTGCGGTTGATCCCGCGACCCTGCCGGCGAACGTGAAAGTCACTCACGTCTCGCTGTTCGATGGCAGCCTGCAGGGCATGGCCTGGAACGATCGGCCGGCATTCTGCTTCCAGGGGCATCCCGAAGCCAGCCCGGGTCCGCACGACGTGGCCTACCTGTTTGACAGGTTCATAGCAATGATGGAGAAGCCGTGAAGGGTGCAGGGAGAAGGAAGAAGGGCGTGGCAGCGATGCCTTGACCCTTCCCGCTTCTCCCTGCACTCTTCTCCAGGAAAATGCCAAAACGCACAGACATTCACAGCATCCTGATCATTGGCGCCGGTCCGATCGTCATCGGCCAGGCCTGCGAGTTTGATTATTCCGGCGCCCAGGCCTGCAAGGCACTGCGTGAAGAGGGCTACCGCGTGATCCTGGTCAACTCCAATCCGGCGACGATCATGACTGATCCCGGCATGGCGGACGTGACCTATATCGAGCCGATCACCTGGCGGGTGCTGGAAAACATCATCGCCAAGGAGCGGCCGGATGCCGTCCTGGCGACCATGGGCGGGCAGACCGCGTTGAACTGTGCGCTGGATCTGGCCCGGCATGGCGTGCTGGCGAAGTATGGCGTCGAGATGATCGGCGCCACGCGCGAGGCCATCGACATGGCCGAGGACCGCGAGAAGTTCAAGAAGGCCATGACTCGCATCGGTCTAGGCTCGGCGCGCTCGGGAATCGCCCACAGCATGGAAGAGGCGCGGCAGGTGCAGGGCGCCCTGGGATTTCCCACGATCATCCGGCCGTCCTTCACCATGGGCGGGTCGGGTGGCGGCATCGCCTACAACCAGGACGAGTTCTTCGAGATCTGCAGGCGCGGCCTGGAGGCCTCGCCGACCAGGGAACTGCTGATCGAGGAGTCGCTGCTCGGCTGGAAAGAGTTCGAGATGGAGGTGGTACGCGACCATAAAGACAACTGCATCATTGTTTGCGCGATCGAGAATCTCGATCCGATGGGGGTCCATACCGGCGATTCGATCACGGTTGCCCCGGCGCAGACATTGACGGACCGCGAATACCAGATCATGCGCAACGCCAGCATCGCGGTGCTGCGCGAGATCGGTGTCGATACCGGCGGCTCCAACGTTCAGTTCGCCATCAATCCCAAAGACGGCGCCATGGTGGTGATCGAGATGAATCCGCGTGTTTCGCGTTCTTCGGCGCTGGCCTCGAAGGCCACCGGCTTCCGATCGCCAAGGTCGCGGCCAAGCTCGCTGTCGGCTACACGCTCGATGAACTGAGGAATGACATCACCGGCGGCGCCACGCCGGCTTCCTTCGAGCCCTCGATCGACTACGTGGTGACCAAGGTTCCGCGCTTTGCCTTCGAGAAATTTCCGACGGCCAATGATCGCCTGACGACACAGATGAAGTCGGTCGGCGAAGTCATGGCGATTGGCCGCAGCTTCCAGGAATCGATGCAGAAGGCCCTGCGCGGGCTTGAAGTCAGCGTCTACGGCTTCGACGAGATCGACGCCGACCGCGAGGAAATCAATCGCGAATTGTCCAGCCCCGGTCCCCAGCGCATTTGGTATGTCGCGCAGGCCTTTCGCGAGGGCTACACGCTGCAGCAGGTGTTCGACCTGAGCAAGATCGATCCGTGGTTCCTGGTACAGATCGAGGACATCATCACGACGGAAGCCTGGATGCGGTCCCGGCACCTGGCGGACCTTGATGCCGTTGTGCTGCGTGGTTTGAAGCGCAAGGGGTTTTCGGATCGCCGGATCGGTACTCTGGTCGCCGCGACCCGCGATCCGACGGATGGCGCCAGCGGCGAGACCGCGGTGCGCGAGCGTCGCCACACGCTCGGCGTTCGTCCGGTATACAAGCGCGTCGACACGTGTGCCGCGGAGTTCGCCACCTCCACCGCCTACATGTATTCGACTTACGAGGACGAGTGCGAGGCGCGGCCGAGCGCGCGCAGGAAGATCATGGTGCTCGGCGGAGGCCCCAACCGCATCGGCCAGGGCATCGAGTTCGACTACTGCTGCGTGCATGCGGCGCTGGCGATGCGCGAGGATGGCTATGAGACGATCATGGTCAACTGCAACCCGGAGACCGTGTCCACCGACTATGACACTTCGGATCGCCTGTATTTCGAACCGGTGACGCTGGAGGACATTCTCGAAATCGTCCATGTCGAACAACCGGCCGGCGTTATCGTGCAGTTTGGCGGCCAGACCCCGCTGAAGCGTGCGCGCGAACTCGAAGCGAATGGCGTTCCCATCATCGGTACCAGTCCCGACATGATCGACGCCGCCGAGGACCGCGAGCGCTTCCAGAGGCTGATCCAGGATCTGGGCCTCAAGCAGCCGCCGAATCGCACCGCGCGCACCGAGCCGGACGCGCTGCGCCTGGCGGTCGAGATCGGCTACCCGCTGGTGGTGCGTCCGTCCTATGTGCTGGGTGGCCGCGCCATGGAAATCGTCCATGAGCAGAAAGACCTCGAACGCTACATGCGCGATGCGATCAAGGTTTCCTTCGATTCCCCGGTGCTGCTCGATCGCTTCCTCAGCGATGCCATTGAGGTGGACGTCGATGCCTTGTCGGATGGCACGCAGGTACTGATTGGCGGTGTCATGGAGCACATCGAGCAGGCGGGCGTGCATTCGGGCGATTCAGCCTGTTCGCTGCCGCCGTACTCGCTGTCGCCGACGATTCAGGACGAGTTGCGCCGGCAAACCGAGATGATGGCCAAAGGCCTGAATGTCATCGGGCTGATGAATGTGCAGTTCGCGATTCAGGGCAGCGGGGATGATGCGGTAGTGTATGTGCTCGAAGTCAATCCGCGCGCTTCGCGCACCGTGCCCTTCGTCTCCAAGGCCACTCGCTTGCCGCTGGCCAAGATCGCGGCGCGCTGCATGGCGGGTCGCAGCCTGCGAGACCAGGGCGTGACCCGCGAAATCATCCCGCCCTACTATTCGGTGAAGGAAGCGGTGTTCCCCTTCATCAAGTTCCCCGGCATCGATACCATCCTCGGCCCCGAAATGAAATCCACCGGCGAGGTGATGGGCGTTGGGCGCACGTTCGGCGAAGCCTTTGTCAAGTCGCAGCTCGCCGCTGGTACGCGGCTGCCGATTGCCGGCAGGGTCTTCGTCAGCGTCAAGCCGGCAGACAGGCCGAAAGCCGTCGAGGTCGCGCGCGAACTGCACGAACTCGGCTTTGCGCTGGTCGCCACCCGCGGTACGGGAGGGGCGATCGAAGCCGCGGGCATCCCGGTCGGCATGGTGAACAAGGTCACCGAAGGGCGGCCGCACATCGTGGATATGATCAAGAACGGCGAGATCGTGTTGATCGTCAACACAGTCGATGAAAAGCGCACGGCGATTGCCGATTCGCGCTCGATCCGTACCTCGGCCCTGAGTGGCAAGGTGACGTTGTTCACCACCGTCGAGGGCGCCCGCGCTGCGTGTGCCGGCATGCGTCACGCCGGTCTGGAAACCTATTCGCTGCAAGCCTTGCACGCCGAGCTGACATGACGACCCACCCCCCGTTTCACGTGCGCCTTTGCACAGGCGCACGGCTGCACAGGCGCGGAGCGGTGCTCCGCGAATTCCCTGCTACGCCCGCTATCTGTTGGGCGGGGGTGGCCAGTCATTTCCCCCGCTTGGCGGGGGCGGATGGAAGGGTGTGTTCATTCCTGCCCCGCGCTGGCGCGGGCGACTCGGCGGAGACGGCATGAGCGGAAAATTCCCGGTTACCCTGCGCGGCGCGGAACTGCTGCGCAAAGAGCTGCAGCGCCTGAAGACCGTCGATCGTCCGGCGGTGATTGCCGCGATTGCCGAGGCGCGCTCGCATGGCGACCTGTCGGAGAACGCCGAGTACGATGCCGCGAAGGAAAAACAGGGTTTCATCGAAGGTCGCCTCAAGGAAGTCGAGGGCAAGCTCGGCAACGCGCAGATCATCGATCCGGCGTCGCTCGATGCCGACGGCCGCGTGGTTTTCGGCGCCACGGTCGAACTGGAAGACATGGACAGTGGCGCGGTGGTGAGCTACCAGATCGTCGGCGACGACGAAGCCGACATCAAGGCAGGGATGATCTCGCTCAATTCTCCGGTGGCGCGCGCGCTGATTGGCAAATTCGCCGGCGACGTCGCCGAAGTGCAGACGCCGGGCGGGCGGCGCGAGTACGAGATTCTCGACGTCAAATATATCTGAGATGCCCAAGCTGGCCTCGGCGCTCTACAGCGTCGCGCTGGCGATACTCCAGGAACGAGGCAAGGGACGCTAAGCCTTATTTGTGGCTGCGAGCAGCGAGGCGCGCGGCGGCCCGCTTCTTGGAAATCGGCTCGGGTTTTCGGCGTCCCACCCCCGCCGGTGCCACGGCATCCTTGGGGTGCTCGCGCCAGAGCACGATCAGGTTGCCGATGTGCTGCACGGTATGGCATTTCAGGGTAGTGCATATTTCGCTGAACAGCCCCTCGCGATGTTCACGTTCGATGCCGTAGAGTCGCAGCTTGATCAGTTCGTGGGCCGTAAGGCAACGGTCGACCTCCGCCAGCACGGAAGGCGTCAGACCTTTCTGGCTGATCGAGACGACAGGCTGCAGATGGTGCGCGGCGGCCCGCAGGGCGCGGCGTTGGGCGGGACTCAGTTGGGTGGTATTTTCAGTCATGGCGGGATTGTAGCGTGAGCGGGAAGATCGACAGCAAGATCAAGAAGAACAAGACCACCAAGGCCTGGATCACCGAACACGTCAATGATGCCTGGGTGCAGCGCGCCAGGGCCGAGGGTTGGCGCTCCCGCGCCGCGTTCAAGCTGATGGAAATAGACGACAAGGACAAGCTGTTGAGGTCGGGCATGACGGTGGTCGATCTCGGGTCCGCGCCCGGCAGTTGGTCGCAGGTGGCCGCCAGGCGCGTGGCGCCCGACGGGCGACTGGTCGCGCTCGATCTGCTGCCGATGGAGCCCTTGCACGGCGTCGAGTTCATCCAGGGGGACTTTCGCGAAGACGCGGTCCTGCGGATGCTGACCGATACCCTTGGTGCTCGCCAGGTCGATCTTGTATTGTCGGACATGGCCCCCAATATGTCGGGCATCGGCATGGTCGATCAGGCGCGCGTGATGCTGTTGGCCGAACTGACCTTGGAGTTTTGTGCCCTGCATCTGAAACCTGGCGGCGACATGCTGGTCAAGGTTTTTCAGGGTGAAGGCTTCATGGAGTTGCGCCGCGCCTTGCAGCGGCAGTTTCAGACTTTGCAGATGAGAAAGCCGGCGGCTTCGCGCAACCGCAGTGCCGAGATCTACCTGCTGGCGCGGCGCAATCGGGCTTGACCGATCAGCTAGGATGCCGGGCTGGACCATCAGGCTTGACCGGTGCGGCACGGCATTGGTGGTTGGCATCGTGCAAATGCTTCTGGGTCGTGCCGATGCGCCTGGGCTGCGACCAGCGCCGGAACAATCGGCGCAATCGGGCTATTGCGCCGCGAATGCCACGACGTCGCGCAGGCGGACCATATAAAATCTGTCCAATATCTTCAGCGCCGTCGATCACGGGCTGGCAAACTATGAACGGGATCCGTCGATGGCCCTCGCCTATGTTCAAGTCCCAACCGTCGCGAACGCGCGGCCGAATGTCCTCACCGTCGTCATCGAGGACTATTTTCAGGTCGGTTCGTTCAGCGCGCTGATCCCGAGCGCGCATTGGGAGCGCTTCGAGTCACGTCTGCGTCGCGGTACCGGCGCGGTGCTGCAGTTGCTGGCCAACACGGGCGCCCGCGCCACGTTCTTCACCTGCGGCTGGATCGCCGACCACCATCCCGAAGTATTGCGTGAAGTAGTGGCCGCCGGACACGAGGTTGCGTGCCAGGGTTACTTCCAGCACTCGGTCCTCGAGATTTCACCAGCCGCGTTTCTCGAGGACTTGCGCCGGTCACGCGTTTCGGTCGAGCAGGCGACCGGCCGCGCGGCGCGCGGCCATCGGATCGGCCGGCGCTGGTTGCGGGTACGCGACTTGTGGGTGCTCGAACTAATCGCGGAGGCAGGTTTCGACTATGACTCTAGCATCTGTCCCAATGGTCGCGAGTATGCCGCGCTTCCGGAGTACGAAACCGTGCACCGGCGGCTGACTGTTTGTGGATCACTCCATGAAGTCCCGATCTCGAGTCACCGGCTAGCCGGCTTGCACCTCCCGATCATCGGCGGCAACTGGTTCCGCCAATCGCCCGACTGGCCGTTGCGCCGCGCCGCCCGACATTGGCTGCGTACGCGAGACGCGCCGTTGGTGGCCTATTTTCACACTTGGGAGTTCGATGCGGATCAACCACGCATCGCCGGTGCAGGTACCCTGCAACGCATCCGCCACTACCGCAATCTAGCGTCCATGCCGGGCCGCATCCGGCGCTGGCTGACCGACTATCGCTTCGTGTCGATCGCCGATCACCTGGGGCTCGATTGTGCTGCAATTGAACCCGGCACGGCCGTCGTGCCTGCAGCGCCGACATCCGCCGGACCTGATCTGTTACCGCCAGCCCTCGCGCTGACGCTGGTCATTCCGTGTTTCAACGAAGCGCCGACCCTGCCTTATCTGGAGCGGACGCTGCGCCGATTCGCCGCTGCACGGGGTGCTAGCCTCGAATTGTCGTATGTTTTCGTCGATGACGGCAGCGGCGACGAGTCGTGGCAACTGATGCGTGCGCTGTTCACCGATCTTCCCCGCTGCGTCCTGTTGCAGCATCCCGCCAATCGCGGCATCGCCGCGGCGCTGTTGACCGGGTTTGCAGCCGCGTCAACCGATTTGGTAGCGGTGCTTGACGCGGACTGCACGTTCGACCCCGATCAAATCCCCGCGATGCTGGAACTCATGCAGGCCGACGTCGAAGTGGTGTCGGCGTCGCCAGCGCATGCCGCCGGCGCGATGAAAAACGTGCCACGATGGCGGACCGTGCTGTCGCGGGGGGCGGCGGCGCTGTACCGAATCGTGCTGCGACATCAGTTGACCAGCTACACCAGTTGCTTCCGGATTTATCGGCGCCGCGCGATTGCTGGTTTGACGCTTTCGGATCCTGGATTTTGCGGCGTTGCCGAGATTCTCGGTCGACTCGATCTTGCGGGTTGCCGCATCATCGAATATCCGGCCGTGCTTGAAACCCGTGTCTTGGGGCAATCCAAAATCCGCGTGTTGCACACTGTCGGCGACCACCTGCGCCTGCTTGCCCGCCTGGCCGCCTGCCGCTGGCTGGGCAGGCCGCTGCCGACACGCGTCGCGGCAATGCAGCCGCGATAGCCGGCATGCGTTACGGCGTCGTCGGCGGCGGCATGCTCGGTCTCACGCTGGCGATGCGCCTGCGCGCCGCCGGACATGCGGTCACTGTCGTCGAATCCGCTCCGGAGCTTGGCGGGCTGGCAAGTGCCTGGCAAGTCGGAGAAGTAACATGGGATCGCTATTACCATGTGATCGCCGGGTCCGACACCACGCTATGCGAAATGCTTGCGGGACTGGGCCTGGAGTCCGCGATCGTGTGGCGGACGACGCGCACGAATTTCTATGATGGCAAGGCGTTGCGGCCGCTCAACGACGCGTTCGATTACTGGCGTCTGCCCGGATTGCGCCTGGTCGACAAGGCGCGGTTGGCCGCAACCATTCTGATCGCGGCGCGCATCTCCGGCGGGCGACGGCGTGGTTCTGCGAGCCGGCAGTGCCGTAACCGCGATCAGTCGCGATCGCGCCGGCCTGAGCATCTTCAGCGCCGATCAGTCGATCCAGTGCGATCGGGTGCTGATGACCTGTGCGGCGCCCCTCGCCGCCCTGCTCTGTGCCGACCTCGGCACCGGCGAGCGACAAGCCATGCGGCAACTCCGTTATCAGGGCATCGTATGTGTCTCGATGCTGCTGACTCGTCCACTGGGCGGCGCCTACATGACCTACATTACTGATGAGCGTATTCCGTTCACCACCGTCATCGAAATGTCCACACTGGTCGGACGTGATCGCTTCGCCGGCTTGCATCTGGTTTACCTGCCGAAGTATGTCCCGGCGGACGATCCGATTTTCGAGCAGGATGATACGGTCGTGGCTGCCGACTTCATGGCGGGTCTGGCACGCATGTTTCCCGACTTTTTGCCATCCGACATCCACGCGCTAAGGATTTCGCGAACACGCCATGTCCTCGCGGTCCCGACCCGGAACTATCAGGCGCAAATGCCGGCCATGACCACAAGCGTGCCCGGTCTTTTCGTGGTCAACTCGGCCCAGATCGTCAACGCGGCGCTGAGCGTCAATGACACCACCCGGCTGGCGCATGCGAGCGCGGACCGCCTGCTGGCGAGTGCCGCGCCATGACCCGCCCGGCCGCCACCGTCTCCATCGACCTTGACGACTTGTGGTCATATCGTCGCAGTTTCGGACTGGCGGAATCGGCTGCGACGCCCTCGCTGCTACCAATCGCGATTCCTCGATTCCTCGATTTCATGGAACAGCACGAGTTGCGTGGAACCGTGTTCGTGGTTGGCCACGATGCCGAACTGACGCGACATGCGTGGCTGTTCATGCAGATTGCACGGTGCGGCCACGAGCTTGGCAACCATTCCCATGACCACGCCGGCGATCTCGAAAGCTGGTCCGCTGAGCGACAGCGCAACGACCTCGGGCGGGCGCACGCCGCGATCGCCGCTGCCAGCGGATTCACTCCGCGCGGGTTTCGAGGCCCCTCGTTTCGTGTCTCAAAGTCGCTGCTCGAGGCCGTACAGGCCATGGGCTACGGCTACGATGCGTCTACCTTTCCCAACGCACTGGGAGCCCTTGCCCGCGGCTGGCAGCGGCGACGTGCTGAACGCCTTGGCACGCAGGCCGTACTCGTTGCGGATACCTTTGGTTCAAGCGCCGCGCGGCGCCTGCCGCTCAAGCCATACGCATGGGGTCTTCCGGGCGGAGCGCTGGTCGAGGTCCCGGTGACGACCTTTGCCGGGTTTGCGTCTTCCGCTTCACGGCACCTACCTGCAGTTTCTCGCCGACCGATCCCCGCTCGCCGCGCGCGCCTATGCACGCGCGGCGATCAGGTCTTTCCAATGGGCGGGTATCGAACCGCACTACCTGCTGCACGCGACCGACTTCATCGGCTGCGACGACCCGTTTGAATGTGCCTTTCTGCCGGGAATGCGGCGGCCGTGGCGCGACAAAGTCGGGCTGTTGGCATTGGTTGTCGGGCGCATGCAACGCGTTTTCGAGCTGATGTCCATCGACGCCTATGTGACACAACTGGGATCATGCGACGATCTGCGGAGCTTCCTCCCCGACCAACTGAACGCAGCGCAATGAGATCAGCAACCTCCTTCGCCGAACGAGCAAGCGCGCTGGCCCTCACCGGCGGCTGGCCCTTGCGGATCCTGGTTTGGTCCGTGATCGTTGTCTTTTATGCATTGACGGCAGCCGGAAACCTCAGCGAGCCGGACGACGCCTTTGCCTTCGCCCATCGGGTTGAGCACTTTGCCGTCACGCACGTCAGCGATCCGCGCCTGCTCGGCTACCATGCGCTGGCGCGCTGCCTGTGGCTGGTGTCCGAGTCGCTCGGGTTCGGAATTCGCGGCCTCGAGATTCTGCGCGGCATTTCGATAGTCTGTGCCGCGGGCTGCCTATGGCTGGTTTTGCGCATCCTGGTCCGCAACCTGGCGGTTGAGATGAACTCCGCATTGCTCGCCACGGGCCTGCTGGCATGCAGTTACGGCTTCTGGCGTTACGCGGCCGAGGCCGATGTCTACGTCCCGGCCATGATGCTTTGCGCCGGCATCCTTCATCTGCTGCTGGAACGCGAAGGCAACCCGCTGCGCCATGCCGGCATCGGTGCGCTTGCCGGACTATGCGTGCTGTTCTACCAGCCAAACGCCATTCCCCTGTTCTTCGCCTTCCCGCTGCTGCTGTTGCGTGTCGGGGCCGGTTCCGTAATCGCCTACGGCGCGGCGGGCAGCGCGGTGGCTGCCGCCGGTTACCTCGCGGGCTATTTCGCGTTCTGGCCGGCGCCACTCAGCCTGTCAACATTCGCCGAGTTTATGGCGCAGCGTTCCCAGGAGTTCATGGTCCCTCCGCTCTCGCTGAAGACGGTCGCCGTCTCGGGGATCCGTTCGATACTCGCTCTCGGACATGACCTCCTTTCAACGAACTGGGTATTTGGCCTGCCGCATGTCGATCGGCTGGTTCAGCGCATTTTCAGCAGCCACGATATCGATCAGGAAGTGTTTCTGGCGCGGCACGCCGGGATGCTGGTGTACGCGCCGCTAGTGACCCTGGCGCTGGCGGGATTCGCCACATGGCGGGTGGGGATGGCCGCCCGCCCCCTTGCCTTGACGGTGTTGCGGACCAGGCCGATTCCGGTCATCCTGCTGTGGGTGCTGCTTACGGCAGCGGTGATCGGACGCCTCAATCCGGGAGGCATCGAGGCATGGATAGTGATTTTGCTGCCCCTCACACTCCTTGTGGCAGTCGTGTTTATTGCACCGGCCCGGACCCTTGGGCGCGCGCGCGCGGCTGGCCTGCTGCTCGTCGCAGTCGCTCTGCACAACGCAATCGGCGGGATGGCTCTGGTGCAGAGCAAGGAATCGGACCTCACCTATCTGCGCGGCGAATGGGTGGTAAAGAATGCACGCACAGGCGATCTGGCGATCATCGTCGGGGATGCCAATCTCGCCGAAGCATTGCGCTATCGTAGTCACGCACGGGTAGAGATGATTTCGCCCTATTTGCTGCCCCCGCTCGCGGACGCGCTGCAGCGGCGGCGGGACCCCGATTTTCCGGTGGTGTCGATCGGCCGCGAGTTTGCCGGGACCGACGTCTATGCATTGGCCAGACAGACACTTGCAAATGGCGACCGCCTGATTCTGTTGGATGACTTTTTCACGAGGAATCCCAGATTCAGGACACCTGAAAAGTGGATTCATGGCTTCGAGAACCTCAAGGCGCGTTGCAGGGTCGTGCATCGATCCGCAGACGGCATGGCGACTTGTGTCCTCCAGGAGGTCGGGCGAGGTCGCCAGCCTGAGGACGGCGGGTAATGAAGCGGCGAGTCCTGGTGGTGGTCGGCACCCGCCCCGAGGCGATCAAGCTTGCCCCGCTGGTGCGCGCGCTGCGCGGAGAAGCCTGGGTCGAATGTCGTATCCTTGCGACATCGCAACATCGGCAGATGCAGGACCAAGTGCTCGACTATTTCGACCTGCGTCCCGATCGCGACCTCGACTTGATGCGCGCTGGCCAGACGCTGGCCGACCTGACCGCACGCATGATCAGCGCGATGGATCCGGTGCTCGCCGAAGAGCGCCCGGACATCGTGCTCGCCCAGGGCGATACCACGACTGTGATGGTTGCCGCGCTCTGCGCGTTCTACCAACGTATCCGCTTCGCCCATGTCGAGGCCGGATTGCGCACCGGGGACAAGTGGCGCCCCTTCCCCGAGGAAGGCAATCGCGCAATCGTTGGCCGCCTCGCCGACGTCCATTTCGCGCCCACCGAAAGGGCGCGGCAGAACCTGCTGGCCGAGGGCGTGCCGCTCGACCGCGTGCATGTGGTCGGCAACACGGTGATCGACGCTCTGCTCTGGACGGCGGAACGGGTTGACGCTTCGAGGTTCCGGCCGGCGACGGGCCGGAAACTGGTGCTGGTCACGGCGCATCGCCGCGAGAACTTCGGCGTGCCGCTGGAGCAGATTTGCCTGGGACTGCGCGCCCTCGCCGAGCGCTCCGATGTGGAGATACTCTACCCGATCCACCCCAACCCGAATGTGCGGCCGGTGGTCGAACGCACGCTTGGCGGCCACCCGCGCATCACACTATGCGACCCGCTGGACTACCCCGAGATGGTCGCGGCGATGCAGGCCTGCACCCTTATCCTTACCGACTCCGGCGGTATCCAGGAGGAAGCGCCGTCGCTAGGCAAACCTGTGCTGGTGCTGCGAAACGAAACCGACCGACCTGAAGCCGTAGCTGCCGGAGTGGCCTGGCTGGTCGGTGCCGACCGCGAACGGATCCTCAATGTGGCGACGCGGTTGCTCGATGACCCGGGTGCTCGGCCGGGAACAGCGCGCAATCTGTACGGTGACGGACGTAGCTCGGAGGCCATTGTGCGGATCCTGCGCGAGTTGCTCGCGCGGACCGAGTAAGCGATCGATTCGCAAGCGCGTCGCTATCGCTGGCAATGACGCCTTTTCAACATAATGAATGTACCCTTCGAGCACGCACCGAGATCGTTGATGGCTGTCAGGGCGCGCTTGTATTGTCGGACATGGCCCCCAATATGCCGGGCATTGGCATGGTCGATGGGGCGCGCGTGAAGCTGCCGGCCGAAGTGCCCCAGGAGTTCTGCACCCTGCATCTGAAACTTGCCGGCGACATGCTGGTCAAAGCTTTTCAGGGTGATGGTTTCATGGAGTTGCGCCGGGCCCTGCAGCAGCAGTTTTAGACATTGCAGAGGAGGAAGTCAGCGGCTTCGCGCAACCGCAGCGCCGAGATCTTCCTGGTGGCGCGCGGCAAACGGGCCTGTCCGATCACGCAGGACAACGACCTTCGGCCATAATGTCGGGCTGTAGCGGTTTGCGGGGCATTGCAATCGGCATTAGAATGATTTGATATGCGATTCCCACCGAGGGAAAGAGAGGCGAAACCTTGAATAACATGTTCAAAAATATGGCGATCTGGCTGGTTATCGGCATCGTTCTGATGACGGTGTTCAATCAGTTCAATACGCGTCAGGCCGTGCTCGGCTCGCTCGAGTACTCGCAGTTCCTCGAAGAGGTGAAACAGGGCCGCATCACCAAGGTGGTTATTCAGGGCCGTACCCTTGAAGCCACCACGACCGACGGCAAGAAGATCACCACGTATGCGCCGCCGGACTTGTGGATGGTCTCCGACTTGTTGAAGAACAACGTCAAGGTCGTTGCCAAGCCTGAGGAGGAGCAGTCTTTCCTGACCAGCATTTTCGTCTCATGGTTCCCGATGTTGCTCCTGATTGGCGTCTGGGTGTTTTTCATGCGCCAGATGCAGGGCGGCGGCAAGGGCGGGGCATTCTCCTTCGGCAAGAGCCGCGCGCGCATGATGGACGAATCCTCCAACACCATCACCTTTGCCGATGTAGCCGGTTGCGACGAAGCCAAGGAAGAAGTCTACGAAATGGTCGACTTCCTGCGCGACCCGTCCAAGTTCCAGAAACTCGGCGGTCGCATTCCGCGCGGGGTGCTGCTGGTCGGTTCGCCGGGTACCGGCAAGACGCTGCTGGCCAAGGCGATTGCGGGAGAGGCCAAGGTGCCGTTCTTCTCGATTTCCGGCTCCGATTTCGTCGAGATGTTCGTCGGCGTCGGCGCGGCGCGCGTGCGCGACATGTTCGAGCAGGCCAAGAAGCAGTCGCCGTGCATCATCTTCATCGACGAACTCGATGCCGTTGGCCGCCAGCGCGGCGCCGGCCTCGGCGGCGGCAACGACGAGCGCGAGCAGACCCTGAACCAGATGCTGGTCGAGATGGACGGCTTCGAGCCTTCGGTGGGCGTGATCGTGGTGGCGGCCACCAACCGTCCCGACGTGCTGGATCCGGCGCTGTTGCGCCCCGGTCGCTTCGACCGCCAGGTTGTGGTGCCGCTGCCGGACATTCGCGGCCGCGAGCAGATCCTCAAGGTGCATATGCGCAAGGTGCCCGTGGCGCCGGACATCGATGCATCGATCCTGGCCCGCGGCTGCCCGGGGTTTTCCGGCGCCGATCTTGCCAACCTGGTCAATGAGGCGGCGCTGTTTGCCGCGCGCAGCAACAAGCGCCTGGTGGACATGGAAGACTTCGAGCGCGCCAAGGACAAGATCATGATGGGCGCCGAGCGCCGTTCGATGGTCATGCCCGAAGAGGAGCGCCGCAACACCGCATATCACGAATCCGGCCACGCCGTGGTGGCCAAGCTTCTGCCCAAGACCGATCCGGTGCACAAGGTGACCATCATCCCGCGCGGCCGTGCGCTGGGTTTGACCATGCAGTTGCCGGACCAGGAACGCTACAGCCAGGATCGCGAGCGCCTGCTCAGCACCATCACGGTCCTTTTCGGCGGGCGGATCGCGGAAGAACTGTTCATGCAGCAGATGACCACCGGTGCTTCCAACGATTTCCAGCGCGCCACGGATCTTGCCCGGCGCATGGTGACCCAGTGGGGCATGTCGGAGAGCATGGGGATCATGGTGTACGGCGAAGAGGAAGGCGAGATCTTTCTCGGGCGCTCCGTCACCACGCACAGGAACGTTTCGGAAACTACCATGCAGAAGGTGGACAACGAGATTCGCCGCATTCTCGACGAGCAATACGCGCGGGCGCGCCGGCTTCTGGAAGACAACCGCGACAAGGTGGAGGCCATGACCGCCGCGCTGCTCGAACTGGAAACCATCGATGCCGACCAGATCAACGACATCATGGCCGGCCTGCCGCCGCGTCCGCCCAAGCCTTCCAGCGCACCGCCGGCGCCGAGGGGCGACAGCGCCCCGGGCCCCGAACCGACCGCGCCGGCGCCGGCCTGACAATCAACAGGGATCAAAAGGGCCGCCAAAGACTTGCCGATTTGGCGGCCCGCGATTTTTCATGACCCAGCCTTTTCACTGCGGCCGATTCATCCTCGATGCCGGACGTCCGCTGATCATGGGCGTCATCAACCTGTCCGACGATTCCTTTTCCGGGGATGGCCTTCATGGCAACACCGTGGCCGCCATCGCCCAGGGCCGGCGGCTGATCGAGGAGGGTGCCCATATTCTCGACTTCGGCGCGGAATCTTCGCGCCCGGGGGCGCGGCCGGTGCCGGCGCAGCAGGAGATCGATCGCCTGTTGCCGGTGCTCGAAGCCCTGCGCGACTGTGGCACGCCGCTGTCAATCGATACCGTCAAGCCGCAGGTGATGCGCGTCGCGCTGGCCGCCGGCGCCGACATGATCAATGACATCAATGCACTGCGCGCGCCCGGCGCTATCGAGAGCGTTGCCGCCAGTCATGCCGCGGTTTGCCTCATGCACATGCAGGGTGATCCAGCCAGCATGCAGAACGATCCGCACTACGACGATGTCGTCGCCGAGGTTGCCGAGTTTCTCGCCGATCGCGTGGCGGCAGCCGAAGCGGCAGGCATCGCGCTGAATCGGATCGCGGTCGACCCGGGGTTTGGTTTCGGCAAGTCGCTGGAACACAACCTCGCGCTGTTGCGCCGCCTCGGTGAACTGGTGGTGCCGGGCTTGCCCCTGATGGTGGGGCTTTCGCGCAAGTCGATGCTGGGCCTGCTTACCGGGCGCGCGGCGCCTGAACGCATCCATGCCGGAGTTGCGGCGCATGTGCTGGCCGTCCTGCGCGGTGCACGCATGGTGCGGGTGCATGACGTTGCGGCCACGCGCGATGCGCTGGCCGTCCTGCAAGCTGTGGAGGATTACTGAATGGGACGCAAATATTTTGGCACCGATGGCATCCGCGGTCTTGTCGGGCAGGCACCGATCACGCCGGATTTCATGATGCGCCTCGGTTTTGCCGCCGGGTCATCCCTGGTGGGACGCGACGGGCTGCGGGCGAAGGAACGGCCCGCAGTGCTGATCGGCAAGGACACGCGCATCTCCGGCTACATGCTGGAAGCCGCGCTGGAGGCGGGATTTGCAGCGGCGGGTGTTGACGTGATGCTCTGCGGGCCGATGCCGACGCCCGCTGTCGCCTACCTGACGCGCGCCCTGCGCCTGCAGGCGGGCGTGGTGATTTCCGCCTCGCACAATCCCTACGACGACAACGGCATCAAGTTCTTTTCGGCGCAGGGCGCCAAGCTGCCGGATGCGGTGGAACTGGACATCGAGGCGCGACTCGATGAACCGATGGTGTGCAAGGAGTCGGCCCGACTCGGCCGCGCGAGCCGGGTCGAAGACGCCCCCGGGCGCTACATCGAATTCTGCAAGAGCACCTTCCCCAATGAACTTGACCTGCGCGGTCTCAGGATCGTGGTGGACAGCGCCCACGGTGCGGCCTATCACGTGGCGCCGAACGTCTTCCATGAACTCGGCGCTGAAATAGTCCGCGTCGGCGACGCGCCGAATGGATTGAACATCAACCAGGACGTCGGCGCCACCGCGCCCGAGGCGTTGCGCCGCGCCGTGCTGGAATCCCGCGCCGACGGCGGCATCGGGCTCGACGGCGACGGCGACCGCCTGGTCATGGTCGATGCGGCAGGCACCCTCTACGACGGCGATCAACTGCTCTACATCATTGCCCGCCATCGTGCGGGCAGTCAGCCTGTGCCCGGCGTGGCCGGCACGCTGATGACCAACCTCGGGCTTGAGCACGCGTTGGCGCGGCTGGGCATCGCCGTCGGCCGCGCCAAGGTTGGCGACCGTTACGTGCTCGAGATGATGCAGGAGAAGGGCTGGTTGCTGGGAGGCGAGAACTCGGGACACATCATCTGCCTCGACCGTCACACCACGGGCGACGGCATCATCGCCGCGTTGCAGGTGCTGGCGGCCCTGCGCGGAGCGAATGAAACCCTGGCGGAAGCCTGCGCCGACATGACGCTGTATCCGCAAAAGCTGATCAACGTGCGCATGCCCGCCGGCTTTGAGTGGGCAGCCGACGCGGGTATCCGCGCGACGCAGAAAACCGCCGAGGCGGCGCTTGATGATGGCGGGCGGGTTTTGCTGCGGCCTTCGGGCACCGAGCCGGTGCTGCGGGTGATGGTCGAGGGGCGTGATGCGGCCCTCGTATCTGCTCAGGCCGAGGCCATCGCCGCAGCGGTGCGGCAAGCCTTCCGCTAGCGGTCACGACACCGTGCGGCGATGACCGGCCGCCGGGCGCGAAGGTTAGCGTGAGATAACTTGTTCGAAGCGACGGTCGATAGTCGAGCGAAGCGAGCCAATCAGTAGCCCCCCGTGAGGGGGGATGGGGGGGCGGGCCTTCATTTCGCCTTTTGCGCGTTTCATCATCAGGGGTGCGGCGTCACTGCTGCATGCAAGTTAGTCACGGGTTGTGTACCGCGCGCAGGATGGTCTGCGTTTCGTCATGGCGTACCCGGTTGCTGAACCACCAGATCCCCGCCTTCTTTATCGTCCAGTCGGCCTCTGTGCCGGCGAGCAACAGCGAAGCGAGTCGCCCCAGCGCCGGCTGATGGCTGACCAGGATGATCGCGCCGGGATGGTCCGGCCAGTCCGCGGCGCTGAGCAGGTCGGCAATGCTGGCGCCGATGCCGAGCTGCTTCTTGACCTTCACCGGAAGACCCAGGACGCCTGCGGTCTGCACGGCCCGTTTGGCGGGACTCGACAGTACCGCAACCTTGGGCAGGCGCTGGCCGCGCAGCCACTCGGCCACCTGCTGTGCGTGGCGCAGTCCACGCGCGGTGAGTTCCCGGTCGCCATCGGCGACGGGACCGTCAGCTTCCTTTGCCTCGGCATGGCGCCAAAGTATCAAATCCATATTGTCCCCCGGTGAGCGAGGCCGGAAGACTACGCCGCGAATGTGACAAGGGCATGACGGCGCCGGATGTCAGGCTCCCACCGCGGCAGCAGACTCGGTCTAGCCGCCGTGGGGGCGGCCGGGGCCGCGCCACCGCGAACGCAGCAGGGCCAGCAACTCGATGGCGCCCCAGAGCAGGGTGCTGCCCAGGGCCAGCGCAGGATGGACAACGACTCGGCGCATCATGATGTCTTTGGTAACCTCGGTGTATTTGGCTTGGCGTAGAGTCGGTTGCCGCTCAGAAATCGTCCAGCAGCCAGATCATTACCCATGGCTCGTCGAACAGGCGGTCGATGTCGCTGAAGAATCGGTCGATCAGGGCTTGCATGGCAGGTTCCTCTTGGTGGTTGCGGCACGCACCCGCAAGATAGGCGTCCTGTGTTGCAGCAAGTTTTCAGATGGATGACAATTTGTGTCGACGTCGACAAGGGCGGACCAGCACACAAGAATCCACGAAGGCTTGGGTTATGCTCTTGCCGACACGCATTCCGCGTGCGTCGGAGGGACGGTGACGCAAACGGGCATTCACGAACTCGACGAAGTGGAGCGGATCATCGCTGCCGGCGGCTCGGCCGTTGAGGCGCGAACCCTTTGCGAAATCGACTGTGGCGCGGGGCGCCTGCCGCTGCGTGCCATCGCCCTGGGCAACCCGGATCCGGCCGTGCCCGCCATCGGCGTCTTCGGCGGCGTCCATGGTCTGGAAACCATCGGCGCCCAGGTGGTCATCGCCTATCTGGAAAGCATCGTCAGCCGGCTGCGTTGGGATATCACCCTGCATCGCCAGTTGGAACATGTCCGTCTGGTCTTCGTCCCGGCAGTCAATCCCGGTGGCATGTGGCGGCGCACGCGCGCCAATCCGAATGGCGTCGACCTGATGCGCAATGCGCCGCTGGAAGCGCGGGAGAGAGTGCCGTTCCTGGTCGGCGGACATCGCTTCTCGCCGCGCCTGCCCTGGTATCGCGGCCCGCTCGATGCGCCGCTGGAGGCGGAAACCGCCGCCGTATGCGATCTGGTCGACGAGGAGTTGCTCAGCCATGGCTTCAGCATCGTCGTCGATTGCCATTCCGGCTTCGGCGTCAATGACCGGATCTGGTTTCCGTATGCGCACACCGTGCTGCCGGTTCCGCATCTGGCGGAATTGCATGCGCTGATGGAAATCCTCGACCAGACGCACAGCCACCACCGCTACGTGTTCGAGCCGCAGAGCCGGCAATACCTGGCGCACGGCGACTTGTGGGACTACCTCTACCTGCGCGCGCTGGAGCGGGGCGACCGAGTGTTCCTGCCGCTGACGCTGGAAATGGGCTCCTGGCTTTGGGTACGGAAGAACCCTCGGCAACTGTTTTCGCGGCATGGAATATTCAATCCGCTGATCGAGCACCGCCGCCAGCGGGTGCTGCGCCGGCATCTGGCCTGGCTCGATTTCATGACCCGGGCGGCCAGCGGACACGCATTGTGGCGGCCCGCGGGCGAGGCGAGGGAACTGCACCGGCGGCGCGCCATGCAGCGCTGGTATGGTGGTCTGCCGCCATGACCGCTGTTAACGTGAAACAACTCGTTCGGAGCGACGGGTGATAGCCGAGCGAAGCGAGCTGACTAGAAGCCTCCCCGCGAGGGGGCGAGGCGGGGTTTCGCACCGCATGCGGTGCGCCGCCGCAGCCGGCTGGCTGTGCAAAGCCAGCCGTGGGCCGCGAAGCGGATGGGAGGGGCGGACCATTGTTCCGCTTGTCGCGTCTTTCATCATCGGCGGGTGGCTCTCGCTGCAATGAGCGTAACCTGGGTGCTGCTGCGCGGACTGACACGGGAGTCGCGCCACTGGGGCGATTTTCCGCAACATCTTGCCGAGACTCTGGGCGGTGCGCGAGTGATCTGCCTCGATCTGCCGGGCAATGGCAAACTCAATGGCATGGACAGTCCGCGCAGCGTCGAAGCCATGGCGGACTACTGCCACGCCGAATTCGCAAGCCTGGGCGTCGCGCCGTCCTGCCGCGTGCTGGCCATGTCTCTGGGCGCCATGGTGGCCGTTGCCTGGGCGCAACGCCATCCCGGTGACATCGCCACAGCGGTGCTGATCAACACCAGCCTGCGGCCGTTCAGCCCGTTCTATCGACGCTTGCGCCCCCAACTACCTGCGCCTGCTGCGGGCGCTAGGGGCCGGCGATCGGGAACTGGAAACGGCAGCATTCGAGATGACCACGCGGCTGGTGCGCAACCCTGCCGCGGTGATCGAAGAATGGCGGCAATGGCGTCGCGAAAACCCCGTGTCGCGGCGCAATGCCCTGCGTCAGATCCTCGCGGCGGCGCGCTACCGCGCGCCGCGCAAGCGCCCGTTCGATCAATTGCTGCTGCTCGCCGGCGCACGGGATGCGCTGGTCGATCCGCGCTGCTCGCTGCAACTGGCCGCCCAGTGGGACGCGGTTGTCGCCGTCCATCCCGAAGCCGGCCATGACCTGCCGCTCGATGATGCGGCGTGGGTGCTGGCCCGCGTCAGGTGCTGGATTGAGGGCGCCGGAACCGCGGGCTGACAGGCTTTCCGCTTGCCCGGCGGCGGCTAACGTGAAATTACTTGTTCGGAGCGACTGGTGATATTCGAGCGAATCGATTTGACCGGAAGCCTCCCCGCGAGGGGGCAAGGCGGGGTTTCGCACCGCATGCGGTGCGCCCCCGCAGCCGGCTGGCTGTGCAAAGCCAGCCGTGGGCCGCGAAGCGGATGGGAGGGCGGGCTACTTTTCCGCTATTCGCGTGTTTCATGATCAGGGGTGCCGTGTCACCGCTGCATGAAAGCTTGTCCGGCGAGGCTAGTCCGATGCTGCGCCGAGTCGTGGCAGTTTGAGTCCGCGGATCAGCTTCAATTTGTTCGGAATGTCGTCGAGCAGCGCGGCATGACGCGGTCCGTGCCAGCCGCCGACCAAGGTCACGGCTTCGCGTAGATGTGGGTCGTGGCCGGCGCAGACCATCAGCAGGGTGCCTGCGCTGGCGAGATCGTTGAGCTGGCCCAATTCTTCCTGAAGACCGGCAAGTCTTTTGATCGTGGCGGTGCCGGACTTGCCGGGCAGCATCGGGTCGAAGAATTCGATCGCATAGCGCAGTCGCTTGATGCCGATGCGCAACGCATGCAGCGAGGGCGGATAGTCAACGCTGGCGGCATCGGCCAACTCGAGAATCTTCTTCAGCAAGCGGCGCAGGCGGTGGTCGGCGAACTGCAACAGCGACGGCGCCGTGTCGCTCGCCGCGGGCGGCTCGATGAAGGGAGCACGCTGCAGGAGGCTGCCGGCGGTCAGCAACAACCGGCCATAGCCGGGCTGGCGCAGCACCTGGCGAATATTTGCGCGTGCGGCGTAGAGGCGGTTGGTGATGGCGCCGGCCAGATCGGTCAGGCGCGGCTCGTCGGGTAGCGCGTCGGCCACCGGGGCAACGATCTCCGCCATCAGCACGTCCAGGTCGCGAGCCTGCCCTAGTGCGACCATCAGTTCGCGCATTGGCGGCACCAGTTGTTCGGCGAAGCCGGCCGGCAGCACCGGACGGAACATTCGCAGTGCGGCACGCAGGCGCCGCGTCGCGACGCGCATCTGGTGCACGTATTCGGGGTCGTCGCTGCGCGCGGCGCCGTCGTGGTTGAGTTGCAGGTGGGACAGGCAATCCTGGGCGATCAGGCGGAAGGCGGCGAGCGGTGTGTCGGTGGCATCGATCGCTACCGCGCCGGCCTTGACCGGGCCGGACGGCGTGTTGAGGAACAGCCGGTAGCCGCGCTCTCCCTTCGACAGCAGCAGCGGGGGCAGCGCCAGGTGCTGGGCCAGTTCCAGGGCAAGGGCGTACAGGCTGCCGATGTCGCCCGTCACCAGTTGCAGTTCCAGTTCGGAGATGCTGTCGCGGCGGCCGCTGGAGGCGACCCAGCCGCGGTCTAGCTTGACCAGCAGGCGGGTGTTCGGGCCCGGATCGAGTTGCCAGAGGGTGCGACGGAAGTTTGTCTCGAAGACCGCGGCGAGCCGTCCGGCAATCTTGTCGCGTTGCAGCCAGTCGCGTAGTTCGGCATCGTCGACGCCGGAAAAATCGAAGTGGTTGAGATAGGGCGCCTGCCACTCCGGCCGCTGCGTCAGGCCGCCTTGCGATTCTTCCTGGCGCTTGACTGTCTGCTGCCACGATGCGCCGTGCTTGCGCAGGCGCAGCAGGATGCCGGCGCGGCGCAAGGCCATGCGCCCGGTGTCATAGTAGATGCTGACCAGGTGGTGCTGCTCGCGCAGGGTCGCCGCCGCCATCGCGGGATGCCGCAGCACGGCGCCGTGGCGATCTTCGGCGACAGCCAGCTTTAGAGCGATTTGTTGAGCCATCGGGTGGATGCGGATGCCGGAAGGAAACCGTTTCTATTGTAGCTCCCGTACCCGCCCAAGATTATTACAGTCGTAGCGCTTCCGCGGTGCAAGCGATTCCCGCCTGCGGCACGTCATCGAAAGTCGGCGCTGGCGGGACGGTATTCGGTGGCGCTTCCGCGTTTGCCGCCGCTGCGACGGGTTGCCAGGCGCGGATCAGTTCCAGACGGCCGTCGTGGTGCTCGACGATGCCGGTGCAGCTATCCACCCAGTCGCCGCAATTGACATAGGTCACGGCGTCGACCCGGCGCAGCGCCGCGCTGTGGATGTGGCCGCAGATCACGCCATCCAGTCCGCGTTCGCGGACGGCGCGGATCACCGAATCCTCGAAGTCGAAGATGAAGGACACGGCGCGCTTGACGCGGCTCTTCGCGTAGCCCGACAGCGACCAGTAGCCGGGGCGGCGCAGCAGACGGCGCAGCCGCGACAGCGAGGCATTGAGGCGCACCAGCAGGTTGTAGCCGACATCGCCGATGACCGCCAGCCAGCGGTGATAGCGCGTCACCTGGTCGAACTCGTCGCCGTGCAGCAGCAGGTAGCGGCGGCCGTCGGCGGCGACGTGGATGTGCTCGCAGCGGACCAGGATGTCGCCGAAGGAAACCCCGTCATACTCGCGCATCGCTTCGTCGTGGTTGCCGGGGATCAGCATCACCTGCTGGCCGTGGCGGGCGCGGCGCAGGATTTTCTGCACCACAGTGTTCTGCGCCGGAGTCCAGTGGATGCCCCGGTTCATCGACCAGAAGTCGATGATGTCGCCGACCAGGAACAGGTTGTCGCTTTCGTAGTCCTTGAGGAAATCGAGCAATCGTTCGGCCTGGCAGCCGCGGGTGCCGAGATGCACGTCGGAGATGAAGATCGAGCGGACGTTCATTGCACGAAGCCGTAGAGCGATGCATTTGGCTCGGGGACCGCGGGTCCGGCGATGGCTTCGCGCAGGACTTCCACCAGGCGGTCATGGATGATCTCCCAGTCGAGCGCGGCGACGCTCCACGGCGCAGCCATCGAGGCACGCCGCAGAGCGCCGGGGCGGGTGACGAGATCGAGCGCGGCGCGCACGAACTGGTCGCTGGCGCCCGGATCGGCCAGCATGCCGTTGTCGCCATGGCGTATCAGCTCGGCGGCCGCCGCCATGCGGTAACCCACCACCGGCAGGCCGCTGGCCAGCGCCTCCAGCGTCACGTTGCCCCAGGTTTCGGTCATGCTCGGAAACAGGAACAGGTCGGCCGAGGCGTAGTGGGCGGCAAGGTCCTCGCCATGGCGCATGCCGGCAAAGATGCAATAGGGATGGGCCTGGGCCAGTCGCCGGCGCGACGGGCCGTCGCCGACAAGCAACAGGCGCGCGCTCGGGGCATGCCGGCGGATCGCGGCGAAGCTGGCAAGCAGCAGCGGCAGGTTCTTCTCTGGCGCCAGGCGGCCGACATGGGCCACCACCAGGTCACCGTCGCCGACCTTCCAGGCGGCGCGCAATGCGGCGCTGCGATGTGCCGGGTTGAACAGCGCCGTATCGACGCCGCGGGCGACGACGCGAATGCCGTGGTAGCCGCGGCGCAGCAGATCGACGCCGAGTTCGCGCGAAGGCACCAGCGTCAAGCTGCTGCGGTTGTGCAGGCGCCGCAAGTGGGCGGCAACCAGACCTTCGAGCCAGCCAAAGCCGTAATGGCGGCTGTAGGCGTGAAAATTGGTGTGGAACTCCGAGACCACCGGAATGCCCAGGTCGCGCGCCGCGGCGATGGCCGAGGCGCCCAGCGGGCCCTCGGTGACCACCTGCACCACATCCGGCCGCTCGGCGCGCCATTGGCGGCGGAACAGTCGTCGCGCCGGCAGGCCGAACTTCAGACCGGCATAGCCGGGAATCGGCAGGCCGCGCACCAGCGTCGTCGAATTCCGCGCCGAGGCGGCCGGCGCGTCCAGTGCATGCTGGCGCGGCCGCGTCAGGATGACGCGATGCCCGCGCGCCAGCAGGCCCTGCAGCATGCGGCCCAGCGTCATGGCGACGCCATTGACTTCCGGCGGGTAGGTCTCGGTGACGATCGCGACATGGAGCGTTGCAGTCATGGCGTGCTCAGGGAATCAGTACCAGCGACCAGGTGCACAGCACGTTGATCAGCGCGATCAGCACGGCGGCGCTGCCGATGTCCTTGGCGCGCTTCGAGAGGCGGTGGCGATCCAGCGAGATCCGGTCGATGGCGGCTTCGATGGCGGAGTTGAGCAGTTCGATGGTTAGAACCAGCAGCACGCTGCCGATCATCAGCGCCTTGCCGATGCCCGACACGGGAAGCATCAGCGTGAGCGGAATCAGCAACGCCGCAAGCAGGCTTTCCTGGCGGAAGGCGTCTTCGTTGCGATAGGCGGCCCTCAGGCCGGCAAGCGAATAGCTGAAGGCATTCCAGATGCGGCGCAAGCCGGTCTGGCCCTTGAAGGGGCTTTCTTCGGCGGCTGGTTCAGTGCTCATGGTGAATTCGACAGACAACCGCCATCTACGCAGAGGGCGCAGAGGCGCAGAAATCGCAGAGGAAATTCAAGACCACCAAAAAAGAATCTTGGCATGTGTCTTCTCTGCGCCCTCTGCGCCTCTGCGTCCTCTGCGTTGAAAGCGCTTTCTTTGGTAGTTTCATTGACTCGTGACCAGTGGCAGGCTGCAGTCGATGGCGACCGGCGCGCGCGCGAGTTCCCGGTAGAGCGCCGCAAGCCGGGCGCTCTGGGTCGCCGCGTCCCACTCGCGGGCGAAGGCGATGCCTGCATCGGCCATTGCTGCCAGCGTCGCCGGCCGGTCGAGCAGGGCCACCAATTGCGCGGCAAAGGCGTCTGGCGTGTCGGCGGCCGCGACGGCGCCCCGCCTCGGTGCGATGATTTCCGCCGCCCCCAGCGCCGCAATGGCCAGCACCGGCAGGCCGACCGCCAGGGCTTCGAGCAGCACCAGGCCCTGGGTCTCGGTCTGCGAGGCGAAGGTGAATACATCGGCGGCGGCATAGCAGTCGCGCAGGCTGCCTTCGCGCGGCAGGTAGCCGACGAAGCGGACGTTTTCATCCAGGCGCAGGGCGCTGGCCTGACGCTGCAAGGCGGGCAGGGCCGGCCCTTCGCCGGCAATCACCAGCATCAGTTCCGGCCGCTGCTCGCAGGCCCAGGCCATCATTTCGAGAAGAAAACCGATGTTCTTTTCAAAGGCGGCGCGGCCGACGAAAAGCGCCACCTTGCGCTCCGGGGCGATGCCCCAGTTCTGGCGAAACCGCTTGCCATCGCCGCGCCTGAACTGGTGCTCCGGCAGGCCGGTGGGAATCACGTGCAGCGGTGTGTCGACGCCATACCCGTGCAGGGTGGCGGCCATCGGCTGCGACGGCACGACCATGGCATCGAGCGCATTGCACTGGTGGCGGGCCAGCCAGCGGGCGGCGGAGCGCAGCGCGGCGCGCGGCAGGAAGCGGATGTAATGGGACAGGTACTCCTCGAAATGCGTGTGATAGGTGGCGATGCAGGGAATGCCCCGCGCCCTTGCCAGGCGCAGCCCTGCATAGTGCGCGGCGAAGGGGGTCTGCACATGCACCAGGTCAAACTTCGCGCCGGCCAGAAGGCGATCCAGGTCCGCGAGGAAACTCCACTGCATCAGGCGGTCCTCCGGGTCCAGCGGCACGGCGCGCGAGGGCAGGCGGACGATGTCCGCGACCATGTCCGTTTCGCTGTCGGCCGCCGGATACTGAGGAGCCACCACGGTCACGCGCACACCGTGGCGGGCCAGATCGGCACGGAAGGTCTGGATCGAAGTGGAAACGCCGTTGATGCGCGGAAAGTAGACGTCGCTCAGATTCAGTACATGCAGCGGGCGAGCGTCGCGGTGCGCGAAGGCTTGGGCGCCGTCGGGTATGCCATTGCCCGGTGCGATCCCTTCGACCCTCATGCGGCCACGGACTCGGCGGGCTTGACGAAGTGCCGCACGTAGCGGGGGTTGGCGCGGGACATCGGCAACAGCAACAGCAGGTCGGCGGTGTTGAAGTCGGGGTCCCACGCCGGTTCGCCGCAAACCCAGGCGCCGGCGCGCAGATAGCCTTTGATCAGCGGCGGGACGAGCGCCGGCAGGTTATTGGCGAGTCGTTCAAAGGGCAGGCCGTGTCGCGGGAACACACGGTATTCCGCCGGGGCCATGTGGACCGGATCGATCTGCTTGAACAGGTTGGCGGCATTGTGTCCGCCGTCGGCCATGCCGATCGAGGCGCAGCCCATCAGGTACTCGTAGTTGTTGCGTACCATGTACTCGGCAAGTCCGGCCCAAAGCAGCGTGATGACCGCGCCGCTGCGATAGTCGGGATCGATGCAGGAGCGCCCGACTTCCACCATGCGACTGCGCAGGTTCTGCAGCCGGTTGATGTAGAACTCGCTTTCCGAGTAGTAGCTGCCGACCCGGCGCGATGCCGTCGGCGACAGGATGCGGTAGGTGCCGACGATGCGATCGGCATGACTTTCGCGGACGATCAGGTGCTCGCAGAAGGGATCGTAGAGGTCGATGTCGTGCCCCGGCGTGCGGGACTGGACGTGCGCGCCGAGTTCCTCGACAAAGACCCGGTAGCGCAGGCGCTGCGCCTCAAGGACTTCCTCCGCGCTGCGCGCCAGCGCGACGCTGTAGCCGACCTGCCGGCTGGTGGCGGTGTTTTCGATCAGATGCTGTTGCATGGCGTTCTCCTGTTGGCTGCCTGGGATCGCCTGCATTCTCGGAAGCCTCCGTTACGGGCTGATTGCCGCTTCGTTACGAAGAGATTGCGCGCTGTCTTCTTGAATTTTTCCCCCTCTATTCGTTGGATCGGAGTCGTGTATGGGAACCGCGGGTGCAAAGTCAGGTGCTCGCGCCAGCACGGTTGCGACGGCCTGGTGGGCGTGCCGCGCAAGCTCGCGGCGATTCGCCAGCGGCGGCGCAAGGCTCTGCGCCAGCCTGACTCGTGCGACCAGGCCACCGGCCTGCATGACGTTCATCATGCATTCCACCAAGCCAATGTCGTCGACGTAGGCCGGTGCCCGCGAGCGGCCGCCGCCGGCGTCGTGGTAGCTGATCGCGAGCGCATGCACCGGTACTGCGGCGTCGATGGCGCTTTGAAACAGTGCCGCATGGAAAGGCAGCAAGGTATCGCCGGTCGTGGTTGTGCCTTCCGGGAAGATCGCCAGGCGCCTGCCTGCGCCGAGGGCCGTCAGCATGGTGTGGTGGGTGCGATGAGCGGCCTTGCGGCTGCCGCGCTCGATGAACACCGTGTCGTTGTGGCGGGCAAGCCAGCCGATCAGTGGCCAGCGCGCGACTTCGCTCTTGGAGACGAAGCCGCAGGGCAGCAGCGCGTTGATGACGTAGATGTCGACGAAGGAGATGTGGTTGCCGACTACCAGGCCGCCCTCGATGCCGGCCAGGGCGTCACCGTCGGCTTCGACGCGGATGCCCAGCAGGGTCAGCAACTGGCGCGACCAGATGCGCCGCAGGGTCTGCCGCCACGGTGCGCCGCCGAGGGGGGGCCAAAAAGGCAGCATTCGCGTTACCGTGGGCATTTCCGGCACCGGCGGCGGCTTCAAGAAGTTCTGCCGAGGTGAGACTGACATCTCCAACGCCTCCCGCCCGATCCTGAAGAAGGAAATGGAAGACTGCGCCAAGGCCGGCATCAAGTATGTCGAACTGCCGATCGCCTTCGATGCGTTGACTGTCGTCGTGAATCCGAAAAACACCTGGATCAAACAACTTACCGTCGCCGAACTCAAGCAGATGTGGGAGCCCGGAGCCCAGGGCAAGATCACCAAGTGGAACCAGGTCAATCCGGCCTGGCCCGATGCACCGCTCAAGCTCTTCGGCCCCGGCGCCGATTCGGGCACCTTCGATTACTTCACCGAGGCCATCAACGGCAAAGCCAAGTCCAGCCGCGGCGATTTCACCGCCTCGGAAGACGACAACGTGCTGGTGCAGGGTGTTTCGCGCGACAACAATGCGCTGGGCTTCTTCGGTTTCGCCTACTACGACGAAAACAAGGGCAAGCTGAAGGCCGTACCCATCGTCAATCCCAAGGGCAAGGCCGTGGCGCCGTCGATCGACGCCGTGATGGCGGGTGAGTACGAGCCGCTGGCGCGCCCGATCTTCATCTACGTCAGTGCCAATTCGATGGACAAGCCCGAGGTCAAGGAATTCGTCGAGTACTACCTGAAGGAGGGCGGCAAGCTGGCCAAAGGAGGTCAAGTACGTGCCACTGGGTGCTGCCGATTACAAGCACGCGCTGGAAAACTTCAGCAAGAAGAAGACCGGCACCGGTTTTGGTGGCGAGGCCGAGGTGGGCGTCAAAGTTTCCGACCTGCTGAAGCGCGACCCGAAGCAGTAAGACTCCCTTGAACGCCCGGGCGGTCGGCCGCAATGCGGCCGCCGCCTGGGCGGGCTGCGGTCATATAATTCACCAACCCCATCGATTTGAACTTATCCGGAACCCTGAAATGACTGCAAGCGCATCCGCGCCGCTTCTTTCTGCGTCCCTCGGCCAGGGCGTCAGCGACCGGCTGAGCAAGAAGGCCTCGCGTCATGTCAAGGAACGCGTCATCGAGTTCCTGCTGTTCAGCGCAGCGGCATTTTCGGTGTTCGTCACCCTGGCCATTGTCTATGTCCTGGTCAAGGAATCCTGGGTGTTCTTCCAAACGGTTCCACTCACCGACTTCCTGTTCGACACCCAATGGACGCCTCTGTTCGACGACGCCCATTACGGCATCATGGTGCTGCTCTCGGGCACTCTGACCAGTTCGGCGGTGGCCCTGCTGGTGGCGATACCGCTGGGCACCATCATCGCGCTCTACCTGTCCGAGTTTGCCGGTTTCAAGGTGCGTGAGATCGCCAAGCCATTTCTTGAATTGCTGGGTGGCGTGCCGACGATTGTTTACGGCTACTTCGCCCTGACCTTCCTTACGCCGATTCTGCAGAAGATCTACCCTGACCTGCCGGGTTTCAACCTGCTGTCGGCGGGCCTCGCGATGGGCATCATGATCATCCCCTACGTGGCTTCGCTGCCGAAGACGCCATGCGCGCCGTGCCGATGTCGCTGCGCGAAGGCTCCTACGCCATGGGCGCGACGCGCTTGCAGACCGCGCTCTGGGTGGTGACGCCGGCGGCAACCTCCGGGATTGCGTCGGCTTACATCCTGGGTATTTCCCGCGCTGTCGGCGAGACCATGATCCTGGCGGTTGCCGCCGGCATGCAACCCAACCTGACCTTCAATCCGGCCGAGCCGGGCGCCACCATCACTTCCTATATCGTGCAGGTGGCGCTGGGCGACCTGCCGCATGGTTCGATCGGCTACCAGACCATCTTTGCCGCCGGCCTGACCCTGTTGCTGATGACGCTGGCCTTCAACCTGCTCGGCTACTGGCTGCGCAAGCACTATCGCGAGGTCTATTGAAATGAGCGAAATGAACGCCGATCAGAAAATCGAGCATATCCGCGGCCTCATCGCCCTGGCCAAGCGCTGGGACCTGTTCTTCACCATCCTGGGCATGCTCAGCCTGATGGTGGGCCTGCTCACCTTCATCGTGCTGTTCGTCGACATGGCGATCCAGGGCGTGCCCCGGCTTAGCGTGGATTTCTTTACGTCCTTTCCTTCGCGCAAGGCCGAGGATGCCGGCATCCTCTCGGCCTGGGTCGGTACTGTGCTGGTAATGCTGCTGACGGCGCTGGCTGCGGTTCCGCTGGGCGTTGCCGCCGGCGTCTATCTCGAAGAATATGCGCCGAAGAACTGGATCACCGACATCATCGAGATCAACATCAGCAACCTGGCCGGCATCCCGTCGATCGTCTATGGCCTGCTGGCGCTGGGCCTGTTCGTGTATTACTTCGGCTTCGGTCAGAGCATTCTTTCCGCCGGCCTGACATTGGCACTGCTGATCCTGCCGGTGATCATAGTCGCCACGCGCGAGGCGATCCGGGCCATTCCGCAGATGATCCGCGAGGGCTCTTACGCCTGTGGCGCAACGAACTGGCAGACGGTCAAGGATCACATCCTGCCGTACTCCTTGGCGGGTATTCTCACCGGCGTGATCATCGGCATGGCGCGCGCGATCGGCGAAACCGCCCCGATCATCACCATCGGCGCGCTGACCTTCATTGCATTCCTGCCGACGGCCCCCTTCCAGGGTGATCCCCCGGCCGGACTGTTCGACTGGATCTTCGCTCCCTTCACGGTGATGCCGATCCAGATGTTCAACTGGACCTCGCGGCCCGAGGCGGCTTTTACCGAAAATGCGGCGGCGGCGGGTTTCGTCCTGGTTTTCATGACCCTGGCCATGAACGGCCTGGCCATCTACGTGCGCTATCGTCTGCGCAAAAACATCAAGTGGTGAGCACCATGCAAATACCCGCAGGAGTCGAACCTGGCGTCGAGGGAGTGGCCCTCAAGGCGGATGTGCGCGATCTCGATTTTTATTACGGCGCCTTCCATGCCCTGAAAAAGGTTTCCATGCCGATCCACGATCATCGGGTTACGGCGCTGATCGGCCCCTCCGGTTGCGGCAAGTCCACCTTGTTGCGATGCTTCAACCGCATGCACGACCTGTACCCGGGCAACCGGTATGCCGGCGGTGGCATCGTGCTGCATCCGGACAATACCAATCTGCTGTCGCCCGATGTCGATCCGATCGAAGTCAGGATGCGCATCAGCATGGTGTTCCAGAAGCCGAACCCGTTTCCCAAGTCGATTTTCGAGAATGTCGCCTATAGCCTGCGTGTGCGCGGCATGAGCAATAAGTCCGAACTCGACGACCGCGTCGAATCGGCGCTGAAGGGTGCCGCACTCTGGAACGAGGTCAGCGACCGGCTCACCGAACTTGGTGCGAACCTTTCCGGCGGCCAGCAGCAGCGCCTGTGCATCGCGCGCGCCCTGGCTTCTGATCCCGAGATCATCCTGTTCGACGAACCGACGTCCGCCCTCGACCCGATCGCCACCGCCAGCATTGAGGAGCTGATCATCGAGTTGAAGGAAAAGGTGACCATTCTCATCGTCACCCACAACATGCAGCAGGCAGCGCGCATTTCCGATTACACCGCCTACATGTACATCGGCGAGATGGTCGAATTCGGGATTACCGACCAGATCTTCATCAAGCCGCAGAAGAAAGCCACGGAAGACTACATCACCGGCCGATTCGGCTGAGAGCTTCCGATGAGGTCCGCTGTGTGAGGCGGATCGGGGCATGGGCGGATCGGTCGGTAAACCCGTCTGTCATGGGCAGCAGGGATGAGTGCTGCGAATGGCGAAGGCCCACGCGCAAGCCGCTTGTCTGGCATGATGTCCGTCATCATGAATACCGTCCGCCTGAATCCGCTCGATTCCGCCTGGTTGTTCACCGAGGCACGAGCTACCCCCAACCATGTCGGTGGCCTGTTGCAGTTCCGGCTGCCCGCGGGCGCGCCCAGGGACTTCTTGCGCCAACTGATGACCGAATTCAGTAGCCACCGGGAGTTCAAGCCTCCCTGGAACCGGCGTCTGAAATACGCCTTCAACATGAACCCGATGCCCGTCTGGATCGAGGACGACGACATCGACCTCGAATACCATGTGCGGCACGCGGCGCTGCCCTGGCCGGGCGGCGAGCGGGAGCTGGGCGAACTGGTCGGCCGCCTGCAAAGCACGCCGCTGGACCTGAGTCGCCCGCCCTGGGAATGCACCATCATCGAGGGGCTCGAGGGCGACCGCTTTGCGCTGTTCATCAAGATGCACCATTCGCTGATCGATGGTGTGAGCGGGATGAAGCTGTTGCAGCGCGCGATGTCGCCCGACTGTGCCAAGAGCGTCGGGCTGCCGCCATTCTGGTCTGTCGGCGCCGAACCAGCGGCACGGCCAGGACGTGACGCCCCGCTGCCGACCGTTGCCAATGCTGCAGCCGCAGCGTTGCAGGGCTTGCGTGGCCAGGCGCGGACGGTTCCGCAACTGGTCGCCGCCTTCGCCAAGATCCTCAAGCGCGTGGGCAATCCCGGTGAGGGGATGATCGTACCCTTTGCGTCGCCGCGGTCGGTGCTCAACGGCCGCGTGCGCGAGAAGCGGCGGTTCGCCACGCAGCAGTTCTCGATGGAGCGTCTGCGCACTCTGGCAAAGGCTGCCGAGTGCACGCTCAACGACGTGGTGCTGGCGATCTGCGCGGGCGCCTTGCGGCGCTTTCTGCTGGAGCGCGACAGTCTGCCGGAAAGCTCCCTGACGACGGGCATTCCAGTCTCGGTACGGCCAAGGGAGGATGATGGCAGCGGCAACGCTATCACCTTCATCATTGCCACGCTGGGCACCGACATCGCCGATGCGAAGGACCGCCTGGAGGCAATTCGCAACTCGGTCCGCCATGCCAAGGACCATGTGCAGAGCCTGCCGAAGCAGGCCATGCTCCAATACACGATACTGCTGATGGCCCCGACCATCATTACGCTGCTGACGGGAATTGGCGGGCGTACGCGTCCAATGTTCAACATCACCATCTCCAACGTGCGCGGGCCGGACAAGCCCTTGTATTTCCGCGGCGCCGAACTCGTTGCCACCTATCCCGCTTCGATCGTAACGCATGGCCAGGCGCTGAACATCACCTGCCAGAGTTATGCCGGTTCCATGAATTTCGGTTTCACCGGCTGCCACTCGTCGCTGCCGAGCATGCAGCGTCTGGCGGTGTATGCCGCAGACGCGTTGCAGGAACTCGAAACCGCGATACTTCCGCGACCGAAGTCCGCGCGGACGGCGTCGCGTTCGCGTGCCAAGACCAGGATGCCGGGTATCAAGCCGGCAAAGGTCGCGACAGCGAATACTCCGACGGCGATTCGCCCACGCAAGCGAGTCGCCTCGAAACCAACCATGACAAGACGGCCCCCGGCCAAGAACCGCACCAGAGCTTCCTGATCAAACCCTTTGTTTCCAGGACGCTGTTCGCGATGGCGGAGCTTCTCCGGCACCGCAAATCTCAGGCGCTATCGAGCAGCCCGAAGAGTTCGTCGGCAAAGCGCCGCGGCTGCAACAGGTGCGGGCAGTGGTCGGCGCCCTCGTAGAGGTTCAGGCGCGCCTGCGGCAGGTGTGCGGCGACGTAGCGCGCCGTCTCCGTCGTATAGAAGTTGCTGCACGTGCCGTAAGCCAGCAGGGTGGGCACATCGATGCTCGGCAGCACGTCGCGGTAGTCGGCCGCGACCAGGGATTTCCAGATTGCGATGGCGGGCGGCGGGTCGATGATGCGCAGCGCTTCGCGCGCCGCGCGCCAGCCGGAGGTGTTGCGCAGGTAGGTCGCGCGCGCCGTGGCGTTGAGGCCGAAGCCGATCAGGCGCAGCACGGCCTCGACGAAGTCCGCGTCGAGTTCGTCGAGCATGCGCTGCGAGCGGGCGGCGTCGAAGTCGCCGTAGATGCCGCCATTCCATGTCTCGTCGGTGAGCAGCTTAGGCGACTGGTCGATGAAAGCCAGGTGCGTGAAACGCTCCGTGCCGAAATCGCGGATGCACTGCCAGAGCGTCAGCGCGCCCATCGAATGGCCGATGGCGACAACGCGCTCGATGGCGTAGTGGTCGAGCAGGTTGATGACATCGCGCGCGAGGCGCCTTACGTCGGGCTCGCGTGTAATGCTGAGGGCATGGCCGCCGTGGCCGCGGGCATCGGGGCGCAGCAGGCGATGCCGCTGCCCGAGCGGCTCGATCAGCGGCGCCCAGGAGGCATGGCTGGAGGTCCAGCCGTGCAGCAGCAGCAGTGGCGGTCCTTTTCCCGACAGGCGCACGTGCAGCCGTTCGCCGTCATCGGCCGTTATCGTGTCGTGTTGCATCTGTCGGTCTTCAGGCGCCCAGCAGTTCCAGGTTGCGCGAACGCCAGTCGAGCACGGCGGTACGCATCGCCATGCGCCCGGCCAGCGCCGGGAATTCGGCGCGGATCACCTCGGCGGCGAAGCCGGACAGGAAGCGCGACTTGAGTTCCGCACGGGCACGATCCACGCCGATCTCGTCGTAAGGCACCGAGGCGAGCAGCAGGAAGCCATCGGCGGGAATGCGGCTTGCACCCATGTTGTCCTCGATGATGCCCGCCGCCTTGCGGATCGGGTCGGCGAGGTCCGGGCTGTAGGGACCGATGATCAGCGCCAGGTTGGGGGTATGCAGGAAGTCGAAGCCGCGCCCGAGGCAGATCATCCATTCGCGATGCTCGATGTCGAGCGTTCGCTCGCGCCGACGCACCTGCTCGCGCACCTGGGCGATGTGTTCGAGGTTGCCTGCCAGCAAGGGCAGGAGATCGGCGCGCATCTGCGCCGGCATGTCATGCAGCAGGGCGGCCAGTCGCGGCTCCAGCGTGGCGACATCCCACGCACCGAGCGTGGCAAGGTCCAGCAGGCTGCCGTCGACGCCGTGGATCACCAGCGCATCTTCGTCGGTTTCGAAGCCGCAGACCAGCGGGTAGACGGTGCCGTGGCCGCTGCCGAAAATGTGTTCGACCTGGCGGCGGATTTCCTGCGTATGGGCGATGGCCATCTGCGTGTCGTAATTGAAGCCGGCGCAACCGCGCGCCGGATCGCCCTTCGACCAGTGGTAGGTGATCAGGAACAGCACGCGCCGGCCCGCGCCGACCATGCGCTGGACGTGGTGCGCGAGCACTTCCCCCAGGTGCGGCCAGCCCAGATCGAACATGCCGCCGAGATTGCGGAAAGGCATCAGGATGCCGGCTGGCGTGTTGGTGGCCACCGGAATGTTGATCCGGCCGTCCATGCATTTCAGCACCGCGATGGCGGTGGGATGCTCGGCTAGATAGCGTTCGCGCGCAAGCCACGCCTCGGGGCTGCGGAACAGGTCGCCGTGACGCCCTGCCAGGTCGAAGAGCCACTCGATGCGTTGCTCGATGGGTTTGCCGTGGATGTCCATGATTGGCGTCGTGAATCGGGCTGCGGGTTTCCGTACGCAATGATAGTACGGGTCGCGCTGAGCTTCACGCATCAACGGACGGGGCTGCGTTTGAAACTGTGGGTGCCCTCCCGCAACCCGCTCGCCCTGAGTCGCGAGCCGTGAGCTGGTGGAACTGTGTAGGGGCGCCAGCAGCGGCGCTTGAGGTTCGACAAGCTCACCGCGAACGGTAAGTGCCCAACGGATTAAAACGGCCCCTCTGGCGGGACGCAGCCAATAATCTGACAGGGTTTGCGCCTGTCTCGCTTCGACCAACCCATGAGCCGGCGCCGCAATGGCAGGCGCTGTCGATGCCAGGTCGGCGCGCTGTGTCCGTGCCGGACGCTACGCGGTGCCGACCCTGGCTCCGGTCTTGCCTATTTGTCCTGGCGAGATCAGGACACCGATCGGCCTCAGGCAGCGGGTGACCATCCGCGAATAGCCTTCCACGGCGGTTTGCGCCAGCAGCCAGGGCCAGGCAAACGGGGGATGGCTGCGCCAGCGCTCGCGAGCCAGCAGGTCCAATAGCCGATCCTGCACCGTGGCCCAGTAGCGCGAGCTGTCTTGTTCGCCGGTCATCGACGCCGCCTGGAGACAGGCTGCCCGCCAAAGCAGCTCGGCGCGACTGTCACTTACTCCAGCCCTGCGCGCAAGCCAGGGAAGAACCTTTGGTGTCTTCATCACGTACTCCACTGAACAACAATCCCCACGGCTGCGAGTCGGAAAGCGGCTGCAGGGCAATCGGCGAAGCGCCTGAAACCGAGCCACTTTAGATTGTGCCAAGATAGCTTAAGCAAGACTCGTGCGACGCGATGTTTTCAATTGGCATGAGTCCTGCTTGAACTTGGTGAATATCTTGCTTTGTGCCAGACGCCTCAGGCGTGTTCGCAATGCGCCGGTAGCTGCGGCAAGGATCTATGCTGCGTGCGGAGGGCTTCTGTCGAACGGCAAATGCAGCGTCGCGCGGTGCAGGCGACGCCCACTGTGATCGACGAATGGCACAAAGCCGGTGCGCCTGCCGCGCAAAAGGACCCAAAACGGGGCGGTGTGTCGGGCCCGGCGCGGGCAGCGCAGTCTTGCACGGGCAAGTCGTAAGGGTGAAACGTCACAGAAAGGAAAGCCATGAGCACCGAATGCATCGCTACCCTGATTATTTCCGGGGAAGCTCCGGAACACTTTTCGTTGCCGGCGCCGACGAATGGCGAGGAACGGCTTGACCTGCGCATCCTGGATGCGATGATTGCTCGCTTTGCGCGTGAATCGGATGTCGAGTTCGCGGCAAGCTGCGCCTCGAAGATCAGCTTCACTGATGGCGACGGAGGCGATCTCCTCTACCGCGGCTATCCGGTCGAACAGCTCGTCGATCACTGCGACTTTCTCGAAGTGGTGTATCTGCTGATGGATGGCGAGTTGCCCAACGCCATGCAGAAGGCAGGGTTCGAATCCGTCATCCGCAAGCACGTGCCGGTGCACGAGCAGATGGTGAGGCTTTACGAAGGCTTCCGGCGTGATGCCGATCCGATGGCGGTGATGGTCGGCGTGGTTGGCGCCCTGTCGGCGTTTCATCCGGAAGCGGCAGACTGCTCCACTGCCGGACAGCGCAGCCTCGGTTTCCATCAAACTGTCGCCAAGATGCCGGCGATTGTCGCCATGGCCTACAAGTACTCGATCGGCCTGCCGTTCATGAGACCGCGCGCCGATCTCGGTTATACCGCGAACTTTCTCTACATGATGTTCGGCACTCCCTGCGAGGAGTACACGCCCAATCCGGTCCTGGTGCGCGCACTCGACACGCTGCTGATCCTGCATGCCGACTACTGCCAGGATGCTTCGACATCCACCTTGCGGATGGCGGGATCGTCGGGCGCCAGCCCGTTTGCCTGTGTCTCCGCAGCCATCGCCTGTGTGTCGGGGCCTTCGCAAGGTGGCGGTGCAGCTTGCATCGCGATGCTCGAAGAGATTGGCGACGTGTCACGGATCGCCGAGTTCATCGCTCGGGCGGGTAACGGGAACGATAGCCTCAGGCTGCCGGGCTTTGGCCAGCCCGTCCACAGGGAGTTCGACCGCCGGGTGATGCTGATGCGCAAGCTGTCCAGAGATGTGTTGAAAGAATTGGGTCTGGAGAATGATCGCCTGTTCAGGCTGGCACTGCTGGTCGAGAAGACTGCGCTCGAAGATCCGTGCTTCGTCGAGAAGCGGCTCCATCCGAACCTGGACTTCTACTCCGGTATCGTCCTGAAGGCGCTCGGTATCCCACCTTCGATGTTCGCCTGCATCCTTGCGCTGGCCCGCACGTCTGGCTGGATCGCGCACTGGGAAGAAACGCTGGGCGATCCCGATTGCAGGATCGCTGCAATGTCGCGCATCGGTTGAGGCATGCAACCGGCCCTGGTCTGACTTGATGACAGGCGGGTCGTCCAGACCATGCAACCCGGAATCAACCATGGTCGGCTCGGTTGCCGGCAGTGGCTCAGCACCGCTGCCAGTGACGCCCACCCCTCCGGAAGCTCCCCTTGATCAGACTCGAATTCTCGATTGAGCTGAATTACGAAATCGACCAGCCCGGCTGTGATTTCATTTTCAGCATCCATGCCGCGCAAACGCGGCATCAGGCCGTGGTCGGCGAGTCGCTGGCCATCAGCCAGAACCTGGCGCCGAACTTGTACACCGATCCGGTGACGCACAGCCGATACCTGCGGCTCAAGGCCTTTGCCGGCCCGCTGCTGGTGCGATACGAGGCGACGGTGGACCTCGACCACCATACCGCGCCCTCGGGGCAGCTTGCCGAGGTGCCGGTGGCCGACCTGCCGGGGTCTGTGTTGCCCTACGTCTATCCCAGTCGCTATTGCCAGTCGGACCGGCTGCACAAGCTGGCGGTCAAGGAGTTTGGCCATTTGTGGCACGGTTACAGCCGTGTGCAGGCCATTCGCGACTGGGTGATGAATCGTGTCACCTTCCGTTCCAATTCCTCAACCGGCAACACCAGCGCCGTCGACACGCTGGTGGAAGAGGTCGGCGTATGCCGCGACTTCGCCCACTTGATGATTGCGCTGTGCCGCGCGGTGAATATTCCGGCCCGCTTTGCCACCGGCATCGACTACGGCGCCGATCCGGCCCTGGGGCCAACCGACTTTCATGCCTATGTCGAGGTCTATCTGGGCGAGCGCTGGTACATCTTTGATCCCTCGGGCGTCGCCATCCCGATGGGCTTCGTGCGCATTGGCACCGGACGCGATGCGGCCGACTCGGCGTTTGCCACGATCTTTGGTGGTGTGCGCAGCGCGGCCCCGCTGATGCACATCGAGGCAATCCCCAATGCGCAGGGGGCGCTGTTGGTGCCTCAGCACGTCTCGTATGCCCTGTCTACGGACGGGCTGTGAACCAGATCGAAGGTCGGCCCCTGAGCACGCCGACGCGCCGACCGGGGCCATTCAATACCGGGTGACCAGTTCCAGCCACTGATCCGGCATCATCGCAAGCACCTGCGTGGCGATCAGCTTGTCCGCACCGGTGGCAATGAAAATCCCCGAGAGCATTGCAACCAGGCCAACGCCACGTCTAAGGAAGCCCGAGTGGCCGAGCGCCCAACCTTGCAGGCGGGCAAAGCCGGTGCGCGAGGCGTACGCCGCGATCACCAGCGGCGTGGCCGCGCCGAGGCCGAACAAGCCCAGCAACACAGCGCCCAGGGCGGCGTCGCGCCCGGCGGCGACCAGCGCCAGGATGAAACCAGCATCGGTCCCGCGCAAGGACTCCAGGCCAGGCCAAGCAGCCCGCCAAAGAACAGCGCGGCGGCGGGAGATTGGTGACCGACGGCGCCGGCGAGGCGATCGGCGGAGTTTTCCAGAGGCTGCACCAGACGCGAAATCAGGTTGGCCAAGGGATCGATCCAGAGGGCAATGCCGAAGACGATCAGGCTGATGGCTGCCGCCTGATGGATCCATTCCGCGTCGAGGTCCATCGCGGGCCCGAGTGCGCCGAGCATCCAGCCGGTCACCGCAAACGCGGTGGTCATGCCGATGCCCATCAGCAATGGCGCGGCGCGATGCCGTTGCATGGCGCCGCCGACGACTATCGGCAGCAGCGGCAGCACGCAGGGCGAGAGCGCCGTCAGCATTCCCGCCGCATAGGTAACGACGATGCTGGCGGGAACGAAGCTTTCCAGGGCCAGCGCCATGACGCCAGCTTCAAAGCGCCCCGGCGAAAAGCTGCTTGAGCTGCTCGGGTTTGAAGTCGCCGGTGGTGCGCGCGCGTTCCAGCGCTCCGCGAAACACCACCAGCGTGGAAAAGCTCGAAACATTGAAGCGCTTGCGCAGAGCTTCTTCCTTGAAATAGTCGGCCCGGAACACCGTCACTTGGGCGAGCGACTTGTCGTCCTTGAGCGACTGGAGGCCGCGCTCCTGCATTACGCAGATCGGACACCAGCCGCTGTGGAACTGGACCGCCGTGACCATGCCCGCGTTACGTGCGCGCGTGAAATCGTCGGCCTGGTAGGGAACGATGTCGAGCGCCAGCGCGGGTGCGGTGGTCAGTGCGGCAAGCAGCAGGAAAAGCCAGTTTTCGCGTTTCATCGGGAATTGCCGGGATCAGGGTAAGGGTTTATTCTGTGCCTCGGTCCCTGACATAGCAAAGCAATCGGACTTATCGCCCGAACAGCCTAGCTTCTACGGCCTGCACAGGCACTCATGCTGACCTTGGCTGAAAGACCCCCGGTGGGCGCCCGGGGAGTCCCCTGCCGCACTGTGCCCCTAACTGGCATGGCGACAAATTCCACCGCTGAAGATGAAACCGTTCGGCCTGAGCCTGTCGAAGGGCCCTTCGACAGGCTCAGGCCGAACGCGATCGCAGTTGTTTCACGCTACAGGCCATAGGCCGCAGCCAGTTCCGGGTCGCGCCTGGCCACCAGGCGCGCCAGATCGACGATGACCTTGGCCTGCTTCCAGGTCGCGTCATCCTGCATCTTGCCGTCTATCGTCGCCACGCCGCTGCCATCGGGCATGGCTTCGAGGATGCGCTTGGCGAACAGCACTTCCTTGACCTCGGGGCTGAAGACTCGCTTGGCAATCGCGATCTGGTTCGGCGCCAGGGACCAGGCACCGGAGCAGCCCATCAGGAAGGCATTGCGGAACTGCGCTTCGCAGGCCGCTTCGTCCTTGAGATCGCCAAACGGCCCGTAGAACGAGCGCAGGCCATGCGCCTGGGCGGCATCGACCATGCGCGCCACGGTGTAATGCCAGAGGTCCTGCTGGAAGAAGTCGCGCTTTTCCTTGCCCTCTTCGGGATCGGCAAGCACGCCATAGCCCGGATGCCCGCCACCGACGCGGGTGGTCTTCATGCCGCGCGAAGCGGCCAGGTCGGCCGGACCGAGGCTAAGGCCATGCATGCGCGGGCTGGCGCCGCAGATCGCCTCGACGTTGGTCACACCTTGCGCGGTTTCGAGCAGCGCATGCAACAGGATCGGCTTGCGGATCGAATACTTCGCTTCGAGCAGCGAGACGTACTGATCGACGAAGTGGATGTCCCATGGACCTTCGACCTTGGGCACCATGATCACATCGACCTTGTTGCCGACATGCTTGATGATCTCGCCGATGTCGTCGAGCACCCAGGGGCTGTTCAGCGCGTTGACCCGCACCCAGACGCCGGTGTCGCCGAAATCATGCTTGCTCAGCAAGTCGATGAAACCGGCGCGCGCCGCTTCCTTGGATTCGATCGGAATGGCGTCCTCGAGGTTGCCGCACATCACGTCGCATAGGAGGGCGGTCTCGGGCGCCTTGGCGCGGATCTTGTCGATGTGGGGCGGGAAGAAATGGATCATCCGTTCCGGCCTCACGGGCAGTTCGCGCATGGGTTCTGGCGCGCCGATGGCAAGCGGCTTGTAGAAATGAATCGGTAGCTTCATGGCATTTTTCCTTCTCGAAACAACAGTGGTGGATTAACGTGAAACAACTCGTTCGGAGCGATGGGTGACAGTCGAGCGAAGCGAGCCGATCAGTAGCCCCCCCGTGAGGGGGATGGGGGGCGGGCCTTCAATTCGCCTTTCGCGTCTTTCGCAAGTTTCATCATCGGTGGGCGGAGCTTGCCGTCATGAGCGTTAGATAGAAACGATGGCTCGGTGCGGTGTGGCTTCAGGCCGGCCCGGCGACGACGCGCGACTTGTGCAGGCGCCCGACTTCGCCTTCGCTCAAGCCGAGGATGTCGAGCAGTATCTCGTCGGTATGTTCGCCCAGTCGCGGCGCCGGCATCGCCGGCAGGCGCGGCACGCGATCGAAGTCGAGCGGCGTGGCGGGCATCAGGTAGGACCCGATGCCCGGCTGTTCGGTGAGCGTGAACATCGGGTTGGCGGTTGAGCAGTCGGGATCGCGGGCAAGCACGTCGCGCACGCTGCGATAAGGGCCCCAGGTGACGCGGTGCGCGTCGAGGATGCTGGCGGCTTCGGCCAGCGTGCGTGTCTGGAACCATGGCTCGAACAGATCGGCAATCTGCCGGCGGGCGCGGAAGCGATGGCCTTCGTCGGCGAAGTCGAGGCCCAGGCGGGCGCCGAGCGCGTCGAGCGGCTGCTGCAGGCCGGTTGCCTTGCTCAGGCAGCGCCATTGCAAGCCGGTCAGGCCGACCACCATCAGGCGCTTGCCGTCGAGTGTTTCGAAGTCACGGCCAAACGCGCCATACAGGTAATTGCCCTGCTTCGGCCGGTCCGCGTCATTGATCATGACCTCGGCAATCATTCCCATGTTGCCGATCATTGCCAGCGCCACGTCCATCAGCGCCAGACGCACAAGTTGCCCTTCGCCAGTCAGGCGCCGATGCCTTTCGGCGGCGAGCATGCCCAGCGCGATCATCTGGCCGCTGATGAAGTCCCAGGCCGGAAAGACGTGGTTCACGGCTTCCAGCGAATCACTGGGCCCGGTCATGAATGGCAGCCCGACCTGCGGGTTGATCGTGTAGTCCACCTCCGAGCTGCCATCGCGCCGCCCCGTGAGGTTGACCATGATCAGGTCCGCGCGATGGGCTTTCAGGGTTTCGTAATCGAGCCAGCCCTTGGCCGGGAAGTTGGTACTGAACAGGCCGGCGTTGTCCCCTGGTGCGCAGATCAACTGCGTCAGCAACTCCTGTCCGCGCGGCTGGCGAATATCCACGGCGATCGAACGCTTGCCCTTGTTAAGGCCCGCCCAGAACAGGCTGTGCTTGCCATCCAGGGTCAGCGGCCAGCGGTTGTGGTCAAGGCCGCCGCCAATCGGATCGAAGCGGATGACGTCGGCTCCAAGCTGGGCCAGGGTCATGCCGCCCAGTGGCGCGGCGACGAAGGCGGAGCCCTCGACTACGCGCAAGCCTTTGAGAATTCCATCCATCTGCTGCCTCCAATCCTGTGGTCGGTCAGACTACGCGCTTCTTGCGCAGTTCTTCGATCTCGTGCGGTTCCAGCCCTAGCAGACCGGATAGCACTTCATCGGTATGTTGCCCGAGCCGCGGCCCGAGGTGCTTGATGCGGCCGGGTGTTGCCGACAGGCGCGGAAGCACCGCCGGCACCATGATGGTCTCGCCGATGTCCAGTTCGTCGACGGCCACCAGATTGCGCCGGGCGTGAAACTGCCGGTCGCCGAATATGTCGGCAATGCTGTTCAGCGGGCCGGCCGGAGCGCCGGCGGCAAAGCAGCGCGCAAGGATCTCGTCGCGAGGCAGCGAACCGCACCAGTCCCTGACGATCTCGTTGACGTCATGGCTGTTTTCGAGTCGCGTCTTCTGAATCCCATAAACATGGGCAGCCGCCAGTTCAGGCCTTCCCATCGCCATCGTCAGGCGTTCGAAGAGCTTGTCGGTGACACAGGAAATCGCCACCCATTTGCCATTGTCCTTGGTGGGAAAATGGCCGTGCGGGCAGGCGAAGTCGTTGTGCGTCGGTCCATGCCGCTCACGCACCCGGCCGAACATGCCGTACGCGGGCACCAGTTCGTCGGTGCAGCGAAACACCGATTCGTAAAGCGCCGCGTCGATGTACTGCCCGCGACCGGTGCGATCACGGTGGCGCAAGGCCATCAGTATGCCGATGCAGCCATAGAGACCCGTCAGGTAGTCGCCGATGGTGGTCGACCCGGGGGTCACCGGCGCGCCCCGCGGCATGCCCGCGAGAAAGGCGATCCCGCCCACCGCGTGGGCAACGCGGGCGAACCCAGGGCGATCCTTGTAGGGGCCGGTCTGCCCATAGCCGGTGACGCGCAACATGATCAGGCGCGGATTGATCTCGTGCAGCACCTCCCAGCCGAGCCCCCATTTTTCCAGCGTGCCGGGACGGAAGTTTTCGCAAAGCACGTCCGACTTCTCGATCAGTTGCTTGAACAGTTCGACGCCTTCCTTCAGGTGCAGGTCGAGCGTCACGGACTTCTTGTTGCGTGCCTCGCTAAGCCAGGCCAGCGTGTCCTTGCGTTTTGTCGGGGTGCCGAAGTAGCGCATCGGATCGCCGCCGACGGGGTTCTCCACCTTGATCACTTCGGCGCCGAATTCGCCCAGGATGCAGGCACTGTACGGCGCGGCAATCACCGTCGCGGCATCGATGACGCGAATGCCTGCCAGCGGCAGCGGGGTTTCCGCTGGTTCTGTCGTCATGTTGCGGTCCTCGTCATGGTGGCTTCAGATGATCTTGCGCTGCCGCAGTTGCTTGATATCCTGCGCCGAAATGTCCAGCAGCTCGCGCAGCACTTCGTAGGTCGCATTGCCCAGCGGCGGCCCGAGATTTGAAATCCGGCCCGGCGTTTCGGACAGCGTCGGCACCACCCCCGGCACCACCACTTCACCGACGCCTTCCTCTTCGATGCGGGCCAGGTTGCCGCGCGCCTGGAAGTGCTCGTCAGCGAAGATGTCGGCAATGCTGTTGACCTTGCCGATCGGCACTTCGCCTGCGATACACCGCTGCATGACTTCGTCCCGCGTCAGTGCGCCGACCCATTCGTTGACGATGCGATTGACCTCTTCGCGCGCCGCCAGGCGCTTGCGCTGATTGCCATAGCGCTCCTTGGCAGCCAGCTCGGGCTTTTCCATCGTTGCGGCGAAGCGTTCGAACATCTTGTCCGTAGTGCACGCGATGGCGACCCACTTGTCATCACAGGTGCGGAAATGTCCGTGCGGCACGGCGACGAAGCTGCCGGCGCCTTCACGCTGGCGAACCTTGCCGAACAGGCCGTAGGCGGCGGCGATCTCGTCCATCTGGCGGAACACCGCTTCATAGATTCCGATGTCGATGATCTGGCCTTCCCCGGTTTGCTCGCGGTGCCGCAGCGCGATCAGGATGCCGATGGCGCCGTAGAGGCTGGAGAGGTAGTCGCCGAGGGGCGCGGTGCCTGGGACCACCGGCGTTTCGTTGGGGAAGCCGGCGAGGTAGGACAGGCCGGCGAAGCCATGGGCGATGTGGGCGAAGCCCGAGCGCCGGCGATAGGGCCCGGTTTGCCCGTAGCCGGAGACCCGCAGCATCACCAGCGCCGGGTTGGCCTTGCTCAGTTCATCCCAGCCCAGCCCCCATTCCTCCATCGTGCCGGGGCGGAAGTTCTCGATCAGGACATCGGATTTGGCGACCAGTTTCAGAAACAGCTCGACGCCTTCCCGTTGGCGCAGGTCGAGGGTCACCGATTTCCTGTTGCGGCCTTCGCTGAGCCAGGCCAGCGTCGCATCGTGGCGCTTCGACTCGGTGCCGAAACGCCGCATCGGGTCGCCAGCGATCGGGTGCTCTACCTTTAGAATTTCGGCGCCGAATTCGCCCAGCATCGATGCCGCATAAGGGCCGGCGAGAAAGGTGCCGACATCGATGACGCGCAGGCCGCTCATCGGCAGGTTGTCGGGCGAGCGTTCTTGATCCGAGGCCTCCTGTCGCGACCCGGCGCCGGACGATGAACCCCATTGCCGCCATTTCGTCCGCCGTGGTCGCCGACGCGGACCGCAACGGGACGGACTCCATTGAAACTGCTTCCTGTGTCATAGCCATTCCTCCCGGTAGCACAGCCGGATAATATTCCGATTTATTGTGTACCGCCAGACGCGTTGCCACCGCGATCCGCTCAGTATATTTGCAAATCCGGAGCGCAGCGCAAGGGACCGAGACTGTAACCGAGTTGCGCGATAATTGTGTGGCAGAATCAGCCGGGTCGCCTGCTGTGCCCTATCTGCCGCACGGTATCCGGGACACCCGAAAGGATCAACGCATGATCGAATCGACAGCAGATTTTTCCCAGTGGATTGGTCGCCAGGAGGTTAGCGAAGACGACCTGAGCCTGGTGCCCGCACTTGCGGCCGCGGCCACGCTCGATGACACGGTGACGTGCTTCGAGAAGGGTAGCGCGCTGCCGCCCTTGTGGCACTGGTTCTACTTTCTTGCCAGGGCGCCGCAAACGCAACTCGACGTCGACGGCCATCCGCGGCGCGGCGGTTTCATGCCGCCCATTCCCTATCCGCGACGCATGTTTGCCGGTGCGCGAATGCGTTTCCATCGACCGCTGCTGATCGGGCAGCCGGCGCGGCGCGAAGCCGTGATTCGCGACATCACCCAGAAGTCCGGCCGTTCCGGTTCGCTGGCGTTTGTCTCGGTACTGCTGCGCTATTACCAGGAGGAAGTCCTGTGCATCGAGGAGGAACAGGACATCGTTCATCGCGAGCCGGGGCCGGCCGTGGCCCGCCCACAAGTGGTCGCCTGGCCCGCTTCGCCGCCAGGCGCCTGGTCGCGCGTCGTGACGCCGGACCCGAAACTGCTGTTCCGCTTTTCGGCGCTGACCTTCAATGCCCATCGAATACACTACGATCGTCCCTATGCGACCGGGGAGGAGGGTTATCCGGGCCTGGTGGTACATGGGCCGCTGACCGCGGTGCTGCTGAGCGAGCTGGTGCGCCAAAACACGGCACGGCCGCTGCGCGAATTCAGCTTCCGCGGGCTGGCGCCGCTGTTCGACCTGGCGCCGTTTCGTGTTGTTGGCATGCCCGGCGACGGGCAGGTGGCGCTTGAAGCGCAGGGACCGGATGGCGCGAAGGCGATGACCGCCAGCGCCGAACTGGCGGATTGACGCCGGTGCCGCGCCGAGGCCGCTCAAGCGGTGAAGCTTGGCAGCCGCTCCTGTTCGTCTGTCATGGGCGCCCTGGTGCGGCAAGCCACCGTGGCGATTTCCAGCGCCAAAGGTCGGGCGACCCGGAGCATGATTTTGAACAACTCCTGCGCAATGAATTCGCGCAGGGGAATCAGCATCAGCGGCAGGCGTACCGAGCGGCTCACCGATCGGGTTTCTTCGGCATACAGCGCGAACAGGTGATATAGCAGTTCTGCGATTTCGTCTTGCGAAAATGCGGCCTGTACCGCTCCGCGCAAGCGACTTTCTCGGTCCTGCGCGGCTCGTATCTTCCTTGCAGCGTCGTAGAGCAGCTTGATGCGCTGTGAGCGGATCGGTGCGAGTTCCTCGTAGCGGATCACGATGCCGACCGGGAAAGCTCCGACGCGCGAGAGAAACGCCTCGTCGACTTCCCTGGCCCGTTTAAGTAGTTGCGGCAGGACATGACTCCAGTGCGGGTGCTGGCCGGCGGCATGCTCGCAGGCGTGGCGAATCACCAGCGTGTCCTTCTGCACTTCCTTGCCGACGTTCAGCGCTAGAACCGACTCAAGCTGCGGCAAGGCCATGCGTAGCGGCAGGGGCAGTGCCGCGCGCAACGTTCCCGCGGTGCGCTGGCTGAAGACCCTTAGCATCCGGCCGTTGAGCCGGGCCAGTGCGCGCGCACCCTTCATGTTGCCTGCGTCCTGGGGCAGTACCATGAAGGACTGGCGATGCATGGCCGGTCAGTCCGGCGGAGGTCCGACCAGGTCAAACAAGCGGGCAGTATTGCCGAACTGCCGGTTCGGGTTCATGTCGATGTGCGCTTGCGCGCGCCTGTTGGCGGCGGTGTGGCGCCTAGATCCGCAGCAGGAACATTGCGGCCGCAATGCTGAGCACGATCGCCGCGATATACAGAACAGTTGCCACCAGCGTGTCGGCGCGTATGCCAAAATCGTAACAGGTGCAGCGCAGGCGATGCGCTGAACTCCACAGCGACAGGGCGACCACGCCAAAAATTATCAGCTTGCCCAAGCCGTTGCCGGCGAAGGCGTGCATCTTTTCGTAGCTGAGTCCGGCCGGAACATTGCCCAGCGCCGCGAGAAACGTGAGCAGGACGATCACGGGGATGCAGAAGGCGATAACTGTGCCGCCCGCGGCGAAGGGAAACCAGACGACAGGTTTATGTGATTTGGCCATGGTCAGAACACTCCAGTGAAAAACAGCACGACAACCGACAACACGGCCCAGGCAGCGTAGTGCGCGCCGGAAATGACATTGCCGGGGACGAAGTCCTCGCCGATCTGCAGCGGCATGGCTTTCTGCGTGGCATTGAACCAGGTAGCGGCGTGATAGAAGGCGGCGACCAGGCACAGGAACTGAAACACGATCGAAGCCGGGCTTTGCAGTGCGGTGACGAAGCCTTCCCAGGCTGCCGGGCCGGCGGCAAGGCGCTGCAGGCCGACCACCAGCAGCACGCAGTAGGCGCCGATGAAAATGCTGGTGATTTCGCGCGACATGTAGCGCAGGTAGAGCGGATGGCGGAAGTACCAGGACGTCGGCGGGACCTCTCTAATCAATGGGTTGCGGCTCATGACTTGCCTCCCGGAATCAGGTGTTCGACTATCCAGTCGATCGAACTGGTGATCTTCATCTGCTGCAGGGCGCTCGCGGGGTCGACGTGCGCCGGGCAGACTCGGAACAGGCGCCAACGAAGGTGCATTCCCATACGCCTTCGTGGGTGGCGACGACTTCCTGTCTTTCCTTGCGCCCGCCGTCGCGCGAGTCCTGGTTGTAGCGATGTGCCAGCGTCAAGGCCGCGGGGCCGATGAAGTGGGGCGTCAGACCGTATTCGGGGCAGGCCGCATAGCACAGCATGCAGTTGATGCACATCGAATACTGGCGGAACTTCATCAGTTGCGCCGGGGTCTGCTTGTACTCGCCTTCGCTGATCGGCTTCTTTTCCTTGGGGATTATGTAGGGCTTGACGCGTTTCAACTTTTCCATGAAGTCGTCTGGGGCGGTCACGAGGTCGCGCTCGACCGGGAAGTGCACCAGGGGCTCTACCCGGATTACGCCCTCGTAGTCGCGCAGGAAAGTGTGGCAGGACAGCTTGGGTTCGCCGTTGATCATCATGCCGCAACTGCCGCAGACCGCCATGTGGCAGGACCAGCGGTAATTCAGCGTCGGGTCGATGTCCGCCTTGACCTTGTTCAAGGCATCAAGCACTACCCATTCCTCGGCACAGGTCACTTCGTAGCGCTGGAAGCGGGCCTCGGTGTCCGTGTCCGGGTTGTAACGCAACACTTCAAGCTGGACAAGGCGCTCTTTCATTTGTGGTCTCCAGAGTAATCGCGCACGCCCGGTGGCGATTTGGTGATTACCACGTCGAGGTAGTCGATACGTGGGGGTTCCAGGCCCTTGAAATAGGCCATGGTATGGCGCAGGAATTTGTTGTCGTCGCGCTCCGCATAGTCAAGGCGCTGGTGCGCGCCGCGCGATTCCTTGCGCGCGAGGGCGCCTACCGTAACCGCTTCGGCGCAATCCAGCATGGAACCCAGCTCGAGCATCTGGAACAGATCGGTGTTGAAAACCTTGCTCTTGTCGGTGAGAATAACTTTGTCATAGCGCTGGCGCAGGTCGTGAATTATCTTGACACCTTCCTGCAGGCCTTCCTCGGTGCGGTAGATGCCCGCGTTCTTTTCCATCGTGTCCATCATCTCCTTGCGCACTCCGGACATCGATTCGGTGCCGTTGGTGCGCGCGTAGAGCCCGTCGATGCGCTTCTGAGTTTCTACGGCGCGGGCATTCAGCGCCTTGGTGTTCGCGGCAGGCAGGCCCTGAATATGCTCGATGGCGGAGAGTGCGGCGCGGCGACCGAAGACCAGCAACTCGACCAGCGAGTTCGAGCCCAGTCGATTGGCGCCGTTCAAGCTGACGCAGGCGCACTCGCCGGCGGCAAACAGGCCCGGTATCGGCGTCGCAGCCTTGGTATTGGTGGATATGCCACCCATCATGTAATGCACCACGGGACGGATCGGCACCGGGTCCTTGACGATATCGACCTGAAGATAGCTCGCGCACAACTCGCGCACCAGGGGCAGGCGCTCGTCGATGTACTTCTCGCCGAGGTGGCGCATGTCGAGCAGCACGCATTCACCCCATTGGGTCGACACCGTATTGCCTTTTTGCAGTTCGTGCCAGTAGGCCTGGCTGACGCGGTCGCGCGGCCCCAGTTCCATGGTCTTGAGCTGCGGCTTGCCCACCGGGGTTTCCGGACCCATGCCGTAGTCCTGCAGGTAGCGGCGGCCGTTCTTGTTTACCAGGATGCCGCCTTCGCCGCGACAGGCTTCCGTCAGCAGGCTGCCGGTATTGGGCAGACCCGTCGGGTGATACTGGACGAATTCCATGTCTTTCAGGGGAGCTCCGGCCCGGTAGGCCATGGCCATGCCGTCGCCGGTCTTGATCGCGCCGTTGGTGGAGAAGGGGAACATGCGGCCGCCGCCGCCGCCGGCGATGATCACCGCCTTGGCGTGGAACTGGCGCAACTCGCCGCTGCGCATCTCCATCGCCGTCACACCTTGGCAACGTCCCTCATCGATCAGCAAGTCGAGTCCAAAGAATTCGTCATAGCGAGTGATCGACGGAAACTGCAGGGAAGTTTGAAAAAGCGTGTGCAAGATATGGAAGCCCGACTTGTCGGCGGCGAACCAGGTGCGCTTTTTCTTCATGCCGCCGAACGGCCGCACCGCTACCGATCCATCCGCCTCGCGGTTCCACGGGCAGCCCCAGTGTTCCAGTTGCAGGAGTTCTTTGGGAGCTTCGTGGATGAAGTATTCGACGCAGTCCTGATCGGACAGCCAGTCGCCGCCGCCAGCGGTATCGTCAAAGTGCAGGTCGAAACTGTCATCCGGCTTGATTACGCCGGCAGCGCCTCCCTCCGCGGAACAAGTATGGCTGCGCATCGGGTAGACTTTCGAGATCAGTGCTATGCGAAGCTTGGGATCCGTTTCGGCCAGAGCGATGGCAGCGCGCAGGCCAGCTCCTCCGGCACCTATGATTGCAACATCAGTCGATATTGTTTCCATTGCTCCCGTCCATGAGGTAATCAGTTGATTATCGGTGCGCGATTATCGACGCTTTTAGGGCTGTCGTGTTGATATTTGTCAAACTCCGAAGGGACATCAAATGAATTGCGAGTTCAATTTCAAGCAATCGCGCTGACAGGTGGAGGATGCGCTGCAAACTCCCTGGCCGTCGCCAGCGGGCATCAGTCTGGCGCTTCTTTGCCGCCGCCGCTATAATAGCGTTCCTTAAAACACACGCTACTCGCTCCTGGTTGCGGAGTTGTGTGCCACCGCCCGACTTAATTTCGCAGAGGTTCTCATGGACTTGTTGCATACCGTGATCCTGACCGTGCATATCATCGCTGGTCTCAGCGTTATCGGCCTCGTCCTGCTTCAGCACGGCAAGGGTGCCGACATGGGCGCGGCTTTCGGCAGCGGTGCGTCCGGCAGCTTGTTCGGAGCGACGGGTTCCGCCAATTTTCTGTCGCGCGCGACCGCAGTTCTCGTGGCGGTGTTCTTCCTGACCAGTCTCGGGCTGTCCTATATTGCGACGTCGCGCCCAAGGGTTTCGGGAAGTGTGATGGATTCAGCCCCCGTGCCGACGGCTCCCGCGGTTCCGGCGCAGATGCCGGCGGTGCCGGATTCGAAGGCCAAGGACATTCCGAAGTAGGTCGCAGGCGAGCTTCGGGCGATAGATTTTTTTGTTGCAGCGCATGAGCGAGTCAATCGCCTGATATATAATTTGGGTGACTCGCGCAGTAGCGCATTGCCGACGTGGTGAAATTGGTAGACACGCTATCTTGAGGGGGTAGTGGCGAAAGCTGTGTGAGTTCGAGTCTCACCGTCGGCACCAAAAAATTTGGCAATGTTTAAGCGGTAATGATTTGGTTGAGAGGCGGTTGTCTTGCGGAGCATCGCGGGTCGGCCAGCCAATGGTAACGAATGCAGTGGCTGTACCACCCCAATGCTGGATAACTACTTCCCGATCCTCGTCTTCGTCCTGGTAGGTCTCGCCTTCGGGTGTGCGCCGATCCTCCTTGGCTGGTTGATCGCGCCCAATCGCCCGGACAGTGAAAAGCTATCTGCCTTCGAGTGCGGCTTTGCCCCCTTTGAAGATGCGCGCATGAAGTTCGATGTGCGCTATTACCTGATCGCCATCCTGTTCATCCTGTTCGACCTGGAAATTGCCTTCCTCTTTCCCTGGGCGGCGATCTTCAAGGAGATCGTCAATACCGAAGCGATGAGGATATTCGGCTTCGTCGAAATGTTCGTATTTATCGGTATCCTCGTCGTTGGCTACATCTATGCGTGGGCCAAGGGTGCGCTGGATTGGGAATGAGCAATCGTAAAAGCGAATTGATCGCTCCCCACCCCTCGGCCCCCGCCCCGGGGCGGGGGCGACAGCTTGGCTCGCTACGCTCGATCGTCATGGGGCGCGGTGTCGGGGCGCATTCACCGCAAGGAGTCAGCGCATGAGCATCGAAGGCGTTCTGCAGGAAGGCTTCGTTACCACCTCGCTGGACAAGATCATCAACTGGACGCGTACCGGTTCGATGTGGCCGATGACCTTCGGTCTGGCCTGCTGCGCCATCGAGATGATTCACGCCGGCTGTTCGCGTTATGACCTCGACCGCTTCGGAATCGTCTTCCGGCCTAGCCCGCGCCAGTCGGATGTCATGATTGTCGCCGGCACGCTGACCAATAAGATGGCCCCGGCCCTGCGCAAGGTCTATGACCAGATGGCGGAACCGCGCTGGGTGCTCTCCATGGGTTCCTGCGCCAATGGCGGCGGCTACTACCACTACTCGTACTCGGTGGTGCGCGGCGTGGACCGCATCGTGCCCGTCGATGTCTACGTGCCGGGTTGTCCGCCCACGGCCGAGGCGCTGCTGTATGGCCTGATTCAGTTGCAGAGCAAGATCCGCCGCACCACCACCATTGCCCGCTGACCTGAACAGACCAATCCCATGAGCGTCAAACTGGAACGCCTGTGCCGGCAGCTCAAGGAAAGCCTCGGGGATCGCATCGGCGAACCCGCGCTGGCGTTCGGCGAGGTGACTGTTGTGATTCCGGCTGCAAATTATCTGGATGCGATGCGCCAGTTGCGTGACGATCCTGCGCTGCGTTTTGAACAGCTTATGGATCTCAGTGGCATCGACTATTCGGAATTCACCGGCTATCAGGGCAGGCGTTACGCGGCCGTCAGCCAATTGCTGTCGATCACCCATAACTGGCGTTTGCGCGTCAAGGTCTTTGCCGAGGACGAAGAGTTCCCCGTGGTCGCGTCCGTTACCGATGTCTGGGACAGCGCCAATTGGTACGAACGCGAGGCCTTCGACCTGTTCGGCATTCATTTCGAGGGCCATGTCGACCTGCGCCGCATCTTGACCGACTATGGTTTTGTCGGTCATCCCTTCCGCAAGGACTTCCCGATTTCCGGCTATGTGGAGATGCGATACGACCCCGAGCAGAAGCGCGTCATCTATCAGCCCGTGACCATCGAGCCGCGCGAAGTCACGCCGCGCATCGTGCGCGAGGAAAATTACGCGAAGGGCGACGGACGTGGCTGACGTAAAGAATTACACCATCAATTTTGGCCCGCAACACCCGGCCGCGCACGGGGTCTTGCGACTGGTGCTGGAGCTGGATGGCGAGGTCATAGTGCGCGCCGACCCGCATATCGGGCTGCTGCATCGCGGCACCGAGAAACTCGCCGAGACGCGCACCTGGCTGCAGACACTGCCCTACCTGGATCGTCTCGACTACACGTCGATGATCCCCAGCGAGCACGCCTATTGCTTGGCGGTGGAGCGTTTGCTGGGTGTCGAGGTGCCGCTACGGGCCCAGTACATACGTGTCATGATCGATGAGATGACGCGGATCAAGAATCATCTGCTCAGCATTGGCACCCACGCGCTCGACATTGGCGCGATGACCATGGTGCTTTACACCTTTCGCGAGCGGGAAGACCTGTTCGACGTCCTCGAGGCATTGACCGGCATACGCATGCATGGGGGCCTACTATAGGCCCGGTGGAGTCTATCGCGACCTGCCCGAGCAGATGCCGAAGTACCAGGAAAACCGCTTCAAGAACGCGCAGACCGTGAAGGAACTCAACGAGGCGCGCAGCGGTTCGCTGCTGGATTTCCTCGAAGACTTCACCGATCGTTTTCCGGTGTATGTCAGCGAATACCATACCCTGCTGACGGACAATCGCATCTGGAAGCAGCGTACCGTCGGCATCGGCGTCATCAGCCCGGAACGAGCCCTGCAGAAGGGCTTCAGCGGACCGATGTTGCGCGGGTCGGGTATCGAGTGGGATCTGCGCAAGAAGCAGCCCTATGAAGTCTATGACCGCATGGATTTCGATATTCCGGTGGGGGTGAATGGCGATTGCTATGACCGCTACCTGGTGCGCATGGAGGAAATGCTCCAGGCCAATCGCATCATCCGCCAGTGTATCGAATGGCTGCGGAAGAACCCTGGGCCGGTGATCACCGATGATCACAAGGTGGCGCCGCCGGCGCGGGAAAAGATGAAAGGCAGCATGGAAGAACTGATCCACCATTTCAAACTGTTTACCGAAGGCATGCACGTCCCGGCCGGCGAAGCCTATGCCGCGATCGAGCATCCCAAGGGCGAGATGGCTGTCTGGGCGGTCTCGGACGGCGCCAACAAGCCCTACCGGATCAAGTTGCACACGGCGGGGATCCCGCATCTGGCAGGCGTCGATGAACTGGTGCGGGGCCACATGCTGGCCGATGCCACTGCCGTGATCGGTACCATTGATCTGGTGCTCGGTGACGTTGACCGATAGACCGCCACATGAACAGCCAATACAACATGCTGAGCCAGGAAGCGCTGGCGAAAATCGACCGGGAAGTGGCCAAGTACCCGGCTGATCAGAAGCAATCGGCGGTAATGGCGGCGCTGGTCATTGCGCAGGACGAGAAGGGCTGGCTGTCGCAGGAGGCCATCGCTGCTGTCGCCGGCTATCTCGGCATGGCGCCGATAGCCGCCTACGAGGTGGCAAGCTTCTACAACATGTACGACTTGCATCCGGTTGGCAAGTACAAGCTCACGGTATGCACCAATCTGCCATGCGCCTTGTCGGGCGGCGTACATGCCGCGGATTACGTCAAGGAAAAGCTCGGCATCGATTTCGACGAGACCACCCCCGATGGAAAATTCACGTTGAAGGAGGGCGAGTGCATGGGCGCCTGCGGCGATGCGCCGGTAATGCTGGTGAACAACAAGCGCATGTGCGGCTTCATGTTCCCCGAAGAAATCGACAAGTTGTTGGCGGAGTGCAAATGATATGGCTCTGATCGACACCATCAATCCGCTGCTCACCACCGGTTGGTCCAGGGGCGACGCCGGATGGCGCCTCAAGGACTACGAGGCGCGCGGCGGCTATGTCCAACTCAAGCGAGTCCTGGCCAGCAAGATGACCCAGGACGAGTTGATTGCCGAGGTCAAGAAGTCGGCGTTGCGCGGGCGCGGCGGCGCTGGTTTTCCCACCGGTCTCAAGTGGAGCTTCATGCCGAAGGCCGCAACGGAAAAGTACGTAGTCTGCAACAGTGACGAGGGTGAGCCCGGGACCTTTAAGGATCGCGACCTGCTACGCTTTGACCCGCATTCGACCATCGAAGGCATGATCATCGCTGCCTACGCCGTCGGTGCCAAGCTTGGCTACAACTACATTCACGGCGAGATCTTCGAGATCTACCAGCGTTTCGAAGAGGCGCTCGGCGAAGCCCGCGCTGCCGGTTATCTGGGCGACAGGATTCTTGGGTCGGAATTCAGCTTTGATCTGTTCGCGCATCACGGTTGGGGCGCCTACATTTGCGGCGAGGAAACCGGACTGCTCGAATCGATCGAGGGCAAAAAAGGGCAACCGCGCTACAAGCCGCCCTTCCCAGCGAATTTTGGCCTTTACGGCAAGCCGACCACCATCAACAACACCGAAACCTTTGCCGCGATTCCCTTCATTCTCGGCATGGGCGGCGAGGCCTACCTGAATCTCGGCAAGGCCAACAATGGCGGCACCAAACTGTTCTCTGTGTCGGGGCACGTCAATCGCCCCGGCAACTACGAAGTGCCGATGGGCACGCCGTTCGCCAAACTGCTCGAGATGGCCGGCGGCATGCGTGGGGGACGCAAGCTCAAGGCGGTCATCCCCGGTGGTTCCTCGGCGCCGGTGCTGCCCGGTGACGTCATGATGGAATGCAGCATGGATTACGATTCCATAGCCAAGGCCGGCTCCATGCTCGGTTCTGGCGCGGTGATCGTGATGGACGAAACGGTGTGCATGGTCAAGGCGCTGGAGCGTTTGTCCTACTTCTACTTCGAGGAATCCTGCGGCCAGTGCACGCCATGCCGCGAGGGCAGCGGCTGGCTGTACCGCGTGGTGCATCGCATCGAGCACGGTCAGGGCCGTACGGAAGATCTCGATCTGCTCGATCGCGTCACCGACAACATGATGGGCAAAACCATCTGCGCGCTGGCCGATGCCGCCGCTTTCCCGGTGCGCAGCTTCATCAAGCATTTTCGGAGCGAGTTCGAGTACCACATCGAGAACAAGAAGTGTCTCGTCAATCCGGACGTTCAGCGTGCCGGCAGCGGCTTTTTCCGCGCTTCTTCGACGGCGGGAGCAGCGTGATGACCACCACCAACACCCCGGCCCCTGCCCCACTGCCGGATTTGCATAGCCGGCCGGCTCCAGCGGCGCGGAGCAGCGCTCCACGAAGCCCCGCTTTCGCCCCGAGGAAGGGTGTGGCAATGGTTCAGGCGCTACGCGGCTTCCGGGCCTTTGACTTGTTGGCTCCTTGGGGCGGCTCGGCGGAGGCAACATGATCGAGATCGAGATCGACGGCAAGGCGCTCCAGGTGGCGGAGGGCAGCACCATCATCGAGGCCGCCCACCAGTTGGGCACCTACATTCCGCACTTCTGCTATCACAAGAAGCTGTCCATCGCGGCAAACTGCCGGATGTGCCTGGTTCAGGTCGAGAAAGCGCCAAAGCCGATGCCGGCCTGCGCCACGCCGGTGACCAACGGCATGAAGGTGTTCACGCATTCAGAGCAGGCGGTCAAGGCGCAGAAGGCGGTGATGGAGTTCCTGCTGATCAACCACCCGCTGGATTGCCCGATCTGCGACCAGGGCGGCGAGTGCCAGTTGCAGGATCTCGCGGTCGGTTACGGTGAATCCGCCTCGAAGTACCAGGAAGAAAAGCGCGTCGTGCCGGACAAGGATCTCGGTCCGCTGGTGTCGACCGACCTGACCCGTTGCATCAACTGCACACGCTGCGTCCGCTTCACGGCAGAGATTGCCGGCTTCATGGAACTCGGCCAGTCTTTCCGCGGCGAGCGCGCCGAAATCATGCCTTTCATCGGCAAGACGGTGGATACCGAACTCTCCGGCAACATCATCGATCTGTGCCCGGTGGGCGCCCTGACCTCCAAGCCTTTCCGCTTCTCGGCAAGAACCTGGGAGCTTTCGCGTCGCAAGTCCGTTAGCCCGCATGATGGTCTCGGCAGCAACCTGATCGTGCAGACCAAGCATGATCGCGTGATGCGCGTGCTGCCGCTCGAGAACGAGGACCTAAACGAATGCTGGCTCACCGACAAGGAGCGGTTCTCCTATCAGGGCCTTAACTCCGCCGAGCGCCTGACCAAACCCATGGTGAAGCAGGGCGGAGTGTGGCAGGAAGTCGGCTGGAACGTCGCCCTGGACTATGCCGCGCATGCACTGCGCGACGTGGCCAAGACCCACGGCGGCGCGGCTATTGGCGGCTTGCTGAGCCCGCATGCGACGCTGGAAGAAATGTACCTGGTGCAAAAGCTGCTGCGCGGCTTGGGCAGCGAGAACATCGACTTCCGATTGCGCCACAGCGATTTTTCGGCCGACGGCAAGCGTCGTGGAACGCCCTGGCTGGGCATGAAGATCGCCGACATTGGCGGCCTTGATCGCGTGCTGGTGGTCGGCTCCTTCCTGCGCAAGGATCATCCGCTGATTGCCCAGCGCCTGCGCCAGTCGGCCAAACGCGGTGCGCAGATTAGCATCCTGCACAGCGCGGATGACGACCTGCTGATCAAGCTCACGGTGCGCGCCATCGCCGCGCCGTCGCAACTGCCCGCTCGACTCGCCGAGGTGGTCAAGGCGGTTGCCGAACTCAAGGGCAGGCCTGTCGATCCCGCGCTGGCGACGGTCGGCGCTGGCGACACGGCGAAGCAAATCGCGGCCAGCCTGGTTTCCGGCAGCAAGACGGCAATTCTGCTCGGCAACTTTGCCCAGCAGCACCCGCAGGCGGCGACCTTGACTGCGCTGGCCCAGGAACTGTCGGGGCTGCTCGGTGGCAGCTTCGGCTTCCTCGGCGAGGCGGCGAACAGCGTTGGCGGCCATGCGGCCAGGGCAGTACCGGGAACCACCGGCCTCAATGCCGCGGCAATGCTCAAAGAAGCGCGCCAAGCCTATGTGGTCCTTGGCGCCGAACCGGAACTCGACTGCGCCGACGGCGCCCTGGCGCTGGCCGCGTTGACCCAGGCCGCGGCGGTGGTGGTGCTGAGCCCCTTCAAGTCGCAGGCCATGCTCGACTATGCGGCCGTGTTGCTGCCGGTTTCTCCGTTCTCCGAAACCTCGGGCAGTTTCGTCAATACCGAGGGCCGCGTGCAAGGCTTCCATGCCGCCGTCAAGCCGCTGGGCGAGACCCGTCCGGCGTGGAAGGTGTTGCGCGTGCTGGCCAATCTTCTTGAAGTCGCCGGTTTCCAGTTCAACAGCAGCGAGGATGTCCGTGCCGAAGCGCTAGGCGGCCAACCCGAGTTTGTCTCCGGCCTGGACAACGGCATCGATGGCGGCGCACTGACGCTGGCGGCATCTGCCAACGGCCTGGAACGGGTCGCCGATGTACCGATCCACTTTGCCGATGCCCTTGTCCGGCGCGCGCCCGCCTTGCAGCAGGCGAGCGATTCCGCGGCGCCGGCGGCGCGCATGAATGCGGCAACCTTGGCGAAGCTGGGACTGGTCGCGGGTGAGCGGGCAAGGGTCGACGCCGGCGGTACGGCGAAGGTGACACTCCGGCGCAGCTTGATGCCGGTCTGCCCGATGGCGTGGTGCGTGTCGCGGCAGCCCATGCCGATACGCTCGCGCTGGGTCCGATGTTCTCCGTTCTGAGCGTGGAGAAGGCCTGATGGAAGCCACCGTCCTGCACTTCTTCGAATGGTTGTGGGGCCCGCTGTGGGAACCCCTTTGGGCTTTCGTAAAGCCGGTCTGGCCGCTGATCTGGACCTTGGCCAAGATCGTCCTGATCATGTCCCCCCTGCTGTTGTCGGTCGCCTACCTGACTTTCTGGGAGCGCAAGATCATCGGCTGGATGCAGGTTCGCATCGGTCCCAACCGGGTCGGTCCGTGGGGATTGTTGCAGCCGATCGCCGACGGCATGAAATTGTTCTTCAAGGAAGTGCTGTTCCCTACCGCGGCGGACAAGAAGCTCTTCGTGCTCGGTCCGATCATGGCCATCGCCCCGGCGCTGGCCGCCTGGGCGGTGATTCCCTTCTCTCCGGGCTGGGTGCTGACCAATGTCGATGCCGGCGTTCTCTATCTGCTGGCCATCAGTTCGGTCGGGGTCTACGGCATCATCGTCTCGGGTTGGGCGTCAAACTCCAAGTACCCGTTCTTTGCCGCCATGCGCGCCTCGGCGCAGATGATTTCCTACGAGATCTCGATGGGCCTGGCGCTGATCACGGTGCTGATGGTGTCGAACAGCCTCAACTTGACCGAAATCGTCGGTGCCCAGAGCAAGGGTCTGTTCGCCGGCATGGGCGCCGGCTTCCTTTCCTGGAACTGGCTGCCGCTGCTGCCGATGTTCGCGGTCTATCTGATTTCCGGCGTGGCGGAAACCAATCGTGCGCCGTTCGACGTGGTCGAAGGCGAATCGGAAATCGTTGCCGGCCACATGGTCGAATACTCGGGAATGGCCTTCGCGATGTTCTTCCTCGCCGAGTATGCCAACATGATCCTGATTGCGGCGATGACCTCGATCTTCTTCCTCGGCGGCTGGTTGTCGCCGGTCGGTTTCCTGCCCGACGGCTTTCACTGGATGGCGGCCAAGATGGCGGCAATCCTTTTCTTCTTCCTCTGGATTCGCGCCACCTTCCCGCGCTATCGCTATGACCAGATCATGCGTCTGGGTTGGAAGGTCTTCATCCCGCTGACGCTGGTCTGGATTCTGGGGGTTGGCATCTGGATGATGTCGCCGCTGACTGTCTGGAAATAGGACCGGGAGAAATCACCATGGGTGCAAGAGATTTCATAGGCAGCCTGTTCCTCAAGGAACTGTTCAAGGGCATGGCGGTGACCGGGCGCTACATGTTCGCGCGCAAGATCACGGTTCAATATCCGGAAGAGAAGACGCCGCAGAGCAACCGCTTTCGCGGCCTGCACGCCTTGCGCCGCTACCCCAACGGCGAGGAACGCTGCATTGCCTGCAAGCTGTGCGAAGCGGTATGCCCGGCGCTGGCGATTACCATCGAATCGGAGGAGCGCATCGACGCCAATGGGCAAGCTTCGCGCCGCACCACGCGCTACGACATCGACCTGACCAAGTGCATCTTCTGCGGCTTCTGCGAAGAGGCCTGCCCGGTCGACGCCATTGTCCAGACCCGCATCTTCGAGTATCACGGTGAAGCCCGCGGCGATCTCTACTACACCAAGCAGATGCTGCTGGCCGTGGGCGACAAAAACGAATCGCAGATCGCCGCCGATCGGGCGCAGGACGCCCCATACCGCTGACCCAGCCATGGAATTCAAGACCATTCTTTTCTACGTCTTCTCGACCGTGACGGTTGTCGCCGCGCTGCGCGTGATCACGGCGCGCAATCCGGTGCATGCGGCGCTGTTTCTGGTGCTGGCCTTCTTCAACGTGGCCGGGCTGTGGATGTTGTTGCAAGCCGAGTTCCTGGCCCTGGCGCTGATCATGGTCTATGTCGGTGCGGTGATGGTGCTCTTCCTCTTCGTGGTGATGATGCTCGACATCAACATCGAGCGCGTGCGGGCGGGTTTCTGGAGCAATCTGCCCCTGGGCATCCTGGTCGGCGGCCTGCTGGCCGCCGAGATGGCAGCGGTGCTCACCGGCCGGTATTTTGGTCTGGCCAACCTGCCGCCGCACGATTTGCCGGCGAACCACAGCAACACCAAGGAACTGGCACGGGTGCTCTATACGGATTACGCCTATCCGCTCGAGATCGCTTCGGTAATCCTGCTGGTCGCCATCATCGTCGCGGTCACGCTGACGCTGCGCCGGCGCAAGGACACCAAGACCATGCAGGCGTCCGCCCAGATCGCGGTGAAGGCCAAGGACCGCATGCGCCTGGTCAAGATGGCGTCCGAAGTTGAGGAATCCGCTCCCGCGGCCAAGCAGGGGGAGCAGGCATGATTTCGCTATCACACTACCTGATACTGGCGGCAATTCTCTTCGCCATCAGCGTCGTCGGCATCTTCCTCAACCGGAAGAACCTGATCGTCCTGCTGATGGCCATCGAACTGATGCTGCTCGCGGTGAACATGAATTTTGTCGCCTTCTCGCACTATCTCAACGACCTCTCCGGCCAGCTCTTCGTGTTTTTCATCCTGGTCGTTGCCGCCGCTGAATCGGGTATCGGTCTGGCCATCCTGGTGGTGTTGTTCCGCAACCTGTCGTCGATCGATGTCGAAGACCTCGACAGTCTGAAGGGCTAGTGGGTTTATGGGCATGAAGACTCTCTATCTGCTGGTTCCCCTGGCGCCGCTGGCCGGCGCCATCCTGGCCGGGTTCTTCGGGAGGATCCTCGGTCGCACCGGTTCCCACGTGGTCACCATTCTCGGTGTCGCGATTTCCTTCGCGCTGTCGGTGCTGATCTACCAGGACGTGCAAGCCGGCAACGTTTTCAACGGCGCCGTGTACACCTGGATGGAATCCGGCGGACTCAAGCTTCAGGTCGGCTTCCTGATCGATCCGTTGACCGTGACGATGATGCTGGTGGTCAACTTCGTCTCGCTGATGGTGCATGTGTACACCATCGGCTACATGGCGGATGATCCCGGCTACCAGCGCTTCTTCAGCTACATCTCGCTGTTTACCTTCTCGATGCTGATGCTGGTGATGTCGAACAACTTCGTTCAGTTGTTCTTCGGCTGGGAAGCGGTGGGCCTGGTCTCGTATCTGTTGATCGGCTTCTGGTACACCCGGCCGACCGCGATCTACGCCAACCTCAAGGCCTTCCTGGTCAATCGTGTCGGCGACTTCGGCTTCCTGCTCGGTATCGGCCTGATTGCCGCCTATGCCGGCAGCCTCGACTACGCGGAGGTGTTCGCCAAGGGCAGCGAGCTGGCCAAGCTCAACGAAGCCGTCACCGGCTGGCCGCTGATCACCGCCATCTGCATCTGCCTGTTCATCGGTGCCATGGGCAAATCGGCGCAGTTTCCGTTGCATGTCTGGCTGCCCGATTCGATGGAAGGCCCGACGCCGATATCCGCGCTGATTCATGCCGCGACCATGGTCACGGCGGGCATCTTCATGGTCTCGCGCATGTCGCCGCTGTTCGAGCTGTCCGACACGGCCCTGTCGTTCGTCATCGTGATTGGCGCGATCACGACACTGTTCATGGCTTTGATCGCCATCGTGCAGACCGACATCAAGCGCGTCGTCGCCTATTCGACGCTGTCGCAGCTCGGCTACATGACCATGGCGCTGGGCGCTTCGGCCTATTCGGTGGCGATATTCCACCTGATGACGCACGCCTTTTTCAAGGCGGTGCTGTTCCTCGGCGCCGGCTCGGTGATCATCGCCCTGCACCACGAGCAGGACATGCGGCGCATGGGCGGCTTGCGCAAGTACCTGCCGATCACCTACGTTACCATGTTCATCGCTGCCATCGCCAATGCCGGCCTGCCGCCGTTCGCCGGTTTCTTCTCCAAGGATTCGATCATCGAAGCCGTGCATCTGGCCCAGGTGCCGGGAGCGGGCTTCGCCTATTTTTGCGCGCTTGCCGCGGTCTTCGTTGGCGGCCTGTATTCCTTCCGTCTGATCTTCTTCACCTTCCACGGCAAGGAGCGCTTCCGTGAACCCGCGCATGGTGCTCATGGGCATGGCGCTCACGACGATGACTCCCACGGTCATCATGGTCCGGTCGAGCCGCATGAGTCGCCCAAGGTCGTCACTGTGCCGTTGATACTGCTGTCGATTCCGGCGATCGCCTCTGGCTGGCTGATCGGCACGATCCTGTACGGCAAATGGTTCGGCGATGCGATTTACATTGCCGAGGTGCACAAGGGCGTGGAGAAGATGGCCGAGGAATTCCATGGCGTGCTCGGCATGATGGCGCACGGCGTCACGACACTGCCGTTCTGGCTGGCCGCCTCGGGTGCCGCGACCGCCTGGTTCCTCTACATCGTGCGTCCGGACCTGCCTGCGGTGATCAAGCAGAAGTCGGGCGTGTTGGCGACCATCCTCGAAGAGAAATACGGTTTCGACCGCTTCAATGACTGGTTCTTCGCTGGTGGCGCGCGCCTGATCGGCCGCGGCCTGTGGAAGGGCGGCGACCAGATGCTGATCGACGGCGTCATGGTCAACGGTTCGGCCGGCGCGGTGGGCTGGATATCCGGAGTGGTGCGCCTGATCCAGACCGGCCATATCTACCAGTACGCGTTCGGCATGGTCTTTGGCGCCCTCGGCCTGCTGTCCCTGATGTGGTGGATGGGGCAGCGAGGCCTCATCTGATGCCCGGTGGTCTGAAAAGCAAACACTATGAGCACGCAACTTCTTAGCCTCGCCATCTGGGTGCCGATCCTCGGCGCCCTGCCGGTGTTCGCGCTCGGCTCGGAGCGTCGCGGGCTGGTGCGCTGGCTGTCGCTGGCGGTGGCCGTCGCCGGCTTTCTGGTCACCCTCCCGTTGTACACCGGCTTCGACGCGACGCTCGCCAGCATGCAATTCGTCGAGCAGGCGCCCTGGATTACACGTTTCAATGTCCAGTACCTGCTCGGGGTTGACGGCATTTCGATGCCCTTCATCCTGCTCAACAGCCTGATCACCGTGCTGGTGGTGCTGGCAGGTTGGGAGGTGATCGAAGAAAAGCAGGCCCAGTACATGGGCGCCTTCCTGATCATGTCCGGCCTCATGAACGGCATTTTCAGCGCGCTCGACGGGGTGCTGTTCTATGTTTTCTTCGAGGCCTCGCTGATTCCGATGTACATCATCATCGGCGCCTGGGGCGGGCCGAACCGCGTCTATGCGGCCATCAAGTTCTTCCTTTACACGCTGCTTGGGTCGCTGTTGATGCTGGTCGCCCTGATCTGGCTGTTCCTCGAGTCCGGCGGCAGCTTCAGCATCCTCGACTGGCATCAGTTGCGTATCGGCCTAACGCCGCAGATCCTGATCTTCATCGCCTTCCTGGTTTCGTTCGCCGTCAAGGTGCCGATGTGGCCGGTGCATACCTGGTTGCCGGATGCCCACGTCGAAGCACCCACGGGCGGCTCGGTCGTGCTGGCCGCGATTGCGCTGAAGCTCGGCGCCTACGGTTTTGTGCGGTTCTCGCTGCCCATCGTGCCCGATGCCAGTCATTACATGGCGCCCTTCATCATTTCCTTGAGCCTCATCGCGGTGATCTACATCGGCTTCGTCGCGCTGGTGCAGACCGACATGAAGAAGCTGATCGCCTACTCGTCGATTTCGCACATGGGTTTCGTCACCCTCGGCTTCTTCATCTTCAACCAGATCGGCATCGAAGGCGCGCTGGTGCAGATGATCTCGCACGGCTTCGTCTCCGCGGCGATGTTCCTTTGCGTCGGCGTCATGTACGACCGCATGCATTCGCGCATGATCGCCGACTACGGCGGCGTGGTGAACACCATGCCGAAATTCGCCGCCCTGTTCGTGTTCTTCGCCATGGCCAATTCCGGCTTGCCGGCCACTTCCGGATTCGTCGGCGAGTTCATGGTGATCCTGGGCGCCATCAAGTTCAATTTCTGGGTCGGCTTTGCCGCCGCGACGACGCTGATCCTCGGCGCCGCCTATACCCTGTGGATGGTCAAGCGCGTGGTCTTCGGCGACGTCGGCAACGCGCATGTCGCGGAACTGAAGGACATCGGCGGCCGCGAGTTGCTGGTGCTCGGCCTGCTGGCGGCCTGCGTCCTGGCCATGGGCGTCTATCCGTTCCCGTTCACCGAAGTCATGCACTCCTCGGTAGACAACCTGCTCAAGCATGTTGCGATGAGCAAACTGCAATGAACACCCTTGAGCGGCGCACTTGCTTTGCATGCCTGGGACTCCGCTTCGCGGGCAGGCAACGAGAGACACGAGAGAAGCGATGCTGAATAATTTCGTGATGCCCGACCTGTACCCGGCGGCGCCGGAGATTTTTCTCCTGCTGATGTCCTTCCTGGTGCTGTTTGTCGACCTGGCCTTCGGCGCAACCCAGCGCTGGATGGCGGCGATGTTGACGGCGGTCACCCTGATGGGCTGTGCCGCGATCACGCTGGCGGGCGTCGACGGCCAGACCGTACTTACTTTCAGCGGCATGTTCGTGGACGATCTGCTGTCGGACTTCCTCAAGCTCCTGACCTATCTCGCGGTGATCATGATGCTGATCTACAGTCGGCGCTACCTGGCCGACCGCGGCCTCGACAAGGGCGAGTTCTACGTCCTGGTGCTCTACGCCACGCTGGGCATGATGGTGATGATTTCGGCGGCGAACCTGCTGACCATGTATCTCGGTCTGGAGCTGATGTCGCTCTCGCTGTATGGCCTGGTCGCCATCGATCGCGACTCGCCGCGCGCTACCGAGGCGGCGATGAAATATTTCGTGCTGGGTGCGCTGGCCTCCGGCCTGCTCCTGTATGGCATGTCGATGATCTATGGCGCAACCGGCAGCCTGGAAATCGGCGGTGTGGCGCAGGCCTTGTACCACGAGCAGGCGGACAAGTCGGTGCTGGTGTTCGGTCTGGCGTTCCTCGTCGCCGGCGTCGCCTTCAAGCTGGGCCTGGTGCCCTTCCACATGTGGATCCCCGACGTCTATCACGGTGCGCCAACCGCCGTGACCATGTTCATCGGCTCGGCGCCGAAGCTCGCCGCCTTCGCCATGGCATTGCGCCTGCTGGTGTATGCGTTGATGGGGCTGGCAGTCGAATGGCAGAAGATGCTGCTGATCATGGCCGTGTTGTCCATCGGTCTGGGCAACCTGGCGGCCATTGCGCAGACCAATATCAAGCGCATGCTGGCGTATTCGGCGATTTCGCACATGGGTTACATGGCGCTCGGTATGATGTCAGGCTTGGTCGGCGGCGAGTTGGACCCCTTCACCGCGGTGAATGCCTACAGCTCGGCGCTGTACTACACCGTCGCCTACGTGATGATGTCGCTGGGCGCTTTCGGCATGGTGCTGCTGTTGTCGCGCGCCGGTTACGAAGCCGAGAATCTGGAAGACTTCAAGGGGCTCAACCAGCGCAGTCCGTGGTTTGCCGCGATGATGCTGATCATCATGTTCTCGATGGCCGGCATCCCGTTCTTCGTTGGCTTCTTCGCCAAGTTTGCCGTGCTGCTGGCTGCCATCAAGGCAGGTTACACGACGGTGGCGGTGATCGCCGTGATGTTCTCGCTGATCGGCGCCTTCTACTACCTGCGCGTGGTCAAGCTGATGTACTTCGACGCCCCGGTGGATGCGGCACCGATCAAGGCCGGCCTTGACCTGCGCGTGCTGCTGTCGCTCAACGGCTTGGCCGTCGCCGCCTTCGGCCTGTTCCCCGATGCGTTGATGACGGTGTGCACCACCGCCCTGATACGCTCGCTGTAGGGGAGGGTCAATCGTCACGTCGCGAGACGCCGCCGAACCAAACTGAAGCCGCCACGCGCAACTTGCCTGGCGGCTTCTTGATTTCGGCGACACTATTCCGGGATCGGCCTGATATAAGATAGTGCGCCTTGATGCAGGTTCAAGCATCGATCATTACTCCGAAGCAGACATGGACGACTCCGAACTGATCGAACACACCGTGGCCAGCGAGCCGGTTTTTGACGGCAAGCTGCTGCATGTACGGCGTGATACCGTGCGCCTGCCGAACGGGCATGAGGCCGTACGCGAATGGATCACCCATCCCGGCGCAGTGGTCGTCATCGCGGCGCTGGAGAACGGGAAATTGCTGCTTGAGCGCCAGTTTCGCTATCCGCTACGGCGTATTTTCCTTGAGCTTCCCGCCGGGAAAATCGACCCCGACGAACACCCTCTGGACACTGCCAAGCGCGAGCTGCGCGAGGAGACCGGCCACCAGGCCAGGGTCTGGCGGCATCTGGCGACCATGCACCCATGTGTCGGTTATGCGGATGAACGCATCGAAATCTTTTGGGCCCAGGGCTTGATGTATGTCGGCCATCAGCGCGATCACGGCGAGTTCCTCGAAGTTATTGAAATGAGCGTGGCCGAGGCGATGCTGGCGGTGCGCGACGGCGAGATCACCGATGGCAAGAGCATCGCCGCCCTGATGTGGGCGGACAAGATCGATTCCGGCACGTGGCCATTGCCTGAATGAGCAAGATCGACGGCGCGAGCCCGCACGCGGAGCTGGATCTCGATCCATCCGGTAGCCACACGCTGGAAGCGCTGCATGTGCTGGGGGAGATCTCCAGCACGCTCGCCGACGAGGACGACCTTGACGAGTTGCTGGGCCGCTTTCTGGGCACCATGATTCGCCTGGCCAAGGCCGACGCCGGGGTGGTGCGGGTGCTTACCAGCGACGGCCTGCATCTGCGCATGGTGGCGTCGCGCGGCCTGCCGCCGGCGGTGGTCGAAAAGGAGCGCCTGGTTTCGCGCGATTGCGGCCAGTGCGGCATCGCCATCGGGCAGAACCGCCCCTGTTTCGAGATCGATCTGGCCGGTTGCGCCGAGCGAACCGGCAGCGACTATTTCGGCAAGGGTTGCCAGGCGATGGTGGTGGTGCCGCTGCAAACCGCCGGACGGCTGCTCGGCACCTACAACCTCTACCTGCCCGAAGCCTTCGAATTGCCGGAGGAAGTGGCGCTGCTGTTCCGCTCGATCGGCGAGCATCTGGGCATGGCGCTGGAAAATGCCCGGCTCAAGCGCGAAAACCTGCGCGTGGTGCTGACCAGCGAACGGCAGATGATGGCGGCGGAGATCCACGATTCGCTGGCACAGACGCTGGCTTACATGAAAATGCGCATGGCATTGCTGAACGATGCGCTTGCCGACCAGTCGCTGGAGCGCAGCGCCAGGTATGCGGGCGATGTCGGCCAGGCGCTGGACGATGCCTACGGCCACCTGCGCGAGCTGCTGGTGCAGTTTCGCAGCCGCATGGACCCGATGGGCCTGCAGCATGCCCTGCATGGCCTGGCCTGCGGCTTCCAGGAACGCACCGGCATCGCGTTGCGCTACGAGAACCGGCTTACCGACCTGCGCCTGGCGCCGGAACAGGAGAGCCAGGTTTTCCACATCCTGCAGGAAGCGCTGGCCAACGTCGCCCGCCACTCCGGCGCCACCGAGGCCAGCATGACGCTGGAAGCCGCCGGCGACTATTACACGGCCACCGTCGAGGACAACGGCCGCGGCGGGCAGGACTTCTCCGCCAGCGCGAGTCGCCTGGATGCTTCCTGGGATCACCCTGGTTTGCGGGATCACTTCGGCCTGAGCATCATGCGCGAGCGGGCGCAGAAGATCGGCGGCCGCCTTGAAGTCGTCAATTCGCCACGGGGCGGCTTTCGCGTCAGGCTCAGTTTTCCGCCTGGCGGGGGCGTTTCGGGATGAGCCTGCCCGCCAACACCGAACCGATCCGCGTCATGCTGGTCGACGATCACACGCTGTTTCGCAAGGGCCTCGCCGAGCTCCTTGAGCAGCGTGGTGCGATCAAGGTGGCAGGCATTTCCGGCAACACCGAGGATGCATGTCGCATTGTCGCGGAGGCGCGACCCGATGTCATCATCAGTGACCTCCACATGCCGCCGAATGGCGGCCTGGGCCTGCTGCGCCAGTTGCGGGCGGAGGGCTGGACCGGCCCGCTGCTGGTCCTCACCGTCAGCGATGCCGAGGAGGACCTCGCCGCCGCGCTGCGGGCCGGCGCCAAGGGCTACCTGCTGAAGGACATGGAGCCGGAAGACGTGGTCGATGCCGTGCAGCGCGCGGTGCGCGGCGAAACCGTGGTGGCCCCGGCGATGACACTGAAACTGGTCAACCTGCTGCAAGGCGGCAATGCCGCAGCGACCAAGGCTGACACCCTGAAACTACTGACGGCCCGCGAACACGAGATCCTCCAGCATCTTTCACAAGGCCTGTCGAACAAGGCCATAGCCCGCGTGCTCGACATCAGCCACGACACCGTCAAGCTCCATGTCAAACACATCCTGGCCAAGCTCAATTTGAGTTCGCGCGTCGAGGCCGCGGTGTTTGCCGTCGAGCAAAAGGCCGCCGGCCAGGTACGGCGCGGTTCCACCTAGTCCCCCAAGCCACAGGAGAATCCCCATGCACCTTTACTACAGCCCCGGCGCCTGCTCGCTTTCGCCGCACATCGCGCTGGCCGAAGCCGGCCTGGCCTATACCCTCGAACGCGTCGACCTGAAGACCAAGAAGACCGAAACCGGCGCCGACTTCTTCGCCATCAACCCGATCGGCTTCGTGCCGGTGCTGCGGCTCGATGATGGCCAGATCCTTACCGAAGGCCCGGCCATCGTGCAGTACATCGCCGACCTCGCGCCGGCCAAGAGGCTGGCGCCGCCCGCCGGCAGCCTTGAGCGCGTGCGCTTGCAGGAAGCGCTCAACTTCATTTCCACCGAGTTGCACAAGGCCTTCAGCCCGTTGTTCAATCCGGCCGCACCCGAGGAATGGAAGACCTTTACGCGCGGTCTGATCGGCCGCCGGCTGGATGTCGTCGAGCAGAAGCTGGCCGGCCGAGATTACCTGTTGGGCGAGTTCTCGGTGGCCGATGGCTACCTATTCACATTCCTCGGCTGGGGCCGTCTGGTCACGCTCGATGTCAGGGAAGGCCGCCCGCTCCTGGCCGCCTTTATCAAACGTGTCGCGGCGCGTCCCGGCGTGCAGCAGGCACTGAAGGAAGAAGGCCTGCTCAAGTAGCCGCGATCAGGCCGGCTGCGCGACTTTGCGCATGCCTTGCAGCAAGGCCTGCAGCGGCTGTGCGCCAGAGGCGGCGATGCGCTGGCTAATGGCTCGGCCACCTCGCTGTCGGGCCGCTCTTTGCCCCATATTTGTCGACCGTCTCAGAAACTCCCGAAGCATCAAGCAGATGCACCAAACAAATCGCGCGAGTGGCACTACATTTGCGTTATGGCGGGGTCAGGAGATCAGTTTCTGAACACCTCCGGATCGGTGAGGCAAGCCAAGAGCATCATGGATCTGTAGGAGATCGGGTTCGGGACGCGTCGCCTTGCGCACCTTCGAATGGAGGATCGGACGCAAGCCCCGTTCCCCCTTCAGGCTGCGGAACACCGCCTCAAGATCGGTCAGCATCATGTAGGTACAGGTACGCCACAACTGCTCGGCATCCCAGGCTTTCCCGAAGTCCTTCCTTGATCGTCTTGGTCTGGTGTGGTTGCTCGATACGATGCGACGACTCCGGTGTGTTCAATTAACCGCCGGATGCGGAACCGCATGTCCGGCGGTGTGGGAGGACGGCGGGGGTGACCCCGCCTCCTACCCGATCCGATAACCGTATTCGTAAACAGGTCGGCCGACATGGCTCGACCAGATGCAGGAAGAACTGGACATCCCGCTTGTCCAATGGCTGCCATCGTGCTACTTTGAATCTGCGCGCATAAATGGAAAAGGTATTCATGAGGCTGCAACTGGCGAAATGGGGCAACAGTGTGGCAGTTCGTCTGCCGGTGGAATGCACCCGCGCTGCCTGGCTGCGCGAGGACGATACCGTCGAGGCGGAAGCGACGCCGATCGGCGAGATCAAGCTGACGCCGGCGCAACCGTTCGACAAGGCGGCATTCATCAAGCGCCTGCGCAAGCTGCGGGCAAGCATGCCGATGACGACCACAAACGTTGAGATGATGCGCCAGGAGGATCGTTATTGATGATCTATCGGGACATCAGTGCTGCGGTTCCGACGTTTGTCCCCGAACCTGCGAGCCCACAAATCGAAGCCTGGTTTGAGTCTTGCACGGGGCCGTTGGTATCGTCTGACTGGATAGTGAAGGGGTTCTCCAGCGCTTTGTCCATCAAGGTTCGAAAAGGTGAGATCAGCGCCAGGCAGGCGCAGGCAGCATGGAAGGACTTCGACGCTTTCTGCACGTCCGGATTGCGTTTGTTGCCGGTGAGTCGAAGAGCGTTTGCGGAGGCTGCCGGGATGGCGCGCAACGCGAAGGCAAAAGGATTGGCGCCAAGCCGTATGGCCTGACTGTTTCTTGACTCATGGCCCGATCCGATCTCGTTGATCGGCTGCGTCCCCGCGCTCCAACGCTCACCCACGACGAGGTGGGCTCTGTGGTCGAATGAGCGTTAGGTTGAACTGGAACGAACAGTCCGGGGGTTGCCAGATGCAAAAGATCGAAACAGTGGCGCGTCACCTCGCTCGGGCACGCGGTGCAATCGAGGGGTTGCCGCCAGGTGAAAGAATGCGATGAAGGACGGCAACCCCTACTGGTGGGCCGTCCGTGTTTCATGGGCTTTGCTCGGCGGCGCATGGGGCGCGTGGCTGGGGTTTGGGGGTTACCTTCGGCTTCCGCAAAATGCCGATAGCTTCGCGACGGCTATCGTGTTGGTGTTTTTCAGCTTGTTCGCCTGGGTCGGCCTGTTTGCCGGCATGGCATCCGGCGCGCTGATCTGCGGACTGGCTGAAACGCTGCTGCGGCGTTTTGGCGCAGGGATTGCAGGTGCGGTTATCGCCGCGACCCTGGTGAATGTCCTGGTTCTCTGGCAAATCGCCGGTGTCATTCAGGCAAAGTACCCTGGATTGCGCTCCGAAGATGCAGCGAAGCCGCAGCGGGAAAGGCCTCCTGGAATGCGCTCCCCGGCCGTCGAACGTCCCGTGCCTTCGACCGCCGGGGTGCCATCCGGGAATCCCTGCGCCAATCCGCCCCCGGCGCAGTCCAGGGAGCGTGAACTGTGGAATTCCGAATGCCGTTGAAATTTTCGGGATGTTGGCAGGGCTTTTGTTGCGGCCGGGTGTTGTAGCGGGCACTACCGAGGACGGCGCGTGGAGGCGAATCTCGTGCGCCAGAAGGTGAATTCAGGGGCTGGCAGGACGGGGGCGACGTGCCAAACGCGTCCGGGTTTGATCGTCGAATCCAGTCGAGAGATGCGGCCAAGCCAAGAAAACCGCCGAAATCATGGGCTTAAATGTATTATCTGGCGGAAGCGGTGAGATTCGAACTCACGAACGCCTTGCGACGTTGCCGGTTTTCAAGACCGGTGCAATCGACCACTCTGCCACGCTTCCCTCGGGCCGCGGATTCTAGCACCGCGGTCGGCCGCTCCTTCGGGCCCGGCTAGGCGAACTTCGAGAAATCGGGCTTGCGTTTCTCGAAGAATGCGGCGAAAGCCTCCTTTGCTTCGAGAGAGACAAGGCGTTGCTTGAATACCTCTGCCTCGAAACTCATGGTTTCGCGGATCAAGGCCTGCTGCGCGCGCTTCATCAACTGTTTGGTCAGGCGCAGCGATGCGGCTGGCTGTGTGCTCAGTTTGCGGCATCGCTCGAGGGCGTGATCGAGCACCTGCCCATCCGGCAGGACCGCATTGACGATGCCGACCTCAAGCGCGCGCTGCGCGGAGAAAAACTTCGCCCAGCATCAGCATTTCCGCCGCCCGCGCGTGCCCGACGCAAAGCGGCAGCAGCAGGCTTGACGCCGCTTCCGGAGTCAGGCCGAGGTTGGCGAAGGGCAGGGCAAAGCGCGCGCCGCTGCCCGCATAGGCCAGGTCGCAGTGCAGCAGCATGGTCGTGCCTACGCCGACTGCAACGCCTTCGACGGCGGCGACAAAGGGCTTCTGCAGTCTGGCGAAGCCCTCGATGAAGCGGTATACGGGCGCGCTTTCATCCATCGGCGGCTTGTCGAGAAAATCCGTCAGATCATTTCCGGCAGTGAAATTGCCGCCTGCGCCGGAGATCAGAATGACGCGCACCGCCGGGTCGACATCGGCGCCGGCCAGCGCATCCGCCATCGTCGCGTACATCTCGGCGGTGAGAGCGTTCTTCTTCTCCGGGCGTGCCATTTCGATCCGGAATACGCCGTCTGTCTGCAAGATACGGACTGTCGCGCTCATTTCTTCGCCCTTGACATGTAGGCATCCATCGCCGCCATCCGATCGTCATTGACCTTCCGCGCGTGCGGCCGTTCGCCGATCAGCTTTGTGTAAGCCTTGGCCTGGGGCAGAAACTCGTCGATGAAGTCGCGCCCGTAGATCTTGCGGGTGGTCTGGCTGATCAGGGGCAGATGCATCCAGGCCGCACAATCGGCGTGGGTGAAGCGCTCGCCGGCGACGAAGGGGTGCGAAGCGGGCCAGCCGCGCGAGGCTCAGCAGGCCTTTCTCAAGCAGCGGCGCGACTTCCTGTTTGGTTTCCGTGGATACCGTGCCGCCGAAAAATGCTTCCGGATACAGGCGGCGCGCCGGCAATTCGAGATGCAGTTCGAGGTGTTCGATCAATTCGCGGCATTGCGCGCGCTCGAAGCTGTCTCGCGGATAGAGCGCGGGCTCGGGCCAACTGTCTTCGATGAACTCGGTGAGCACCTGCGATTCGCTGAGCACGCCCCGCGGCGTACGCAGGAAGGGTACCTTGCCCATCGGCGACTCGGCCAGCAGATCTTCCTTCTGCGATGGAAAAACCAGCGCTTCGGCAAAGGGAATGCCTTTCTCCAGCAGGGAGAGCTTGACCTTGTTGTAGTAGTTGCTGACGGCAAAGCCGCAGAGGGTGATGGGGGTGGTAGAGGTTGCAGTCAATTCAGGCTCCAGGCAAACGCAGTTTCAGTAAAAGCTAACGCCGGCATTGTCGGCGTTAAGCAGAGCGGCCGTCGCTAAAACGATAGTCGCGCAGGCGCTCGCGCAACTGTAACTTGGAAAGCTTGCCGGTGGCCGTGTGCGGCAGGTCGTCGACAAAGATCACATCATCGGGTATCCACCACTTGGCCACCTTGCCCTCGTAGAAGGCGATCAGCTCGTCGCCAGTGACTTCCTGCCCGGCCTTCCTGACTACTACCAGCAACGGGCGTTCGTCCCACTTCGGATGGTAGGCGCCGATGACGGCGGCCTCGGTAACCGCCGGGTGCGCGACGGCAATGTTTTCGAGTTCGATCGAAGAAATCCATTCGCCACCCGACTTGATGACATCCTTCGAGCGGTCGGTGATCTGCATGTAGCCATCCGGGTCGATGGTGGCCACATCCCCGGTGGGGAACCAGCCATCTTGCAGGGCGTCGCCGCCTTCGCTCAGGTAGTAGCCGCTGGTGATCCACGGCCCGCGTACCAGCAAGTCGCCAAAGGCCTTCCCATCTCGCGGCAGCTCGTCACCGTTGCCGTCGACAATCTTCATTTCCACGCCAAAGATGCTGCGACCCTGGTTGAGGCGAACGCGATCGCGCGCTTCGGGTGGCAGTGCGAGGTGCTTCTTCTTGCAGGTATTCACGGTGCCCAGCGGACTCATCTCGGTCATGCCCCAAGCATGCAATACGGTAACGCCGAACTGTTCATCGAAGGCGCTGATCATCGCCGGCGGCGCAGCCGAGCCGCCGATCACCAGGCGCCGGACGGTAGACAGCTTGAGCTTGTTCGCCTGCAGGTATTGCAGCAGGCCGAGCCATATCGTCGGCACGCCGGCCGACAGGGTGACGCCTTCTTCCTCGAATAGTGAATACAGGCTCGCGCCATCGAGATGCGGCCCTGGCATGACCAGCTTGGCACCGGTCAGCGGGCAGGCATAAGGCAGGCCCCAGGCATTGACGTGGAACATCGGCACTGCCGGCAGGATGGAGTCGCGCGCCGAGGCGCCCAGACTGTCCGGCAGGCTCGATCCATAGGCATGCAGCACCGTGGAGCGGTGCGAGTAAAGCACTCCCTTGGGGTTGCCGGTGGTGCCCGAGGTGTAGCACAGCGACGATGCGGTGTTCTCGTCGAACTCAGGCCAGTCGTAGTCGTCACTCTGCGCGGCCAGCAGTTCTTCGTAGCAGAGCAGGTGCGGGATTGCGTTGCCCGGCATTTCAGCGCGGCTGCACAGCGCGATCCAGCCCTTGACACCTGGACAATGCGGCGCCAGGACCTCGATCAGGCCGGCGAAGGTCACGTCGAAGAAGATGAAACGGTCGTCGGCGTGGTTGGCGATATAGGCGATCTGTTCGGGAAACAGTCGCGGGTTGATGGTGTGGCAGATCGCCGCCATGCCCGAGACGGCATAGTAGATTTCGAAATGCCGATGGGTGTTCCACGCCAGGGTGCCAATGCGCTCCGCGGCCTTGACGCCGAGCGACAGCAGGGCGCGCACCAGTTGGCGCGAGCGCCGGTGGGCATCGTCATAGGTGTAGCGATGCGTTCCGCCGACCGGCAGGCGCGAGACGATTTCGCTATCGCCGTGATTCTGGCCAGCATGCCGTAGCAGCCCCGAGATCATCAGCGGCCGGTTCATCATCAAGCCTTGCATTGGCTTTCCTCCTCGATGACTTCTTGATCAGGCGCCATTCGGGGGCAACCATAGCACTGGATCAGCCGGCCGACAATCGGCAACTGCGCTCACTCTAGACCAGGTCCTCACGCCTGGCATCGGCCCAGCAGTTGGGGGTCTCGTAGAGCCGAATGCGCTCAAGGTGCAGATGGTTGCCGTAGCTGTCATGGTAAAGCGGATCAAGAATGGCAAAGGCGAGGCGCGCCAGATTCTCCGCGGTGGGGACGGCATCGAGGACCACGGTCCTGTGCTGCGGCAAGCCGGCAAGAAAATCCGCCACGATCCGGTCGCCGCGCCATACCAGGAAGGCATGGTCCCAGGCATCGACCACATGCTGTTTGGCGATGGCCTTGACCGCGGAGAAATCCATCACCATCCCGTCGTCCGGTCGTCCCGCCGCATCGATGACAGCGCCGGCGAGCGTTATCTCAAGCGCATAGCGGTGGCCGTGGAGATGGCGGCACTGGCTCTGGTGGCTCGGGATGCGGTGGCCAGCGTCGAATTCGAGGCGGCGGGTAATACGCATGGTCAGGAGACCCGTGTTTGTGGCAAAGTAGGCGCGGATGCGCGCGTTTGGGTTGCCGCGCATTATAGCGGCGCCGCGGCGCCGTCCCGGCAGTCCCGTCCAGGGGAATCCGCTTTGCATCACTCCTGGCCGTCGCTGCAATCTGGCCGCTCCGATAATTCCCCATGTCCCGCATCCTGCTCAAGACTGAAGATCACTCCCGCGACAGCGCCGCCATGCGCTATGTTTATCCGGTGATTTCGCGCAGGGCCGGCGGCGTTTCGGTGGGGATAAACCTGAATCCGAACAACGCCTGCAACTGGCGCTGCATCTATTGCCAGGTTCCCGACCTGCGACGCGGCGGGCCGCCGCCCATCGATCTGGCGCTGCTTGAGCGTGAGCTGAACGATTTCCTGCAGCAGGCCGTCGCCGGCGACTTCATGGCGACCCGGGTTCCCGCCGGCGCGCGCCGCCTGGTCGATGTGGCGTTTTCAGGCAATGGCGAACCGACCAGCGCCGCCGAGTTCGCCGAGGCGGTGGCGATCGCCGGGCGGGTGCTGGCCGCGCAGCAGCTCGCGGGCAAAGTGTTGATCCGCCTGATCACCAACGGCAGCCTGCTCGACCGCATAGCCGTCCAGTCCGGCATCGCAGTGCTGGGCGGATGCGGGGGCGAAGTCTGGTTCAAGCTCGATGCCGGCACGGCGGCGGGGCTGGCCCGCATCAACGGCACGCGCGTGCGGCCCGAGGTGGCGGCGCGGCGCCTGGCCTGCTGCGCAGCGCTGGCGCCGACCTGGGTGCAGACCTGCCTGTTCCGGCTCGATGACGCATTGCCCGCGGAAGACGAGATCGAGGCCTGGCTGGCGCTGCTGGCCCCCCTCGCACCGGCGCTTGCCGGCGTGCATCTGTACAGCCTGGCGCGCCCGTCGCTGCAAGCGGAAGCGCCGCGCCTCGGTCGCGTCGAAGCGGTATGGCTGGAGCAAGTCGCGCAACGCGTCCGCCTGCTCGGGCTGGCGGCGCATGTCAGCCCCTGATTCCGGCGCGGGTCTGGCGCTGGGCACTATCGAGTAAAATCCGCCGCTTTCCAACTGACGAAACACGGCAATGGCATTGATAGTCCAGAAATACGGCGGCACCTCGATGGGTTCGCCCGAGCGCATTCGCAATGTCGCCAGGCGCGTCGGGCGCTGGAAGGCGCAGGGGCACCAGTTGGTGGTCGTCGTATCCGCCATGAGCGGCGAGACCAACCGCCTGATCGCCCTGGCCAACGACGTTTCCCCGCAGCCCGACCCGCGCGAACTCGATGTGATGATTTCCACCGGCGAGCAGGTCACCATCGCCTTGCTGGCCATGGCGATCCGCGATCTCGGCCTCAACGCCAAGAGCTACACCGGCGCCCAGGTCAAGGTGCTGACCGACAGCACCTTCACCAAGGCGCGGATTCTGGAGATTGACGAGGCCAACATTCGCCGCGATCTTGATGCTGATGCGGTGGTCATTGTCGCGGGTTTTCAGGGGGTTGATGCCGATGGCAACATCACGACGCTGGGGCGCGGCGGCTCGGATACCTCTGCGGTGGCGCTGGCGGCCGCGCTGAAGGCCGACGAATGCCAGATCTACACCGACGTGGACGGCGTCTACACCACCGACCCGCGCATCGTGCCCGAGGCGCGAAAGCTGGAGCGCATCACCTTCGAGGAAATGCTGGAAATGGCCAGCCTGGGCTCCAAGGTGCTGCAGATCCGCTCGGTCGAATTCGCCGGCAAGTACAAGGTCAAGCTGCGCGTGCTCTCCAGCTTCGAGGAAGAAGGCCAGGAGACCAGTGGCACGCTCATCACTCTAGAGGAAGACAGCGACATGGAACAACCGATCATCTCCGGCATCGCCTTCAATCGCGACGAGGCGAAGCTTACGGTGCTGGGCGTGCCTGACCGTCCCGGCATCGCCTACCAGATCCTCGGTCCGATCGCCGAAGCCAACATCGACGTGGACATGATCATCCAGAACGTCGGTCACGACGGCTCCACCGACTTTTCCTTTACCGTCAATCGCAGCGAGTTCGCCCGTGCCAGGAAGATGCTGGAAGAGCAGATCAAGCCGCATGTCGGCGCCCGCGCCGTCGATGGTGACAACAAGATCTGCAAGGTTTCGGCTGTTGGCGTCGGCATGCGTTCGCATCCCGGCGTGGCCAGCAAGATGTTCCGCACCCTGGCCGAGGAGGGCATCAACATCCAGATGATATCGACATCCGAGATAAAGATTTCGGTGGTGGTCGACGAGAAGTATCTTGAACTCGCCGTGCGGGTGCTGCACAAGGTGTTCGAACTGGATCAGGTCGCCCAGTAGATCGTTTCGGCAAGGCGCTGGCAGTAGTTTCTTTCGGCTTGCCATGAGCGGGAAACGTATTCGCAGGTGTTCCGCGGACAAACCCCGGCCGCGCGCCGGGGTTTGTTCTTCAGCTCTCAGAACACGCCCAGCGCCAGTCCGGCTGCCAGCGTCGCGCCGAGTTCCCCGCAGCGATCGAGGTCCGCCGCACTGATGGTTTTCGGCGCAAGGATTTCTTCCGGGGTTTGCGCGTGCGTACAAACGATGATGGCGTCGGCAACCGGCCGCAGGCGCCATCCCTTGGCGATGCGCTCGATCTGTCGCAGCGCGTTCTGTCCATCGCTGCCCGCGCAGATCAGAGCGGCATAGGGCCTGGCATTTATCCGGTCGAGCGCAGGGTAGTAGCAGCGGTCGAAAAAGTCCTTCATCAGCCCGGAGATCGCCGCGAGATTCTCCGGCGTGGCAAAGACAAACGCATCGGCGCCGATGACATCTGCCGCATCTGCTGCCAAAGCATGCAGCAGGCGCGCTCTGACGCCGTGTTCCGCCGCGGCGCCGGCGACCAGCGCACGCGCCATCTGCTCGGTGCCGCCGGTCATCGAGTTGTACACGACGAGAAGGGTTTTCATGGGCCTGGATTATGCACTCCATCCGTCCACCCATGTCCATGCTGCTCGCGTAGGATTCGGCATCGCGGCCCACTTTGCCTGAAAGCAACAAGCTTCAATGGAATCCTTCGCTCGACTCCGCCCCTGATGTTGATCACCGAACTCATCGATCCACGCACATTCCTTCTCGTCGCCAACCTGCTGGGGATGTTCTGCGCGTTGGTGCTGTGGGTGCAGGCAAGGAGCTTTCCCGGCGATATCGAGGGATTGAACCATTGGGCGATGGCCGGTGTGCTGATCGGCAGCGCGTCGGGGCTAGCCTCCATGCGCGGAATCCTTCCTGATCTGCTGGCCATCGTCGTCGCCAGCGGCGCGCTGCTGCTCGGGCAATTCCTGCTGATCATCGGCTTGCAGCGCTATTCGGGACAGCAACCGAAGTGGCGTCCCGCCCTCGATGGCATCGCCGCGGTCGTGATCCTGACCGTATGGCTGACCTACGGCAGCCACAGCTACCAGGGCCGCATATTCATCATGTGCCTGGCGCACACAGGCTTGTTTTCCGTCGGGGCAGTGCTGGCCTGGCGCGCCAAACCGACAGGATTCGGCAGTCGCTTCCTGTTTGCGTTCTTCATGCTCGGGGTCGCGGTGGCGGTTTGGCGCATCACCACGCTGACAACGGCGGCAGACCAGACCGACGACATCTTCGATCGCAACCTGATCCAGCAGGCGTATCTGGGCATGTTTTCGCTCGGCGTATTGGGGCTATCGGTCGGATTCATCCTGCTGACCAACGAGCGCTTGCGCTCCGAACTGGAGTTCATGGCGACGCGCGATCCGATGACCGGTGCCTTCAACCGCCGGGCGTTTTTCGCCCGGGCAGCCGTGGAATGGTCGCGCGGTATGCGCGCGCACCGACCGCTGGCGGTCATCACCTCCGACATCGACTTCTTCAAGAAGGTCAACGACAAGCATGGACATCACGTGGGCGACCTGGTGATCAAGGACTTCACGGCGCGCGCGGCGCAAATGCTGCGGCTACCGGACATCCTCGCCCGCTTCGGCGGCGAGGAATTCGTGATCCTGCTGCCCGATACGGGCATAGCCGAAGCGAGGAATGTCGCCGAGCGCATTCGGCGCGAGATCGAAACCCACCGCAACAAGGCATTGCCTGCCTACACCGTCAGCCTTGGCCTGTCGGTAACGCAGGGCGATGCCGGACAGGCGGCCGATATGGAAGCATTGATTGCCGAGGCGGATGCGGCGCTTTACCGGGCGAAGCAGCGCGGACGGAATCGGGTCGAGGTATAGGCTGGGTTGGGCGTCGCATGATGCCCGGCTCGCCGAGAAACATACAGGCGCATCTTGTGAGCCTTGTGCCGGGTGGTGTGGCGGAATTCCGCTTTCTGCCGGCGGAGGCAAAGTGGCCGAACAAGGTAGTTTGTTCGAAAAGGTGGAAGGGCCGGTACGCTTGCACACGAGCTTGTGAGACTGTCTTGCCGACATCAGGGATCCGTGAGGTCGATGGTCTGATCATCACGGCCGGTGCCGGCATGGGTGTGGATTCCAGCCTGCCCCGAATCAGGTCTGCTTGGCTATACGGATCAATATGCATACATCAGATCCATGCGCGACACCCGCGACGCAAAGAAGTGGGCAGCCAATCTCAGGAAGCATGGCTACGACTTCGAGGATGCCGCGAAGGCAATCCAAGGCTCAGCGACAGTTACGCGCGGCCAACAGCAGCGTCGAACAACTCTGGACGCAATTTTGCAATCTCCGCGACCAATCGCCGGCGGCGCTCCGCTGGTGCGAGCTTCTCGATGTCGGCCTGCCTAGAGGATTCAATGGACCTCGCTACCTCACGCAGCGTGCTATCGAGAATCCTGTCGTACAGGCCGTAAGGCAGAAGTGTCAAGTTGCCTCGAGAAATCAGATTGCTCCGCTACAACCAGCGCCGTGCCGCCAGCGCCGAGTTCTTGGGCGAATTCCGGCAATGGACATACCTATTGCAGAGTGGCGAAACACTCCCTCTTCCCTTGCGGGCTAGCGTATGCACACATCTCTCCCGTCATTCCGGCGCAGGCCGGAATCCAGTGGACGGGGACCGCAAAACATCGATTTACCCTGTATGTCTTGGCTTTTTTGCCGAAGACCGTCCCGAAGTCCATCGCCTCAGCCCTTCTGGACCCCGGCTTTCGCCGGGGAGACGGTGCCGTTGAGATGTGTGCATACGGTAGCCTTGCGGGAGAGGGTTGGGGAGAGGGGGGCGGTCGACGCGCATGTTGCCAGGGCAACCCCTCTCCCCGGCCCCTCTCCCGCAAGGGGAGAGCGGAAAAGTTGCTCGCGGTAATCGGTGCGAACATTTCAAAAAATAGCCTTATAGACCGACATGGGCCGCACCCCTATCTGTCGTTTCATCAGGGTGTCTTGAAACCGCAAATCTGGTGCGGCATTGGAGTCACGTACATGAGCAAACCTGCCCTTCTGGGTTCTCGGAAACCTGTTTCCGGTATGGTGCCTTGTCCGGCAGCACCCAGCGCACCCCGCCGCACGAATTCGGACTGCCGCGGGAATATCTTGGAATCAGGTGGGTGTGCTGGTGCGCTACCGTCTGACCAGCAACGGCACCGTCATTCATGCCGATGTTGTACCCATCAGGATTTACCTATTGCCTGCTTCTGCACTCAGTCTCGGCCTGTCTGAGTTGCAGGGCGGCGCCGGACAGGTCGCCGACATGGAGGCATTGATCGGGAAGGCCGATGTGGCACGCTACCGGGCCAAGCAGCGTGGCCGGAATTGGGTCGAGGCTTGGCTCGCATCAGGAATCACACGCTGCCTGACTGGCGAATTGTCATTCGAATGAAATTGGTGGGCGGTACTGGGATCGAACCAGTGGCTTCCACCGTGTGAAGGTGGCACTCTACCGCTGAGTTAACCGCCCGCGAAAGACGGGCGCATTACACCACAAGTCGCGGCCGACGGTCAATCGCGCGGACGCCGTGGCGTAGAATTCGGAGCCCTTCCCGCAGCCTTGAAATGCCATGACGGTTCGTACCCGCTTCGCCCCCAGTCCCACCGGCTTCCTGCACATCGGCGGCGCGCGCACCGCGCTGTTCTGCTGGGCCTATGCCCGTCGCCATGGCGGCACATTCATCCTGCGCGTCGAGGACACCGATGTGGCGCGCTCGACGCCGGAGGCGGTGCAGGCGATCCTCGACGGCATGCAGTGGCTTGGGCTGACGCACGACGAAGGCCCGTTCTACCAGATGCAGCGCATGGCGCGCTACCGGCAGGTGATCGGCGAAATGCTCGCGGCGGGCACGGCCTATCACTGCTACATGTCGATCGAGGAGCTCGACGCCTTGCGCGTCCAGCAGGAAGCCCGGAAGGAAAAGCCCCGCTACGACGGGCGCTGGCGGCCGGGGCCGGACAAGGCGCTGCCGACGCCGCCCTCGGGCGTGCAGCCGGTGGTGCGCTTCCGCAATCCGCTGGATGGCGTCGTCGCCTGGGACGACCTGGTCAAGGGCGCATCGAATTCGCCAATGGCGAGCTCGATGACTTCATCATTGCCCGTGCCGACGGCACGCCGACTTACAACTTCTGCGTCGTGGTCGATGATCGCGACATGGACATCACGCATGTGATCCGCGGCGACGATCACGTGAACAACACGCCGCGCCAGATCAACTTGCTGCGGGCGCTGGGTGCGTCGGTGCCGGCCTACGCCCATCTGTCGATGATCCTCGGCGACGACGGGCAGAAGTTGTCGAAGCGCCACGGTGCGGTGTCGGTGATGCAGTACGACGAGGACGGCTACCTGCCGGAGGCAGTGCTGAACTACCTGGCGCGCCTCGGCTGGTCGCATGGCGACGAAGAAGTGTTCAGCATGGAGCAGTTCGTGCAATGGTTCGACCTCGACCACATCACGGCGTCCGCCGCGCAGTTCAATACCGAGAAGCTCAACTGGCTCAACGCGCATTACCTCAAGTCGGCCGCGCCGCAGCGGCTTGCCGCCGAGGCGATACACCGGTTGGCGCGGCAGGGTGTCGCGGTCGAGGGCGGCCCCGATGTGGCGAGCGTGGTGGCCTTGTACCGGGATCGTGTCGGCAACCTGAATGAACTGGCCGATGCCGTGCATCCGTTTTTTGTCCTGCCGAAGCCCGGCGACGAAGTACGCGCCCAGCACCTGACGGAAGCTGCGCTGAAAGGGCTCGGCGCACTGCGCGAGCGGCTGTCGTGCTGCGCCTGGCAGGCGTCCGAACTGGGACAGGCCGTCAGGCAGACGGCCGCGGAATCCGGCCTGAAAATGCCGCAGGTGGCGATTCCGCTGCGCGTGGCCCTGCTCGGCATCCCGCAGTCGCCCTCGATCGACGCGGTGCTTGAGGTCATGGGCCGCGAGCGCGTACTCGCACGTCTCGCGGCGGTGCTGCCAGGCTGATCAGCCGGTTGATGCGGCGCATCCTGTTTCCGCTGCTGCTGTCGTTCGTCACGGCCTGTTC
>JADJQA010000022.1 GCA_016712985.1 Sulfuritalea sp. | reverse complement strand
GATGAGTCTGAATGAGGCGCTGTGCGAGGTGCGGCGCTTCGAGCAGCAGCCTGAACTCGTGATCATCACGCAGCGACGATGACCTGTCGCTGCACCGAATTCAACCTGCCACAAAGTCCAGACTGCCGTAGCGGACGCAATCAGTATCCACCTGAAAGACCATCTACCCCGCAGCCATAGCGTCTTAACCTACGCTTCTGCTCTTAGCTTCATTTTTCGAGTGCAGGGTCTTGATGAGTCCATCAATGCCTCCTCTGAGGACTTCTTGGGCAAATTGATCGCGAAAACTCATTACCAGGCTGATCCCGCTGACGGTAATGTCATACACTTTCCATGTCGCCACAACCCTCTCCATGGCGTAGTCAATGGAAACTGACGTGGTTCCTGGCTGTTTGATTTCGGTGCGAACAGTCACGTCAGTCGCGTCACCGACTACCTTGGTCGGTTTGTCAATCAATGATTTTGATATAGTCGTTGCAGGAATAGGTACGAACCAGCAATGTTCTAAATTCGGACGTCAACGCCGATTGCTGGTCCGGCGTGGCATTGCGCCATTCCTTGCCGAGAGCGAGCGCTGTAATCCTTTGAAAATCGAAGTCCGGCAATACCTTGGCTTCGACAAGCGCAATTGCCTTGGCAGTATTTCCGTTTTGGATGTCCTGGTCCTTGCTCACGATATCGAGCACGTCTTTGGTGACGTTCTTAATCAGAAGATCGGGGGCCACCTGTTGGGCCAAAGCGCTGCCGAACATTAGTGCAGCGGCGATAAATCCGGTTACATGTTTCATTGGAACTCCTTGTGTGACAATCCTTGAGACGGAGGCGAACAAAAGAGACAGCACGCGACGCAGGCACAATCGAGCCACTGCTAATGGCGCTCTAGTATGTCTTTGTAATCCGTGGAATGTGTAAGCTGCCCCAACTGAAATGTAATTAAGTGTTGGGCCGTGTGAGTCGCTGCCCGATCTACCATGCCTTCAGTACACGTCCTTGCATTATGTGTGGTGGCGCACAGAAAAGATGGCAATCCCGAGTCATCGTGTGCTGCGGCTCACCGAGCCGCTCATAGGAGTAGACCATGGGTATTATTTGGACGATTATCATTGGCTTTATCGCAGGCGTGATCGCAAAATTCATTATGCCGGGCAGCAACGAGCCCTCGGGTTTCGTGTTGACGACGATCCTCGGGATAGTGGGAGCGGTCATTGCGAGCTATCTCGGCCAAGCGCTTGGATGGTATGCGCCTGGCCAGGGTGCCGGGCTCATCGGCGCCGTCGTCGGTGCCATTGTCCTTCTTTTTGTCTGGGGGGTCATCGCCAAGCGGCGCGACCAGGGGTAGTCGTGCGTCTTGCGCAGAGTTATGTATCCGAACGAGGACCTAAACGGCGCCACCGGGCCGAGGCGGGGCGCCGGCGCGGGGGCCCCGGGGGCGGGTCGCGGCGGCCCCCCCGCCGGCCGCGGGGACAACGCCCGGTCGCGGGCGCCCTGGGCCCGGGCGCCCCGCGCGCGGCCCGGCCCGGGGTCGCCGGGCGGCGCGCGCCGCCGGCGGCGCGCGGGCGGCGCGGGGTCCGCGCCCGTGGCCGCCCGGGCGGGCGGCGGGCGCGCGGCGCCGTCCGGGCGCTCCGGCGCCGCGGCGGGCCCTGCGCCCCTGCCCTCCCGGCGGCGGCCCGGCTTGCCCGGCGCCCGCGGTGCCCCGCCCGCCGGTGCCCCGCCGGGGCCCGCGGTTGTCCCCCCCGGCGCGCCGCCGCCCGTCGCGGCGGCGCGGCTCGCGGCCTCCTGCGCCGCGCGCGGGGGCGCGCGCGCTCCTCCGCCGCCCGCTCCGCCCGCGCCGCGCGCTCCTCGCCCCGCCGGCGGTGTCGGCCCGGGTTGGCCGTCTCGGGGCCCCCCGGGCGCGCCCCCCTTGCCCGCTCTGCCGCGCCCCCCGTGCGTCCCTGCCGGGCTCCCGGTGCGTCGCGCGCCAGACCGTGCCCGCTTGGGCCCCGGGCCCCGCGGCCCGCCCCCCCGCCGCCCGCGGGCCGCCCCCCCCACGGCGGCCCCCGCCGGGGGCGGGGCCCCCCCGCCCGCCCCCCGGCCCCCCGGGCCCCGGGGGCCCCGGCCCCCCCGGCCCCCCCCGGCCGCGGCCCCCGAAGTCCCGATGAATATTTCACGCTACTACACCAATGGTCAGCGACTGTCGCTTGGTTCCTCCGGAAAATGGCGCGGTTGTGTTCCACACAGGCAGCATACAAAGGAGAAATGAAATGAGCCAAGGAATGCCGTCGATGGTTGCACTTTTGGGACTTCTCGCAGTCGCGGGTTATCAGCACCGCGACAAGATCGCCGAAGTGTTTGAGGGGCGGAAGCAAGAGCCGGGGGGCAAACCAGGCCCTTACGATCAGCAGGGTCAGGGCGGAGTGCTCGACAAGTTGGGCGGGCTCCTCGGCGGTGCGAGTGCCGGGAGCGTATTGAGCGGCGGGCTGCGCGACCTGGTCGATCGTTTCAGGCAGAACGGCCACGGCCAGGCTGCGGATTCCTGGGTCAACACCGGTCCCAATCAACAGCTCCGGACAGATCAACTGGAGCAGGCGATCGGTCCCGATGCGCTGAACACGCTATCGGAGCGCACCGGTCTCTCGCGGGAAGAGCTGCTATCGAGGCTGACACGGGAACTACCGGCAGCGGTGGACAAATTGACGCCCGGAGGCCGGCTGCCCACAGAAGACGAGGCGGCGCGGTTGATCTAGCTTCGAGATTGAAGCAAATCTCCCCTACTCCACGAATACAGCGTTCGCGAGAAAGCAGACAACATGACTTCGACACGCTGGGTAAAACGGGCTGGTCTCGGACATGGCCTGCCCAGTCTGCAGGAAAAAGACCAAAACACGCGGGAGGAAATATGCAACTAGGCGATCAGCAGGCCAGCAGCAACGTCGAGGATCGACGGGGTATCGGCATGGTCGGCGGTGGGCTGGGCGTGGGCGGAGTCGTTATCGCGCTCATCGGTTACTTCTTGGGTTTCGATCCCAGCACCTTGATGAGCGTGGCGGAGCAGGTCGCCCCCCAGCAGGAAACGCGCGCGGCGCCCAGGGGCGCGCCTGCGGACGAGATGGGGCAGTTCGTCGCCAAGGTTCTCGGCAGCACGGAGGCTGTGTGGGGAAAGATTTTCCAGCAGTCGAACAACCAATACCGCCCGCCGACGCCCGTGCTCTACGACGGGCAGGTGCGCTCAGCTTGCGGCAGAGGGCAATCGGCCAGCGGCCCCTTCTATTGCAACGGCGATGAGAAGCTCTACATTGACCTCGCGTTCTTCCGCGACCTGCAAGAGCGTTTTCGCGCCCCGGGTGACTTTGCCCAAGCCTACGTGATCGCCCACGAGGTAGGCCACCACGTTCAGAAGCTCACTGGCACTTTGCAGAAGTTGGACGTGGCGCGCGGCGGGCCGTCCGCCACTGGATCGAGCGGGACTTCCGTACGCATGGAATTGCAGGCCGACTGCTATGCGGGCGTGTGGGGCCACCACGCGGGCACCATGAATCAACTGGGCTCCGGCGATATCGCCGAAGCGCTCAACGCCGCGACCGCCATCGGCGACGATCGCCTGCAACAGCAGGCCCAGGGCCGCATCGTGCCCGAGTCGTTTACCCACGGTTCATCGGAGCAGCGAGTGCGCTGGTTCAAGCGCGGCATGGAATCCGGCCGCCCGCGGGACTGCGACACGTTTTCGAGCAGTGCACTCTGAGCAATAACAGAAGCACAACTCTGCGTGCCACCGCTCATCGTGTTGGCAAGCGCCCCGGGCCGATGACCGCGCGCCAGACTCAGTCGGCTGGCGACCGACACCGTGCTTTGTGGCCCAGCGAACAGACACAGGACCAGAGCCCGCCCAATGTCCGTGCATGAGCGCTAGCATCCGGTGAATATCTTCGACTTCGACCTGGAAGGCATTTTCTCCTTCACGGTATCACCGCTGGAGTTGATCCTGCGCGGTACGCTCTTGTACTGGTTTCTCTTCATGCTCCTGCGCTTCGTCCTGCGGCGCGACGTGGGATCGTTGGGCATCAGCGACTTCCTGTTCGTGGTGATCCTGGGCGATGCCGCACAGAACGGCATGATCGGCAGCGCTACCTCGGCCACCGACGCCATAGTGCTGATCGGCACGCTCGTCTTCTGGAGATCGAAGCGCGACTTCGCACTGACGCCAGAGCCCGCCGAGGGTGGGCGATGGTGAATCACAGTCAATGGCTCCCGGCGTTACCAGGCAGCGCTCCGTGCCATGAATTGGCGTCTGCCGACGCCATCATGGCATTCGCATGACGGATGTTCAGGCGACCAGTTTCTGGCCGGGGAAGGGGTATCTCAGGTTGGACAGCCAGAAACGGTAGGCCTTTTGTGACGCAAGCAGATTTGCTTGCCAGAGGCGGCTTTGCTCGCGCAAGATCCAGCTTGCGCCTGGAATGATCGGTAGACGGGCAAGCAAGTCGCGCTGTGCACCCTTCTTGCCCTCATCGTCTGCCCGCTCAATGAATCGACTGACGGCCAGGCCATAATAGTCCGAACTGTCGCAGCAACTGCTCAACTCTTCGGCTTCTCGTGCGGCACGGCGCCAAAGATTGAGCGCGAGTTCGTCGCTGATGCCATCTTTATGGGCGATCCACGGAAGTATTTTCGGTGCTTTAATTTTGCTGCGCCTTAGGCATGGAATGCTGTGCTCCCTGTTTGGTGCACCGATTGCATACTAAGGTCCTCGGCAACTTGCGTCTGTGCGGTAACCAACACATGGGTTTGGAGGTCTCCGGGCACTATCGCTTACTGACCCGGACCGGTACTGCCATGCTCAGTGATTGCGGTAGCGCCAGTGGCCGAAGTGCTCGGCATGTCGGCGTTGACGCGCGACCCGCTCTGTTTCGCTGCGGCCGCGCCACGCTGAAGGACCAAGGTCAGCACCGTGCGCCATACATCGAGACCAACGTTCCGACAAGGCTTCGGCTGGCCGCTCTGATTGTGGAGTCCGTGTTGTTCGGCACGCTTTTGACGGCGGTACCACGGCGGTGCAAGAGCAAAAATGCCGAGATACCCGACACCACCGCGACAAGCACCAACGTTGATGGCCGCGCGATGGCAGCACGCAGGGCTGATCGAGTTCGGTCCACACTCAGTCGGACGTTGAGCTTGGACTGAACTAGGCGCGATTCGGCCGCATCGATGGCAGCCAATGTAGGAAATCGCATCATGGCGCGGCGGGCCTGACCAAGGCAGCGCCCGCCAACTGCCGACGCGTCGCCGAGAAAAGCAGGTGACGGCTCAGAGCGATGCACCAATACAGCATTCCGGCACCGGAAATCAGGTTGACGGCAGCCACCACAATCACCGCCGCGAGGGGAAGCATTCCCAGTGAAACAATGTACATCGCAAGCGCCGCCATCAAACCCGCCCATGCCGTTACGATGAAGATGCTTGCAACGAGCCCGCCCACAATCATCCAAACCAGACCCAGTGCAGCGCGCCGAGCTTCAAGTGACACGAGTTCGAGAAAGCCGGTGAGTGTTTCTCGCGCGAACGCGAGCAGCTTCGACAGTTCGTCAAGCACACCCGAAGGCGGTACCTGCGTCGCCACACGAGGATCGCCCATTTGCGAATCTACCTTCATTGCCTACCCCCGCAAATGCTGGTGTTACGACGTCCAAGGAATTGACGCCGCCCGTGAAGGCGGCGTGCAAACTCCACGGTGCGCAATTCAGTTGCGAATCACGCGGCTGATCACAAAGCCCGCGAGCACGGCTACACCCACGGACATGAGTGGATTCGCCGCGATATAGGCGGAAGCATCCGAAACCAGCTTCTTTTGTGTGGCATTCAGACTTTCGCCCTGCTCACCAATCCAATCGACCGCCGGAGCGGCTGACGCGGCCGCCTTATCCACCGCCTGGTGTGCCATTGCGGCAACCTGATCAATTGCGGGCATGGCCTTGCGCGCCGCGATATCCGCGGCATCTGCGGCAGCCTGGCGGCCGCCAGAACACCTGGCGTCGTCTTGCTCAGCATGTTGTCGTCAGGAGGCAGGTTTCCAAAAGTATTCGTGGGATTTGCAAAAGTTGTATTTTCCATGTGGCTCTCCAGTTAAAGAATAGATATTGCAATTGAATGCGACGGAAGATTGCCGCTCACGCTTTCCGCTTCATGGCAACTGCTTCGATAAGGAACGTCGTAGAAAAATCAGCGGAAAATGCGTTGAAGCAGAACCCCCCGTACCTTTTAGGGAAATGCTGATCAAGTCCAAATCCGTCATTCCGGCGAAAGCCGGAATCCAGTGTTTTCAAGGATCTGGACACCGGCCTTCGCCGGTGTGATGGACTTGTTCAGTGGATCCTTAGGCGAGATACGGGGGTACGGAGAGAGCCTAAACGCGGTTCTCTTCGGTATTGGGGCTTATTCCATAGAAGGAATTGATACCCGCTGCCCACACCGTGTCAGCCATATTGGGCCAATTATCCTTGTCGAAGCCCGGCGCGCTTTCGAGGCGATCCTTATCTACATTCAGCACGAAGCGCTTGTTCTCCGTATCCAGCTTCAAGGCTTCCCATGGCACGGCAAAAAGTTTCTCGCCCAGGCTCAGGAATCCGCCGTAGGACAGCACCGCATAACTGATTTTGCCGGTGCGCATGTTCAGCATGATTTCCTTGATGTCGCCCAGATCTTCATCCTTCTGGTTATAGACGTCATTACCGTTGAGTGTATCGGCTCCCATCAGCTCCGGCCCAGGGCCGCCGTTTGTCGGAGATTTGTACATGCCATAGGTGTCGCGTTCTACATAGTTCATTGTCGTATCCGTCAGTAACTTGTTTCACTAGGGAACCAGTGCGTCGCCGGTGCTGTCCGGCACGACCGGGCCGATATGACCGTCAGGCCATGAGCGCACCATAACGAATGGTTTTAACGACGTCTGTGCGGTCTAGCACATAGACACATCGGGTGTCGCACCGTTCGTTACTATGGTGGCTCGCGCACGGTGAGAGTGTTTCAGCAGGGGTAAGGTGATGCCTCGTCTGCTACGTCGTTGGCGCAACACTTTTCGAGGTTTCCATGATTCAACAACCCGATTGGCGATTTCCATGATTGCTTCAAAGCCTTCCTCGATGATCCGTGACTTCCATTTGGCGGACAGGTTTACTTTGGCCAGTGCGCTGTGTGGCATGGGCGCACTGTTTGCGACAATGACCTATCTCCAGACGAGTCTGGCGCTACATCTCTATGTCGCCTGTGCCCTGATTCCGTTGGCGTTGCTGTTCGACGTGCTGGATGGAAGAATTGGCTGCTGGCCGGGCCAGTGCAGTGAATTGTGAGTGGCCGCATATCCTCCGCGAGAATGGAACCACACTCCGGGTTTCCGCAATTAGCGACCCCACATAAGGCTGCTTTTTGAAATGTTCGTACCAATTGCCGTGAGCAACTTCTCCCATCTCCCCTTGCGGGAGAGGGGCCGGCCGGGCCACCGCCCCTCTCCCCAACCCTTCCGCAGGGGCTAGCGTATGCACACATCTCCCCGTCATTCCGGCGCAGGCCGGAATCCAGTGGACGGGGACCGCAAAACATCGATTTACCCTGTATGTCTTGGCTTTTCTTGCCGAAGACCGTCCCGAAGTCCATCGCCTCAGCCCTTCTGGACCCCGGCTTTCGCCGGGGAGACGGTGCCGTTGAGATGTGTGCATACGCTAGCCCGCAAGGGGAGAGGAGCGCTCCCTCACTCTGCAATAGGTATGTCCATTGCCGGAATTCGCCTGAGACCGTCCGGGATTTCTTTTGCTGACCAGGCTTCGATGATCTGATCGAGCCCGGCCTGGTAGTCCGGATACTTCGGCTTCCGTCCCGGCACGCGCGGCGTCGGCGCCAGATTTGGCATCGCCAGTGCCGCTTGCTGCATGTGTTCTTCCCGAATGATCAACCTGGCCCACGCCTTCGACCGCAACGGCAGATGAAGCGGGGTGCGCCGGCCGACGCGATGCGCGAATGCATCCATCAATCGCATGAACGAAACCGGGAGACCATCGGTGGCGTAGCAGATCTTTGCCGCGTTTCGTGGACGCGCGGCGGCCAACAGCGCCGAGGCGGCATCGAGCTGGTGAAGGTGGTATTGCAGCGCTTTGGGCGGACCGGACCAATACGGCCGGCCGAGACGAAAGGCGGCGCGATAGGCCCGCAGATCAGCGCTCTGAGGGCCGTACAGATAGCCGAGGCGCACCACGCAGGCAGGCACCGGAGCCGACAGGGCCAGCGCCTCGCATTCGAGGATGGCGTCGAGCGAGGAGCGTAGCGGCTCAGCCAGCCTGGCGCCATGCTCGACGCTGTGCACGAAGGCGAAGCTGGCGTGGACCAGCATCGGCGCGCGGTCGGCAACGGCCGAGCGTATCGCGCGGCGGGTTCCGGCCAGTGCCAGGCGGGCGAAATCTTTCCACGCGTGCCCGTCGTGCAACAGGGTGTTTGCCTGCTGTCCGGCAAGGTTGATGTGGATGTTTTCGAGTGCGCTCGGCGCATGCTGCTGCGCGAGGATGCTTGCCAATTCGGAGCGTCGTCCGGTGATCGATGGTTTCATGGCGTCGGTCCAATCCTGGAGGAAACGTGTCAACGGTTCTTTGCCCGACCGCTGGCGCCGGTGGTTCGCTTGCAGGGGCGGGATTGCATTTGGCGAGGCACTTTCTGACGCGTGGCGACATGTCGCTCGCCTTTACGCCCGCATCGGACTTGGCCTGGCTCACCAGCGCGGCGCAGTTGCTGTCCCTGTCCTTGCCAAAGTCGAGCAGGGGTATCAGCGCCCCCAGGCCTCCCGTCGCCGCACCCAGGGCGAGGGCGAGGCCGCTTCGCGCAATCACTCCACCCAATTCAGGCCGCAGCACCGGATTCTTGAACGATCCGGTGACAGCGATGGGACCGCGCAGCGATGCCAGACTGAAACCCTTTGACTGGGACACCAACCTTAGGTGAAGCGATTCGTCGATGAAGTTCACGTTGCCGCTGCCGGTGATGTTGACCTTGGAAGTATCGAGCACCAGGGCCTCGACCATGAAATCGCCGTCGACCGCCTTGAAATTGCCCACCATGCAAAGAATCGGCACCTGCTTGTCGCCGCCCAGCAGCGCAACGAGCGAATTCGCGATGTCGAGGTTCGACAGCCTGAGCATCAACTCGCCGACCGTTCCGCCATCCATGATCAGCGCCGCTTCGCCGTTTGCCGATGCCAGCATTTGCGCTATCGAGTTGCCGTTGCCCACGAGTTTGGCGCGCCCACCCATGGTGCCGGTATCGGCAGCGGCCAGCCTGGAAGCGGAAACATCTGATCCAGGTGCAGTCTTTTCGCAGTGATGTCCGCGCGTGTGACGATGCGCGGCTTGCGCCCGTCCATTTCGATGTGGGACACCAGATTTCCGCCGGCGATCTCGAAATCCAGCGGTACGAGTTTGAGAACACCATCGCTTACGATGAGATGCGCCGTCATTTTGCTGATCGGCAAGTACTCGCTGAAGATCTTCTCGCCGACGAAATGCACCTCCGCATTTGCCGCCTTCAGCTTTTCAAGGCTGAACGGCTCGGCTGGGAGCAACCTGCCGGCGGGCGGCGGAGTCGGACTGCGCTGCGTACCGCGGACGGATCCTATGAATCCGCCGAGGTCCTTCATGAACAATTGCTTCGAGACCAGGCTGGCGGTGATCATCTGGGGCTGCGTGCCGCGATCGACCGCGAAATCTCCAGCGACATCGCTTTGGCCGACAGCGCCTTTGAAGCGGCGAAATGTCCACACGTCGCCGGCATGATCGAGGAATCCTGCGAGCTTGTACGATGGTGTCGGCGGAAAAGGCACGCCGATGATCGGAAAGAGTAACGCCAGGTCGCTGCCCTCGAGCTTGAAGTTCAACTGCTCTCCCTTGAGGTGCAGCGGGTTCCGCAACATGCCGTCGATACCGGCCTTGGTGCTTCCCAGCTTCGCGCTCGCCACGATCGGGTAGGGCTGCTCGGCATCGCGCAGACTCAGCAACGCGCCGCCACGGGCATGAAACGTGGTCGGCAGCCCCTTGAAGCGGCCCTTTCCTTCCAATTCCAGGCCGGGGGCCGGTCAGGCCTGATCGCCTTCCACGGTTCTCAGGACAACTACCATCTCGGTATTGATGGCGGGATCGCGATACGTCACGCTGCCGCGATCCATGGTCAGCTCGTTGATGGTCGGAAACTTGAACGACATGTCCTTGTCCCCCATCTTGAAAATCCAATTCGGCACGCCGTCTCCATTCACTTCGAGTAGCACGCGGGGGTCGGACAATGCGACCTCTGGCAATTCCACAACGCCGGTCAAAAGCTTGAGGAGGTCGATCCTGAAATCGAGGCGCTTGATCGCCGCCATGACCGGCTCGCGGCTCCCTGGCGCGTTGCCGAGGACAATGTCGTTGGCGACGATGCGCGGCCGCAACGAAAGATGTACGTTCAGATCGCCGTTGATGGCGACGCTTCTGCCGGTAGCCGCGGCGACCCTGCGCGCAATCGGATCGCGCAACCAGTTCCAGTCGAGAAACGCGGCGAGCAGAATCAACAGCACGACAAGTGCGGCAGAGACTCCGGCTATCCATTTGAGCCAACGAGGCAGGGTCATGGCGGGGTACGGGTAGGGGCGTGCGATTTTCCCAGGACGGCGAGACGAAGTTCGCATCGCAATTATTGGGTTCCGACGGCCGCCAGTCCGTGCGCCACAGCACATAGGACCGGCAATCATTGCAAGGTCGCTGCGGATTGGGGCAAATGCGGTGTTTGGGGAAGTGCATGGCGCCCTTGGCAGGCATGGGCGGAGTAGCCTCCCTTCCTTCCGAGAACGCAAGTGCCTGAGCGCTTTTCAAATTCCGCTGCGCCCTGGCGACCATTGACCACAAGCAGTAACCAGCTACAGCCGGCCCGCGCGGCACAGCTATCCTGAATCGGCAATAATCAGATCCAACCGTTGATCAAGAATGCAGAACCTGGTCGCTTTGATCGAGAGGCGCGGGGAATTCTGCAATCCTCGTCCAGTCCTTGACGGGGGGGGCGGGGGCTAAGATAATGCCGAGAAGATCGCGGAAATCAAATCGAATCAAATCAATACATCGTTCTGTTGGCCAGACTTGAGTCTTGCCAGACCCGTTGATACAGGAACAACGCCATGGCCCAGGATCAGGATGACGCCCTCCGCAAATGCCCCACGCGAATCGAAGGCCTGGACCAGATACTCCATGGGGGTCTGCCGGCCGGGCGCACCTCGCTGATCATCGGTGGACCCGGTGCCGGCAAGACCCTGTTCGGTCTGGAGTTCCTGTACCGCAGCGCCCTGGCCGGCGAACCGGGCATCTTCATCTCCTTCGAGGAACGGGCCGCCGCATTGCGCGTCAACGCCCTGACGCTGGAGTGGCAACTGGCGGAGCAGGAACAGCACGGCACGCTCTTCCTGTTCGAAGCGCGCATGGAGCCGAAGGCCGTCATTACCGGCGAGTTCGGCATCCAGCCGTTCCTCGCCATCCTCGATCACAAGCTGAAGGCGATGGGCGCCAAGCGCGTGGTCATCGACGCGCTGGACGTGCTGATGCGCCTCATCAGCGACGAGACCCGGGCGCAGAACGAGCTGCTGGCGCTGCACCGGTGGCTGGCGGAGCGCGACATCACCGCGCTCCTGACGGTGAAGGCGCCACGCGATGCCGATCACGCACGCCATTACGACTTCATGGACTACATGGCCGATTGCGTCATCCATGTGGATAACCGCGTGCTCGGGCAGTTGAGCACGCGCCGGCTGCGGGTCGTCAAGTATCGCGGCTCCGGCTTCGGCACCAACGAATATCCATTCGTTATCGGCCGGCCCGGAATCACGCTGCTGCCGATTTCCGAAACAAACCTGTCGCACCGGCCCCTGGGGGAGCGGTTTTCGACCGGCGTGGCGGGGCTGGATGGCCTCATCGGCGGCGGTTTTCGGCGCGCTTCCAGCATCCTCGTCTCGGGCAGCAGCGGCACCGGCAAGACCACTCTGTGCAGCGCCTTTTCCCTGGCGGCCTGCGGGCGAGGCGAAAAGGTCTTGTACATAAGTTTCGAGGAGTCGGAGGCGGCCCTGCTGTCGGCGATGCAGAGCCCCGGCATCGATCTGCGTCCGCCGATTGCCGCTGGCAGCCTGCGCTTCCTGACGGCCCTGCCGGAGGCCACGGGCGCGGAGCAGCACCTGGTCAAGGCTTTTGCCCTGATCAAGGAGATGCAGCCGACGTCCGTGGTGATGGAGTCCGCCTCCGCCTGCCACCGCTTCGAACGGCGCAGGCCGCCTTCGAGTACCTCATGCGCCTGACCAATGCCTGCAAGAACAAAGGCATCACCATCCTCATCACCAATCAGACGGCGGGTTTCATGAATCAGGAGGAAATCAGCGGCATCGGCATTTCCTCCATCATCGACACCATCCTCATCCTGCGGCTGGCAACGGAAGAGAGCGGCTTGCAGCGCAAGCTCCTGGTGGTGAAGTCCCGCGGCTCCGGCCACTCGAACCGCTACCACAAGTTGTCTATCACCGATGGCGGTATCGAAGTGGCGGGGGACTGACATGGGCGGCAGCGATTTCCAGTTTCGCCTGTTCGTGGCCGATGACGAACCAAATTCGCACCTTGCAGAGCACAACTTGCGTACGCTGTGCAACGCCCACCTGCCAGGCCGCCACCGCATCGAAGTGATCGACGTCCTGGTGGATTTCGAGGCGGCGTTGCATGCCCATATTATGGTGGCGCCGACGTTGCTCATGGTGTCGCCGCGCCCCGTAACCCTGTTCGGCGCACTGACCGACGAGCCGACAGTCCTTGCGGCACTTGGGCTCAACGGAGCGGATCATCGAACCTGAAGCAGATCCCGACGACTTGAAAGCGCGCCTGGAAAAGGCGGAGGCTGTGCTTCACGCCCTCGATAGCGGCGAGGCAGACGCCGTTCTGAGTCGCGACGGTCTGAGCTATGTGCGTCCGCGGGAAGCCTACGAGCATGAACGGCAGGGCATGAGTGCGCTGCGCGAAAGCGCGGCGCGCTTCCGTGCGATGGCCAACAATGCGCCGGTCCTCATCTGGACGGCCGGCCCGGACAAACTAGGTCATTGGTTCAACCAGCGCTGGCTCGACTTCACGGGGCGCACCATGGCGCAGGAGATCGGCAATGGCTGGACCGAAGGCGTGCACCCCGACGATTTCCAGCGCCGCTTCAGCATCTACTGCGAAGCCTTTGACCGGCGGGAAGAATTCGAAGTGGAATACCGCCTGCGCGATGCCCAGGGGGCGTTTCGCTGGATACTGGAGCGCGCTGCGCCGGATCACGGCCCTGAAGGCGACTTCCTCGGTTACATCGGCTCCTGCGTCGACATCACGGAGCGCAGACGTGTCGAGCAAGCCCTGCGCGAGAAGGAGCTGCAGCTCCGCATATTCATCCAGCACGCCCTCACCGCGCTCGCCATGCTCGACCGCGACATCCGCTACATCGCCGCCAGCCGCCGCTGGATGGAAGACTTTGGGCTCGGCGACCGCGATATCCGCGGCCTTTCCCACTACGAAGTCTTTCCCGAAATCCCCGAGTCCTGGAAGGAAATACATCGCCGCGTGCTGGCGGGCGAAACCATCCGCACCGATGAGGACCGCTTCGAGCGGGCCGACGGCAGCGTGCAATGGCTGCGCTGGGAAGTGCTGCCATGGAATACTGCCGCCGGCAGCGTGGGCGGCATGGTGATCTTTTCCGAAGACATCACGGCGGGCAAGCTGGCGATGGAGCGCTTGCGCCTCAGCGAGCGGGATCTGCAACGCGCCCAGCAAGTCGGGGCCATCGGTAGCTGGCGCCTGGACGTTCGTCGCAACGAACTGACATGGTCGGAAGAAAATTACCGCATCTTCGCGGTTCCCGCCGGCACCGCGATGACCTACGAGTCTTTCCTCGACTGCGTGCACCCCGACGACCGCGCCTACGTGGACACCGCATGGCAGGCCGCCCTGCGCGGCGAACCCTACGACATCGAGCATCGGCTGCGGGCAGACGGGGAATTGAAATGGGTGCGCCAGCGGGCCGAACTGGAGTTCGACGCCGACGGCACCCTGTTGGGAGGCTTCGGCACCACCCAGGACATCACCGAGCGCAAGGACGCTGAGGAAAGAATTAGAGCGAGCGAGGCGCTCTACCGCGGGATCGGCGAAACCATCGACTACGGGGTGTGGGTCTGCGAACCGAGCGGGCAAAACAGGTATGCAAGTGCGAGCTTCCTCAAGATGGTCGGCTTAACGCAGCAGCAATGTTCCGACTTCGGCTGGGGAAATGTACTTCACCCGGATGATGCCGAAGCCACCATTGCAGCGTGGCAGGAATGCGTACGCACCGGCGGCACCTGGGACCGGGAACACCGCTTCCTCGGCGTTGACGGCAAGTGGCATCACGTACTGGCGCGCGGGGCGCGAATCAAGGATGAGAAGGGCAACACAACTTGCTGGGCGGGTATCAATCTCGACATCACAGCGCTCAAAATAGCGCAGGAGGAACTGCAACAGGCCAAGGAAAGGGCCGAGGCCGCGAGCAATGCCAAAGCGGCCTTCCTCGCCAACATGAGCCACGAGATTCGTACGCCGCTTGGCGTCATCGTCGGCCTGGCTCATCTGCTGCACCGTAACATCGACGATCCCATGCAAAGGCGGAAGCTGGAACAGCTCTGCGCCACTTCAGAGCATCTGATGGCGGTTATCAACGACATCCTGGACCTCTCGAGGATCGAGGCCGCGCGCCTCGCGCTCGCCCAGGACGACTTCAGCCTCGGCGGTGTTGTCTCGCGGGTCACGCGGATGCTTGGTGACAGGGCGCGTGAGAAAGGCTTGAGCCTGAGGACCGACGTCGCGCCTTCATTGCGTGGGCTATGGCTGCATGGCGACGCACTGCGCCTGTCACAGGTGCTGATCAACCTGTGTGGCAACGGCATCAAGTTTACCGAAAAGGGCACGGTGAGCCTGTCCATCGCCTGCGTGACCGAGAACAGCGCGAGCGTCACGCTGCACTTCACGGTGGCGGATACCGGCTGCGGCATTGCGTCGGTCGATCAAGCGCGACTGTTCGAACCATTCGCACAGGGCAATGCGTCGGCGACGCGCCAACACGGCGGCACCGGGTTGGGGCTGAGCATCAGCAAGCAACTGGTGGCCTTGATGGGGGGAACGATCCAGGTCGACAGTCAGGTGGGAGCGGGCAGCATTTTCAGTTTCGAGCTGGTCCTGCCGCGCGCCACCGGCAATCTGCGGTCGGACACAGCGGCGCCCGCCACTCCGGTGCCGACTTCCTTGCATGGCAGGCACATTTTGTTCGCCGAGGATCATTCGCAGAGCGCGGAGATCGTACTGGAGATGCTGGGCAGCCTCGGCTGTGAGACCGACCTCGCAAGCAACGGCGCGGAGGCTGTCGAAAGCGCGCGGGCCGGCGCCTACGATCTGATCCTGATGGACATGCAGATGCCCGGGATGGACGGCCTGACAGCCACGCGTGCCATCCGCGCGCTGCCTGGCTACGGCGCCACACCCATCATTGCCCTGACGGCGAACGCCTTTGCCGAGGATCGCCAGCGTTGCCTCGACGCCGGCATGAACGCTTACCTCGGCAAGCCGGTGACGCCTTCCACGCTCGCCGCTGCCCTTGGCAAATACCTGTCCGACCGGCCGGTTTCCAGTGACGTCGCTGAAGCCTGCGACAGCGAGTTGAGCCGCGCCCTATTGCAGATTCAGGGCCTGGAAGTTGGCCCGGCCTGGCTGCGTTCGCCGGAAACGATCGTCGCTTACCACACTCAGTTGGAGCGCTTCATCAAGGCCCACGAGCACCAGATGACGCGCTTGCGTGAGCACCTGGCATCGGAGGAGCACGATGCCGCGCGCGTTCTGGCCCACAACCTGAAAGGGATTGCGGGACTGGTCGGCGCGCAACGTGTCGCAGCGCAAGCAAGCAAGATCGAGGAAGGGCTGCGTACTGGAGCGAAGAAGTCGGCCATCAACTATCGGATGCGTAAATGCGCAGCCGAACTGGCCCGCCTGGCCCAGGCGCTGCGAGAGTTGCCGGCGCCCGCGGCGGAATCGGCCAGCCCGAGCCAAGAGCCTCCTCGCCATGCGGGGTGAAAACATCATCGTGCCAGACCTTCAGAAGCGCTTCCATTGCAGTCAAAGAGCAGCAAAATCATGATCCGAATCCTTCTTGCCGATGATCACAGGATGTTTCGTGAGGCCTTGCGCATGATGCTGGCGCACGAAGCCGGCATGGAGATAGTCGCCGAAGCCGGCGATGGCGACACGGCGCTGCGGATGGTCGAGCAGTTTGCGCCAGACGTGGCTGTGCTGGATGTAACGCTGCCTGGAGAATCGGGCATCGAGCTTACGCGGCGTCTGCTCGCCAAATACCCACAAGTCAAGGTCCTGGCGCTGTCTTCCCACCTTGAACGGAGCACCATTCAACTCATGCTTGACGCCGGCGCCCATGGCTACGTTGCAAAAGCAGCGGCCAGCGCTGAATTGGCGCAGGGTATTCGCAGCGTGTGCCAAGGCAAAAGCTTTCTCTGCCCGGAAGTTGCTGCGGTGATGGCGGACAGTCTGCGAAGGCCGCAACTCGGGGCGCGAAAGTCTGGCGATACGCGCCCGTCACGGCGCGAGCTTCAGGTGATCACACTGCTTGCCAAGGGCAAGACCGCACCGGAGATCGCCGCCGAATTGCACGTCTCGACAGCAACAGTCGTGACTCACCGCCGCAACATCATGAAAAAGCTCGATCTGCACAAGGCAGCAGACATCACCCGATATGCGATGCGTACCGGCCTGATTTCGTAACGCAGCGGGCGGCTGGCTGGGGGGATTGGGGTTCGGTGCGGCAGCGATTGAACTCGGGGTAACGTCCGGGGCATGCTGTGCTAAGCTATTCTTACCATGTAAGACGAAAGTGCCGCCATGCCAACCGTCACTGTTTCCGATAAAGGCCAAGTCGTCATTCCGGTGGAAATCCGTCGCCGCCTGGGCATCACCCCAGGTTGCCAACTCGATTTCACCCTGGATGGTCATGTCATCCACGCCGAGGTGAAGCGCCAGGTTGTTCAAACCAGTGTCGAAGATGGCTTCGGCATGCTGGTTTGCAAGCGGCCGGGTAAACGCCGGCTTGCCGATTTCGATGTCGCCCTCGCCATGCGGGAAGGCAAAGATGATCGCCCTTGATACCAACATCCTGGCGCGTTTCTATGTGGCCGACCCGGCCGACCCCGAGGCCGCAAGACAACGCCCGATTGCCCGTCGTCTCTTGACCGAATCGCCCCAGGTATTCGTACCCGTTACGGTGATCCTCGAACTCGAATGGGTCTTGCGCGCCTTTTATGGCTTTGCGACCGAGGATTTCGTGCGGGTTGTCAAACATCTGCTTGGGCTGCCCAACGTCAGCGTTGAGGAATGGTCGCGCATCGCCGATGCCCTGACCTGGCACACGGAGGGGCTGGACTTTGCCGATGCGCTGCACCTTCTGGCCAGTGGCCATTGCACGGAATTCATGAGCTTCGATGACCGTCGATTTGCGCGCCACGCCAAACGTCTGGGAGTCACGCCGGCAGTTGCTGTACCTGCCAAGTAGTCGTTGCCACGTCGCTGGCGGCCACCATCCCGCATGACGACCGCGCCAACCAGCAGGCCAAGGTGGAAAATCTCTCCCGTGAGTTGATACAGGACTACGCGGTTAGATTTTCTCCATCTGTGACGCCCAGTCTTCTCCACGGCCGTGCTTCCAGCATCCGCGTCTCGGGCAGCGTGCTGCGGACTGGGCCCGCGCACCGCGGACAATCGCTAGCCCCAGACTTCAAATCGGCGTTATCCGAATTCGTCTGGCCTGCTGCCTAGCATTTTCACGGTAGCAAAAATGCCGTGAATTGGGGATTCCGCTCACCTCCCGCGCTCTGTATCTTTCGCATCCGGCAATTCCGGAAGTTCCCTGCGGTTCCCACACCAGTGGCGTCCCGGAATGCGCACCCGGCGCCGCCGAAATCCATCTTTACGGAGAAAATCATGATCGACAAAGTAACCGAAATGTTCAAACCCGCCACCGAAAGCACGCTGGAGTATGTGCGCGACGCCATGGATCGCACCACAAAGCTGGCCCAGACCCAGTTCGAGGTGGTTACCAACCTATACGACGAGACCCAAAAGGACTACAGCGACTTGCTCACATCGAGTGCACCGATGGCGCTGGTGCGCGATATGCCGCGCATTCTCGGAAGCACCACGCGCAACAGCGCCAAGGCTTCGGTGACCCTGCTCAAAAACGCCATCGCTTATCAGGCCGAAATTCTGCAGTTGATGCAGAACCGCGTGCCCAGCCTCCACCATCAGTGGATGCAGCGCTTCATCGAGTCGGCCCGTGCGTCGGCAGAGTCCGTCGATGCGTTCATGGATGGCGCCGCCGCCAATGAAAGTACGGCGCAGGCTCCCCGCACGCGCAAGGCGGCCTGAACCATGGCGCCGCTCAGCGAACTTGTCGGTCTGCCGCCCACCACAGCGTCCGACGAGTCGCCGGCGCCGCCGACCGCCGTCGTCAAGACCTCTTCGCGCGGGCCGCACAAGGCGACACCGAGGCTCAGCAGGCGCTGGTCGGTCTGCATGCCGCCTACCTGGTCTGGGCCTATGGCTGTGTCAAGGCACGATAGAAGCCGCGTGGGTCGGAGCAGTTTCGCGGCGCGGACGCTCGCGCGGTCCGATCCCTGTTGTTCCGCAGACGCAACGGTTCGCCTGCCAGCCTGCGCCTTGCTTGACACGGTGGTTGGCGCAGTGCCAGGCGCGCGACCGTTTCAGCACCTGTTGCAAGGAGTTTTTGATGTCGTCCACCCCCAAGCAAAATCCTTCTTTGCATGCCATGACTCAGGGCTTCAGCCAGGTCCTTTCCGAGCAGGCGAGTCAGTGGCCCATGACGCCCGGCGGGCCGGTTGCCGCGGCGCTGAGTCTCGGGTCGGAGGACCACGGCACCCTGCGGCAGGAGTGGCTTGAGGGGCAAGCCGAACTCTGGCAGGCGATGCTGGAGCAGGCCGTCGCCAGGGCAGGTCAAAAGGTGGCGGCGTCGCCAAGGGACGACCAGTCCTTTGATGATCCAATGCGGGGCCAGAACGACATGTCTGACTATCTGCGCCAGACCGCTCTTTCTACAATTGGCCGAATCTGCTGCGACCGGAACAGATCGTACGGTATGCCCAGGAAGACCTGGGAAAAAGGATGGTCTTCGTACGCTAAACCAGGGTCATTGACTTTGCGCTGACCTTGCCAGGTGTGGTGAAGAGGGGCGAAGATCGCTGTTGAAGAAGCCGAGGCAGAGGTCGAAGCAAGCAGTGCCCGTTCAGCCCGGCCCCTGACCTGATCGGCCTGCCATCTACCATTTTCAGGGTAGCAAGAATACGTTGAATGGGGGATTCCGGCTGCTTTCCGCGCCGTGTATCTTGCGAAGTCGGCAACTCTCAATACCCCATGCGCTCAGATCCTCAACAGCAAGTGCTGATTGGCGCACACCCCAAGGCGATGCAGAGCCGCCTCATCCCGGCGCGCAGTGGCGAGGAGTTGGCGGTGTCGCGCTTGAGCGATCCCGGCCGCGTGCACCCGGGAATGTGATCGACCCCGACCCACTGGCCCTTGGGTCGATAATTGACAATTCGGACGGAGATAAAGGAACATGAAAGATCGTCCCTCGCGCAAGCTGCCGCGTTGCCAAATCATCGGCGTCGATTGCGCGCAACTGCAGATGAATTCAGCGCGCAATGCCTGGCGCAATGAAACCGGCGACGGCGCATCGCTGGTCGCTGGATATTACCTGGAGATATGGCCGGCCGGCGCGATTCCCTCGTCCAATCGTCGCGCGCCGCGGTATCTTGGCCCTCACACCACGGCGGCGGCCCGGATGCTGCAGATCACCGCGGTGTCACTGGGCATCGTCGAGCCAATGCCACGTTCCGCGATTCATGCCACGCCGTGCTATCAGGCCGAAGGGCGCGGCTTTGCGCCGACAGTCGATGCCGGCGCGAAGCCGCTCGCCTCTTTGCCCTTTGCCCTTTGCGCCAATGGCCGATGAAGCATGGGCACCGCAAGCAACCCGGTAAGCAAGGCTTTCGCCGGTACCGCGGCGCGGCTTCAGGCTGGCCGCGACCACCGCGCCTTGGCCCCCGTGCTGACCCAGAAGCTGCGCCAAGGCGCCAAGGCCAGATTCGACATGAATGCACCGGAATCACCGACCCAGCCCTGTGCGCCGGCGGCCCCCCCAACCGGTGCGCGAAGGGCCCGCCGCCTCCCCCCCCCCCCCCCCCGGTGTGTAGGCACCCCCCCCCCCCCCCCCCCCCCCCGCCGGGATTTCCCCCCCCCGCCCCCCCCCCGGGGGGCCCCCCCCCCCCCCCCCCCCGGGGGCGCCGGGCGGGGGTCCCCCCCCCCCCGGCGGGGTTTGGGGTGTGTTGTTTTTCCCCTCCCCCCCCGGCGGGCCCCCCCCCCCCGCCCCCCCCCCCCCCCCCTTCCCCCGTCCTCCCCCCCCCCCCCCCCCCGGGGGCGGGAGCGGCCCCCCCCCCCCCCCCCCCCCACCCCCCGCCCCCCCCCCCCCCCCCCCCCCCCCCCCCCCCCGGGGGAGGGGCCCCCCCCGGGGCCCCCCCAAAAGGGCCCCCCCGAATCCCCCCCCCCCCCCCCCCCCCCCGGCCCTGGGGGGGGGTGGGGGCCCCCCCCCCCCCCCGCCCGGTTGAAGAACCGGGGCCCTTTCTGGCGTTCTTTGCCCCCCTCACCGGTTTGCCTAACCGCCGCCTGCTCATCGACCGCATGGTCCAGGCCATGGCGCAATGAAAACGCAATGGCTGCCATGGCGCCGCGATACTTCTTGACCTTGACAACTTCAAGCCGCTGAACGACCGGTACGGCCATGCGGTCGGCGACTTGCTTCTTGTAGCAGCAGCGGATCGCCCCGAAAGCTGTGTACGCGAAATGGATACCGTCGCCCGTTTCGGCGGCGACGAGTTTGTGGTGATCATCAGCGAACTGAAAGCGGATCACGCCGAATCGACCGTGGAAGCCAGTCTGTCGCTGAAAGTCCGAGGCGTTGTCGCAGCCCTTTGCTGACCCGAGGAAAGCCCCCTCCCCCCGGCGCGCCCCGTTGCCCGCCCAGCTTGGCGTGGCGCTGTTTGTCGACCCCGAAGCCAGCCAGGACGAGATTCTCAAGTGGGCTGACACTGCAATGTATCGAGCCAAGGAGGCGGGACGCAATCCCATTCGGCTTTATCACCCCGGACTGAACGACTGGAGTGTCGGCGCAGTCGGCCGACGGCTATGCGACAAGCACCATTTGGCTCCGGGTCGCTTGCAGCCTCGGATCTGAAGAAGGTGAGTCTCAGTAGCGCGTCCAGCGTACCTTGCCCGCAGTGACGAGTACCCGGTTGTTCGGACGATGTTATCGAAACGGAAAAGGAGACCGCGATGCTGCAACTGATTGGAGCATTCCCCCCCTTCCCCCCCCGCCGCCTGCGGACGCCGCGGCCAAGCAACCCGGCTTGTTGCTTGGCGCGTTAAGTGGTCAAGCGCCTGGCCCGCAATCCATGCAGCGGTCTACCAGGTCCGCGCCAATGTGCAGGTTATGGTTGAGATCGCGTAGTGCGGTGCGCAATCCCTCTTCAATGACCGGATGATAGAAGGGCATTTCCAGCATTTCGGACACTGTCATGCGCCTTTGCGCCGCCCATGCCAGCAGATGACCGATATGCTCGGCGGCAGGCCCGAACATTTCTGCCGCGAGGAACAAGCCGCTGCCTTGCTCGGCATAGACTTTCAGCATCCCCTTGTTACGCAACATGACGCGACTGCGTCCCTGGTCCTCGAAGGACACGAGCCCCACTGCGAAGCGATCCCTGAAGTGCTCGTTGAGCTGGTCCAGGTTGAATCCGACCGAAGCCAGTTGCGGGTCGGTGAAGACCACTGCCAGCGGTATGCGTCGCAAGCCCGTCCGCACATCGGGATAACGTCCGGCATTGTCGCCGGCAATGCGACCCTGATCGGCCGCTTCGTGCAACAGGGGGATCTCGTTGCTGGCGTCACCGGCAATGAAGATCGGGCTGTCGCCGCACTGCAGGGTAACGCGGTCAAACAGCGGTACGCCACGCTCGTTAAGCTGTAATCCGGTGTTTTGCAATCCCAACCCGGCGACATCCGGCGCACGACCGGTCGCCGCCAGCACATAATCGAACAGCTCGGTTTGCCAGGCGCCATCGCGATGCTGGTAATGGACTTCGACCCCGGTGGCGGATTCACTGACTGATTTCACCTGAGCCGAGGCATCCAGGTAGAACTCGTCATTGAAGGCCTGGTTGGCGTAGTCGCGAATCTCAGGATCATGAATGCCGGCAATGCCGCCTCCGACGCCGAATATCTTGACCTTCACTCCCAGGCGACTCATTGCCTGACCCAGTTCCATCCCAAGCACACCGGGCCCGAACACCGCCAGGCTGTTCGGCAAGGCAGGCAAATCGAATATGTTCTCATTGGTCAGCAAGTGCGCTTTCAATCCTTTCAACTGCTTTGGCAGGACAGGAATGCTGCCGGTGGCGATCACGATGCGCTGGGCATGAATCGACTGACCCTGCTCCGTCATCAGGGTGTGGGCATCCTGAAAGCTGACCTTTGACCTTAGGCGGTCGCCTTGCGGAAAGGAGTCGATCGACTCCAGCACGAAGCCGACAAAGCGATCCCGTTCGCGTCGCACCCTTGCCATCACCGCCGCGCCGTCAACGATTACGTTTTCAACATGAACCCCGAACGGATCGGCATGGCGGGCCTGATGAGCGGCTTCCGCTGCGGCAATCAGCAGCTTGCTCGGCATGCAACCTACGCGGGCGCACGTGGTGCCGTAGAGGCCACCTTCTATCAGCAAGACTGAATCAGTATGGGCTCGCGCGGCTCGGTAGGCGCCCATACCGGCGGTGCCGGAACCGATAATGGCTACATCGACGTGAATCGGGGTCATGGGACATTACTCCAAGGGAAATACTGGATTACAAAAGCCAATCTGATTGGCAAGGAGCCTCAGCCCGTCATTCCGGGGCCGCGAAGCGGAACCCGGAATCCAGGAAACGTGGCTGGAAATTCCCTGGATTCCGGGTTCTGCCCTGGCGGGCAGCCCCGGAATGACGAGCTAACCGGTAAATTGTTCGCTGGCTGAGGATCATTGCCAATCAGGAAAGCCAATGGTTCAGGGAGGCCACGTGATGGTTACTACCGCGTACAACAACTCATTTCTCCAGCCACGTTGTCAGTTCGTCGGCCCCGCCGATGTGCTGACCATCGATATACACCTGGGGTGTGGTTCCGCGGCCGGTGACCGCTTGCAGGGAACTGTAGCTGATGCCGTGGCTGCCCAATTCGATTTCTTCAAATCGATAGTCCTTGTCGATCAGCATCTTGCGGGCGCGGGCGCAGTGCGGGCAGCCGGGTTTGCTGAACAGGGTTATTCGAGGCGGGGGATTGGCGCTGGGGTTGATATAGGTCAGCATGGTGTCGGCGTCAGACACCTTGAACGGATCGCCGGGTTCTTCCGGCTCGATGAACATTTTTTCAATCAGGCCATCTTTCACCAGCATGGAATAGCGCCAACTGCGCTTGCCCAGGCCGATCGCCGCCTTGTCCACCAACAAACCCATGCCTTCGCTGAATTCGCCATTGCCATCCGGCAGAAAGTAGATCTTTTCGGCGTTCTGCGCCTGTTTCCAGGTTTCCATCACAAAGGGATCGTTGACCGCCAGGCAGATGACACTGTCGATCCCGTTCTCCTTGAATACGTCCGCCAGCTCGTTATAGCGCGGCAGGTGCGTGCTGGAGCAAGTCGGCGTGAAGGCGCCCGGCAGAGCGAACAGCACCACCGTTTTGCCTTTGAACAAGGCATCGCTGCTTACTTCCTGCCATTCGCCATTGACCCGAACAGGGAACGTAACTTTTGGGATTGCTTGACCTTCTCGTGATTTCAGCATGGTTGTGCTCCGGTTCGTGTTGTGGTTCGATGCTTGCACGGTACAGATTCATCCCGGATTTGTATGTTCGCTGGCGAACTGAGTGGGTAGCCATGACTGGCTATCATGGTGTTGGCGGTGTCCATTCGAACGGAGCAAATGATGAGTCTCAATGGCAATGAAGTGTATTTGGTGGTTCTCATCGCATCATTCATCGGGATCGTATGGTGGGCGTTCGGCGCCAGTAGAAAAAGGCGCTTCGAGAGGGACGGAAAGATTCCGTTCACGGAAGCCGATTGAGGGCACACCGACCTCGCCAGGGCATGCAGTGAACTGATGGATCCCTCAGTGAAGGATTTCCCGATTGTTTGCGTTGGCGGTTCGGCCGGCGGTCTGGACGCCTACATCCAGCTACTGCAGAATCTCCCGCCTGACATGGGTGTGGCAATCGTCATCGTCAATCACATCACAAGCATGCCGACCCACCTTCATGAGGTTCTTCCTCGCTTTACAAGCATGCCGGTCGATTTGATCACGGACAGATTGCAGATCGAACCCAATCATGTGTTCATCATTCCTGAAAATCGCGACTTGCACGTCGACAATGGCGAGTTCCGTCTGATGCCGATATCAAAGCCCCGAGGTTGGCCTGATGTAATCACGGTCTTTTTGCGCTCATTGACCGATTGCTGGGATGGCAAGCTTATCGCTGTTATTGTCTCTGGCTACGACGGCGACGGGGCCGCAGCCCTGTGCGGCATCAAGGACGTAGGCGGCATCACCATTGCGCAGAAGCTTGATACGGCGAAGCAGCCAGACATGCCGGAGAGCGCAATTGCGAGCGGGTGCATTGACTTTGTCCTGTCACCAAGGGATATCGCTCAGGCAATTGTTCGAATTGCACGAGTTGCCGCTGTGGACGACCCAATTCGCGTTTGACATCCCGAGTCAGCTACCGGGGTGTAGAACCCACACGTGGCGATGGCGGCACGCCGCTCCATTTGGGACCGTGAAGAACCGCAGTTTCGATAAGAGCAAGGTGTGTGTGCCGGCCATCGATCGGCAGTCGCGCCGTGCACGCCCGTCGCGCTGCCGATGAGGCGCTTGGTCCGGCGTGATTCCGCGCCGACCGAAGTGAAACACGTCACTCGAAGAGGCCGCCCATCCGGACATGCACCGCATCGCAGTACAGCGCCGTGCCGGCGCCAGCGGCGGCCGGCTGCGGCGGCAAGTCTTGGGAGACCAGCAAAGCCGGACCGCCTCCGAACCAGGTGAAGTTACCGCCCTGACGTTGGCGACCGTGGCAGCTTCGATTCTGCTGCATGGCATTTCGGTAACACCACTGATGGATTTTTACGCCAAGCGGAGCTTGCGCCGCGGCCGGTTACGGCGCCCGTAGGCTGCATGAGTGGCGCCGGCTTAGCGGCGATTGCCGCCCGCGCAAGGCAGTACATTGGAGAGTCGCGATGCGCTGGACGCGTACCGACCTTGACCGCATCTGCCGGGTTCCGTCGCGAGAAAGCCTTGCGTTATGTGCGTCAGCGAACCGATCTTGGGCAAGTAACGGCCTATAAGTTTGTCAGACCGCAACTCCGCCAAGAGGGCGGCACCCTCGAGAATCACTTCACCGACATGAGGAACCGCACCATGGAACACACCCTGCCCCAACTTCCCTACGCACAAGACGCTCTGGCGCCGCATATGTCGCGCGAGACGCTTGAGTATCATTATGGCAAGCACCATCGAGCCTATGTCACCAATCTCAACAACCTGGTCGAGGGCACCGAGTATGCGGATCTGGCCCTCGAAGTCATCATCAAGAAAGCGCCCGCTGGCGGCGTCTTCAACAATGCGGCACAGGCGTGGAACCACAGCTTCTTCTGGAAGTGCATGAAGCCCCTCGGCGGTGGCTCGCCGCAGGGATCTCTCGCCGCAGCGATCAGCAAGCGGTGGGGATCCTTGGACAAGTTCAAAGAGTTGTTTCAGGCGTCGGCTGTAGCCAATTTCGGTTCCGGCTGGACCTGGCTGGTGAAGAAGTCTGACGGCTCGGTCGACATTGCCAATACCAGCGGTGCCGGCACTCCGATCACCGGCGGCGACACGCCGCTGCTGACGATCGACGTTTGGGAGCATGCCTACTACATCGACTACCGAAACCAACGCCCGAAATTCGTCGATGCGTTCCTCGCCAATCTGGCCGACTGGGATTTCGCTGCGAAAAATTTCTCCTGAGCGCTGGCCATGGGATTGAATATTGCGAGGATCGAAGGTCTGGTGCGCGATTTGCTGATCGAGATCGGCGAAGACCCGACGCGGGAAGGCCTGATCGACACGCCGAAGCGGGTTGCGAAGTCCTATGAGTTCCTCACGTCGGGCTATCGCACCGATGCCACGGAGTTGATCAATGGCGCCTGTTTCAGACAGGAAACCAGCAGCATGGTGGTTGTCAAGGACATCGAGCTGTACAGCATGTGCGAACACCACATGCTGCCGTTCTTTGGTCGCTGCCATATCGGCTATATCCCCAGCGGCAGGGTATTCGGCGTCAGCAAGCTCGCCCGTTTGGTGGACATGTACGCGCGACGGCTGCAATTGCAGGAGCGGTTGACCGAACAGATTTCCAAAGTGGTGATGGAATCGGTCAACGCCAAGGGCGTTGGCGTCATGATCGAAGCGCGACATCTGTGCATGATGATGCGCGGCGTGGAAAAGCAGAATTCGACGATGGTGACTTCATCCGTCCTTGGTGTGTTTCGCGATTCGCTCGCGACCCGGGAGGAATTTTTCTCCTGATCGGGCGCCGCGCCTGAACTCCACCGGGAATCGCGTCCGGCCCTCGAGCAGCAGCGCCGTTGCCGCAATTCCCTAGATGGCCTGCGATGCCAGGCGGGCGGCGTCGTGATCGGCCAGCAGCAGGGCCGACGCCTGGCGGACACGGCTCGCCGGCAGGGAAGGATCGCCCTGGACCATGCGCGCCAGTGCATCGGCCTTTTGCTCGCCCGTTACGAGCCAAAGAATGCAGAGCGCCCGGTTGATGATCGGCAACGTAAGGGTCATTCGACGGCATCCCTGGTAGCTTTCGGCGACGGCAACATCGTTGTCAGTGACGTCAAGCACGGGGTCGCCCGGCACAAGCGAAGCCGTGTGGCCGTCCGCACCGAGCCCCAGTTGAACGAGGTCGAGCAGCGGTGGCGCGCCCGCCAGTCGCTCCAGCAAGCGGGCATGGCGTTCGGCGGCGGCTGGCAGATCGGCATCATCATCCACCGGCATGGGATGGAACTGCTCAGCAGGGAGGGCGATCCGAGCCAGCAGAAACTCACGCAAATCGCTCAGGTTCCGCTCACGGCTGTGCACAGGAGCCACGCGCTCATCGACCTGCGTCAGATGCACCTTGTGCCAATCGATCGACTCTGCCGCCAGCATGCGCAGCATCGCCCGCGGCGTATTGCCCCCGCTGAGCGCCAGCACGAATCGGTCGCGCTGCGCGATGGCCCGCCGTGAAGCCTCTGCGACCAAGGCCGCGGCGCGGCGCGAAACCGCCGCGACATCGGCATGCACCTCGATCTTTAACCGCGGACTGTCGGGTTCATGCCCGGCCGAACACGAATTCCCTTGCGCCCTGGAAAAGTCGCGGATCATCATGTGACCGGGGGATTGCGCCAGCCACCCAGTCCGCCCATCATTGCGTCGGCTTCGGCCGGCCCCCAGGTGCCCGGTTCATATTCCCGGAGCGGCGTCTGGTTGTTCAAAATCGGATCGACGATGCGCCATGCCGCTTCGATGCCATCCTGTCGCCCAAACAGCGTGGCGTCGCCTTTCAGCGCATCTCCAATCAAGCGCTCATAGGCCTCCATCTCATCGCCTTGGGTGTCGCAGGCGTAGAGCTCCACCTCGTCTCCGACATTCTGGGTGCCGTGCCGCTTCACCATGGCTCCGATCGCGATCGCTACCTGGCGCGGACAAGCAGTGCCCCAAACAATACAAGGGCATCGCAAAAGGGGGCGTTCATGTGCCGTCCTTGTGCGGCGCCTGTTCGGCATGACCGCCGAATTCGCTGCGCATTGCCGACAGCAGTTTGTCGGCAAAGCTGTTCTCGCCGCGAGAGCTGAACCTGGCGCAGAGCGCGGCGCTTAGCACCGGGGTCGGCACCGCCGTGTCGATCGCGGCCTTCAGGGCCCAGCGGCCTTCCCCGGAATCCGATACGCTGCCATGGAACCCTGACAGATCGGCGTCGCGCTGCAGCGCCTGCGCCGTCAAGTCCAGCAGCCATGAGCGGATCACGCTGCCACGCCTCCAGACTTCCGCGATCTCACCGAGATTGAAGTCGTATTGATAGGCCTGCGGATCCTCCAGTGGCGCTGTTTCCGCGTCTGCGTTGCGAATCACTCTGCCGCTGTTGGCGTGGCGAAGCAGGTTGAGCCCTTCGGCGTAGGCAGCCATGATCCCGTACTCGATGCCGTTGTGGATCATCTTGGCGAAGTGACCGGCACCGTTGGCGCCACAGTGGAGATAGCCTTGCTCCGCGCTGCTGCCGGGCCCGGCCCTCCCGGGAGTTCGCGGCGCTGCATCGATGCCGGGGGCAAGCGCGCTGAAAATCGGATCAAGGCGTTGCGTGACCGCGATATCGCCACCGATCATCAGGCAATAGCCTCGCTCCAATCCCCAGATGCCGCCGCTGGTCCCGACGTCCATGTAGTCGATCCCGGCCAGCCGGAGTTGACTTGCGCGGCGGATGTCGTCCCGGTGATGGGAATTTCCCCCATCGATCAAGGCATCGCCGGGTTCCAGGAGCGTCGCGATCGTGGCAAGAGTCTGCTGCACCGCCGCCGCCGGAACCATCATCCATACGTTGCGCGGTCGCTCAAGCCTAGCAACGAAATCTTCCAGCGAGCGGGATCCGATCGCGCCATCATCCTCAAGCCGCGCCACGGCTTCGGGCCGAATGTCATGGACGACACACTGGTGACCGGCCCGCATCAGGCGGCGGCACATGTTGGCGCCCATGCGCCCCAAACCAATCATTCCAAGTTGCATCGTCCATTCCTTTTCAAGGGGCCCGCTGATCCAGGCGGTGCCCTGCAGTTCCCGCAAGTGATACTCACAGGAAGGGTGGGGCGCTTGCCCGGCATGGAGTCTAACGGGTCATGCTGCTCACCGCCTTGTATCGCATTGCCTGGCGCGACCGGCGGGTAAAGCTACCCCTCGGCTGCACCCGCATCACGGGAAGGCATACCGCAGAAACAGGTGGTTGCTCCCACGCCGGACGTCTATCAAACAGCCCCATCGAGCGTCGCCAAGGGCGAATGACTTGCCCATCACCAGGCTGATCTGCCGGTCGGTCGTGTCGCGGCCCGCAATCTGCGGTGCGAGAGTCAGGAACTGCTCGTCGATAAGGCGCTCCGCGTAAAAATCGCCCAGCAATCGCGGCCCGCCCTCGACCAGGATCAGCTTGCCGGGGCGCGCCCGACACAGCGATTCAAGGATGGCGCTCGCCGGAATCGCGCCGGCGCTGGGACGAATCGCGCGCACCTCGACCGAATCCGGCACGCGATGCTGGAGCAAGTGCTTTGCGCCTGCGGTGGTCGTAAGGATCAACGCCTGCACCTCGCCGGATGTAAACACCGGCAAGCGGACATCAATCGCGCCGCTGCCGCTGACGACCACGTGCAGCGGCGCTCCGCTCTTGCCCAGGGCGTTTCTCAGCCGCCGATAGTCATCCGCAAGCTCGGGGAAGATGGCGTCCGCCGTCCATACATGCGTGCTGTCGGCGCTCAACGTACCGGCCCCGATGATCACCACGTCGGCAATGGCCCGCAACAGGCCCATCACCATTCGGTCCTGGGCGCTGAACCCGCTGATATCCCCGCCGCTGGCGTGCCCTTTCACGTTCAGCGATACGACGCCATCCAGCGTGGTCACAAAATTGCTGATGACATGAGGATGGGCGCGCGGCATTGGCATGCGCAGGCAGCCATACAGGCGCGCCAGCTTCGGTGGTAACGGCAACACCTTGCCGCGCTTGCTGGCAAAAAGCGTCTTGAGTGATGCAAGCGGGGCAGAACCGGACCGAAGCATTGGGGTCAGTGGCGGCGGCAACAGTCAGGCGCCTTCGATCAACTCACGGCCCCTGACAAAGCCCATGCCTTCTGCAATCGCCTCGTCGAGTAGAAAAGTCCTCGGTCTGACTTGGCACTGGCGCCTTTGTCATCGATCGGTCCCGAGCCGTTCTCGGTGATTCTTACCGTAAATGTCCCTGTGTCATGACCCGAAAGCACTTCGTTTCGAGGAACCTCAGCGCGTGCAGACGCATTTGCTGCCGTGATACTCCTCGGTTTTCCATCCCGTCTGATCGTTCGCTGTGCTGAAGAATCGTCGCATTCATCCCAGCCTCCTGATAGTGTTGTGGGAAATCAATCGAATCGGCATGGCATCAGCAAAGCGTCCTCATCCTGAAGCATGAAGAGCCTTCCAGTCCAGGGTTACGCCAATTCGATTGTGTCTCTTGGGTCTTTATCGAAGCCCGAAAAAGGACAGGACCACCAAGACGATGACGACGAAGCCGACGATGTAAACGATGCTGTTCATATAATTACCTCTCGCTGTGGGTTAGGTGACCGAATCGCCTGAATGGCCTGATTCAATGATCACGCGTCCCACAATACGCGGCTTGATCCAGGCGCTCTGTACGTTGTCGCACGGGGCCAAATGCCAGGGTGTTGCCGGAAAAGTGAGGGAGAAGTACACGAGGCCCCTGGTCTGCGAAACCAACTTTTTGTGGTCGACTCTGTGCACGACGACGTCACCGTGTTGACGGATTGGCTGCTCCAAGGCCGGCGCTGTGATCAATGCAGCGGTGAAGGTTCGGCGCCCCGCGTAGCCAAGCCGTCACCTGATTAGCAATGATAGTCAGCCAAAGAACAATTCATCGATTGGCCCGTCATTCCGGGCTGCCAGGCAGAACCCGGAATCCGTCGCTGGATTCCGGTTCCGCCGCCCCGGAATGACGGACTGAGTCTCCTTGCTAATCAGGAGCCGTCAAGCACCCCTGGAGGCGCTTCTCAGCAACGACCTGCTATCTCAGCGTCGCTACCAGGGTAATTTCCGGAACGCTGGCAAGTGCCCTCGACAAAGGACAATCGCGTTTCGCCGCGGCGGCGATCTCCTGGAACTTCGTTTCGTCGATGCCGGGCACCGTGGCCAGCATCGTCAGGGCTATGCGGTCGATGACGAAGCCCTCGCCGTGCCTGGACAGCCGCACGCTCGCCTTGGTATCTACATCGGTGGTTTGCCAGCCCGGCGCTTCGCACACGCCTCAAAACACGCGGCGTGGCGCATCTCCTCGGGGTGCCGCGCCGGTCGTCCGTCAGCGGTCGCCAAAGCCATACGGGTATTCTTTCAGCGTGTCTCGGTGCTGATCTTGCCCCGGCCCTGCTTTCCTCGGCCTTCCCATTGCACGCTGGCGGTCTTTTCGATCATGATGTTGCTCCTGTTTCGTTAGGGGTTCATGGCTGTTGTTGGAATGCTTTGCCCACCGGCGAAGTGTGATGCCTTGGCTGTCCACGCATCCGTTGCTCGTGCCGTAATGGAGATCGTGAAGCGCCAATTTTTGTTCGGACGTGTTTTCTACTTTCGGGTCATTGGATCAGGCCGCGTGCTTTTTCACCCACATCACATAGCGATCCATCCAGTCTTGCAGGAATTTTCTGCTCTCTGCAGCGATGTCGCCGGCAGGGTCGAACAAGCCTTCCTTTGCCTGGATAAACGCCTCGGGTTGGCCCAAGGTCGGAACATCCAGGTACGCGAGAACATTGCGCAAGTGCTGTTGCGCCATGGCGGTGCCGATGGCCCCGACCGAAGCGCCCAATACACCCGCCGGCTTGCCCGCCCAGACGCTCTTCCCGTAGGGACGAGAGGCATGATCGATTGCGTTCTTGAGTACGCCGGGAATCGAACGGTTGTATTCAGCAGTCACGAACAGAAGGCCCTGCGCCGCCACGATCTCGCGAACCGGACTTCGGCTGGGTTCGCGTCGTCGTCCTGGTTGTAAAGCGGCAAGTCGCCAATGCGCACTTGCTGGAACGAAAATTCCGGCGGCGCCAATCTTGCAATCCCGCTCGCCAGCTTGCGGTTGAACGAATCGCGGCGAAGGCTGCCGACGATCACTGCTATCTTGTATTTGCTCATTGAGGTCACCCATGACAATACGAGGCGGGATTCGAAGCACCGCCGCTTCCTTCAGATTCGATGGCACCTGCGCCATCGCCTTCGCGCATTGGCCGCTCTGTGGAACTCGCCCCAATTCGCAGCGCTCATTTTGCAGTTTGCGAGCCGGAGGATCTGTGCGGCTGCGCACGTAAGGCAGACGGTCTCCTCCCTGACCATTCAACCGGCAATTGCATGGATCACCGACGATATTGCAGGCACTCTCACTCAGGGATGCGGTTTTTGCGCGTTGCCGCCGACGTCGTCTTCGGCGACAACCGGGGCCGTCGATCGACCACTCGGCTCGATGCGTTCATCCAGTGCGGCAAGCACCTGATCCGGCTTCATGGACTGCTACAGTGTCGCCGCCTCGGAATCGTGGCGGTGTCTGACGTTGGGCAAATCACGCCGCAACTCTTCGAGCAGGTCGATGAGCTTGGCAGCCTTCTGCTCCGTCAGCAGTGTCGCCTTCAGTTCCAGGTGCGCCCGCTGTTCCTCGAGCCGGGCGAGCCGGGTCTGCTTGCCCAGAACCACGGTCGCGGTCAGCAACGCGCCCAGCGCGACCAATCCCTGCAGCCAGTGATAGGGCGGCGGATCGAATTCGGCCATGCCAGACAGTCGCAAGGCGCCGTTGGCGAGTATCCAGAGGGCAACCATGAGCAGAATGATCGCAAGAAAGATCGGCTGCCCGAGAAAGCTGACGATGCGTTCCAGCAGACGTTGCGAACCGCTTATCTTTTGCTCGTCACGCGTGTAGAAGTCCAGAACAGCTTCGATGTTCTGGCTGATCTGGTCGCGTTCGGAATCAGCGTGAGTGTCACCTGGATGCGGGGGCGGCGCAGTCGAAACGCCAGCTTCCGTTTTCACCCGGGCGTGCGTCTGCTTAAGGGGTCGGCCAGGCCGCCATCCTCGGCAGGCCGTCGGGCTTGCCTAAAGGCCACTCAGACTCTTTTCTACCGATTCCAGTTCACCGATCACGTCGACGGTTTGATCGACCCCGAAATGGATCTTGGTGTACTGGGGGTCTGGCGCTACCAGGTAATTGACACGCAGGGGATTGATCTTGACCAGGCTCTTGCCGTCGTGCGTTTGAAAGGTGACGAATCTGATGCTCATGGCTTTTCTTTCGGCAAGTGGCTGCCAATCCGGGATGGAAGCAACCCATCCTCGAACCTTATATGGATTCGCACCAGCGTTCTGTTCGCCAACGAACCGACGCGCAGAGGCTGAACGTCGCAGATTTCCGCTACGTCGCCCTGTCCGCCAGCAGCCCGCGCAAGACGTAGGGCAGGATGCCGCCGTGGCCCAGGTAGTCCACCTCGACCGGCGTATCGACGCGCAACTGCAGCGTGACATCCTGCCGCCGGCCGTCGCGTCGCCGGATTGCCAGCACCACATCCTGGCGCGGCCGCAGTTCGCCATCGAGTGCGAGCACATCGAATTCCTCGTCGCCGACGATCCCCAGCGTTTCGACACTGTCATCCCGCTGGAACTGGAGCGGCAGCACGCCCATGCCAACGAGATTGGAGCGGTGGATGCGCTCGTAGCTTTTCGCCACCACGGCGCGCACGCCGAGCAGGCGCGGTCCCTTGGCCGCCCAGTCGCGGCTGGATCCGGTGCCGTATTCCTCGCCGGCGAACACCAGCGTCGGTGTGCCGGCCGCCTGGTACTTCATCGCCGCGGCGTGGATCGCCATGAGTTCGCCGCCCGGCTGGAAGCGGGTCAAGCCGCCCTCGACGCGCGAGCCGTCGGTGTTGGCCGGCAGCATCAGGTTGCGGATGCGCACGTTGGCGAAGGTGCCGCGCATCATCACCTCGTGGTTGCCGCGGCGCGAACCATAGCTGTTGAAGTCGGCGACGGCGACCCCGTGGGCCAGCAGGTATTCGCCGGCCGGCGAAGCGGGCTTGATCGAACCGGCGGGACTGATGTGGTCGGTGGTCACCGAGTCGCCGAAAATCGCCAGCGCCCGTGCCGCCCGGATGCCCGTCACGGCACCCGGTGTCAGAGCAAAGCCGTCGAAGAACGGCGGCTCGGCGATGTAGGTCGAGGGCGCCCACGCATAGACCTGGCCGGTGTCGGCCGGGATGTCGTTCCACAGCGGATTGCCGCGAACGAAATCGCGGTAGAGCGCGCGATAGGTGTCCGGGTCGGTCGCGTGGCCCATTGCCGCGGTGATTTCCTGCCCGCTGGGCCAGATGTCCTTCAACATGACTGGCTGGCCGTTGTGGCCGATACCCAGCGCGTCGCGCGTCAGGTCGATATCGACGCGGCCGGCGATGGCAAAGGCGACCACCAGTGGCGGGCTCATCAGGAAGTTGGCCTTTAGCGCCGGATGGATGCGCGCCTCGAAATTGCGGTTGCCCGAGAGCACCGCCGCGCACACCAGGTCGTGCGCGGCGATGGCTTCCTCCAGCGGCGGCGCCAGCGGCCCGGCGTTGCCGATGCAGGTGGTGCAGCCATAGGCGACGACACGAAACCCCAACGCTTCCAGATCGCCCAGCAGTCCCGCCCTGGCAAGGTATTCGGTCACCACGCGCGAACCCGGCGCAAGAGAGGTCTTGACCCGCGATCCCACCGAGAGCCCGAGGGCCACGGCCTTTTTTGCCAGCAGGCCGGCGGCGAGCATCACGCCGGGGTTGCTGGTATTGGTGCAGGAGGTGATCGCGGCGATCAGCACGTCGCCGTGGCCGATGTCGCCAGCAGGGGGCAGGGCGGCAACCGGTGGCAGCGCGGCGGCGCCGCGATGATGGTCCGCCATCTCGGTTTCGTTGCGGCCCTGGCGTTTGCCGTCAGTGGCGGGCTCGGTGACGATGACCTTCGCCGCCGGCCCGGCCAGCGGATAGCGCCGCGCCAGCTCGTCAGCGGTCCGGCCATAGCCATCCTGGGCGACCGACTGCGAGAACAGTTCGGCGAAGCGCTGCCCCAATTCGGGCAGATCGATGCGGTCCTGCGGCCGCTTGGGGCCTGCCACGCCGGGATGCACGGCCGTAAGGTCGAAATCGATCACTGTGCTGTAGTCGATGTCCCCGGCCCGCGGCATGCCGAACATGCCCTGCGCGGTGAAATAGGACTGGAAGGCGTCGATCTCTTCGGCGCTGCGCCCGGTCGCGGCGAGGTACTTCACCGTTTCGGCATCGACCGGAAAGAAGCCCATGGTCGCGCCGTACTCCGGCGCCATGTTGGCGATGGTGGCGCGGTCGGGCACCGCCAGCGAAGCGGCGCCGTCGCCGAAGAACTCGACGAACTTGCCGACGACCTGGGCCCGGCGCAGCCGTTCGGTGACGTGCAACACCAGGTCGGTCGCGGTGGCGCCCTCCGGCAGGCGGCCGTGAAGATGCACACCGACCACATCGGGCGTCAGGAAGGTCAATGGCTGCCCGAGCATGCCGGCTTCCGCCTCGATGCCGCCGACACCCCAGCCGACTACGCCGAGCGCATTGATCATCGTGGTGTGCGAGTCGGTACCGACCAGCGTGTCCGGATAGGTGACGCCGGCCTTGTGCAAAACGCCGCGAGCGAGGTACTCCAGATTCACCTGGTGCACGATGCCGATGCCCGGTGGCACCACGCGGAACCTGTCGAAGGCCTGCATGCCCCACTTGATGAAGCGGTAGCGCTCGGCATTGCGGTGAAATTCCAGTCGCATGTTGAGGTCCAGCGCGTTGGCGACGCCGTAGTGATCGACCTGCACCGAATGGTCCACCACGAGGTCGACGGGCACCAGCGGTTCGACGATCTTCGGGTCCTTGCGGAAGCGCTGGGCGACGCTGCGCATGGCGGCCAGGTCGCAGAGTAGCGGCACGCCGGTGAAATCCTGCAGCACGATGCGCGCGACGATGAAGGGAATCTCCGCGCTGCGGGCCGCAGTCGGCTGCCAGCCGGCGAGCTGGCGGACGTGCTCGACGGTGACTTTGCGGCCATCGCAATTGCGCAGCACGGATTCGAGCACGATGCGAATCGACACCGGCAGCCGCGACACCGTGCCGAGACCGGCAGCTTCGAGGACGGCCAGTGAATGGTAGCGAGACGTTTTTCCGGACGCGAAACGAGAAGTCGCGCAAGGAGTCGAAAGGATCGTTGGGCATCATGGCCTCCGCAAGGTTTTCCGCGCGATGCAATGGATCGGCGGATGGATTCAGGATAACCCAGGGAAGCACTGAATAGGCCGTCACACCGGCGAAGGCCGGTGTCCAGCGCCCTGATTCCTCTGGATTCCGGCATTCGCCGGAACGACGATTTGACACTGATCAGCCCTTCACTGGTTCCACACAAGCGACAGGCGATTGCGTGCAGCCCCGTATCGGGAACCGGATTGGGCCTAATATGGAAGCGTCACCCCGCAGGAGCAAGGCAATGGCCGCATTTCGAATTGCGAGTCTTACGCCCCGGAGCACGCCATGAACGCATCGCGAATGGAACACGATTCCTTCGGCAGCATCGAAGTCCCCGCCGACCGGCTATGGGGCGCGCAGACGCAGCGCCGCTGGAGCACTTCGATATTTCCAGCGAGCGCATGCCGGAGGAGATCATCCCGGCCCTGGCGACGGTGAAGTCGCCTGCGCGCGGGTGAATCACGACCTCGGCCTGTTGCCGGCGGACAAGGCGACGGCGATTGTCACGGCCGCGGAGGAAGTGCTGGCCGGCCGCCATGCACAGGAGTTTCCTCTGTCCGTCTGGCAAACCGGATCGGGCACGCAGAGCAACATGAACATGAACGAGGTGCTGGCCAATCGCGCCGCGGAGCTGCTCGGGGTAACCGCGGCCAGGACAGCCACTTGCGCCGCAACGTGCATCCCAATGACGACGTGAATCTCGGGCAGTCGTCGAACGACGTGTTTCCCACCGCCATGCATCTGGCGGCCGGTCTGGGGATCGTCCGCGCGCTGCTGCCGGCGCTGGCGCGCCTGCGCGCGACGCTGGCGACGAAGTCCGCCGCCTTCGCCGGGATCGTCAAGATCGGCCGCACCCACTTGCAGGACGCCACGCCGTTGACCCTGGGCCAGGAATTCTCCGGCTACGTCGCCCAGCTCGAACACGCGGAAGCGGTGATCAACGCCGCGCTGCCCTCGCTCTACCCGCTCGCCATCGGCGGCACCGCAGTCGGTACCGGCCTCAATACGCACCCGGAATTCGGCGCCCGCGTCGCGGCGGAACTCGCCCGTGACAGCGGGCTGCCCCTGATCAGCGCAGCCAACAAGTTCGCCGCGCTCGCGGCCCACGACGGCCTCGTCGCGGCCCATGGCGCCCTCAGGACATTGGCCGTGGCGCTGATGAAAATTGCCAACGACATCCGCTGGCTGGCCTCCGGACCGCGATGCGGGCTGGGCGAGATATCGATTCCGGAGAACGAGCCGGGCAGTTCGATCATGCCCGGCAAGGTCAATCCGACCCAGTGCGAGGCCCTGACCATGCTGTGCTGCCAGGTCATCGGCAACGACGTCGCCATCGGCATCGGCGGCGCGTCGGGCAACTTCGAACTCAACGTCTTCAAGCCGCTGATCGCCCACAACTTCCTGCAGAGTGTGCGCCTGCTGGCCGACGGCATCAGCAGCTTCGAGGCCCACTGCGTGCGCGGCATCGAGGCCAAGCGGGAGCGCATCGCCGAACTCCTCGAGCGCTCGCTGATGCTGGTGACGGCGCTCGCGCCGCACATCGGCTATCAGCACGCCGCCGAGATCGCCAGGCGGGCGCATCAGGATGGCACCGCGCTGCGGGTCGCGGCGCTGGCGCTGGGGCATGTCACGGCGGAGGAGTTCGACCGCTGGGTGCAGCCTGCCGCGATGGTTCGTGCCGGCGACGGCGGCTAAGGCAATTTTTTGAAATGTTCGTACCAATTGAAGCCAGCAACTTCTCCCCCTCTCCCCTTGCGGGAGCGGGGCCGGGGGAGAGGGGTTGCCATGGCAACATGCGCGTCCACCGCCCCCTCTCCCCAACCCCTCTCCCGCAAGGGGCTACCGTATGCACACATCTCAACGGCACCGTCTCCCCGGCGAAAGCCGGGGTCCAGAAGGGCTGAGGCGATGGACTTCGGGACGGTCTTCGGCAAGAAAAGCCAAGACATACAGGGTAAATCGATGTTTTGCGGTCCCCGTCCACTGGATTCCGGCCTGCGCCGGAATGACGGGAGAGATGTGCGCATACGCTAGCCCGCAAGGGGAGAGGGAGTGTTCCCTCACTCTGCAATAGGTATGTCCATTGCCGGAATTCGCCTAAGGCGAATTCCGGCAAAGGTCAGCGATCGTCATGCCGCCGATCAGTACGCTCGAAGAAGCGGACCGCATCCAGCAACTGGGAAAAATGGTAAATGATGTAGTCGGGCGTCGCGTGCTCCTTGTCCTCCGTCACCTCGCCTGACTTGAAAAGGACCGTCTTGATGCCGAGTTTCTGCGGCCCGTGAATATCCCGATACAGGTCGTTGCCCACGAACAAGACTTCCGCGGGCTCCAGTTTCATGGCGCTCAATGCGGCTTCGAACAGCCGCTGGTCCGGCTTGCGGTAGCCAAGGTCCCCGGAAACGATGATGGGGTCGAAATAGCCGGACAAGCCGACGGCATTCAGCTCGGGCAGCGCATACGCGCTTTGCGCATCGGAAACTATGGAGAGAGCATAGTAGGTGTGCAATTCCTGGATGGTTTCTTCCACGCCGGGATAGAGCTGGAAGCGTTGGCGCGATGCGGCACGATGCACTTCGGCAAGAAACCTCGGGAGCTGCTCGATTTTCTCGTGCGGCAAGGCACGTGTGAAATCCGTTGCGTGCTGCGCGACGATTTCGCGGAAAACCCCAATGGCATCGAATTCGGGCTGGCGCTCGCCGCTTGCCGCGCGTTGCTCCTTGATAATGCGGAAGAACAGATCCTTGATCACCTCCGGGTTGAGCTCCACGCCCTGGTAGGACAGCAAATTGCTCATGACCCGATACACGTCGTCGTGCCACTCGTTGGTGTGGATGTCTATCAGTGTTCCATTGACATCGAAAATAATGCCCTTGATGTTCATCTAGCGGCTCCTTAGGCATGCCTTCGCCTCGCTGAGAAGTTGCTCGCGGTGTCCCGGTTCGACCCAACTGTTTCGCGCAATGCGCAGCAAGGTAATGCCCATGTAGAACGGCGTCCTCCCGGTAATCGATGCAAAGGCGCCGTCCCGGTCCGGGAAATGGCAGGCATATTCCCAGAGGAAGTGCCCGATGAACGGCTCGGCGGCGTCCTTGTTGCCGCTTGCCCGCATGAAAAAGTGCTTCAACTCCCCGGCGATACGGCCGATGTCGAACACACGATCGGCCCGCTTGCTGCGTTCCAGATCGAAGGTCATGACTTCCAGGCCGGGACCGAACATGAAGTTTTCGGGCGTCGCATCGCCATGCACGATCACCTGCTGGTCTTGCCACATCCTTGGCTGCGTGCGCCACCGATCGCGGAACACGTACAGTTCGGCTGCCTGATCCGCTGCCAGGGCGCTGATCGCCAGCAGGCGCCCGATCACGATATCCAGATAGTCGCAGTCCTGATTGAAGTCGACTCCCAGACCGGTGGCGGTTCGCTTGTGGAATTCCGACAGGAAATAGGCGAGCGCGGTGAGTTTGGCATACAGTTCGGCGTGGTCGCCGCTCTGAATGGCATCCAGGATGACTTCGCTGAGCAGTCTTCCCTCAAAGCATTCGGTGACCAGCAACTCGTTCAACGAGTGCTTGACGCCCAGAGGTTTGACGACCTGGTGGGGACTTGCCGTCAGTCCCGAGTCGCGCATCTCGCAAAGGCTGTTGACCTCGCGGGTCAGGTGTGAAACCGCTTTTGCCGCGTCATTCTTCGTCGCCGTAAGGAAGAATTTGCCGATCAGCTTTTTGCCGGTCGCGCGGTCTTCGTACATATAAACGTCGTTCGAGCCATTGAGCTTGAAGACACGGTAGGTCGAGGTCTCGGTGGCGCCATCGATCTGCTCCTGAATGTCATGCTGGAGAAAGTCGAGCACCGGGTCGTCCTTGGCCATGCGCCCCATGTAGGTTGCACTCATGGCTGCCTGCACCGTGATTGTCCCGATTCCGGTCGCGAACCGGCCGCCGGGTCGAATCGCCCGATGCATCGCCGGTTTGTGTTGCGGGTCTTTCCTGTCGCGCCTTTGCATAGTGCCATTTGTCATTGGTCCTTTTGCCTGGTGCGTGAGGCCTTGCGATGTTTCTTCATCGTGATCCGGTGACAGCGCCCTGCCGACTTCGGTCGGATTCGCGCACCTCGATCTCGCGCTCACGTTACATGAGACTAACGACAAGGCTCGGCGCGTTCTGTGCGGTAGCGCCCTTAGCCTGATTGGCTGAAATCGGAAAAGGGCCAAACAAGGCGAAAAAAAAGACAGGCAAGCCTGTCTTTTTTTCACGTCGGCCTTGCCTTCGGCTTTGACTGCGGCGGTGGCGGCTTTGGAGGCCGCTTTGTCGGTCGCGGCTTCGGCTTTCACCTTGTCGGTCTTGACATCGGATGCCGTTCCGCTCTTGGCGGCTTTCGCATCGGCGGCGGCCTTGGTCTTCGCAGCCTTGGCTTCGGCCTTGGCAGCCTTCGCGTCGGCCTTGGACTTGGCTTTGGCGGCCTTGGCGTCAGCAGCGCTCTGGGCCTTGGCAGCCTTGTCATCGGCAGCGGCTACCTTGGCATCGGCCTTGGCATCAACCTTGGCTTCGGACTTGGCGGCTTTTGCATCGGCCTTTTCGGCCTTCGCTTCGGCTTTCACAACAGCCGGTGTGGCGGGCGCGGCAGTCTGGGCGAATACGGACGTGGCAAACAGGCCTGCGACGAGTACGGCGATCAACTTGTTCATTGTGTTTCCTTCAGAAAGTGGATGGGACGGGATAAGTCGAAGCGTGAGACGGGACTTTGGCGGTCCGTGCTCGATTAACGCGCAAGGGCAGAGTCGGTTGACATGAGTATCCAACATGACATCGCCGGCGACCGGGCGGCAGAGGCGGCACGTCAAGCTACAACCTGATTCGCAATGATCGTCAGCCAAAGAACAATTCATCGATTAGCCCGTCATTCCGGGGCTGCCCGCCAGGGCAGAACCCGGAATCCAGGAATTTCCAGCCGCGTTTCCTGGATTCCGGGTTCCGCTTCGCGGCCCCGGAATGACGGACTCAGCCTCCTTGCTAATCAGGAGCTACAAAAGGCGTACCTTCAATGTTCGGTAGCGCACAGAACCTGATGCCGCTCGGTAGTAGCCTTATTGCATGGACACGATGAATGGATAGCGTGATCCGCGGTACGGGCTGAATCCGGCTCGTGCATCAGAGGCATCAATCACTACTTTTGGAGATCAAAATGAACAAGGATCAAGTTAAGGGCGCGGCAAAAAACCTCGGCGGAAAAATTCAGCAAGAGGTCGGCAAAATGACGGGCAGCACGGAGCAGCAGGTCAAGGGTTTGAAAAATCAGGCCGAAGGCAAGCTGCAAGAACATGTCGGCGACCTGAAAGAAACCGTCAAGGACGCAAGGGACGCCGTCAAGGAAGCCGTGAAGCCGTAACACAAGGCGCGCTCCCGCCAGTCGGTTTCAGGAAATAGTCGCGAGTGGCGGCTGTTTCTTGTGCCGTTGTCGGATTGTCGCGAACAAAGGCGTCGGCGCGCGGGGCGACGGCCTTGGACTCGTTATTGCCGCGACCTGATTATTGGAGAACGAAATGAGCTTGGGAACAATTCTGCTGATCGTCGTGGTTCTGATACTGATCGGCGTGATTCCGGCCTGGCCGCACAGCAGGAGTTGGGGTTACGGTCCCAGCGGCGGTATCGGGGTAGTGTTGGTGATTCTGCTCATCCTGCTGTTATTGGGCAGACTGTAGAGGCTGTTTCAGGAAGGCTTCAGTGATATCAGCGGTACTCACTGGATTCCGGCTTGCGCCGGAATAGCCTGCCCCGGACTAGATCCGGGGACGGGGAGGGTGGGTGCTACTGGATTCCGGCTTGCGCCGGAATAGCCTGCCCCGGACTAGATCCGGGGACGGGCAGGGTGGGTGCTGCCAATTGCTTCATGGCCTCTGAGAGGACTTGAGCGCGACGTCCAGCGTGGCCATGAACTCATCGATCTTGATGGGTTTGGTCAGGTAGCGGAAGAATCCAGCTTCCAGCCCCTTCGCGATATCGTCGGGCATGGCGTTGGCCGTCAGCGCTATCACCGGAATACGCGCCGTGGCTGGAGCTTGGCCAAGAATTCTCAGTACATCGTTGCCGTCAAGGCCTTGCATGTTGATGTCCAGCAGAATGACATCCGGCACCGCGCTACGTGCCAGTTCGATGCCGCTGGCGCCGTCGCTTGCACTCAGCATGCGGATATCGGCCCGGCGCGCCAGGATGTCCTCGACCAGCATCAGGTTCGCCGGATTGTCCTCGACGTAGAGCACGGTGTGTGCCGTCGCCGTGTGCTGAGCGCCGACTTCAGCGAGCGCCGCGGAGTCCGCTACCTCGGCGAGTCCCCCCCGGTGCAGTCGTCCCTTCAGTTCAATCCAGAACACGCTGCCTTCCCCGAGCGTGCTTTCAGCGCCGATCTCGCCTCCCATCAATTCGACCAGTCGTTTGCTCACCACCAGGCCCATGCCGGTGCCTTCCTCGGCCTTCGCTTCCTGCCCGAGACGGTTGAAGGCGTCGAAAAGCAGCGGCAACTGCTCGGGAGCCAGTCCTGGGCCGGTGTCGCGGATGCTGATGCGGATCGAATCCGGCGGACGCGGAGTGCATTCCACGGCAACCGCGCCACCTGCCTTGTTGTATTTGACCGCGTTGGAAAGCAGGTTGATCAGAACCTGCTTCAGCCGCAAGCGCTCCGCGTTGACAAAGCAGCCTGCGCCAAGTTTGGCAATGGCCACGCGGATGCCGTATTTCTGCGCCTGCGGTTCTATCATCAGTTCGCATTCGGCGAGGACTTCGGCCAGCGACACCGGCTCCAGCAACAGTGAAAGCTTTCCCGACTCGATCACCGAAAGATCGAGGATTTCATTGATCAACTCCAGCAGATGCCAGCCGGCCTTGAGAATCTGATCGATGCTGCGCTTCTGGCCGGGCGTCGGCTCCGGCGAGCCGGCTTCGATGAGTTGGGCGAAGCCGAGGATCGCATGCAGCGGCGTACGCAATTCATGGCTCATGCTGGCGAGGAAATCCGATTTCGCCAGATTGGCTTTTCGGCAACGCTCCGTGTGCGCTCCAGTTCGACATTCCTGTCGTGCAGCATCTGCTCCAGTCGCTTGTATTCGGTGATGTCGGTATGCGCAATCACTGCGCCACTTCGTCTTGCCGATCCCAGGGGCAGGACGTTCATCGTGAACCAGCGTTGTTGCGTCGGCGAATGACAGGCGTATTCCATGGTGAAGCAGGGCAAGCTGCCGTCGAGCACGGCCTTGATCCCATTGCAGGCGCTCAACATCTCGGACGCGGCGGGACCTTCGTTGCTGTCGCAGACGCTCAGGTAGTTGGCGCCGACATGGGTATGCGGCACGGGTTTGCCAGGTTCGAGGCCGTTTTCCATGGAAAAGCGCCGCCACGAGTCGTTGACCTCCATGATCACCCGTCGGGATTCACCACGGCAATTTCCGCCGCCAGGGAATTCAGGATGGTGAGCTTGAAGGCTTCTCTGGTCACCTGCGCTTCTTCGAGCCGCTTGCGTCCGGAGATATCGCTCAAGACGATGCGCAGTACCTGGGCGCCATCGTGCTGCGCAATGGTGAACGTCAAATGCGCCCAGAATTGCGTGCCGAATTCCTTGAGGATGCGCAACTCGCAGGACTGCGTCTCACTGCCCTCGAAAAGCTGCTTGCGCAGCAAATAGTAGATGTCCTGGTCCTCCTTGAGGATCGTCCGGGAAAATGGCTGACCGATCAGCGCGCCCCTGGCGACGCCCAGCAGGCCGGCGAAGGTCAGGTTGCTTTGCAGAATCAGGCCGTCCTCGCCGACGGTGCAATAGCCCACCGGCGCCAGGTCGTAGAGGTCGAAGTAACGCACCCGTGCCCTGTCCAGCGCAGCCTGCGACTCCTGCAATTCCTCGTTTTGCATCTCCAGTTCGATCTGGTGCACGCGCAGTTCGTGCAGCATCTGCCGCGTGGCTTCCGGCGACAGGGTTTCGAGATCCGGATCCAGCGGCGTGCGGGCCGCCTTGTCGCGGAAACGCGCTTCGGCCTGCTGGCGCAGCGCCTGCGCCTGGTTCGCCGCGGTGGCGTCGCGGCCCGTGGGCCTCTGTTCGTGCTGCGCGGAAGGTTTATTGCTGCTGTTCACTGCGCGTTTCCGCTGTTCTGTCACGACTTGATTCGCTGATCCGCTCGGTGGTCGCAATCGCATACATCTGGCCGGTTTCGTTCACCAGGGCGGTAGCGGTCAGCCAGATGTCAACCTGCGCTCCGCTCTTGGTGAGTCGCCGGGTGCGATACGGCTCGAGTACTTCCGCCTGGCCAAGTTGTCGCAGCCTGGCCAGAGCATCTTCGCGCAGCTCCGGCGGGATGCGCTCCCGGATATTCATCGACAGCGCCTCGGCCTCGGTCCAGCCGTAGATGCGCGCCGCCGCGGGGTTCCACGCCCGGATGCGGCCCGCCAGATCCTGCACGGTAATGGCATCGTGCGCATCGCGCACCACCACGGCCAGTCGCAGCAGCTCGTTGGCTTCGCAAGGCCTCGCGCGCCTGCAAGGTCTCGGTGATGTCGACAAACGAGATCACCGCGCCTTCGATCACGTTGTCGAGCGTGCGGTAGGGCAGGATGCGCATGGTGTGCCACTTGCCCTCGGTGGTCTGCACGATCACCTCCTTGGGGATCAGTGTGTCCAGCACGCCTTGCACATCCGCCACCAGGCTGTGGTAACCGACCAGGTTGGAAACGATGTGGCCCACCGGCCGGCCCACGTCGCTCAGGATCAGGTTGATGATCGCGCTGGCGGCGGGGTGAAGCGCAGGATGCGCAGTTGAAGGTCCACAAACACGGTGCCGATCCCGGTGCCGGCCAGCAGGTTGTTCATGTCGTTATTGGCCCGCGACAGATCCGTCACCTTCGCTTGCAACTCGGTGTTGACCGTGCCGAGTTCTTCGTTCACGACTGCAACTCTTCCTTCGAGGTCTCCAGTTCCTCGTTGGTGGATTGCAATTCCTCGTTGACCGACTGCATTTCCTCGTTCGAGGATTTGAGCTCTTCGTTGGGCTCTCCAGCTCCTCTTGCGTGGCCTGGAGGTATTCGTCCCTGGCTCGCAATTCGTGCTTGAGTGCCTCGATGCGTGCTTCGGCGTCCGATTCGGGAGCGGCATTTTCGGCGTTGCCTGCCGTTGTGGCCGACTGCACCTGTTCGGCGGTCGCGGGTGGCGCATCCTCCAGCATTACCAGGTACAAAGGCGGGTCGGGAGAATTGGTCGCGTCAGGTCCCGCGCCGGCGCCGGTCGCCACCGGGCAGACGGCGAGGTTGACCAGGTGAAGTGGCCGTTGGTTTTGACGCGCACACCGGGGCAGCGGACGATCTGCCCGGTGCCGACGGCCTTGCGCAGGGTCATGGCCAGGTCGCGACGCAAGCCGTCGCGGGCCATGTTCAGGATGTTGCTGACGCCGGTCTCGCCGGGGGGCCGGCTCGAGGTACATCCCGGTGCGGCCGTGCAGGTACAGAATGTCGCCGTGGTCGGTAACCAGTGCGCTGGCCGGGGCGAGCTGCCGTAGCAGCGCCTGTTCCGTCAGTTCGCGCAGCGGCAGCTTGGCCGGCGAAGCCGCCTTGGCCGCGCCCCGCGGCGCCGCATCCACTGCCAGAATCGGCGGCAGAAAGCGACCCAGGCTCGCGCGCTGGCCGTCCCGATAATCCTCCTTGCGCTGATACAGCTTCGATTTGCGGTCCAGCACGGCAAACAGCTCGCCAAACTCGCCGACGCCTTCGGAGGTGCCGAGGAACAGCATGCCACCCGGCTTGAGCGCAAAGTGGAACAGCGGAATCAGCTTCTTCTGCAAATCCGCGCCCATGTAGATCAGCAGGTTGCGGCAACTGATCAGGTCGAGCCGGGAGAAGGGCGGGTCCTTGATCACATCCTGTTCGGAGAACACCAGCATGTCGCGGATGGCCTTGTGGATGCGGTAGCCGCTGCCGCCGGCCTCCGCGACAAAGAAGCGCGCCAGTCGCCGCGGCGAAACGTCGGCGGCAATGCTGCTCGGATACAGGCCGGCGCGGGCCGTGGCGATCGCCCGGCTGTCGATGTCGGTGGCGAACACCTGCACCGTGTAGCTTTGCTTCTGCGTTTCCATGCGCTCTTGCAGCAGAATGGCGATGGAATAGGCCTCCTCGCCCGTGGAGCAGCCCACGCACCAGACACGGATTGCGGCGCCCGGGGCTTGTCGTCAAACAGCTTGGGGACGAGCTTTTCCTCCAGCAGCCGGAAGGCCTCATGATCACGGAAAAAATTGGTCACGCCGATCAACAGGTCGCTAAACAGGGCCTCGCCTTCGGCCGGTGTTTGCTGCAAGTATTTGACGTAACTGTCGATGCCTTCGATCTGGTGCACCGCCATGCGCCGCTCGATGCGGCGCTGGATGGTGCTTGGCTTGTACTGCGAGAAGTCGTGGCCGGTCTGGGCGCGCAGCAGGACGAAGATCTTTTTCAGCGCGCTGTCGGTCCGCGGTGTATGGACGGCGGCGTTGGCCGTGCAGGCGGGGCAGACCGAAGGCGTGGGTCGCGTAGGCGATGAGCTGGGCTAGCATTTCGGCCGGGGGCAGCACGTAATCCGCCTGGCCGGTGGCAATCGCGCTGCGCGGCATGCCGTCGAACTCGGTGGACTCCGGGTTCTGCGCCATCACCATGCCGCCCTCGCCCTTGATCGCCCGCACCCCCAGCGCGCCGTCGCTGCCGGTGCCGGAAAGCACGATGCCGATTGCCCGCTCGCCCTGATCCTGGGCCAGCGAGCGAAAGAAGAAATCGATCGGCAGCCGCTGGCCGCGCGGCGCCGAGGGTTCGAGCAATTGCAGCGCGCCGTTGAGAAACGCCATGTCGCGGTTGGGCGGAATGATGTACGTGCAGTTGGGCCGCACCGCCATGCCGTCCTCGACTTCGAAGACCTGCATCCGGGTACAGCGCTGGATCAGATCGGTGAGGATGCTCTTGTGGTCCGGCGCCAGGTGCTGCACCAGCACGAACGCCATGCCGGGATCGGTGTCGGCGGGCATGCCGGAAAAGAAAGCCTCGAAGGCCGCCAGCCCGCCGGCGGAGGCGCCGATGCCGACGATGGGAAAGGATGACGAGGTATCCGGGACAATTTCTGCCGTGGCGACCGGGCCGGGTGGGGCCACGATGGATTCGGGCCTGGATGTCTTGGCTGCTTTTCGGCTTGTCATGCTTCCTCCCGGCGCCTGGCTGGCGCATCTGGCGAGCATGGTACGCCATCGGCAGAATCGACGCTGCTCGTAGCACGGGCTTGCGTTTGCAACTGGCGGTCACGTTCCGTTCGTGACTGCCGCTCTCGTCACCCCGGCGAGGAACGTCACCCCGGACCCCGATCCGGGGTCCAGTTCGTTGCGCAAAAAACCTCATTTGACACAGAGAACAGCCGTACGCGCTGGATTCCGGCTTGCGCCGGAATGACGGCTGGGGTGGCTGTAGTGCGCGGCTTAGAGCTGGGACTTGAAGTAATTGAAGGAATGCGTAAAGGCGTCACGCACTTTCTCCATTTCGGCGACCATGGTTTCCCAGGAGTCTTCTCCCGCCGCCTTTATTTCATCGAGCTTGGCGACCGCAATTTTGGATTGCGCACGCAGTTTGTCCATCTCTTCCCTGTATTTGTCGCGCGCATCTTCCTTGGCCTCTTTCGCCTTGAGTTCGACCCTGCTCATTTTTGCGTTCAACTCGTCGAGCTGAAGTTTCATCTTTTCGATGTAGGCGTCTCTTTTTGACATGACAACGGTTCCTTTCTGTTAAAAAAATTTGAGTCGAAGGCGGCTTGACCATGGTGCAGATCAATTTCCTGCCCTCGATATGGCCGCACAGAATAGGCGGGAAAGCGACTCGCGTCTGTGCTCTACCGCACATAAGGCTATTTTTTTGAGATGTTCGTACCAAAAGCCGCACGCAAACTTCTCCCCTGTCCCCATGCGGGTACCGTATGCACACAAGTTCCCTCGCCCCTTGCGGGAGAGGGTTAGGGAGAGGGGTAAGCCGTTGATTCTTCGTCACGCGCCCTCTCCCCGGCCCCTCTCCCACAAGGCTAGCGTATGCACACATCTCAACGGCACCGTCTCCCGGCGAAAGCCGGGGTCCAGAAGGGCTGAGGCGATGGACTTCGGGACGGTCTTCGGCAAGAAAGCCAAGACATACAGGGTAAATCGATGTTTTGCGGTCCCCGTCCACTGATTCCGGCCTGCGCCGGAATGACGGGGAGATGTGTGCATACGCTAGCCCACAAGGGGAGAGGAAGTGTTCCCTCACCTGCAATCGGTATGTCCGTTGCCGGGATTCGCCTAAGGGGGAGAAGTTCGCGATCAGGCGGCTCCGGATGTTCAGCCGACAGGCCTGAAACGCGCTTCATATCTCCGTCACGCGGCAATGACCGCGCTATGCGCGCCAGCGCACAGAATTGCTTGCCTGGTTCGCCTAGCCTGATCGCTGACGGTGATGCGTGGAGACCACTGCCGATCCGCTCCCGCAGTAGCGCCGGCCTGATCTGCCATCGCTGATTGTTTCCGCCAGAAGCTGATCAAATCTGGAAGATTGCTCACGTTGGCGTGGGCAGTTCTCGCAAGCCCATTAGGAGAAATCATCATGAAATATGCAAAACTGACCGTCGCCGCATTGATGGCAATGACATTGAGCGCATGCTTTTCGCTTCCCGCGGGTCCGCCAGGACCGCAAGGCGCAACGGGGGACACCGGGGCAAAGGGTAGTACCGGATACACCGGCGCAACAGGAGGCACCGGGGCAACCGGAAGCACCGGCGCCACCGGATATACCGGTGCGACCGGAGGTACAGGTGCAACCGGATACACCGGCGCCACCGGCGACACGGGCGCAACCGGCAGCACCGGCGCGAGGGGTAGCACCGGCGCCAGGGGAACGACGACCGGCGATACCGTGGTCATTGTCCCGGCACGCTGAGACGACGACCGGGCGACTGGCGATTGCCAGGCGCAGGGTGCAGCGATGTATCGCCCACCATGCGCCTGGCAACGCGCGGCAATGGCAATGGCAATGTGATCGTATGAAGGCGCTTGCGCCTTCAACAGCAAGACTTGAACAGGAGATCCAGCATGAAACGTTTACTGCTCGCGGCGGCACTGGTCGCAGTCACGGCCCCGGATTTGCCGCCGACGTTGGCGTATCGGTAAGCATCGGGCAACCCAATTTCTATGGTCGAATCGATATCGGTGACTATCCTCAGCCACAAGTGATTTATCGGCGACCAATAGTGATTCAGCGTGTCGTGGTGGCGCCGCCGCCGCCGATCTATTTGCACGTACCTCCGGGTCACGCCAAGAATTGGCGCAAACACTGCCACGAGTACGGCGCCTGCGGCGAACGGGTCTACTTCGTGCAGAACAACTGGTATCAGCGCGAATATGTTCCGCGTTACCAGGAACGGCATCGGGAGCGTCGGGATGAGGGCCGCGACCAGCGTCGTGATGATGATGATGATCGCCGTGGAAAGAACGACAACCGCAACGGCGACAAGCACGACAAAGGCAACAAGCAACAAGCACGACAAAGGTCGCGACTAATCAAGGCCCCCGGCATCATCCCCGCGCCGTGACGCGGGGTCTTTATGCACAGGTCGATCCTGAAAAAGGCGGGGATTCGCGCGCGCTCCCGTCCTTCATGCCCGCCCGCGGAAGTCCGGACGGGTGCCGCCATGCCGGGACAATCATTGGGCCCGGACTGGCCCGATCGTTCATCATCGCCGCTTTTCCGACGGCACCAACGGCACCAACGGAGCCATCCGTGACGGCTCCGGTGCGTGACTTGCTCCCTCGTACTCGGATTCGCGACTTCCATCCGGCAGCGAATGCTCGGTCGCGCGTAGAAGTCCCTCCCAGCCGCAAGACCACGAACGGCAACGGTAGCGGTGCACCAACAGAAACATGCTGAGGATCTTGTCTGTAGAACCTGCGGGGATCTGATAGACCGCCATTGCAGCGGGCGCAGGCAGGGTCCGTTCGCGGAATGCGCCCTGTCATCAGGAAGGCGTTGCCGATTTCCGGGGGGCGCGTTCGTGATAGCTGCGCCTCAAGGGTCATCGCGCCGGATCGACTACATTGCCCCCAAGTGATGACGGGCGGCGTCGTGGCGCGATGCGGCCGGTAGCGCATTGCATGGCGTCCGGTTTTCTCCAGTCATGTTCAGGCTCATCTCAAACTCCTTATTTGTGGCACCGGTCGAGTCGCTATCGCGAATCAGGAGTGCTTCGTTCCGGGCGGCCTGGGGGTCCTCGGCGTGCGGACTTGCATGAGCCGTACGCTTCAACTCCCAGATCCCGGGATTCCGTGCAGCGACAGGACTTCCAGGGCGCTGAGCAGGCAGGGTGAGCAGCGATGACCCCGCTCGCGGGGGACTTCCGACCGACAGTCACTCCAAGCTGCATGCGAGTTCTTTGATAGAATGCGCGGAGCTGATTGCCGCGTCTGTTGCCTGCCGCACACAGCGGCATTGGCAGCAAAGGCCACGAGGAACCCCTGGCGTCCTCGCGGCTCCAAGCTGTTTCGAGAAAGGAAACCTCATGACGGAAACGGCAATCCTGGTGCCTGGTCTATGGACGCCAGCCGCGGTCTTCGCCTTTGCACGCCGCTGGCTGCTAAGGCGTGGCTACCGTGTGCTGCGCTTCGGCTACCCCAGTGTGCGGGGGCACGCTGTCGCAGAACGCGCTGGGGCTGAAACGCTATATCGCGGCCCAGGTTGCGCCGGGCAGCTCGGCCCGGATCCATCTTGTCGGCCACAGTCTCGGCGGACTCGTCATCCTGGAAATGCTGCGGCATGAGCCAGATCTGCGCCTGCGCCGCGCGGTGCTGCTCGGCACGCCCTGCGTCGACAGCCACTGCGCGCGACGTCTGGCCGGGAATGGCGGGCATGCCCGCGCTGTGAGCATTCCATCATCGAGTGGTTGTCTCGCGTTCCCGGCATCGTTGCCGCGCCGCGCGCTGCCATGGAAATCGGCGTCCTCGCCGGCACGCGCAGCGTGGGTCTGGGCCGCGTGGTGCCCGGCACCGCGCCCCAACGACGGGTGGTGGCTCTCGCGGAGAACGCGCCTGCCCGGCGCCGCGGGCTGCATCGCACTGCCGGTGGCGCACTCGGAGATGCTTGCTCCGCGGCGCTGCGCGGCGCAGATCGCGATATTCCTGGAGACCGGCCGTTTCCTGCATGATGAACAGATTTAGGAAATCCGCCCTGGCGTTTGCGCTGGTCGCTTGGCTGGCCGCCTCGCTGGCCAGGTTGCGACAACCTTGGTTACTATGCCCAGGCTGTCGGCGGACACGTCGCCGTGATGCGCGCCGCCCAGCCGATCAGCGGTGTGTTGGGCAATCCGGCCGGCGATCCGGCGCTGAAGAACAAGCTAGAACGCATGTGATACGCGAGTTCGCCAGCCGCGAACTTTGGCCTGCGGACAACAACAGCTATCGCAGCTACGCGGATCTCGGGCGCCCTACGTGGTGTGGAAATGTGTTCGCCGCGCCGAGCTTTGCTGGTGCCGATGCGTTGGTGCATGGTGGGTCGGCTGCGTGAGTTATCGTGGCTACTGATAAACAGGATGCCGAAGCCCTGGCCGCGGAACTGCGCGAGCAGGGTTACGACACCTTTGTCGGCGGTGCCGCGTACTCGACTCTAAGGCTACTTCGATGACCCGGTGCTGAACACCTTCTTGCGCCTTGGTACGCCAGAAGTGGCGCGCACCGTGTTCCATGAACTGGCGCACCGCATCATTCGTGCGGACGATTCGCTGTTCACGAATCCTTCGCCACGGCGGTGGAAAACGAAGGCATGCGGCGCTGGCTGGCCAGTCCTGGCGACGCCGGCCAACGTGCCGCGTTCGGAGGCGCAACGGCAACGCAAGGCGGCCTTCGCCGGGCTGATGAGGGATTTCCGCAAGAAGTTTCACGCCCCGTATGAAACCGATCGATCCGCCGCTGACCAGCGCCAGGCCAAGGCTGACTTGCCCTTCGAGCGCTGCGGCAGGATTACGCGGGACTCAAGGCGGGCTGGGGCGGCTATGCCGGTTACGACAGGTTCGTTGCCGAGGATCTCAACAATGCCAACTTTGCCCTCGTTGGCGCTGTACGGCGAGCTGCCCGCCTTCGAGCGGCTGCTGGAGATCGAAGATCGCGAACCCGCCGCGCTTTTACCAGCGTCGTCGCGCTGTCGGCTCGGCGGGGAAGCCCGGTGCGCCCGCTCGGACCAGCTACTACCTGCGTCCGGCGAATCCAGGCGGGCATGCCACAGCCTCGCGGCCGGCGCGACGCAAGAGCTATCCGACCGCTGAGCAGGATTTTGATACGCCTCCGGCAAACAGGCGCAGGCCGTCGATCTGGGTTTCGCCGACTTCGGCGATCGGTCGATCTGTTTCGCCAACGCCTCGATGTGGGCTTGCGCCTCGTCCATGCCGGTCATCAGGCTGGCGGTCGCGGCCAAGTGGTCGCGGAATGCCCGCGAGCGTTGCGTCGGGCAGCGTGATGGTTTCCGCACCGATCAGCGCCTCCACAGCACGTCACTGTAGGCGGGATTCTTGCTGCCGGTGCTGGCCCACAGCGGCGTTTGCGGCCGGATGCCTGCCCCGAGTCAGCGTGGCGAAGGCCGGGCCGTGAAAATCTCCAGATAGCGGTGGTAGCAGCACCTGGCCAGGGCCACGCCCATCTTGCCCTTGAGCGCCGGGGCGACGCCAGGGGCATCGAGGCGCTGGTCCACCAGGGTATCGACGCGGCTGAGAATACGCTGGCTACCGAGACGCAGTTGCTGCGGATCGCCGCCGCAGTTGCACCAGCGCCGCGCCCTGCGCACATACGCCTGGGCCACGGCTTCGTAGTGTCTGAGTGAAAAATCAGCGCGACGTTTTCCCGATGCCGGCGGCGGTCAATTGTTCGAAGGCGCGCACCCGCGGAGGTGGCCGGCACCGCTGATCAGCAGGTTGTCGCGCGCCACCGCCTGGCGCAAGCGCTGTGCGGCGGCGATGGTTCGACGCGTCAGGGCCGGCGACATCCCAGGCTGACATAGCCGGTAGCGGCCCAGGCTGGATACAGGCCGGCCGCAGCAAGTCGCAGGCGGCTCGATGTCGGTAATGACGAGCGACTCGTAGCGGCTTTCGCTCCGAGGACTCCAGACCACGCAGGCGTTCAGAGATCTTTGCGCCCAGAGCTGTCGGCCAGGGCCTTCTGGAAGATGCAGGCGGATCGGATGTCAGCCGTCGATGCCCGTCCGCGCTGATCAGCCGTTGCAGCGTGCCATCCTGCAGCAGCGTGCGGGACAGGTTATCGAGCCAGACATTGCTGGCCCAGGGCCTGAGCGCCAGCAGGGATTGTCGTTCAAATTTCCCCTCCGGACCGGCCATTTCCGGTCGCGTATTTCCGGCTGGTTCGTCGTGCCGGTGGATGTGTTCCGTGTGCTGGTTGATCTTGTCGCGCATAGTGCTGTTTGATGTGCACTGCCCGTGACTGAAGCTTTGCGCCCGGTTCGCCAAGCATCCATGACCAGGTGTAAAGCGGTCGAGTTGTATTCAGCGCCCACCATGTCGAAGGGCGCGGTGGTGGTGCTTCCTCCTGTGGTAGCCACGCACGTGCAGATTGTCGATTAGTGCGCCGGTAGGTCAGGCGATGGATCGAAGCGAGGCATGTGATAGGGCAAACAGGATCGGCTTGTCGGCAGAACAGGAGTCGAACTCGCTGACAAGCTGCGTGCGGTGTTCGGCGGGGTTGCAGGGTCACTGGTGGTCGACCACGTTGATGAAGCGCATTTCAGATCCGGCGCGATCTGGGCGCAGCAGGTCGATGGCTGCCAGCATTTCCAGCGTCGGCACGTCGCCCGCCGCGGCTAAAGCACGATGTCCGGCCTGCCGGGCTGATCGTTGCACGCCCACTCCCACAGGCCGATGCCGGCGCCGGCGTGGTTGATCGCGGGCGTCGATGTCCAGCCATTGCAGTTCAGGCTGCTTGCCGGCGACGAGGATTGTTGACCAGGTTGCGGCTCTTCAGGCACTCGCTCGGTGACCCGGAGAAGTGTGTTGGCGTCCGGCGGCAGATAGGACGCGGATGATGTCGGCCTCCTTGTTCATCACGGGTTCGACGGGTCCGGGGTCCCGATGCGAGAAGCCACATTGTTGTCCTGGCGCCAGACGTGCGGAGCTGAGCAGGATGTTGAGCGAGGCGATTTCGGGCGGCGCCAGGAATCTGGCGGTACACCTTGAGCCACCTGGCATGCTGGCTGAACATCGAATCGACGATGTGGATGAA
>JADJQA010000021.1 GCA_016712985.1 Sulfuritalea sp. | reverse complement strand
TTTTGTGGTTTTCCCGCAACAAGCCTCGCCGTATCGTCGGGGCCAGCGCGTTGCATCCCGCTGGAAACGTTTGCTGAACGGGGTACAAGACTGGCAGGTAGGCGCCGAGGGGCTTGGCGCGTATCATTTTGACCATGAGTCCAACCATTTTTTCGTGGGGGTGGCTTTCGCTTTTTACTTCTTCTCGCGAGAGCCGAGAATGCATGTGCATGTTCAAGGCCAAAACGGCGAGGCCAAGTTCTGGCTGGCCGACTGTTGCGCTGGCGCAGCACGCCGGCCTGTCTCGGCGGGAGATCAGCGAAGCCCTTACCTCGTTCAGGAGCATGAAAATGACATTCGCAGCGCCTGGCGCAAGCATTTCTCCGTTGAAGTAACCAACATCTCCCGGCATGGCTTCTGGGTCTTGCTGACTGATGAAGAGCTTTTCCCCTGCCGTTCTCGGAATTTCCATGGTTCCGTGATGCGGCGGTAGGCAAGATTCTGCATGTCGAACTCCCATCTCCGAATCACCTTTACTGGCCTGAGTTGGACGTCGACCTGGCAATCGAGTCCATCCGCCATCCCGAGCGCTTTCCGCTGCTTAGCCAGGTCGGCGCATAGCGCTGCGAAACATTGCGGGACAGACCACAATGGCTTGCGGGCGAAGACGCGCGTGTTTCAATCGATCTCGCCGCGTGCGATGGCGAGCAACTCGTCTTCGTCCGCCCGCGTAAGCGGAAGCGTCGGACCGGACGCCAAACCTTCCTCGATCAAAGCCCGCAGACGGTTTTTGGCTTCCTCGGCCTGATCCTTCCGAATCAGATCTCGATTGCAACAGCCGGCCCCGCAAAAATGCAGCTTACGTATTGCTGGATGGCTTCGCGCAGCAGCCAGTGCATGGGCCGGTCCTTGTGGCCAGGCGATCAGGCTGGTATGAGTTCCAGCCGCTTCTCGATGCGTTCGAGCCTGTCGCCTTGCTTGTCGAGGCGCAGTTGAATCAGCGCATGGTCGCCGTGGATGTTGGCGATGCCCTTTTCCGCGAGGCTCAGGCGTTCCGCGAGGGACCGCAGGCGGGCTTTCACCTGCATGAAGTTGTCGGAGGTATCGGCGCGAAAGTCGCCCAATTCGTTGCGCAAGGCTTTCAAGTGTTCGAGGATAAGGTTTTCAACATCTTCCGTCATGGTGCGATTCTCCTTGGCGGCAAGTATGGCGTAAAGGCGTCCACGTCGCGATTTCGTCGGGCTCGTGCCTGGTGGGCGAAGCCGGCCAGGCGCTCGGCGTCGCTGGTACCAGCGGCTCGCCTGGCTCGCTTGGGCGTCGATCGGCGGCAGCAGGGCAAGGGGCTTGGCAAGTTGCTCCCGATGGATGCGCTGTACCGTTGCTCTCGCCTGTCCGCGGAGATCGACTCAGGCGGCGATGGCGTGTTCCACCGTTGACGGGTAGGCCCCGTTTTGTTTGGCATCCAGCAGCACGATCTCCACGGTCGTGCCATCCGCGGCATAGCTGATATGGGTGTTCCAGTCCTGCGAAACCTCGCGACTTACGGGTTTGTCCGAGAGATGGATGACCAGAATGTCGTCCTCGTCGTAATAGGTCGTTCGCATGGCGTCCATTGTAGATCGGTCAAGCGGGCGAAGCCCCCAACATCTCGCGACTGAAATCCTTACAGCCTGATGGGCGGGATATTTGCGTATCAATAGTTCGGCCAAGCGAACATCGACACGGGCGGACTGAGGAATCCCGAGCGACGCCGCTTGACAGGCGCGCACCGCGGATGGCACTATTCAAACGTTCGTTTCAAACTGCCGTTTGCCAAAGGTGTATTTCCCATGGAAGCCGATACCCGCTCGCGCATTCTCGATGCCGCCGAAATCCTGTTCGTCGAACACGGCTTCGACGCGACCACGTTGCGCATGATCACGGCCGGGGCGCAAGCCAATCTTGCCGCCGTTAACTATCACTTCGGTTCGAAGGAGGCGCTGGTCGAAGAAGTCTTTCGACGCCGCCTGACCTGGCTCAACGAGCAGCGGCTGGCGGTACTCGACGCGCTGGAAGCCGAAGCCGCGGGCGCGCCGCTGAAACCCCGGCAGATCGTCGAGTCCTTCTTCGGCGTGGCGATTCGCATGGCGGCCGCGAGCCCCGGCGGCAGAACCTTCATGCGCCTGCTGGGCCGCACCTATACCGAGCCCTCGGAATTTGTCCGCAACTTCCTCGCCGAGGAATATGCGGCGGTGGTCGCCCGTTACAAGGCGGCCTTCTTCAAGGCGCTGCCCGACGTGCCGCAGGAGGAGTTCCTCTGGCGCTTCCATTTCATGATGGGGGCGATGTCCTACGCGATTTCCGGTGCCGACGCGCTGCGCATTCTCGGCCCGATCGACGATTCCGATCCCGAGGCGCTGTATGCCCGCCTGATGAGCTTCCTGATCGGCGGCCTGCGCGCGCCGCTGCCCGAGTTGCTTCCCCGGATCCAAGCCAAACCCGTGAGAAAGCCGCGCGCCAGGCGCGCGGCCTGACCGATTTCAATTCAAGGAGACTGCCATGACCTGGTTGCTTGTTCTGCTTGCCGCCGTGGCCGCCGTGCTGCTGCTGCCGCCGCTGCGCCGCGTGCTGCTGACGCGCTCGATCTTTGCTGTCTACAAGAAGCTCCTGCCGGCGATGTCGCAAACCGAAAAGGAGGCGCTGGAAGCCGGCACCGTCTGGTGGGAGGGCGAACTGTTCTCCGGCACGCCGAACTGGCAAAAGCTGCTCGACTATCCGCAACCGAAGCTGACCGCCGCGGAGCAATCCTTCCTCGACAACGAATGCGAAGCGCTCTGCGCGATGGTCAGCGACTGGGACACGACCCAGGTCCACCACGACCTGGCGCCGGAGGCCTGGAACTACGTCAAGGAAAACGGCTTCCTCGGCATGATCATCCCCCGGCGCTACGGCGGCCTGGAATTCTCCGCCTATGCGCACTCGGCCGTGGTGCAGAAGCTGTCCACGCATTGCTCGGCGGCGGCGGTCTCGGTGATGGTGCCGAACTCGCTCGGCCCGGCGGAGCTGCTGCTGCATTACGGCACCGAGGAGCAGAAGAACCATTACCTGCCGCGCCTGGCGAAGGGGCTGGAGATTCCCGCCTTCGCGCTGACCAATCCGCATGCCGGCTCGGATGCCGCGTCGATTCCCGACACCGGCATCGTCTGCAAGGGCATGTGGCAGGGCAAGGAAGTGGTAGGCATGCGCGGCACCTGGGACAAGCGCTACATCACGCTGGGCCCGATCTGCACCATCCTCGGCCTGGCCTTCCGCCTGCACGATCCGCAGAACCTGCTCGGCAAACGGGGTGACAAGAGCAGCGATGATCTCGGCATCACCTGCGCGCTGGTGCCGACCGACCACCCCGGCGTCAATATCGGCCGCCGCCACTTCCCGCTGAATGCGGCATTCCAGAACGGGCCGAACTCGGGCAAGGATGTCTTCATGCCGCTGGACTGGATCATCGGCGGCCCGGCGATGGCCGGGCAGGGCTGGCGCATGTTGATGGAGTGCCTGGCGGCCGGGCGCGCGATCTCGCTGCCCTCGTCGAACACCGGCATGGCCAAGCTGGCGGTGCGCGCCACCGGCGGCTATGCCCGGGTGCGCAGCCAGTTCAAGACCGCCATCGGCCGCTTCGAGGGCATCGAGGAACCGCTGGCGCGCATGGGTGGCAACACCTACATGATGGACGCGGCGCGGACCATGACGGCCGGCGCCATCGACCTCGGCGAAAAGCCCTCGGTGGTTTCCGCCATCGTCAAGTACCACGTCACCGAGCGCGCGCGCCAGGTGGTGAATGATGCGATGGACATCCTCGGCGGCAAGGGCATCTGCCTCGGCCCGAACAATTTCATGGGCCGCGCCTACCAGCAGATTCCGGTCGCGATCACGGTCGAGGGGGCGAACATCCTGACCCGCAGCCTGATCATTTTCGGCCAGGGGGCGATCCGCTCCCATCCCTATGTGCTGACGGAAATGGCGGCCGCGCGGAACCCCGACGCGGCGCAGGGCCTGCGCGATTTCGACAAGGCCTTGTTCAGCCACCTGTGGTTCATCTGGACCCGCGGCTTCCGCTCCTGGAGCATGGCCTTCACCGGCTCGAACTTCGGCGCGGCGCCGGCCGGCGTGGCGCCCGAAACCCGCCGCTACTACCAGCAACTGACGCGCTTCTCGGCGGCTTTCGCCTTTCTTGCCGATGTCTCGATGTTCGTCATGGGCGGCGATCTGAAACGCAAGGAAAAACTTTCGGCGCGCCTGGGCGACATCCTGTCGCTGCTGTACCTGTGCTCCGCGACCCTCAAGCGCTACGAGGCGGAAGGCCGCCAGGCCGCGGATGCGCCGCTGCTGCACTGGGCCGTCTGGGACGCCATGTTCAAGATGCAGAACGCCTTCGAGGGCGTAATTTCCAACTACCCGAACCGCTTCATCGCCGCGCTGCTGCACTGGTACATCTTCCCCCTCGGTCGCCCCTACGAGGTGCCCTCCGACCTGCTGGGCCACGAGGTGGCGAAGCTGCTGATCGAGCCTTCGGCCACCCGCGACCGGCTGACCGAGGGCATGTACGTGCCACGCGACGAGATGGATGCTGTCGGCGTGATCGAGCTGGCGCTGGAGGCGACGCTGGCCGCCGAACCCATCGAGGCCAGGCTGCGCGCCGCCGAGAAGGCCGGAAGAGTCGGCGCCGGCGACGCGGCGACAATGCTGCGCCACGCGCAGGAAGCCGGCATCCTGTCCGCCGCGGAAGTCGCCGTGGTCCTGCGCCGCAACGTTCTGCGCGACAAAGCGATCGCCGTCGATGATTTTGCCCAGGATTTTTCCGCGGAGCGGGCCGGCGCGCCGAAAGCCTTGCGCCGCGCGGCCTGACCGTGGCCGCTTTCGCCCCTGTCCATGTCTTCGACGGAGCGCGCACGCCTTTCCTCAAGCCGCGCAACCTGCCAGAGCGGGTGTTCGCAACTGGTGCTGGCCGGCGGCGTCGATGCGCTGTCGCGCGCCGCTGCTGTATTCCGACAGGATCGCAATGCGGTTTTCGAAAATGACCAAGGCACGCACCGCCGCGGTGAAGCTGGACAGTTCGCGAGGCTGCGGCCGACCATGCTGCCGACCGGAAATCGGCGATTGACGGTTACACCCGGCGTCAGCGATACTCCGCGAAAGCCTGTTGGATTTCCTATCCTTGTAAGCGTTCCCAGATGCCAAGTATCAATAAGGCCAACCTGCAGGCAGCCATTCAGTACGCAATCCAGCAGCACAAGGCCGGCCGAGTGGAACTGGCATCGGCAATCTACGTGTCGATACTGGATTCGTTCCCTGATCATTTCGAGGCGCTGTACCTGGTCGCGATGGTCGCGCAGCATGCAGATGATCATGGCAGGGCCATCCAGTTGCTTGGCAAGGCGGACCAATCACGACCCGGCCAAAGATCGGTCCATCTGCAGCTTGGCATATCGTTCAACCAATTGGGGGAACGCGAAAAGGCGGTGTCCAGCTATCAGAAGGCATTGAGCATTGATGGCGCTTGTGTCGAGGCATACTGCAATCTGGGAAACCTCTTCAATCGAATGGGAAATGTGCAGGGCGCCCTGGAGAATTTTGCACACGCTCTCAGGTTGGGCCCGTCAATAGCCCAAATCCCCTACAACCTGGGGGTTCTGTATCAGGAACGCATGCAACCCGACAAGGCTGTCGAATGGTTCCGCAAAGCCATTTCCCTCAAAACCGATTACGCCGCGGCACACAACCATTTGGGCGTTGCCCTGAGCGAGATCGGGGATTCGGAAGAGGCGATCGGGCACTATCGGAAAGCCCAGGAACTCGACCCGAATTCGGCCGATGCTTTCTATAACCTGCATGCGCTCCTGCTCGATTCGGCGGAGATGCCGGAAGCAGTCCGTTGCATGGAGAAGGCCGTGATGCTCGAACCCGGCAACAATGTTTATCGATTGTCCAAGGGCGTGCTGCATGACTATATGGGTGACCGCGAAAAAGCTGCCGCCTGCCTTGCCGCAACGGACGGCAGCGAATCGATGATTGCGGATCTGGAGGCATGGAACTATATCAAGTCGCTTGGCGATCCATTGCCGACCATGCTCGGAAGTGCCGCCCGGACTTTTCGACTGGCGATCGATGGCGCGCAACTGCAGGGTTTGGTCTTGGAGTTCGGGGTTTATCAAGGGAAGTCCATTCGCCAGATCGCAGCTTTGGTAAGTGGAGCAGTGCACGGATTTGACAGCTTCGAGGGGATTCCCGAGGCCTGGTGTGATGAAGAAAAAGGGAGCTACTCGACAGGAGGGATCCTCCCGAAAGTGCCGGCGAATGCTCATTTACATGCGGGATGGTTCGAGGATACCGTTCCGGCCTTCATTCGCGATGAAGCGGGCCCGATCCGCTTCATCAACGTCGATTGCGATCTTTACAGTTCCACACGAACGATACTCGACCTCTTGTGCAAGCAAATAGTCCCCGGAACGGTCATCGTATTCGATGAATGTATCGGCTACCCTGGATGGAAGGAGCACGAATTCAGGGCGTTCAAAGAGGCAGCCGAAAACTACGGCTGGCGCCATGAGATCCTGGCTTTCAGTTTCGTGACGAAACAGGTTGTCTTCAGGATCACGAATTAAAGGGGCCAACGGGGTCAGGATCGAATTGTCTTGACGGGATCAGTACCTCCTTGCTTGTCCTGCCGGGCAACTCCCAGCGAAACAGCGCGGGAGTTGATTGATCAATTTGTTGGTTATAGAAGTCTGGGCCGGACGGCAACGATGGAGCATCAAGCGGCCGGAGGACTTCCATACGTCATGAGACCGTTGAGGCAACGAGCCGTCAGTGCCCCCGGATCATGACCGTCCGCAATC
>JADJQA010000020.1 GCA_016712985.1 Sulfuritalea sp. | reverse complement strand
AATCTGAAGCACTCAACCGAGTTTCTGGACTGAATGGCTCTTGATGGCCGATTGCTGCCTGCTATCCGCATCGCTTGCCGGCGAACTATCCCCGGGCGATTTCACAACGCCCCAGCTCCCAGGCGTGCAGCGCGAACTTGCGCTCGACGCCCCAGCGGTAGTTGCTGAAGTTGCCGTGGTCGCGGATTACGCGATGGCAGGGAATCAGGTAGGCAATGCTGTTTGCGGCGATCGCCGAGCCGACGGCCCGTGCCGCCCGGGGCTGCCCGAGATGTCCGGCGAGCCGGCCGTAGGACACCAGCGCCGCCGGCGGGATTTTCAGCAGGGCTTCCCAGACCTTGATCTGGAAGTTGGTGCCGCGCAGCAGGAGATGCAGCTTTCCCGACGTCGGTACGGCGGGGAAGACGCGGCCTGCCAGTGACCTTGCACCGGCATCGTCGCGGACGAAGTTCGCCGCCGGCCAGTCCTTGCGCAGAAGTGCCAGCTTGGCATCCTGGTCGTCGTCACAGAAGGCGAGATGGCAGACGCCGCGCCTGGTCCAGCCGAACAGCGCCTCGCCCAGTGGCGTCGCGGCGAAACCGTGGCGAAGTTCCACGCCCGCGCCCTGCGTGCGGATTTCGCCCGGCGTCAGGGCTTCGCAACTGACCATCAGGTCGTGCAGACTGCCCGGTCCCGACAGGCCCGCATCCAGAGCGGCGTCGAACACGCCGGCCGAGGCGCGCAGAGCAGTGAGCGCATGCTCCTTGGTCAGGTATTGCAGGAAGCGCTTGGGCGACAGCCCGGCCCAGGCGGAAAACAGCCGCTGCAAGTGGTATTCGCTCAGCTTCGCCGCCGCCGCGATTTCGGCGAGATCCGGCTGGCGCGCGGCATTGGCGCGGATGAAGCCGATGGCGCGGGCGACTGCCGCGTACTGGCGCCGCTGTTCGCCGCCGTCAGTCGCGCGCGAGCTTTCCCGTGCCGCATCAGACATTGGCCGCCTCGCTGCGCAGGGAGAGCATTCGCGGTGAAAAGCCGGTGACCAGCGCGGTGCCGGCGATGACGAAGGCGCCGCCGGCCAGCGTGTGCCAGCCGACGGCCTCGTCGAGGAAGAGCCAGCCGAAGAGCGTACCGAACAGCGGAATGAGGAAGGTCACGGTCAGGGCCGGCGCGGCACCGATGTCGTCGATGAGGTGGAAATAGAGCAGGTAGGCGACGCCGCTACAGACCATGCCGAGCGCCGCGACAAGGGCGACGATGCCCGCCGTCGGCGCCGCCGCGGGCGGAAACACCAGCAGTGCCGGCGCCATCAGCAGGCTGGCCGCCCACATGCTGCCATGCGCGTTGGCGAAGGGTTCCACGAGTTGAACAAGCCGATGAACAGGTAATGGCGCCAGTGCGCCCGCCAGGCCAGCGGTCTGCGCAACATCAGCGCGACCGCAGCGAGGAACAGGGCCGCGAGCAGCACGCGCGCCTGCATCAACGGTACCGGGCCGAGCGCCGGGGCGCCGATGCGGATCAGCAGGAAAGAGCCGCCCCAGATGGCGGAGAGAGTCAGCAGGCGGGCGAGACTGGCGGAAGTCATGCGTGGCTTTCGGGCGAGGCTCCCAGTATCGGGGATGCCACCAGGCCGCGCCACCCGATTCTTGCGCTTCGAAAAGTTATGTCTCCGGCTCAGCCGGAGACGGTATCCCTTGCGGACGGCGACGGTGCTACGGCAAGGCGCCCTCCCGCACTCTATACTGGCGGCCTGATAGACGACGGAGAACGGCCATGGGCCATGAAGGCGCGAAGATGCCGGGGTGCGAGCCGGTGCTGCGGGTGGTGCCGATGCCGGCCGACATGAATCCCAACGGCGACATCTTCGGCGGCTGGGTCATGGCGCAGGCCGACGTCGCCGGCGCAATCCCCGCCATACGCCTGGCGCGCGGCCGCATCGCCACGGTCGCGGTAAATTCCTTTCTCTTCAAGCAGCCGATCTCGGTCGGCGACATCGTCAGCTTCTACGCCGAAGTGGTCAAGGTCGGCCGGACCTCGATCACCGTGGACGTTCAGGTGTTCGCCGAGCGCCATCCGGCGAATCCGGTGGTGGTCAAGGTCACCGAAGCGCAATTGACCTATGTTGCGCTGAATGAAGACGGCAGCAAGCGCGAGATTCCCGCCGAAAAGTAAGTCGCGGATCCCCGTCCGATCCATTAAGGCAGAGCGCCCGGCCTCACGGCAGTTACGAACTGCGCATCCGCAGCCGGTGCAGGAACTCGTCGCAATCCTGCTCGACTTTTGCGTCCAGCAAGTCGTCCGCGCGTGTCTTCCCAAGGTTGATCGCCATCACGGGTTTGCCGCGCCCGTGGGCATGCGCGACAAAGCGGAATCCCGACCAGACCATCAGGGAGGAGCCGACCACCAGCAGTCCGCTGGCGGCGTCGATGGCGTCGATGCAGGCGCCGACCCGATCCCTGGGCACACTGTCGCCAAAGAACACCACGTCCGGCTTGAGTACCCCGCCACAGGATGGACAGTCCGCGATGCAAAACGCGACATGGAGGCTCTCGGCAATATGGGCATCGCCATCCGGGCCGGCGCGGGCGGATTCGGCGGCAATGCCCGGATTCGCCTCGCTCAGCCACTCCTGGACCAGGGCGCGCGGATAGGCCTGGCGGCAGGCCAGGCAAATCACCCGATGCAGCCCGCCATGGAGTTCCAGTACCGATCGGCTGCCCGCCTTCTGGTGCAATCCATCCACGTTCTGCGTGAGGATCAGGGCAATCCGGTCCAGACCTTCCAGATGCGCCAGGGAATGATCGCCGCGGCCCGGGCTCGCCAGGCCGACGGCTGACCAGCCGAAAAAACTCGGCGCCCAGTAGCGTTGCCGCGCGCTCGCCGAACGCAGGAAGTCGTTGTGGTCGATGGGCTTCGCCTGCTTCCAGTTGCCCTCACGGTCCCGGTAATCCGGGATTCCGCTCGATGTGCTCAGGCCGGCGCCCGTCAAGACGACGACGGAACCCCCTTCCAGAAGACGCAATATCATCTGTCTGTGTCGCTCAACGGTTTCTTCGAGATTAGACTCTTGTTTCAATCCGCCTGGCTCTTTCCTGGCATGCATCGGACCTTGAGGCTATCACCTTGCAGGCTGCCGGTGGGCACGGCATCCAGGGCGTTTTGTTCCGCAACCCGATAACAGAAGGCTGCGTATCGTGAGTACCGACCACACTGTCGAACCCGTATGCACCGCCGAGGAAGCCCTCGCCCGCCTGAAAGCCGGCAACTTGCGCTTCGTGAATGGCCAGGCGCGCTTTCCGACCGTGCAGAAGGAGGTTCTGGCCAATCTTGCCAAAGGGCAACAACCCTACGTCACGATTCGCGGCTGCAGCGACAGCCGGGTACCGCCAGAACTCGTTTTCGACGCCGGATTTGGCGAACTGTTTTGTCATCCGGGTTGCCGGGAACGTGCTTGGCCCCTCCATCCTGGGCACCCTGCAATATGCCGCTCTGCATCTGCATACCCCGCTGTTCGTCGTAATGGGGCATGAAGGCTGCGGCGCCGTGAAGGCGGCAGTCGCTGCCAGGTTCGACGGCACCCGGCAAGGCGGCCGCATCGAGATCCTGCTCGAACAGATCATCCCGGCGCTGGACGCGCTTGACCCGAAGGCATCACCGGCCGATTTGCTGAGTTCCGCCGTCGAAGCCAATGTGCGACGAACCGTGCGCGAACTGCTCGAAACCCCGGAGGCAAAGGCCCGCCTGGGTGAAGGCCATATGCGACTGATCGGCGCCGTCTACGAACTCGATACGGGCCGTGTTCGTTTCTGATTGAGCCGGGCAGATTACAGCACTCAGCGCATGGCCTCGTGAATTTCATTTGTCATCCGGAAAGCCCTGGACGATCGCGAGGGGAGCAAACCCGAGCCAGAGGGTCTTGACGCCAGCCGCCATCGCCCTTGCGTCCCAGAAGGCCGCCCAGCTCGCGATCTGCCGAATCACCCCTCGCGCAGGGTTGGGTTTGACGGCGGCTTCTTCGAGAATGTATGCGCCTTCCATTCGGTCTCGGTGAACAGTGCGCTGGCCGTCAAGTCCGGATGGGTGCGCCCCAGACGCACAAGACGCGCCAGACGCCAGGCCACGACCATATATACCGCCAGCGCCAGTTCCAACGTCGCGACGCTGCCCAGTTGCAAAGCCTCGACACGACAACCGTTCTTGAGGACGTTGAAGAAAATCTCGATCTCCCAGCGGCAGCGATACCAACTGATCAATTCCACCGCAGCGGCAAAGTCACTGACGACCCGATTCGTCAGCAAGCGCCACTCGACGGGTTTCACGCCGGCAGGCGGGTCGATTTCCCGGGCAACGACACACGTCACCTCCAGCACACCCCCCACACCATCCGGTATAGCGATCCGCGCCGCCCACACCGCCTGTCGCAACCTGCGCTCGGCCTGACCGGGACGTGCCGGCAGGGTGAATTCGATCTCTCCCAAAGGCTCGCCTGCGCTCGCCTCGGCCCAGAGCTTGCCGCCATCGGGCAACGTGCGATTGTGTTGGGAGCGGATTAGCCAATCCGCCGGATAGCCCAGGTCTCGTGCGCGGCGCATCAGGCCAACGATGTCGGATTCCCGGTCAGCGACATACACCAAGCGGGTTTCCGGCATCGTCACGACGGTTTGCGCAATCCGCTCATAACCTTCGATCCAGCGCAGACTCTCGCACGGCCCGGGACGCTTGCCATCAGCGGCCTTGGTCTGTCGGGTCCACATCCAGGCATCGGTGACTCCCAGGGGTTCCCGTTCCGGTGTCACGACGTAGGTCGGGTGCAGATACATGCCGCGCTGGGCCTCAAAGGACAAGGGGCCGAGTCCTTCGATCCCCTGGCCATGGAAGTCAAGTTCAGTGGTGTCCTGCAAGCACAACGCAATCGGATGTTGCCGCATCCGTTCGTGCGTGTGCTCGATGTGCGGCGCGAGAATCGTCTCCCACTCCAGTGGACGTTTGGCGTTGTTCGCCTGATCGAAGAAGCGGTAGGTCGCCGCCGTTTCGCTCCCGTCTCCACAGGCCCCAGGGATGCTTGCCGTCGGCTTGTCGGCAAAACTTTCCGTCAGTTTGATCAATCTCCGGTTCAACCGCTTGTCACCCAGGTCCGCTCCGGCAAATTCTGCCTCCGCCCACGTCATCATCGCATCCTTCCATGTAAAAGAAGGATGGGCAAGCAAAGGGTATACCAGACTCCGGCACTCAGGTATTACGGTCACCATGCGAGCTTACTCATGACGGAGGACTTGTGTGTAATGGCATGGGTTGAGCCGGGCAGATGACGCACCCAGCGCATGGCCTCGTGAATTTCTTTTGTCATCAGGAAAAGATGGTACGGATCGATCGGCGAGGGGACAAACCCGAAATGCCGATAAGAACGCCCTGGCTCCCTCATCCTTGGCCTGTACCACGAGAGCCAGCCGCGATGATGGCCTGCGCCCGGAGAAATCGTTTGAAAGCGTCCTTCAGCAACCCCGCACCCAGGCCTGCGCCCTGCTCCGTCGAGTCAACGCCAAGCCTGGCCAGCAGGGTGAGCGGAATGGGGTGTCTTGCCAGACCCCTGGCAAGTCGTGGCGGCACGACATCAGACTCGGCGGATGCCGCCGCCAGCGTGTAGAACCCCACGACCCGGGTTTCGCCGCGCAACGCGACATACGTGCGCGCGCTTTGATTGCGCTGATTGTTCAATGCGTGCCGCTGGAGAAAACGCTTCAGGTCATCATTCCCGCAGTCAAATGAAGCCACGTCGTGGGTCTCGGTGAGTAGTTCGGGACCCCGCAGCGGCAGCTTCATTTGTTCTCGAAAACGCTGGGCTTCTTGAGCAGTTCCCTCAGCCGGGGGATCGACTTTGCCGGCTGATCCAGCGCGGCGTAAAACGCCATCATCTGATCGACGGGCAGCACAAAACGCGTCTGCTCGGCCAGGGTTTCATCCGCTGCGTGGCGTACGGCCCCGAGAACGAATTCGCTGACGTTCTGGTGGCAGAGCACAGCCGCTTGCCGAATTCGCTCTTTCTCGGCGGACGCGAGACGGATTTCTATGCGTTCTTCCTTGATTGTGGCGCCCATGACGACCTCCGTTTTCTGTACGGACAGTATACGGAAATTCTTGGGCGATGCAACACCGGCGCTTGCATTCCTCGCTCGTGACCAATCGGCGTCACCAACGCCACCAATTCCGGCCTCTGGATCTCAAATGGGCGTGGAGCGACGAGTTTGTTCTGCCCGGCAGGCATTCCGCTGCCATCGAACAGTGGCCGCCAAATGCCTGCCGAAGACGGATTGCCGCAATTCAGTTTCTATCGCCGGCCCGCCGGATTTGGTGCATATTGCCATGCTGCATCCCAAGGCTTTCAATTCAGGAAAAGGGAAACTCATGCGTCACCGGCTTTTCTGCCGCGCCTGTTTACCGGCGGTGTCAATGGCCCAAACAAATCCGGATAGCTTGCTGAACAAGTCCTTCTGAGCGCGCCAAAATCCGCTTTCAATACGCTAAGATGAAAGCATCGTCATTTTTCTGAGGGAGCCAGGTCATGTCGATCGCCATCAATATCACCACCACCGCCAATCGCAGGCGACGCTTCACTCAGACCGACAGCGCCGGCATTCAGGAAGTTCTGGAGAGTTTCAAGCGCTCGGGCCAGATGTTCTCCAGCCGCACCCTGATCATCGGCTTGGCGCAGGAAACGGAGATTTTCGCGCCGGCTTCGATTACCCGGATCGAAATCGAAACCCGGCTCGATCTAAGCGCTTACCTTCCGCAGCGTGGAGAAACGCAACTGAGCTTGATCCCGGAGGGCTCGGCGACGCCACCGACGAGCATCAGTGAAACACAACTTTCCGCTCGGGCCGATTTCTTCTTTGACGGCGGCGACACTGTTGCGATCTGGATTTCCGGACCCCGTCCGAGCGGCGCCAATGAAAGACTGGCGAATCTCACCCGACTTTTCGAGCAAGCCGTGCTGATGTACAAGCTGCCGGCTGGCGGCATGGGATTCATGAATCCCGGCGCCATGACGCGCGTCAAGCTTGCCGCCGCCATCGAGAAACTGCCGGCCGGTGCGTGGCGGCTGAATGTGGCGGACTGATTGACCAGCAGCATCGATCGCCTGGTTTGCGAAGGGCGCGGCCGGGCGGGGGGGCTGTCGGGCGGCGCGGCGGCGCGGTGGGCGCGGCGCGCCCCGCGCGCGGTGCGCGTGGGGGTGGGGGCCCCCCCCGCCCGCGGCGGCGCTCGCGCGCGCCGGCCGTGGGCGTTGCCGCCTGCGGGCAGTGGAGGCTTTGGGTCGGGGTTTGGGGGCTCCGGGCTGCTGGCGGGTGGGCGCTCGGTCGTGGCGTGCCGGCGGCGCGGGCGGTTGGGCATGCACGAAACCGGCTTCAGCAGTGCCTGCCGCCGACCAGGCGCGGCTGGCATCGGCCTACGCTGCCGATACGGCGTGGCAGGCGAGCGTGCAAGGCTATGGCGTCCGGCAGCACGGCCGGCCATGGATGGAAAGCGGCGGCGGCGGACTGGTGTCCACGCTCGGCGACTACGCCAGCTTCGCGCGAATGCTGGCCAATGGCGGAAGCCAAGGCGGGGAGCGACTGCTGTCGCCGGCCCTGTTTCAGGCGATCAGCCGCAACCAGCTTCCCGCGGGGCTGGACGGCCCGCTGGCCTATACCGGCTCCGGTTTCGGCTTCGGCCTCGCGCTGGCCGTCAGGCTCGACTGGGGTCCTGCGGCCATGCCCTGCGTCGCGGCCGAGATGGCCTGGTCCGGAATCAGCGGCACGGCACTGTTCGTGCATCCGCACGCGCAGTGGTTCGCAATTTCCTTCACCAGCAACATGGCATCGCGGATGATGGCCAGGATGGAATTCCGCCGGGCGGCGGCGCTGCTGTAGCGCCTAATCGAACAGGATCACCTGGCGCACCGCCTCGCCGGAGGCCAGGCGGTCGAAGCCCTCGTTGATCTGGTCGAGACGCAGCCGATGCGTGATCAGCCTGTCCACCGGCAGCCGGCCGGCCTTGAACAGGTCGATGTAATGCGGAATGTCGCGCGCCGGCACGGCCGAGCCGAGGTAACTGCCTTTCAGCGTGCGCTCTTCGGCGACCAGATTCACCGCCGGCACATTGAAGGTGTGCGAGGGCGGTGGCAGGCTGCAGGTGACGGTGGTGCCGCCGCGCCGCGTCATCCGGTAGGCGATATCGAGCGCCGCGACCGAGCTGGCCGCCTCGATGGCGACATCCACGCCGCCCCTGGTCGCCGCCTTGACCTGCGCCACGACTTCCGGATCGGAGGCCAGGAAGGCGCGCGTCGCGCCCAGCGCCAGTGCGGTTTCGAGTTTGGCGGGCAGCGTATCGACGGCAATGACTTCACGCGCACCGGCCGCCAGGGCGCCCAGTACCGCGGAGAGGCCGACACCGCCGAGGCCGACCACGGCCACGGTTTGTCCGACGCGAACCTGCGCCGAATTGATCGCCGCACCGACGCCGGTCAGCACCGCGCAGCCGAAGATCGCCGCGACATCGGGTGGCAAATCGGGAATCACCTTGACCAGGCTGCCGCGATTGACCACGGCATGGTCGGCGAAGCAGGAAACGCCGACCTGGTGGTTCAGCGGCGTGCCGTCGGCACGCGACAGGTGCCGATGCCCGCCGACCATGGTGCCCGCCGTGTTGGCCACCGCGCCGGGTTCGCACAGCGCCGGGCGGCCTTCGAGGCAGGGCAGGCAATGGCCGCAACTCGGGACGAAAACCAGAGCGACGCTGTCGCCGCGCACCAGGTCGGTCACGCCGGGGCCGGTTTCCTCGACAATGCCGGCGGCTTCGTGGCCGAGCGCCATCGGCATGGGCCGGGGACGGTCGCCGTTCACGATCGAAAGGTCGGAATGACACAGGCCGGCCGCCGTGATGCGGACCAGCACTTCATTGGGGCCGGGCGCGGCGAGGTTCACGGTCTCGATGGCGATCGGCCGGGTTTGCGCATAGGGGCGCGGTAGTTCCATCTGACTGAGGACGGCGGCGCGGATTTGCATGAGGTTTTCTACCTTGCTTGGGTTTATGGGTATCAGTGTAGCGGATTAGATTTGCTTTCATGCCAACGTCGCGCTATTCGCTTGCCGCCCTGCTTGCCAGTTCGACGCTGGTGCTCAACGCCTGCGGTGTATTGCCCTATGGCGTGGGGTCGTCGGCGCCCGCGGTTTCAAATGTCGGCGGTGGCGGTACGGCGAATGCCGCGGGCGCCATCAACGACAAGGCCAACGAGGTGGTGTTGTTTGCCCTGGGGCTGGTTGAAACCGGCTACCTGTTTGGCGGCAAGAACCCGGAGGCCGGACTCGATTGCAGCGGCATGGTCAGTTATGTGTACCAGAAGGCGGTCGACATGCGCCTCGCGGGTTCGGCCGCCGATCTGGCGCGACAGGGCAAACCGGTACCGGCAGAGCAACTGCGTCCGGGCGACCTGGTCTTTTTCAACACCCGCAACAAATCCTACTCGCATGTCGGGATCTACATCGGTGACAAGCGCTTTGTCCATGCGCCCAGCAGTCGCGGCAAGGTGCGCACCGAAAGCCTGAAGAACGGCTGGTTTGCCGCGCGCTTCGAGGAGGGCCGGACTTACTTCGAGTAGAGTCCGGCCGTCCGCGGGAATCAGCGGCCGCTACGATCTTCCACCTGGGAGCAGGATGCGTCCCAAGGCCCTCAGCTTGCCCATCAGGCCCATTTTTTCATCCGAGACGGCTTCGAGGAAATCAGACAGTCGTTTCGACCTGGCCACGGCGAACAGTACCAGAAACACAAACACCAGCGTCGCGACGATTCCGTGCAAGAGCTTTTCGACGGGGGCGCCTTCGCCGAAGGGGATGATGTTCATGCCGAAGTAGCCGGTGGTTACCGTGGCAATCAGCCCGAGGATGGTAATCACGGTCAGCCTGACGACGGTATTGGATTGCCGGCGCTGGGAATCGCTGTCGAGGTACTGGCTCATTTCGCGGATTTCGTCACGAACCTCGTCGTACAGTTCATCGTTGCCAAGGTGATTGGAACACAGGCGAAACAGCGCTTGCGCATGCGGCCGCTCCGACAGTTCGTGGAACCAGTAGCGGTGGGTAAAGCGCAGGAAGGTCTCGAAATTGGCTCGGATGCGACGCTTGAAACGGCGCACGGAAGAGTCCCTGCGGATATTCAGGCCGTTCACCGCGCCGACCAGGATGTCGGAGAACACCAGCAAGGCGGCGCGGTGCAGGTGCGCAATCAGGAATACTTGGAAGTACTGGTGCCGGAACTGGGCCAGCACGCCGCGCTCGGCATCGATGAAGAATGCCGAACTGGCGTCGCCAACGACCGTCAGGGCATTTCCCGTGCAGATGAAACGGGTGTTCGGACCGGCATCCGTGTTATGCCAGAAGCGATCCTGGCAATAGCGCTGCTCGAAATCCCTGACATTCGGTTCGTCGGCGGCCAGGGCATCGTCGGGGTGCAACAGGGTGGCCAGACCAACGCGCACCCAGTCCTCGCGGCTCAGGCGGCGCGGGTCGTCCAGCCCCAGATAGACCATCGCCGGCATGCGGTGATACTCGATCAGGCGGTAGCGCAGTTCTCCGGGTTCATCCGAGTGCGCCAGCACGAGCGGCCGCAACATCCCTGCCCAGTGCTCGGAAATGCACGGGCTGCGATGCTGGCAGGCATATTCCAGGTATTTCGAGCGGCGTTCGGAATCGGAAACCGCTATCACTTCTCCCTGCGTTCCGATCCATTCGGCGCGATGCGCGTTGTGCAGTCCCTCCCCTTTCTCGTCCCAGCCTGACGGGTAAGCACGGCCGAAGCGGAAGAGAATCTCGCGCACCGTCGACAGCGGCAGCTCATGCCCGCGAAGCTCCAGATTCAGCACCGCCAGATCCAGGTCCTGAAAGAAGTACAGGTCGAGGTGCACGATGTGCAGGTGGAGCGGGTCTGCCCCGGGGCGCAGCGTCAGGCGCAGGCTGGCGACATCCTTGCGACGAAACACATGGATCGGAGAGTCGCCCGGGGCATCGCTCCGCGGGCGACGCCGCGAACGCCCGTCGCCGTAGAGCAGGCGCTGGACGTAGGGGAGGAAGGAGACGAATTCGCGATAGTGACGCTCCTTGAACTGTGTCGGATCGTCGGTGAACTCGTCGTCGAGGAGGCCCCAGGGCTGCCCCTTCATGTTCTCGAGGACCTCCCAATGTCGCCCGCTGCCTTCGTCGGAGGCCCGCGGCTCCAGTTGCAGGGGCCAGATCAGGCTGGCGTGGAACAATCGAACCATGGGGGCGGCATCGGGTGTTTCAGCGCTGCTTGCCAAGTGTCGCCTCCTCGCCAATAGTGGCAGCTCTCGTCAGCGGACCCAGGGCGTGTCCATGCCTGCACGATACTGGCGGATTCTAACGCCGACGCCGGGTGCACCGGCGTTTGACCTGTCGGCGAACGCCGAGGATACTCGGGGATGCTGATCTCAAAAGCCGAATAACATGCTGTCAAAACTCAAGCGGTCAACCAAGCGCCTGCTCGCGCTGCTTGCGTTACTGCCGGCTGCGGTGCTGGTTCTCGGCACCATCTACATGCTCGGGATGGAGCATCTCGAAGGCAGTCCCCGCACCTTTCTGCAAAGCATTCAGTGGGCATCCGAAACGCTAACGACCACCGGCTATGGTGGCGACAGCCACTGGGACCATCCGGCAGTGGCCATGTTCGTGATCGTCGGCCAGTTCATGGGCCAGTTTCTCGTCTTCCTGATCTTTCCAATATTCGTCCTGCCCTACTTCGAGGAGCGGTTCGAGGTTCGCTTGCAGCATCTGCTACCGCCGATGGGCGGGAAAGTGCTGTTCTACCGCTACGGCCCGGCAATCGAGTCCTTGGTCGAGGACTTCAACAGCACCAACAGCCCCTTCGTCATTTTCGAAGAGGACATGACACTCGCCCGCAGTCTGCGCGATCGTGGTTACGACGTGGTTTTCGGCAAGCTGGCCGACGATCCTCAAGCGCTGGCGCGCGTCAATCAGGCGCGGGCGGTGGTCGTCAATTCGACCGACTACGCCAATGCAAGTTTCACGCTGATTGTTCGCGAGTTCGGTTTTGCCGGCCCGATCTATGCGCTGGCCGACGAAGCGATTTACCGCCCGCCGATGATTCAGATTGGCGCGACCGAAGTATTCACTCCGTCGCATGTGCTCGGCGCCGCGCTGGCCTCCCGCGCCAGCACCCGCATCAGCCCGCCGGCGGAAGGGATGCACCTGCTCGGCACCAGGGTAGGCATGGCTGAATTCCGGGTTCGCGCGGGAAGCCCGCTGGCCGGCGGGCGGCTCGGCGATCTGCGTCTGCGCGAGGAGCATGGCGTGTCGGTCATCGGGCAGTGGCACGGGGGCGCGTTTACCACGACCAAGGGGCCGGAGACGCAAGTGGAGCCGGGGGCAATTCTGGTTGCGGTGGGATTGCACGCCAATCTGGAAAAAGTCGAACGCATGGCCATGCCGATCCGCCGAACCGGCCCGATCGTGGTCGCAGGCTACGGCGCAGTCGGCCACAAAGTCATTGAAATGCTGCATGACGCCGGCGAAGCCTGTGTGGTGATTGACCGGGTAGCCGCACCGGGGGTCGATGTCGTGGGCAACGTGCTTGAACGGACCGTTCTCGACCAGGCGAAGGTGCGCGAGGCCAGTGCCGTGATTCTCGCCTTGAGCGACGACAGCGAATCGGTGTTTGCAACCGCGGCGGTGCGCGACTACGCGCCCGAGGTGCCGCTGATCGTGCGGGTCCTGCGGACGCCCAATACGGTGCGGGTCTACCGTTCCGGCGCCGACTTCGCGATTTCGGTGGGGCAGGTTGCCGGACAGATACTTGCCTATCACCTGCTGGCCGAGCAGGTGATTCACGTCGAAACCGCATCAAGTTCAGTCGCGTGACCGCCGGCGATCTGGCCGGAGCGCATCCGTGGCGAAGTCCGGCGCTGGAACGCACGGGGGCCAAGGTCATTGCCGTGGAGCGGGCAGGAGACGTGCTCGTCGAGTTCGAGAATGGCTTTACGGTGCGTCCGGATGACGTGCTCTTCGTCTGCGGCTCGACCAACAGCCTGGAGCGCTACCAGCGGGAATTCCAGCCCGCGGCGGCAGCGGCGATCTCCCTCTCTGGCGGGTGCCGGGAGGCGACGCGCGACGCACAATCAAAAAGCCAAGCCTGAGTCAGGCAGGCCGTTGAACTGAAACGGTGGCTGCGGCTCCCGTTTTTCTTTGTTTCTTCGGGATGGCCTCGCGCCCGATGCGGCGGCCCTGGACCCCACGGTATCCATGAGTTGCGCCAGTTCGCAGCGGCACTGGCCGTAGACGGCAGGCAGTGAAGTGCTAACCGCAAGATGCAACTCGTATAAACTTGACCCGTGCGCGCCGAAACGACCCACCCACCCGAACTACCCTTTGAACCGGCTGCTTTGCTGGCCAAAACCGCCGAGTTCGTCGTCCGACGGGAGAGTGACCGCTTCTATCAGGATCTTGTCGCGTTTTGTTCGACCACCTACGGCTGTGCCTATGCCCATGTGGCGCTGCTCGAGGGCGATTCGCGGCATGTTCGCGTCATAGCCGGTTTCCTGGATGGCGCCGACGCCAACGAGGGTTATGTCTACTCGCTGACCGGCACGCCGTGCGAAAACGTGATCAGCGACATTCGAAAGTGCTACACGGATGATGTTCAGTCGCTGTTTCCGCTGGACAACGATCTGGTGATGCTGGGTGCCAGGTCCTACTTCGGCGAGCCGTTGCTCGATGGAGCGGACAAGGTTGCCGGGCTGGTTGCACTGGTGTTTCGCCACGCGCTGGAAGAACCTGGTGTGATTCAGAGTTGCCTGAAGGTATTGGCAGCGCGAGCAAGCGCCGTCCTGTCGCGGGAAGCCTTTGATCGAGGGCGCGAAGCCGACCTCAAGCGATTGGTTGAACGCGAAAGCCGGTTTCGCAGTGTATTTGACAGCATCTTTGATGCCATATTCCTTCATGACATGGCGACCGGGCAGGTGCTGCAGGTCAATCGCCGCATGTGCGAAATGTATGGCTGCACCGAAGCCACCGCTTTGCAAAGCAGTTTCAAGGATGCGTCGGCCAACATCCCGCCCTATTCCGAAGCCGATGCGCTGGGCTGGCTGCAAAAAGCCGTCGCGGAAGGCCCCCAAACGTTTGAATGGCTGGCACGACGACTGGACAACCACGAGTTGTTCTGGACTGAAGTCAGCTTGCGGGTCACCCGTATCGGCGAGACGGACCGCATCCTCGCCGTGGTACGTGATATCTCTGCCAGAAAGGCGGCAGAATCGGCATTGCGCGCCAGCGAGACCCGGTTCCAGCGCCTGTTTGAGAACGTCGACGCCGTCGCCATCCAGGGGTATCGGAGGGACGGAAGCGTCGCCTACTGGAATCGTGGCACCGAGGCGTTGTATGGCTACACGGCAGCCGAGGCACTGCAAGGCAACCTGCTCGAACTGATCATTCCCGAATCCATGCGCAGCGAAATTACCGCTGCGATCCACTGGATGTTTGAGCACAATCAGGGCATTCCCGCCGGCCGACTGATGCTCCGCCACAAGGCGGGCCATCTGGTGCCGGTCTGGTCCAGCCACACGGTGCTGAACGTCGAAAACCAGGACACCCGTTGTTCTGCATGGACATCAACCTGTCCGAACTGGAGCAGGCCGAGGCGGCCCGGCAGGAAAGCGAAGCCCTGCTGCGCACCGTGATTGACGAAAACCCCCACATCATCTGCATGAAGGACGCCAACGGTCGCTTTCTGATGGGTAACCGTGCGCTTGCCAGCCTGTACAACACCAGCACGGAGGCCTTGGTGGGCAAGGACGACGCCGACTTCATCGACAATGCCGAGCAAGCCGAATTCCTTAGACAAAACGTACTTGAGGTCATGGCCGGGGGCAGCACCGAGATCGTCCAGGAGGACTTGACCAACGCCGTTACCGGTGAGGTTCGACACTTTCAGGCGATCAAGAAGCCGCTCAAAGGTCCCGACGGCGAATCCAGAATCCTCGTTATCGCGAATGACGTCACTGATCTGACCCTCGCCCGCGCGTATCGAGGAAAGCGAAAGACGCCTGAGCTATGCGCTTGACGCGACCGGTGAAGGCTTGTGGGACTGGGACCTGACCACCGGACTGGTGAAACACAACCGACGCTGGTGGAATTGCTTGGGTTTCAGGAATCCATGCTGGAGCACCCGGCAACCGACTATGTGCCAATGATCCACGAAGGCGACCGGCAAACTGTCTGCCAGCGCCTGCAGGCTTGTCGTGCAGGCAAAGCCGCCTATCAGAGCCAGCACCGCATGCGCCGCCAGGACGGACGCATCATTTGGGTGCTCGATCGCGGCAACGTCGTGGAGCGAGACGCCGACGGCGATGCCACGCGTATGGTCGGCAGCATCGCCGACATCTCCGATCAGCACCTGGCACAGGCGCAAATCCAGCACCTGGCCATGCATGACGCGCTGACGCAACTGCCGAACCGCAACCTTGCGCGCGAACGCTTTGCAAGGACGGCAAGCAATGCGGGGCGCAGCAAGACAAAGGTCGCCCTGCTGTTTCTCGACCTCGACCACTTCAAGAATGTGAATGACACGCTGGGCCATCACGTTGGCGACATGCTGCTCCAGCAAATTGCCGCCCGCTTGACGACTCTGCTGCGTGACAGCGACATCGTCAGTCGGCAGGGTGGCGACGAATTTGTTGTTGTACTCACCAATTTGCCAGAAGCCAGCCTGGTCGCCACCGTGGCCGGAAACATTCTGAACAGCCTGGATCTGCCCTTTGTCATCGGTCCGCATACCTTGCACACATCATTCAGCATCGGCATCAGCATGTTGCCCGACGATGGCCGCGATTTTGATACGCTGCTGCAAAAGGCCGATACCGCCATGTATTCGGCAAAAAGTGCGGGGCGCAATGCCTATCATTTCTTTTCTCAGACGATGAACGACAAAGCGGCCGAGCGCATGCAGATTCAAAACCTGCTGCGCGGCGCGCAGCATCGCGGCGAACTCCATCTGTACTATCAGCCGCAGATCGATCTGGTGTCGAATTCGATTGTGGGATGTGAAGCGCTGATACGGTGGAACTCGCCGGAACTCGGGTTTGTTGCACCTGACCGTTTCATCCCCATCGCGGAAGAGACCGGCTTGATTGTGCCCATTGGTGAATGGGTCGTGAACGAAGCCTGCCGCCAGGCGAGTGAATGGACGGCGGCGCTTGGAAATCCGCTAACGATGTCGGTCAACCTGTCGGCCGTGCAGTTCCATCATGGCAGCGTGGTCGCCACGATCCAGAGCGCGCTGGAACGCAGCGGCTTTGACCCCGCGTTGCTGGAAGTGGAATTGACCGAGAGCGTGCTGCTGAAAAACCCGGATGCGGTCGTCAATAGCCTGCACGAACTCGCCGATTTGGGCGTCAGCCTGGCCATCGACGATTTCGGTACCGGCTATTCGTCGCTCAGCTACCTCAAGATGCTTCCGGTGCGACGCCTCAAGATAGACAAGAGCTTCGTGCGTGACATGCTGCAGGACCAGGACGATGCGTCCATCGTTCTCGCCATCGTGCAAATGGCCGGAGGTTTGCGCTTGAAGGTCATCGCCGAAGGCGTCGAAAGCCTGCCGCAGGCGGACTGGTTGCTCAAGGCCGGGTGCTCGAGCGCCCAAGGATATCTGTTCGGTCGGCCAATGCCCGCTAACGACTTCTTGCAGCATATCCGCAGTCGGCAAGGACAGGAAGTCCAGGCACACGACTCCGGGTCGCCTTGACCGCTGCGCTTCGGTCAATGCCAGTTCTCCGTTCAGTTCCGCCAGTTTGTGGGAAATCAGCATCAAGAACGGGCTTGAACGTTCCGACTTCAATGTTGATCCGCGCCGCCTGTGGCGCATGTTGCTGGTGAATGGCTATCGCGAATTGCCGATCGCCAGCGAACACACCGTGGCGATGGGCGATGTCCCGCCTTTACACAAAGACCCGTTCGACCCCATCCTCTTGGCACAAGCTCGCGTGGAGGGACTGACACTGCTGACGGCCGACAAGGCCGTGGCGAAATATGGTGAAGGAGTGCGGAAGGTATAGCGAAGTCGTAGCGATTTGGGCGGGACAGGTCGCCAGACAGTTTGGGCGCACCGTGGATTTAGGCGGTGACGGCATCGTACCGATCTCCATATAAAATCGCCGTATGGCGGTCCCGCTTGTCCCCGACAATTCCACTTCCGTCCCCGCGACGCCAGCTATCCCGGATAGCCCGGGTACCGGCTGGAAACATTTCTTGGTGTGCGTCAATCGCCGCATCGGCAAGCCGGCATGTGCAGGCGCCGCAATCGCCGATGCGCTCGAAACCGAGTTGCGCGGACGCCAGTTGGCATTCCCGGTCGAGCGCACGGTCTGTCTTGGTGCCTGCGAGCAGGGGCCTAACGTCCGCCTGGCCCCCGGTGGGCGCTTCTATCACCAGGTTGGCGTGGCCGGGATTGCGGAACTCGTCGACGATGCCTGCAAGCTTGCCGGCCATCCCGCGACCCGCTGAATCGCCATCGCGAATCGCCCATCACCAGCCAACTGTAGAAACGATCCAGCCCGCAAAGCGGGCTGGATTTTTTGAGAAACTGCATTGCGCGCCGGAACTGCGCGCGGCGAAACCTAGAACCTGTAGGTAGCGGTGGCGCCGTAGACCCACTGGCTGCTATCGCCGGAAATCGCCGTGATCGGGCTGTCCTTGGCATCGCCGCTGAGCTTCTCGTAACGAGCGCCCGCCGAGAGGATCCATTGCTTGTCGAGCAAGTAGGACAGGCCGAACGGGATGTTGAAGCCCTTGACCCCGCTGCTGGCGTTGTAGGGCTGACCACCGAGGGTCGGGTAAAGCAGGATATCTTGCGCATTGGTGACACCGAAATAGGTGTTCATCCATTTGCTGTTCGCATACTGGACACCTGCGCCGACGCTGAGCAACCACTGCTGGCTGAGCGGCTGCCACCACATCATGCGCACGCCGCCGATGGTACCGTTGCTGCCGCCGGCGATATCACCGGTGAAGTTGATCTGGTGCATCATCTGGTTGCTCAACTTCAAACGGTAGGTCAGGAACACGCCGCCTTCGAACTCGCCGTCGACGGTGACCATCTGCTTGACGGTGGCGTTGTCGACGTCGTTGTCGCGCTTGCCGCGGTAAGTGAGCTGCGGACCGAAACGCCAGGTGTCATCGTTGAGGAGGTTCAACTGCACCTGCGGTCCCACCACCGCGATATAGCGCTGAGTACCTTCGAATTGATAACGGGCGACAACGGCCGGATATGCCTTGGTGTGGTCCGAACCCATGTAGTCGGGCGCCCCGGCAACACCCAGACCGAACAGGTTGACGCCCTCGATGGAGTCACCGAGCCCGGCAATTTGTGCATTGGCAACCGGAATGGACATTGCCAGGCCCGCCAACAGTGCGAGGCCCAGGGTATTGGTGGTCTTCATGAAAATATCCTTCTGTGATTTGACGATTGAGCTGACAGCGAACAACAGCCTGGCAGGGAAATCCAATAGGGTAAGGAATCGGCCAAGACTATATCATGGGGCGTGCCGACTTCGCGCCGCGTAACGATCCGGAAAGGATTCAAGTGCGTCGGCCGATCACCAAGCCGGCGAGCTGTTGTGCAATCTGTTCGACGCTTTCCGATCCGTCCGGCCGGTACCACTGTACCGTCCAGTTCAATGCCCCCAGCAGCAACAGCCGCGCGACCCGACTGTCATCGGCGATCAACCCGGCGCGCTTCAGGTCCTTCAGCGCCTTCTGCCACATCGCCTCGTAGCGATCCTTCAGCGTCACCACCTCGGCCAGCACTTCGGGATTAAGGTGGCGGCTCTCGTGCAGCAGCGTGGCGGCAAAATCGCGGCCCTCGCCGCCCAGCAGTTGTTCGAGATGGGCGCGCAGCATGGCCTCAAACGCGGCGCGCGGCGACTCGTCCGAGCTTGCGACGCTCGCCACCGCCTGGTTGATGCTGTCCATGCCCTCCAGCACCACCGCACGCAACATGTCGTGCTTGGTCTTGAAGTGGTAGAAAGGCGAGCCCGAACGCATCCCGACGGCGTCGGCGATGTCGCGGATGGTGGTGGCGGCATAGCCCTTCTGGTGGAACAGCCGCCCTGCGGCGCGCACGATGTCGGCGCGCCGATTGGGTTCCTCCGTCAATGTCATGGGACGGCCCGCAAGCCGACGCTCATGATGCGGGTCGGACGATCGCTTCTTGGTCGAAGTCGCCGCCGACTTGCCTTTCGCTGAAGGCGACCAGTTGCGGATACATGCGGACCATGTCTCCCACCAGTTCATCGTAGGGCAGGTCGTCGAACTCGCCGCGCTGCTTCACGTATTCCATGTGGCGCTGGTTGGTTGAGTTGTAAGGATGCATCAGCGAATCGGTCTCACCGTCGAAATCCAGCGACCGCACGCCGTAGTCGAGGAACTCGGTGGCGGCCAGCCACGCGGGATGGATGCCGTTCATGCCTGCGGGCCTGGCCAGGCGCGGTCGATAAGGCCCTTGAAATCGCTCGCCGCGGGCAGCGTACCGAAAGCGCCGCCGCAATGACCGGGCGTCAGCCGCGAAGCGCAGAAGGCTTCCGCCACCGGCGCCGGCGCATGGCACAGCAGCAGCGCGCCCTGCATCGCCAGGGCAATGCCCTGCGTCAGTTCGCGGGAGCGGATTTCGATATCCTGCGGATTGTTGAGCCCGTCCTTCAGCTTTGCCACGAAGCGGTCGAAGGCGCGGTCCTTGCCCAGCGCCGGCGCGATCTCCGCCGCCAGCACCTCGACGCTGCGCGGATGTCGCTCCATCGCGCGCAGCGTGTCGAGACACATGACATTGCCCGAGCCCTCCCAGATCGAGTTCAGCGGGCTTTGGCGGAACAGGCGCGGCATCGGTCCTTCATCGACGTAACCGTTGCCGCCGTGCACCTCCATCGCCTCGGCCACCAGGGTCGGGCAGCGCTTGCAGATCCAGAACTTGGCGACCGGGGTCAGAATGCGGCGCAACAGGGTTTCCGCCCCATCGTTATCCTCCTGCTGCGCGTCGAAGGCGCGCGCCAGGCGCAGCGACAGCGCGGTGGCGGCCTCGGTTTCCAGGGCCATGTCGGCCAGCACATTCATCATCAATGGCTGCTGCCGCAGCAGCTTGCCGAAAGCGGAACGCAGGGACGTGTGATGCAGCGCCTGCGACAGCGCGGCACGCATGATGCCGGTGCTGCCGATGGCACAGTCCAGCCGCGTGTAGACACCCATTTCCAGCACCGTCGGAATGCCTCGCCCCTCCTCCCCGACCAGCCAGCCCTGCGAGCCCCAGAACTCGGCTTCGGTGCCGGCGTTGGAGCGGTCGCCGAGCTTGTCCTTGAAGCGCTGGATGCGGATCTCGTTGAGTCGTCCGTCCGGCGTCCAGCGCGGCACGAAGAAGCACGACAGCCCTTTGGGTGACTGCGCGGTGACGAGGAAGGCGTCGCACATCGGCGCGGAGAGGAACCACTTGTGGCCGGTGAGGCGCCAGATCCCATCACCGGCAGGCTCTGCGCGGGTCATGTTTGCGCGTACATCCGAGCCACCCTGCTTTTCGGTGATGCCCATGCCGATCAACGCGCCGCGCTTTTTCGTGGCGGGAATGAAGCGCTGGTCGTAGTCGCGCGAGAGCAGCAGCGGCAGCCACTCGCGAGCGATCTCCGGCGCATGGCGCAGCGCGGGCACCGCGCCGTAGGTCATCGTGGTGGGACACAGCGAGCCGTCCTCGATCTCGGCGAACATCACATAGGCGGCGGCGCGGGCGACATGCGCCCCTGGCTTCGGATCGGCCCAGGGTCCGGTATCGCAGCCATGGCGCTTGAGCCAGCCCAGGCATTCGTGCCATGAAGGATGGAACTCGACCTCGTCGCGACGGTTGCCGTAGCGATCGAACAGCTTCAACTGCGGCGGATTGACGTTGGCCAGCCGGCCGTGCTCGATCCATTCCGCGCTGCCGACCTCGGCGCCGCGCTCGATCAGCCAGTCGTGGGCCCAGCCCGCCTGCTCGCGCGCCACGGCTTCCTGCAGCGCGAGGTTGCTCGTATAGGCGTTGTAGTCCTGCAGCGCATGGGCCTGGTTCAGGACTTCATGCGTGGCGGTCAATACGGAGGGTGTCGGGATCATGGGTCGGCTTTCGGAGGTTCTGCGCATTCTTCCCGTGCCCGGTTTGCTTGTCAAGCAAGCGCTTGCTTGGTAACATCCGGCCCTTCCAATCCAATGACGGAGAGCCTGCCATGATGTCGATTCCGCGCACCCTGTTTGAAGAGGAACACCAGCAGTTTCGCGACAGCGTTCGCCGTTTCCTGGAGCAGGAGGTCGCACCACACCACGCGCGCTGGGAAGAGCAGGCCCACGTCGATCGCGAGTTCTGGACCAAGGCCGGTGCCGCCGGCTTTCTTTGCGCCTCGATGCCCGAGGAATACGGCGGCGGCGGCGTCGACAAGCGTTTCTCGGTGATCGTGATGGAGGAAGCGGCCCGCATCAACGCCACCGGGCTGGGCTGGGGGCTGCATTCCGAGATCGTCGCGCCCTATCTGCTGCATTACGGCAGCGAACACGTGAAGCAGAAATACCTGCCGAAAATGGCCAGCGGCGAAATGGTCGCGGCCATCGCGATGACCGAGCCGGGCGCAGGCTCCGACCTGCAGGGGCTGCGCACCACGGCCATTCGTCAAGGCGACCATTACGTGCTGAACGGCTCGAAAATCTTCATCACCAACGGCTACCTGTGCGACCTGGTCATCGTCGCCGCGAAGACCGATCCGGCCGCAGTTGGCAACAGGGGCGCCAAGGGCACCAGCCTGCTGGTGGTCGATACCTCGATGCCCGGATTCACCAAGGGCAAGCCGCTGTCCAAGCCCGGCATGAAGGCGCAGGACACCTGCGAGCTGTTCTTCGACAACGTCAAGGTGCCGGCGGAAAATCTGCTCGGTGACGAGAACAGCGGCTTCGTCTACCTGATGCAGGAACTGCCCTGGGAGCGCTTGCAGATCGCCGTGATCGCGATGGCGTCGGCCGAGGCGGCGATCGACTGGACGGTGGCCTACACCCGCGAGCGCAAGGCCTTCGGCCAGGAGATCATCAAGTTCCAGAACACCCGCTTCAAGCTCGCCGAACTCAAGACCGAGGTGCAGATCGGCCGCGTCTTCGTGGACCGATGCATCGAACTGCTGCTGGAAAACAAGCTCGACCCGGCGACGGCGTCGATGGCCAAGTACTGGTGCACCGATTTGCAATTCAAGGTTATGGACGAGTGCGTGCAGCTGCATGGCGGCTACGGCTACATGTGGGAATACCCGATCACCCGGGCCTGGGCCGATTCGCGCGTGCAACGGATCTATGGTGGCACCAACGAGATCATGAAGGAACTCATCAGCAGGAGCCTGTAATGGCCGAAGCCTTGATTTTCGACGCGCTGCGCACGCCGCGCGGCCGGGGCAGGCAGGGTGGCAGCCTGAACCAGGTCACGCCGATCTATCTGGCGGCGACGGCATTGCGCGCGCTGCGCGAGCGCAACGCGCTGGATACCTCGCGGGTCGATGACGTGGTACTCGGCTGCGTCGAGCCGATCGGCGAGCAGGGCGCCGACATCGCGCGGATCGCCGCGCTCCATGCCGACTACGCCACCAGCGCGCCGGGAGTCACCGTCAGCCGCTTTTGCGCGTCGGGCCTCGAGGCCTGCAACCAGGCTGCGGCGCAGATCATGTCCGGCCAGGCCGACCTGGTGGTCGGCGGCGGCGTCGAGTCGATGTCGCGCGTGCCGATCTTCTCTTCGGGTGGCGCCTGGCCGACCGACCCGCAGGTGGCGGCGAAAGCCGCCTTCGTGCCGCAGGGCATTTCGGCCGACCTGATCGCCACGAAGTGGGGCTTTTCGCGCATGGACGTCGACCGCTACGCCGTCGAATCCCAGCGCCGCGCCAGGGAGGCGTGGGAAGCCGGGCGCTTCACCGGCTCCGTGGTGCCCGTGAAAGACATCAACGGCCTGGTGGTACTCGCCAATGACGAACATATGCGAGCGGAAACCACGCTGGAATCGCTCGCACAACTCAAGCCCTCGTTTCAGGAGCAGGGCGAGAAGTACGGCTTCGACAGCGTGATCCTGCAACGCTATCCGGAAGTCGAGCGCATCGATCACGTGCATCACGCGGGAAACAGTTCGGGCATCGTCGATGGCGCGGCAGCGGTGCTGTTCGGCACGCGGGAAATCGGCGCGGCGCTGGGCCTCAAGGCGCGTGCCAGGGTCCGCGCCTTCGCCTCGATCGGCTCCGAGCCGTCGATCATGCTGACCGGTCCCTCGTATGCCGCGGAAAAGGCGCTGAAGCGCGTCGGCATGAATGTCGGCGACATCGATCTGTTCGAGGTCAACGAAGCCTTCGCCGCGGTGGTGCTGCGCTTCATGCAGGCGCTCGAGGTATCGCCCGACAAGGTGAACGTCAATGGCGGCGCGATCGCCATGGGCCATCCGCTGGGCGCCACCGGCGCGATGATCCTCGGCACCCTGCTCGACGAACTCGAACGCCGCGACCTCGCGACCGGCCTCGCCGTGCTCTGCGTCGGCGGCGGCATGGGAACCGCGACGATCATCGAGCGTATCTGAACTGAAAACGCCGGCGCCGGTGGAGCGGCGGTAGCGACCTCGTCCCGGAAACCGATTCAACGGTGGCCATTCTGTGCGATGGTGCGCCCCATAGTCAAACGGCATCTGGCGCATGGCACAGCCGGAACAACAAGCTCGTCGTTCCCGGATCGCTCAAGCATTAACATGATCGACCTCTGCGTCGGCATTGATTACTCGGGCGCGGAAGCACCGACTTCCCGCCTGAAGGGCTTGCAGGTCTTTTCAGCACGCCCAAAAGAGATGTGCGAGAAGTGGCTTGGTCCGGCGGTGTCGAATAACGGCAAGCCATTGAACTGGACCCGCGCGGAGATCGCGCAAATGCTTCTTGAGCAAGCGCGGCAGGGTGTTCGATTCCTGGCTGGCATCGATCACGGATTTTCGTTTCCGTCGTCGGATTTCAAGCGCTATTGCCTGAAGTCGTGGCCGGAGTTCATGGCCGATTTCGTCCATCATTGGCCGACGGATGGGGATCATGTCCCGTCGATTTCGTCCGCGATGGCGTGCTTCATGGGCACGCGGACGCGCCGCCGCCCGGCCAGCGCGTCGGCGAGACAAGCGAACTCCGACTGTGTTAGCGCTGGATGGCGGAAATGGACGCTCGCGGCATTTTGCCGCGTTACTTTGAGCCGCCACTCACCGACATCGAATTGGCGAAAGGCTGGCGCGAAGGCTGGATTCTTGGAGTGATTCAGGCAGGCATTGAAATGCCCTCCGCCGCGACGACGTGCGCCAAGGCCTCTTCCAGCAAGGCGCGCGCACTTCCCGTCACCTCCTTCAGGTAGTGATGCAGCGCTGCATCGGCGGGGCTGCGGCTTTCGCACTCGGCGCTGTAAGTCTCGAAATTGTTCAGCCGTACCAGCAGGTCCGTGATGTGACGCGGACATTCGCAGTTCAGGGCCACAGAAGCCATGGAGATTTCGGCGAGCATGCGATTGTCGAAACGCCGCGGCGGGGCAGGATCGATTGGTGGCAATGAAGCGGGAGGGGCGGCTCGCGGAGGCGCAGGCAGGACGTCGCACAGCGATTCGAGCTGCTCGATATTGAGGGGCGCATGCGCCAGCAGGAAGCCCAGCGAGCGCAACTCCTGCTCGAAGCGCTGCGGGCCGTAGCCGTATTCCACAACGACGTGCCGGGCGCCCACTTGCTGCGCCAAAGAACGAACCAGTCGCGGCGTTTCGCGCTGCAGGGTCGGCAACTCGATCAGCAGCGCATCGGCCATCACCCCTTGCAGGGCTTCGCCGGCACGCGCTGCGTTCGGACTTGTCGCGACCACGTGCAGAGCCGGCAGGCGATAGTGCTCCACGCGCATGGCGAGCGCGTCGCCCACGATGGCCACTCGCACCGGTGGTAGCTTCTCTGTAGCGTTGGCAGCGGTTGCGCGGGGCAAGTCCATGGCAGCGCGCGCGGCCTTGTCGCGCATGGCCTGCAGCAGATCCATGTCGAGCGCGGCGATGGATCCGATGGCGTGGCCCGCGACGACAAGCTGCTTGATCAGAGTCAGGCGCGCCACCTCCTCGGGGGAATACAGGCGCTGCCCCGTGGTGCTCTTGCGCGGCCCGACGATCTTGTAGCGGCGCTCCCATACGCGCAACGTCTGCACCGGGATACCGGTAAGCCTTGCCACGGCGCCGCTGCGGTACCGAAGTGCTTCGGCCCTGGCCTGTTGATTGTCCGGCATAAAAGCCCCTCATTGAACTGTCTTGAAACGAATTTTAGCAGAATCACCAGAGACAATGCCGGTCATTGTGAGGTCAAGTGCAATACTTTTTTTCAAAATAGCTGTTCATTTGAAAAAATACGAGTACAATAGGGGTGCAGTTGCGGTACGGAACGACACGTTGTCGCTTAGTTATTCCGCTGGTTGTGTGCTGTTTTGGTCTCCAGTAGCTCACCTTGTCCCACTTACCACTCCATGAGGAAACATGATGAAAAAGCTTATCTCCGCCGTAGCCGTTTCGCTTTGCCTGATGTCCACCGCCAATGCCAAGGACATCGTTGACACCGCCGTTGCCGCGGGGAACTTCAAGACGCTTGCCACCGCGCTACAGGCTGCCGGCCTCGTTGAAACCCTGAAAGGCAAGGGTCCGTTCACGGTGTTTGCGCCAACCGACGCCGCGTTTGCCAAGATCCCCAAGGCCCAGTTGGATGCACTGCTTGCCGACAAGGCCAAACTGACCTCGGTGCTTACCTATCATGTCGTGCCGGGCACCGTGATGTCGAAAGACGTAAAAGCGGGAATGGTCAAGACAGTTCAGGGCTCTTCGCTGACGGTGACCACCCAGGGTGGCGTCAAGGTGGACGGCGCCAGCGTCACTGGCGTCGACATCATTGCCGACAACGGGGTAATCCACGTCATCGACACCGTAGTGCTACCCAAGTAACAAGGGGGCGGCACGACGAGGTCGGCCGTGTAAATGCAACATACGGACACACGACGCCGCCCGCAAGGGTGGCGCTCGTCCGGCAAGCAAACCTGTCACTCACAACACCAACACGAGAGGAAAACTTCCATGGCCGCTACCCTGGAAAAAGCTTTGCAGGATGCGCAGGTCGGTCTCAAGGTTCTTCAGGTCCTGACGGAAAACAGTTATGACTCGATCCTGGTCACCGATGCGACAAAGGATGCAAAGATCATTTATGCGAACAAGGCTTTCAAAACGCTGACTGGTTACGACCCTTCCGAAGTGATCGGCAAAACGCCGCGCATCCTGCAGGGTCCGGCTACCGACAGGCAGGTGATCGCCCGGCTGGCCGACGCACTGAAAAACGAGGGCCGCTTCGAAGGAAAGGCCATCAACTACAGGAAGGACGGTGCGCCGTTCATCATGCACTGGCGCGTCTTGCCGGCGAAGATCGGCAGCCGGACGAAGGTTTGGGTTGCCGTTCAGCGCGAAGGGTTCGAGATTTAGCAACAACAACGCCACCGGTCCTGCCTGGAATCCAACGTGAATGCGACAGAAAAGTTTATCCACCGCCCGCTGACCTTGCTCGGCAACACCCTCACCATCATTGGCTGCCTTGGCCTGCTGTTGGCGGTGAGCGGCGCGATCAACGCCGAGACCTTTGCGGTGGGCATCTCGTCGGGCATACGGGTGATCGGCACGGTGGCGGTAAGCGGTTGTCTGCTGAGTGCCATCGGTTATGGCCTGGCGGACTATTTTGAGAAGTGAAACCTCGGGAGAAGTCAAATGTTCAGGAAGTCTGATTTTTTTATCCTCTTGGCCGTGATGATATCGTTCTTCATCTCGGCGTATCTGTGGTTCGTCGTGCAGGACCGTGAGCAGGCGATCTATACGGCGATCTGGATTCCATCGATCTTCTGTTTTGGCATCTACTTCAAGCTGGCTGCATTGCTCGGGAGAAAATCATGATGTCGATCGATCTCCTCTACTGGGCCATTTTTGTCTTCGTGATGATGCTGATCGGTCTGGGTTTGACCGTCATGGAATTCCGCAACATGAAATGAGCGGCGATCGCGACCTGCGCGAAGCGCTTCCGGGGCCGCTGTCGCAGCCTGTCTGCGCGACTGGCAGAGGGAAACGGCTTGCATGGCGATCAACGAGGTAAAGGCGGCCGCGCGTGGCGCCGTGATTGGCGCAGGCATGGCAGGCTTGTCCTGTGCGACCGTGCTACGGGCTTCCGGCCTCTCTGTCAGGCTTTTCGAAAAGAGCGGGGGTCCTCGTGGCTGTCCCTGCGCCGCAGGCGGCGCCCCTGTTGTGGCAACTGTCCGCCGAGTTGGCCGCCCTGGCGCAGAAGAGCGTCGTCATGCGCGGCTGCTGGGCAAGCCATGCTGCGCTTTGCGGGTCCGCTTGAGCTGGGGTTCGATGCCGCCTTCGTCAATCACGGGCCGCTGCGCTGGATCGCGCGCGACACCAGCAAGCCGGGCCGCAGCGGAGCGGAGACGTGGCTACTGCATGCCAGCGCTGAATGGAGCGAAGCGCATCTGGAGGACGCTGCCGACAGCGTCGCCGCAATGCTGCTGCAAGCCTTCGGCGAACTGGGGGCTCCGGTACCTCAAGCCTGGACGGTCCATCGCTGGCGTTATGCCGATAGCGAATCGCCGCTGAGCCGGGGATGTGCCTGGGACGCCGACCTTGGTCTGGGTCTCTGCGGAGACTGGCTCAATGGTGGCAAGGTAGAAGGCGCATGGCGTAGCGGCAGGCAGTTGGCTCAACGGGTGGTGGAGTCCTTGCGGCATGGCTTCTGAGCTTCCCAAGCGCGCTCATTCGCATGCGGCGGCAAGTCTTCCAGGCGCCTGGCGGCTCGGCCGCATTGCCTGATCTTGCAGCAAATCGCGCAGGTTCACCCGCGCCTTGAGACGCGCTGCCAAAAGGTAGAGCCCGCCGAGTTTGCGGTGCAGGAAGACCGCATCGGCGGGTGGGGTGTGGCCGAAGTCCTTTTCCCTGCCCAGGAGCATTCCGGCCTCGCGCAGGCGCGCGGCGAGGGTGGTCTGGCCGAAGTCGTAGGCGCCGGGGTGACTCAGTGGCTCGCAGGCGCAGTCGACGATGTCGAGCACCATCCGGCGATGCCGGTCCTGTATGTCGGCCTGAAAGAAACCGATATCGGCGGAAGCCTTGCTCATCGCCGGGCGGTCCGAGTCGATGGCGCCCAGCATCAGCCGCCGGTAGCCATCGACAATGGCCGCCGGGTAGGCGCGGGTAGCGCCGAAGTCGAGCAGGATCAGTTGCCGGGTGTCGCGGTCGTAGCGAAAATTGGCAAAATTCGGGTCGGTCTGGATCAGCCGAAAATCAAAAATCTCGCGGAACAGCAGTGCGAACAAGAGCCCGGCCACATGGTCGCGCTCCGTCTGGGGCACGAGGTTTTCCGCCGCCAGCGACTCCACCGGCACGCCGCCCAGACAGGACATCGCAAGCACCTGCGGCGTCGTCAGGTCGGCGTACAACTCGGGCAGCACATACGCCGGGCTGTCGGCCAGCAGCGAACCATAGCGGCACAGCCAGGCCCCCTCGGCAAGATAATCGGCTTCGGCGTGCAACTGGATCTTGGCTTCGCGCAACAGCGGGGCGAGGTTCAGCGTTTTCGGCAGCAGGCCGGAGATGCGCAGCAGGGTGGCGACATTGTCGACGTCGCTGTCGATGCTCTCGCGCACGCCCGGATACTGAACCTTGATCGCCAGCCGGCGTCCTTCCCTGGTCTGTGCCAGGTGCACCTGCCCGATCGAAGCCGCTGCCACGGGGATGAACGAAAACCGCTGGAAGTGTCGATCCCAGCCCTTGCCCCAGTTCGCGTCAAGCACGCCGACCAACTGGCTCATCGGCATCGGATTGGCTTCCGCGCGAAGCCGGGCGAGAATTTCACTGAGTTCGGGGGGCAAAAACTCGCCGGCGTCCATCGACAGCAGTTGCCCGACTTTCATCGCCGCCCCACGCAATTGCGCCAACTGCTCGACAACGCGCCGCGCATTCCCCGGCGTCATCAACATGTCGCCAAGACGCGGCCGATTGCCCTGGGCGAGTTGGCGCGCACTCTCGGCGAGCATGCCGCCGACGACGCCTGTCGCCATGCCACCGAGCTTCGCCAGCCTCGACCATCGTCCGCCCGGGACGGCCGAAGCGATCGAGGCGGATTGCTTGCCGTTCATGGCCGCTGCCTGGTCTTCGCGGGCGCGGCGCGGACAGGCCGAGCGACATGGCCCTGTTTCCCTGGCGGATCGGGTGTCTCCGAATCCTCCAGCGGATAGGCGTCGGCTACGTAGGCTGGTCCCTTCATCACCATGACGGTGAACGCGCCGATCGCCAGCGTGAAGACCACCGTCCAGTGCAGGATGGCGAGGCTGATGCCATAGATGTCGATGGTCGTGATCAGCGTGGCGACCTCGACCGCGCTGCCCTGCCAGGGAAACATCCGCGCGACGAGCGACGGCAAGGCCGAGGCCAGCGTGCCCAGCACCAGCACACCGGGCAACCGACGCAGTATCGCGCGCTCCAGTCCGGGCGGAGATCTGGTGAATCCTGGCAGTTGCGTGAAGGGGCTCATGTCAGAACTACGGGAAGGAGGTTCCCGGGGTGCGACCAGAATCCGCTCCAGCCACCCACTGCCAAACCGAGGCAGGCAACCACGCTAAGGCGCAAGCGCAGCGGCAAGTACCACGCCGGCAAGCCCGCAAACGCGGCAAGGCGCCGATCCTGCCGGTAGTGGGCAATAAAGCCGGCAATCAGCAGCAGGCTGGAAAGCAGGGGCGGCAGCAGCAACGCCAGCCACGCCATCAGCGCGGGAACCACGCTCCATGCAAAACAGGCGTCGCGCCGGGCGCGCGCCGCTTCGGTACTGCTCGCGCCCAGGCTCAGCGCGTATCCCCAATGCAGAGCGCCGACAAAACTCAGGATGATCGCGCCGTAGGAAAACAGTCCATCTGCCCAGTAAAGCGCGTGGTTTTCATCGAAAAAACTGGCCGGGGCGAGGAACAGAAAAGGCAAAAGGCCTCCGTAGCCGAGCATGGCGACGCTGCGTGGCAGCGTCTCATCCGGCATTGCCGCGCTTGCAGCGGGATCAGGATCGAATCGCGTCTGTTCCATGGCGCCCTACTTGACCAGCGGCCGGATGCTTGAAAACCCGCCGTCCAGCGACCAGACCTGGCCTGTGACGCGCGCGGCTTTCTCCGACAGCAACCAGACCATCAGGTCCGCCAACTCGTCGGCCGTGCCGATGCCCGGCAGCGGGTACTGACGCGCGGCCGCTTCGCGGGCCGCCGCGCCGCCAATGATGCCGGCAGCGGCCGGAGTGTCCATGATGCCGGGTGCGACCGCATTGACGCGTATCCCCGCGGAGGCGTACGTTGCCGCAGCGCCGCGCACCAGCCCTTCGAGCCCGGCTTTGGCCGCAGCCACCGCCTCGTGGTTGGGTGTGCCGATACGCGCAGCAGCCGAAGAGACCAGCACTGCGGCGCCGGCGGCCTTGGCATCGCGCAAGCCGCCTACAAAGGCTGCCAGGGTATGAAAGGCGCTGATCAGGTTGGCGCCGAGGCAGTCCATGAAATCAGCCTCGGCCATGCGATGCAGGGCGCCCAGCCGAATGTTGCCGACGCAGTGCGCCAACGCGCTCGCCTGCATGCCATTCGCACGAACAAGCTCCAAAACCTGGCGCGCTCCGGCGACGCTGGAGCAGTCCGCGGCGATCTGCAGATGCTTGTCACCGTACGCGTCGCGCAAGCGCGCCGCGTCCCGGCCGACCAGAACGAGTTGCCAGCCGGCTGCCGCCAGTTTTCGGGAAACGGCCTGTCCCAAACCTCCCGCTGCTCCGGTTACAAGTGCGATTTTTTCCATGTTGGATCTCTCCTGCTGCCGGTTATCGGCTCGATTTCAAGGCTATGGCTGGACAAGACGCCATATAGAGCACCTGTCATCAACTTGCGTTAGGCAATTTCTTGAAATGTTCGTACCAAACGCCGCGAGTAGCTTCTCCCCTCTCCCCAACCCTCTCCCGCAAGGTGAGAGGGGGTGTTTCGCCACTCTGCAATATGTATGACCATTTACCGGAATTCGCCTTGCCTCGTTTTGAACACTTTATCAGCCAGACATCTTTTTGTCCACGACAAAATTAATTTTGCTATTCTCTGGCATGAAGTCCATGTGCGCTATCAAGAACGCGCTGCCGCAGGTGACGGATCGTTGATTGACTGGTATCTGGCGCAGCAACCGAGCAACCGCGCCAACTGCCGCAAAGCTGATGCCCACCATGGAAGACTAGGCAGTGATTTGCAGGTTGAAGTTGTCCATGAGAAATTCTGATTGTCCACGACAAAACTGTTGACAAGGCAGACTTTCATGCTATATTCCGGTTACTACTTTAATTTGTCGAAGACAAAATGACTTTCTTAGCTACGGCTTTTCAAGCACTGCTGGCTGTTACCAGGCTCCTTGCGTGGTCGTCTGCCGCCGCCGGTCGCCGGCCCTGGCTTGATCGTAGCTTTCCAAAGCTGCACGGTAGCAAGGCACCGTCCCTTTTCCAGTACCAGGGCCAGATGATTCTGGTCGGGAATGGCTCAAGCTCTTGGGGCTGTGCCGGACAGCTCGGAGGGCTTACTTTTGTCCATGACACATACACGATCCACCGCGACGGCGTCCCCATCGAGAGTTACCGCAGCCTGATCGCTCCCGACAGCCGTAGCGCCGACGCCCGCATCGACCGCTGGCTGGCCGAGAAACCGTGAAGCACCCTTTGAGTACCCGTCTGAGCACACTTTGCCCCCAAGGAGAAAGCCGTGAATGCACCCGAAAGATTTTTCTTGCCTGACATGCAGGCCAGTCTCGATCACCGCCAACTCGCGATCCAGCAGGTCGGCGTCAAGGGCCTGCGTTATCCGCTGACCCTGGTCGATGCCTCCGGCGAGGCGCATCCCACCGTGGCCACGCTGACCATGAGCGTCGGCCTCGCGCCGGAGGTCAAGGGCACCCACATGTCGCGCTTTGTCGAGCTGCTCGAGCGGCCGCGCGCCGCGCTGACGCTGGGCGACCTGCGGCAGATGTTCGGCGAGATGCTGCTGCACTTGCAGGCCGACGACGGCCGCATCGAGCTGCGCTTTCCGTATTTCATCAGCAAGTTGGCCCCGGTCTCCGGTGTCGCCAGCCTGCTCGACATCGATGCCGGCATCGACGTCTGGGCCGAGCCCGGCGGCGGGGTGGCAACAGCGCTGGCGGTAACGGTCCCGGTGACCAGCCTGTGCCCCTGCTCGAAGCAGATCTCGGACTACGGCGCCCACAACCAGCGTTCGCACCTCAGCCTGCGCGTGCAGTTGCGTGGGGACATGAGCCTTGAAGAACTGGTGCGCATCGCCGATGAAGAGGCTTCCTGCGAAGTCTTCGGCCTGCTCAAGCGCCCCGATGAAAAGTGGGTGACCGAGCGCGCCTACGACAACCCGAAATTCGTCGAGGATCTGGTTCGTGACATCGCCCTGCGGCTTCGGGACGAGCCTCGCATCGGCTGCTGGACGGTGTCCTCGGAGAACTTCGAGTCGATCCACAACCACTCGGCTTACGCACTGATAGAGGGTCACAATGTTTGATCTGCTGATCGGCCTCGGGCTCACCTTCCTCATGCTGCGCATCGCCGATCGCCTTTCCCGGCAGCGGCCGGTGCCGGCGCCGGTACCGGTGGTCCGCCAGACTGTCGCGCGGAGCCGGCGATGAAGATCGCGGTGGTCGGCGCCGGCATCTCCGGACTGGCCGCGGCCTGGCTGCTGGCTCGGCACCATAAGGTCACGCTGCTGGAGGCCGGCGACTATCTCGGCGGCCATACCCACACCGTCGATGTCGAGGTGGGTGGCAAGCGCTTCCCGGTGGACACCGGCTTTCTGGTGTTCAACCATCGCACCTACCCGAACCTCACGGCGATGTTTCGCGCCCTGAAGGTGGAAACGGTCGCCAGCGACATGTCGTTTGCCGTCAGCCTGGCCGATCCGGCGCTGGAGTGGGCCGGATCGAGCCTGACCACGCTGTTTGCGCAGAAGCGCAACCTGGCGCGGCCCGGCTTCTGGCGCATGCTGCAGGACACCCTGCGCTTCAACCGCGCCACGGCGGGCGTCAGCCTGCCCGAACTGACGCTGGGCGACTACCTGGCGCGGGAACGCTACAGCGCCGAGTTCCGCGACTGGTACCTGCTGCCGATGGCGGCGGCGATCTGGTCCTGCCCGACGCAGGCCATGCTCGACTACCCGCTGGCCAGCTTCGTGCGCTTCGCCCGCAACCATGGCCTGCTACAGATATTCGACCGCCCGCAGTGGCACACGGTCAAGGGCGGCGGCCGGACCTATGTGGAGAACATCGTCGGCCAGCTCGATGACGTGCGCCTGGCGACGCCGGTGCGATCGGTGATGCGCGACGTCGATGGCGTCTGGCTCGGGCTGCCGCGCGGCGAGTGCGAGCGCTTCGACGAGGTCGTGCTGGCCTGTCACAGCGATCAGGCGCTGGCCCTGCTGGGCGGTGCCGCGACGCCCGCCGAGCGGCGCATCCTCGGCGCGATCCGCTACCAGCCCAACCGCGCGGTGCTGCATACCGATGCGAATCTGCTGCCGCGCGATCCGCGCGTCTGGTCGGCCTGGAACTACATGAGTGCGGAGAACGGGACCGCGCCCCGGTCGGTCAGCGTGTCCTATCTGATCAACCAGTTGCAGCCCTTGCCGGTGAGCTCCCCGGTGATCGTCTCGCTGAATCCGCACGTCGAACCCGATCCGGCCACGGTGATCGGCGACTACGACTACGATCATCCGCTGTTCGACCAGGCGGCGATAGCGGCGCAGGCCCAGCTTGGCGCAATCCAGGGGGTCGAGAGGCTGTGGTTCTGCGGCGCCTGGGGCGGCTACGGCTTCCATGAAGACGGGCTGGTTTCGGCGCTGGCGGTGGCCAACCGGCTCGGCTGCCGGGCGCCCTGGCAGACGGCGGCACGGCAAGGCAGCGAGACCGTCGAGCGGGCCGAAAGCGCAGCATGAAACCGATGCTTTGCACCGGGACCGTGATGCATGCGCGCTTTGCCGGCAAGCAGAGTCCGGCCGCCCATGCCTTCGTCTATCCGCTGTTCTTCCTTGCGCTGCCGCTGTCCAGCCTGGCCAGCGCCGGCAATCGCTGGTTCGGCGTCGAGCGGGTCCGCCCGCTGTCGCTGCGACATCGCGATTGCGGCGCACGCGACGGCGCGCCGCCGGAGCCCTGGATTCGCCGACTGCTGGCCGACGAGGGCATCACCACGGCCGACGGCGAAGTGGTGCTGCAAACCTTTCCGCGCATGCTCGGCTTCGTGTTCAATCCGGTCAGCTTCTGGTTCTGTCACGACCGGGCCGGCGCGCTGCGGGCAGTGCTGTGCGAGGTCAGCAATACCTTCGGCGACCGCCACAACTACCTCGTCGCCCACGGCGACCAGCGCCCGATCGGCGCCGCCGACACGCTGCAAGCGCGCAAGGTGTTCCATGTTTCGCCGTTCTTTCCGGTCGCCGGCGACTATCGCTTCCGCTTCGACCTGAGCCCGCAACGGCGTCGTGTCGACATCGACTACTGGCTGGATGGCGAGCGGGTCCTCGCCACCGCGCTCGAAGGCGTGCCGCAAACGCTTGATGCCGCCGCCGCGCGCCGCGCCGTCCTGCGCCAGCCGCTGCTGACCTTCGGCATCGTCTGGCGCATCCACTGGCAGGCCGCGCGCCTGTGGTGGAAGCGCGCCGTTTTCCATTCCCGTCCGCAAGCGCCGCTACAGGAGACCACCCGATGAATGCCCTCGTTTCGACCTTCCTGCCGTCACTGCGGCGCCCGACCACACCAGCGTCCGCCGGGCTGGCGCCGGCGACGCGCACCGCGCTCGACCTGTTGCAGCACATCGAGGGCGGCAGCCTGCGCCTCTGTCTGCCCGACGGCCAGACCCTGCACCTCGGCCAGGGCCCCGAGCAGGCGACGCTGCAAGTCAATGATGAGCGGATGTTCCGGCGCGTGCTGGCGGAAGGCGATATCGGCTTCGGCGAAAGCTGGATCGACGGCGACTGGCACAGCGACCAATTCGCCGACCTGCTGACCCTGCTGGCCCGGAACCGCGGGGAACTGGCGCGCGCCGTGCATGGCAGTTGGCTGCCGGTGCTGGCGCACAGGCTGCGGCACCTGGCGCGCAGCAATACCCGCGCCGGGTCGAAGCGCAACATCCTCGCCCATTACGACCTCGGCAACGACTTCTACAAGCTCTGGCTGGACCCGTCGATGAGCTATTCGGCGGCGCTGTTCGGCACCGATCCGGGCGTCACGCTGCAACAGGCGCAACGCCTCAAGTATTCCCGCCTGCTCGATCTGCTCGACCCCAGGCCCGGCGACACGATCCTCGAAATCGGTTGCGGTTGGGGCGGCCTGGCGGAAATCGCCGCCACCGAGTACGGTTGCCGCGTGCACGGGGTGACGCTGTCGCCGGCGCAACTCGAGTGGTCGCGCGCCAGGGCGCGGCAGAAGGGCTTCGCCGATCTGGCGGAGTTTTCGCTGACCGACTATCGCGATCTGCAAGGGCAATACGACCACATCGTCTCGATCGAAATGTTCGAAGCCGTCGGCGAGCGCTTCTGGCCGAGCTATTTCGCCCAGCTCGGGCGCTGCCTGAAGCCCGGCGGCCGCGCCGCGGTGCAGACCATCACGATCGCCGACGAGCGCTTCGGCGCCTATCGGCGCGGCACCGACTTCATCCAGCGCCATATCTTCCCCGGCGGCATGCTGCCCTCGCCCACGGAGTTTGAACGCCGTGCCGCCGGCGCCGACTTTCGGGTACGTGATCGCCTGGCCTTCGGCGGCGACTATGCGCGCACGCTGGCGCAGTGGCAGCAGAACTTCGAGGCCGCGTGGCCGGAAATCGCGGCGCAGGGTTTCGACCCGCGCTTTCGTCGTCTGTGGCGCTTCTACCTGGCGTACTGCGAGGCCGGCTTCCGCTCCGGAGCCACCGACGTCTACCACTACCTGCTGGAGCAGCGTCGGACATGATCCACATCCCCGGAACCGGCCTGGCTCCCTGGCTGATCAGCCTGGTCATTTTCCTCGCCGCCGGCGCGGCGGGGGCCGTAATGCCCCCGGACTGGCGCGTGCAGGGACAGGGCGAGATGCGCTGGTTCGGCCTGCGGCTCTACGAGGCAAGCCTCTGGGCGCCGAACGGCCGCTGGCAGGCCGAGCTGCCGTATGCGCTCGAGTTGCGCTACGCGCGCGACATCCCCTCGGGCCGGCTGGTCGACGCCAGCATCCAGGAAATGCAGCGACTCGGCGCCGCAGATGATGAACGCCTGGCACGCTGGAAAGTCGCGCTGGAGCAGGTATTCCCCGACGTGCGCAGCGGCGACGTGATCGTCGGCATGCACCTGCCGGCGCGCGGCGCGGAGTTCTACCATCAGGGCCGGCTCACCGGGCGCATCGACGACGTCGATTTCGCCCGCGCATTTTTCGCCATCTGGCTCGACGAACGCACGCGCGAACCGGGGCTGCGCGCGCGCCTGCTCGGCCGGACATGAACGCCATAGCGGCAATCCAGACGCGGCAGGTGCTCGCCTACGGCGTGCTCGGCTTTCCACTGGCCTTCGCCGCGCTGCCGCTGTATGTGCATGTTCCCAAGCTGTATGCCGACAGCGTCGGCCTGCCGCTGGCGCTGGTCGGCGCCGTGCTGCTGCTGACGCGTTTCGCCGATGCCCTGATCGATCCGCTGCTGGGGCAATGGAGCGATCGCATGGGCAACCGCCGGCGCCTGATCGCACTGGCCCTGCCCCTGCTGGCGCTGGGACTGGTCGCGCTGCTGGCGCCGCCGGCGAATGGCGGCGCCGTCTGGCTGGTGCTGACCCTGGCGGTCACGTTTCTCGGCTTCAGCCTGGCCACCATCAACTACCACGCCTGGGGCGCCGAACTCGGCGCGACGCCGCAGGAACGCGTGCGGGTAACCGCGGCGCGCGAGATGTTCGCGCTGGGCGGCGTGGTGGTGGCCGCCGCCCTGCCGTCCGTGCTGGCCGACGACGTGCCGACGGCGATGCAGCACCTGGGCTGGGTGTTCGTCCCGCTGCTGGCGATTGCCGCGCTGGCCGCGCTGGCCGGCACGCCGGCCACGCCCGATCCGACGCTGGCGGCCGGCCGGCCGGGCCTGCTGACCGCGGTATTCGCCGACCGGCGCTTCCGGCGCCTGCTGATCGTGCTGGCCGTCGGCGGCATTGCTTCGGCGATCCCGGCAACGCTGGTGCTGTTCTTCATCGCCGACGTGCTGCGCCTGGCCGAGTGGCAGGGCCTGTTCCTGGTGATCTACTTTGTCTGCGGCGGCATCGCCCTGCCGGGCTGGGTGGCGCTGGCCCGGCGTCACGGCAAAATCCTGGCCTGGGCCGCCAGCATGGTGCTGGCGATCGCGAGTTTCGTCTGGGCCTTCCTGCTCGATGCCGGCGACGGCGTCGCGTTTGGCCTGATCTGCGCCGCCAGCGGCGCGGCGCTCGGCGCGGAACTGGCCCTGCCGCCGGCCCTGCTGGCCGACCGCC
>JADJQA010000019.1 GCA_016712985.1 Sulfuritalea sp. | reverse complement strand
CAACAAACTTCCTGTGGATAGGCGGGCAAGGCTAAGAGGCCGGTCGAGCAGACATGGGAGTTGTCGCCGGCTGTTGATACTGGAATACCTCTCCGGTCTCGACTGAAGAGCAGGGAGTCGGAAATCAACCGTCTGGCGGCTGTGTTCCTGTCCGTCTCCCGGAGGCAGATTGAGTCTCTCGGCCAAGGACTGCTCCCCCCCGTTCGAGCCTAAGCCGTCGCCATCGGACGCCGCCTGGCTTGGGCGGCTTTGCTGCGCGTCAAGGCATGGAGATCTGGTCGTCCGTCTTGAGGGAAGGCCGCGAGGACGAGCCGGTCGTCGCATGCGATCCCGACGGGACATGGCGTGCCGGGCGGTCGGCAGCCTGCTGTTCGAGGGGCGGAGGCTGGCCATTCGCCCGCGGTTCGGCGAGGAAACGCTCCGCTCGTGGTTCTCCGGGGCTTCAACCTCGCCCTGACCGAGACGCGCGGGCAAGTGATGGAAGATGACTGGTTCGTCCCGTGGCTGCTCGCGTCGGTGTGGTCGCGGTCGTTCGTGTCGGCCGCCAGGCACGGCCTTCCGTCACTTCGGACCGACATCCGCGAGTCGGGGCAGTCGATCAGAGGTAGGCTCGACGTTCCGGGCACAGTGGGCTCAGGGGCGGCCGGATTGCCCGGGCCGCGTCGGTCAGGAGGGAGAAGTCGCTGGACAACCCAATTGCCGCAGCCATCGTGGCGGCCCATGGAACTATCGAGATGGCTCGGAACCCGCAGGGAGGCTGAATGGATGCCTGAGCAGGTCAAGGAACTGATGCCAAATCTGGTCGGGGCTGTCGGATGCCGCCCAAAGGTTCCCACCACCGCCCAGATCGACAGGGTCAGGCTGGCGCCGATAACAGCGGGATTCCGTCCCTTGGCCGAACTGTCCATCCGCATCGCCGGACGACGAGGGCTGTCAGCCGGTGCATCCGACGAGGGGCAATGCAAAGGTGTGCTGCTCGACGTCGCCGAACTGTGGGAACTCTATGTACTGGCAGCCCTCAGGCGGGCATGGCCCGGAATGGATGTAGCCCATGGCACCCGCGGGGCGAACCACCGGCCTTTGCTGCGGAACGACCGCGGCGTACCGCTTGGCATACTCAAGCCGGACGCCATCGTCGGCAGGGGAGGTCAGATCGTCGCTATCGTCGATGCGAAGTACAAGAGACTTTGGCCGTCGGCATGGAACCCGGCCCCGCAACGCGAGGACATGTACCAATTGGTCGCCTACATGACCAGATACGGAGATCCGCGAAACATTACACAAGGCGTGCTGGTCTATCCATTCGATCGGGGATATCCAATCGCATCACCCGCCGAGACGAGACGGTCCTTGGCATTTGAACGCGCTTAGCGAAGTCATGTTCATTACCCTATCCCATGACATTGAGGACGCGGCGCGCAAGATTCGGCAAGTCGTGCCGCTCTATGTAGGACTTGTGAACATCGTGGTCTAACACTTTGGACGACCACGAGACCAGCATGAATGTGTTCGCCACCCTCCAATCGAGTCACGGCCACCAAACCACCATTGGCTATGACTTCCCCCCCCTTTTCAGTGAGTTGGCCGAACGCGGCGAAGCCGACGCCTGCATCGTTTCAACAGAAGAAGGCTTTTCGCCACTCGGCGCCGCGCGCGATTTCTTCGAGCGTGATCTCGGGATTTCCTACGAATACGACATCAAGCCGCTGGCCAACTGGAATCGCTTCGACAACGAGCGGATAACCCTTGTCGCCCTGGCAAGCCGCCGTCCCGGCAGCCTGTTTCGCGGCATCATCCTGGCGCCCGGTGAAACCTCTCACTGCTACGAGCGCCTGCCGGTATCCGTGGGCTGCCATCGCCCCTGCCGTGACTTCTACTACAACGTCACCTACGAAGCCCTTGTGGTCGCATGCGGTCAGTGGGGCGCGCGCAAGCTCGCCATATCCCATCTGTCAGCGTCAGGGCACTACCACGAGGATATCGCTACCTGTCACGTCGAAGCACTCGCGCATTACTGCGATGCCAAGCCGGATTCGGCTCCGGATTCCTTTGTCTTCTGCGGCTGCTGCATCACGCCTGAGCATCTGCAAGGGATTCGCCGCCTGAATGCCGAAGCCCAGCGCACCGCGCATCGCCAGATTCAGTTGACGGCCGAGATCGGGGACGGCGCAACTCGTGCATCTCGATTGGCGCTGACGTAAAAAGTCGGCGCTGGCAGGACGGCGACAAGCAGCCTGCCTACGCTTTATGCTTCAAGTCTTCGAGCACGCCACGCCGCAGAATGCCGTTCAGTCGCGTCAGGTAGCCGGCGCCCATCCAGAAGTAATCGTCCAGCGGCGGGATGTCGCTGTAATCGATTTCGCTGTCGGGCCGCGCTGCCAGTGTCCTGAGTTGCGCGTTGAGTGCTTCGGTCAGCGGCGACAGCTCGCCTTACGCGGATCTGACAATGCTTATAGCCCATCAGGACCGAGCAACTCTCGTAACCGCTTTTGCAACGCAGGCAACTCGGTATTGATGGTCTTCCAGACAAGCTCGGTATCGACATCGAAATACGCATGGACCAGGCGGTTGCGCATGCCAACAATCGCACCCCAGGGAATATCGGGCGCATTCGTGCGCGTAGCATCGGAAAGCCTCGCAGATGCTTCGCCGATGATCTCGATGCAGCGGATAACGGCGAACAAAGTTTTGCGGTCATCCTCCAGTGCTGCGTGCGTATAGCCAGCCACAAAGCCCATCGCATTGTCGGCTGCATCGATCATGTGCAGCAGGCGCACGCGATCTTCAGGCTGCATACTGGACGACCGCGTCGGCGACTACTTGATCGCGAAAGTGGTGGCTTAACTCTTGCGGCGTGCGCAGGTCGATCTTCCGGCCGCCGATCATCGCTGAAAGTTCCGATTCCATGGCGGCCAGACCGATCAGGCCGGGTGCCATGCCAGCGTCGAATTCGACCAGCAGATCGATATCGCTATCCGCGTCGCCGTGCCCTTGGGCATACGAGCCAAACAGGGACAGTCGCCGGATATGGTGCAGGCGGCAATAGTCGGAAAGTGCCGCGGGAAAAGTGCTTGAGTTGCATTCATGGTAGCGTCAATGGTAAATGTTTCGGCAAGGGCACACGGCGCTCTGAATCAGTTCATCCAGGCCAACGCGCGCGTCGGGGGCAAGATCGATCAGCACATCGACATCGCTGTCGCTGCCGAAATCGACGCGCACCGCGGAACCGAACACCGCCAGCTCGCGCACCGCATGTGCGCGGCAGAAATCGCGAATCGCGTCCTGGGGTAGTAGCAATCGGGTCGGCATGGGCGTCGGAGGAGGAGGTGGAACGGGAACAATGTAGCATTTCCGGCGACCACGCGGCGGGCCTGACATCCCATCCTGTCGGTTCACGGCAATCCGCATCCCGGCAACCCATGCACGGCAAGGCCTCCCGCCATGCTCAAGCCATGAGCATGACGGCCGGTATCTTGTCTCCCCATCCGCCACTCACCAACCAGCAAAGGGGACGACATGAACGACATCTGCCTGGCAGCGCGCCTTAAAACCACTCCCAACGAGTTCGGCGAGCGCCAGGCCGGCATCTTCGTCTTCAAGACGCACGGAGCGGATACGGTCGTGGTGTTCGCACGCGCGGCAAAGCCGGCGGCGGGCATCGTCAATTGCGGCGCGTTCTGAGCGGGGCCGGGCCATGCAGAGACCCCGTTACGACGATGCCGCCATCGACCGGCTGATCTGGCAGGCCATTCAAGACAGCCAATGCCCGGAAGATTTCCGCGCCTATCTCGACCACCGGCCGGAGAACGCCGCGCATCTGGACGAAGCGCTGGATCGCCTGGTCGAACTCGACGATGCCGATGCGGCGTGTGCTGAAGGCCAGCGCTGCTATCCGGCGGCGGTCGCCGCCATCGAGGCGCTGGCGAATGCAGGCGATGCGACGGCGCAGTTCCACATGGGCAAGGTGCTGGACAACGGCATCGGCATGCCGAGCGACATCGGTCGCGGCATCGCTTGGTACCGGCTCGCGATCCTGCAAGGCGAGCTGCGCAGCCATGTCAATCTCGCGGCGATCCTGCTGACCGGAGATGCGACACCTGCCGACCGCGCGGAAGCGCACAGCCTGTACGAAAAGGCGGCAGAGCGCGGTGAGGCCTTGGCCCTGTTCCATCTGGCCCGATTGGCGGGCGGGGACCTGCAAGGCCGCGCGGACCAACTGCGGGTATTCGAAATGCTCCATGCCGCCTGGGAGGCGGGAGACGCCACGGCGGGCCATTGGATCGGCAACAAGTTGCTGGCGGGTAACGGGGTGCGCCGCGACGAGGCGCTGGGCCGCGAATGGATCGTCAAGTCGGCCGAGGCCGGCTGCATCGCCGCCATTCTTCAGTCGGGACGCGAAGCGGAGTTTCGCCGCGACGAGCAGGCGGACTTCGCGGCAGCCGCCGCCTGGTATCGCCGGGGGGCGGCCATGGGCGACATCGAGTGCCAGTGCCGGCTGGCAAATCTGCTGCTGCGCGGCGAGGGTATCGCCAAGGATGGCGCGCAGGCGGTAGCCCTGCTCAAGCCCGGCGCGCTGAGGGGCGACCCTTACGCCCAGCGGATGCTCGGACTCGCGTACCTCTGGGGCGTCGATGTGGTGAAGAACGCGCGCTTCGGCCGCAAATGGCTTGCGCGCGCGGCCGACGGTGGCGACGCGGATGCCTGCTACCAGCTTGGTCGCCTGATGGCGGGCGGCGAAGCTGCCGATCTCGCGGCGGCGGCACGTTTGTACGAGAAGGCGGCCCGAATCGGATCCAGCGAGGCACAGGCGGCGCTGGGCGTCTGCTATTGGACCGGCCGCGGCGTGGCGGCGGATGCTCATGTCGCCTACAAGTGGATTCATCTGGCGTCGTTGCAGGGCGATCCGTGGGGTCTGCATCTGCTGGGTCGGCTTTACTACACTGGTATCGGTGTGCCGGTCGACTGCGCCGCAGCGGCCAGATGCTTCATGCGTTCCGCCACGCGCGGCCATGCGCCGGCACAAGCCAAGCTGGGCTGGTGTTACCTGACAGGCGAGGGCGTGGACCGCGATGTGGCGGAGGGCATGGTCTGGTTGCAGCGCGCCATCCAGCAGGGCCATGCCGAAGCCAGCACCACGGTGGGCTATGTTCTCCGCGATGGCGTCGGTGTCACGGCGAATGCCGCCGAGGCATCGGAATGGTTTCTCGATGCCGCCGAAAAGGGCGATGCGGCTGCACAACGCGAGCTGGCGTTGCTGTACGCCGAAGGACGCGGCCTGCGACAGGATCCCGACGAAGCCCGGCGCTGGATGGAAAAGGCCGCCGCGCAGGGCAATGAGGAAGCACAGACCTGGTTGGTCAAGACCGAGGCTGAGGCGGCCTGCGTATTCGCCGTGCCGCCAGCGCCGACTCCTGCTTAAGCGAAAACGCTGTCGATGGCGTGATCGAGCGTGTCGCGGATGTCCGCGTCGTCGGTGATGGGCCGCACCATGGCCATGCGGCAGGCTTCCGTCGGCTCGACCGCACCCTTGATCAGCATCGCGGCATACACCAGCAAGCGGGTCGAGATGCCCTCGTCGAGCCCATGGCCCTTGAGGTTGCGCGCGGCGTGGGCGATCTTCACCAGTTTGCTCGCGACGCCTGCATCGATCCCGGTCTCCGTTGCGACGATCTGCGCTTCCAGCCCGGCTTCGGGATAGTCAAAATCGAAAGCAGCAAAGCGCTGCTTGGTCGATTGCTTGAGGTCCTTCATCAGGCTCTGGTAGCCGGGGTTGTAGGAGATCACCAGTTGGAAATCCGCGTGCGCCTCGACCAGCTCGCCCTTCTTGTCCAGCGGCAGTACGCGGCGGTGGTCGGTTAGCGGGTGGATCACCACCGTGGTGTCCTGCCTCGCCTCGACGATCTCATCGAGGTAGCAGATGGCGCCGATGCGCGCGGCCGTGGTCAGCGGACCATCGAGCCAGCGCGTGCCGTTGGCGTCGAGCAGGTAGCGGCCAACCAGGTCCGAGGCGGTCATGTCCTCGTTGCAGGCCACGGTGATCAGCGACTTGCCCAGCTTCCAGGCCATGTATTCGACGAAGCGCGACTTGCCGCAGCCGGTGGGGCCCTTCACCATCACCGGCAGGCGCGCATGGTAGGCCACTTCGTAGAGCGCAACTTCCTGCCCTGGGCCTGGTAGAAAGGCTCCGTCTTGACGAGGTATTGCTCCTTGTTCGACATGGCCGTATCCGATCAATATGGTCAAACATGCGGGTCCAAAAAAGCCCGCTGCAGCGGGGCTGGCCCCGTCGTCATGCCCGCGCAGGCGGGCATCCAGAGATGCTACTGGATTCCGGGGCAAGCCCGGAATGACGAATGACATTTGTTACTTGTGCACGCCGATCTTCTCGCGCCAACCGGGGTACAGCATGTCGGCATCCTTCGGAAAGGACTCGAAGGCGCGCGCGAATTCCCTGTGCTCCCTGGCCCACTGGATCGGGTCCGCGCCGGCTTTCCAGCACTCGTAGGCCTGCCGCAGGGAGATCGCACCAGCCGCGGGGCTGTCGACGTGACCATAAGCCCCGCCGCCGGCGGTGTTGATCACGTTGCCGTGCCCGAGATTCTCGAAGAAGCCGGGCAGGCGCAGCGCGTTCATGCCGCCGGAGATGATCGAGGTTGTCGGCTTCATGCCGTACCACTTCTGGTGGTAGACCGGGCCCTGACACTCGTCACGCTCCAGCATGTAGCAAATGAGTTTGTCGGATTGGTCGCTTTCCATCTTGCCGAAGCCCATCGTGCCGACGTGAATCCCGGAAGCCCCCTGCAGACGCGAAATCTTGCCGAGCACCAATGCCGTGTAGCCGCGCTTGGCGGACGGCGAGGTGATCATGCCGTGACCGGCGCGGTGGTAGTGGAGGTACTGGTTGGCGTACTGGCGGCGCGCCGTCGTGATCATGCCGGGACCACCGACGAAGCCATCGACCAGGAAGGCTACCTTGTCGGCGTCCGGGCCGAAGGTTTCCAGGATGAAGTCGGCGCGATGCAGCATTTCGTAATGGTCGTCGGCGGTGATGTTGGCGGAGAAAATCTTGGCCTCGCCGGTCTCATCCATGGCCCGCTTCATCGCGTCATAGACCAGGGATAGACCTTCTTCGCCGGGCAAAACACCTGGTTGCCCTGCGGCTCGTCGTTCTTGATGAAGTCGCCACCCAGCCAGAACTGGTAGGCCGCGGCGGCGAAGGGCTCGGGCCGCAGACCCAGCTTGGGCTTGATGATGGTGCCGGCGATGTAGCCACCGTCCTTGAGGGGGCGGCCGAGGATGCGCCACAGATCGGAGATGTCCTTCGCCGGCCCGTCGAACAACTGGATCGCGCGCTCCGGCATGTAGAAGTCATAGATCTTGCCGTGTTCGATGTCGCCCATGCCCTGGTTGTTGCCGACCACCAGAGTCAGGAAGGAAACGATCATCATGCGGCCGTCGGTCATGTTGCGGTCGAACAGGTCGATCGGGTAGGCGATGCGCATGTCCTCGGTGGCTTCGTCGATGTGATACACCAGCGCGTCGACGCCCTTGGTGAAGTCGTCGGTGGTGGACACTTCGACGTTGGTGCCGGTGGAGGACTCGGCGGCGAAGTGGGCCGCGGCCTCCAGATAGCCATAACCAGCCTTGGGCTTCATCTTGTAGGCGACCAGGATGTGTTTGCCACCCTTGATCAGGTCCTCTTCCCTGAGGCTCAGATCGGCGTAGCGGTTTGATTGATCCATTCGGTTCTCCTCATTCTCGGTGTGACGAAGTATTGCATTCAATGGCGGCTTGGGCAGGCATCTTAGTCAGTGAAATCCATAACCAACAGTCACGTATTTTTATCGTTCCTATCAGTAAAGGATAGCCTCCACGAACGATAAGCGGCAGTCATTGTTTCTTATCGCGGTGATAAGATGAACAGCAAGCCGTTTGCCGAAGACCGGCAATACAAGAGGAGGAGCAAAGGTATGGCAGGGATTCGAGCGACGTATCGAACGTATCCGCTCTGATGCGGTCGGTCCGGGAAGAGGTGGTGATGTCCACCTACACCGTCGCCGTCGTTGCGGGCACGCTTCTGCTGCTGGGCAACATGGCGCGCAACCTGCATCTGGCCAACCCGCTCAGCATTCCGCACATTGCCATCTACTCAATATTCCTGATCATCTATGTCCTGCGCCGCCGCATCGGCGCCAGATGGCTGGCGACGATACTGCTGGTCGCCCTGTATCTGGCCGGCGCTTTCGGCTACTTCGTCTACGGTTTCATAGGCAACTCGGCGCCCGTCTACCTGGCACTGTGCGTTGTCGCCGCTTCCTTTTACGGACCGCGCGGCGGCCTGATTGCCGCCATAGGATCCGGGGCAGTGATAGTGGCGACGGCGACACTGGTCATCGCCGGACATCTGGTTTTTTCCTACGATGTAACTGCCTTCATCAGCAGCCCCTTCAGTTGGATTGCGGCACTGACAACTTTCGCGGCAATGGCAGGGTTGATGATCACCCAGGTCGGCCTGATGCACCGCAAGCTGGAATCCGCGCTGCGCGAGCAGCAGACTCGCATGGATGTCATGACGCGGACCAACGCCCGACTTGAAGAGGAAGTCGCCGCGCGAACCACAGTCGAGGCTGAGTTGCGCCGCCAGTCGGCGCTGCTGGAGAACATCCTCGGCAGCCTGCCGCAAGGCATCAGCGTGTTTGACGACCAACTCAAGCTGCTGGTCTGGAACGAAGGCATGGTCGACGTGCTGGAACTGCCGCGCGAGATCATGGCCAGGGGCGTTTCCTTTGAAGACCTGCTCCGCGTTCCCGCACGGCGCGGCGACTATGGCCCCGGCGACCCCGAACAGCAGGTCCAGGAGCGCCGCGCACTGGCAATGCAGTTCAAGCCCCACAGCTTCGAAAGAACACGCCCCGGCGGCCGCACCCACCTGGTCGTCGGCAAGCCGTTTCACGTCGATGGCAGGATCGCGGGCTTCATCACCACCTACACCGACATCACCCAGCGCAAGCAGACGGAACTGGAAATCCAGCGCAGCAACGCGGTGCTGCAAAGCATTCTCGACAACATGCCGGGAGGGGTCAGCGTGGTCGACAGCGAACTGCGAATGATTGCCAGCAACGGCTTGTTCAGACGACTGCTCGACTTGCCTGACAGACTGTTCGCCGATCCGCAACCCTCGTTCGAGGCCATGATCCGCCACAATGCCGCGCGCGGCGAGTACGGCACCGAAGACGTCGAGGCAAGGATCCAGGAGATCCTGAAACGGGCCTGCCATCCAGTGGCCCACCTGATCGAACGCCGGCGACCGAATGGAACCGTGCTGGAGATCCGTGGGGCGCCCCTGCCGGGAGGCGGCTTCATTACCATCTATACCGACATCACGGAAAGAAAGCGGGCCGAGGAAGATATTCGCCACCTGGCCCATCACGATCCATTGACCTCGCTTCCCAATCGCATCGCACTGGAAGCGCGGCTGGATCAGTCCATCGCCGAAGCGGCGCGCAATCGACGCAGTGTCGCGGTGATGTTCCTCGATCTCGACCGCTTCAAGAACATCAACGATACGCTCGGACATCATGTCGGCGATCTGCTGCTGGTTGAAGCCGCGCGCCGCCTGCGCAAGGCCGTGCGGGCTTCGGACACCGTGGCACGCATTGGCGGGGATGAATTCGTCGTCGTCCTGCCCGCGCTCGAGGCGCCCGAAGTCGCCGTCACGGTGGCCGGCAGCATTCTGGATGCACTCGCCCAACCCTACTTTGTCGAAGGCCACGTCCTGCACAGTACCGCCTCCATCGGCGTCAGCATCTACCCGCGGGACGGCGGCGACGTCGATAGCGTGATGAAATATGCCGATACCGCGATGTATCACGCCAAGGAACTGGGTCGCAACGGCTTTCAGTTCTTCTCGGCGGAATTGAATCAGGCTGCGATGGCGCGACTCGACATCGAGCGCGAGTTGCGCAACGCCCTGCAGCTTGACCAGTTGGTGCTTCACTACCAGCCACGTCTCGGCCGGGACGACAAGGTTACCGGAGTCGAGGCCCTGGTACGCTGGAACCGGCCGGGCCATGGCCTCCAGTCGCCGGGGGTGTTCATTCCGATCGCCGAGGAAAGCAACCTGATCGTCCTGATCGGGGAATGGGTGCTGGCAGAGGTCGCCCGGCAGTTGCGCAGGTGGCTGGATGCCGGCCTGTCCGCGCCAGCGGTGGCCATCAATCTTTCCGCCCGGCAGTTGCGCCTGACAAGCCTGCCGGGGCAAATAGCAGAAGTCCTGCGCAGCCATGGGCTGTCGGCCGATTTGCTGGAATTTGAGGTCACCGAAAGCATGGCCATGGAGAACCCGGAAAGAGCGTCGCAACTGTTGGGCGAACTGCGCAGCATGGGCCTCCGGCTCGCCATCGATGACTTCGGCACCGGCTATTCATCCCTGTCCTACCTGAAGCGGCTGCCCTTCGACTATCTGAAGATCGACCGCTCGTTCGTTGCCGAAATCACCCATGACAACAACGATCTCGCCATCGTCAGGGGCACCATCGCACTGGCTCACAGCCTCGGACTCACGGTGGTTGCCGAAGGCGTGGAGACGGCAGCGCAACTTGCCTTGCTGGCGAGCGCCGGCTGCGACGAATTCCAGGGCTTCCATTTCGCGCGGCCACTGCCGTCTGGCGAGCTCGAAGCCTTTCTGGCGAGTCACTCGGCCACGGTGATTCGCTGATGAAGAACGTCACTCTGCGCCAGCTCAGGATATTCGAGGCGGTCGCACGGAATCTGTCATTCTCGCGCGCCGCCGAGGAATTGCACCTGACGCAACCCGCCGTGTCGATGCAGGTACAGGCACTGGAAGACCAGGCCGGGCTGCCGCTGACCGAACAGGCCGGCAAGAAGGTCCGTCTCACGGCCGCCGGTGAGGAGTTGGCGCGCCAGGCGCGGCGCATCGCCGAGCAGTTGCGCGAGGCCGGCGAAGCGCTGGCAGCGCTCAAGGGGGTCGAGGCCGGCCGCCTGAAGATCGGCGTGGTCAGCACCGCCAAGTATTTTGCACCGTCCCTGCTCGCCGAGTTTCGTCGCCGGCATCCGGGCGTCGAATTGAATCTGACGGTCAACAACCGCGGCAGCATCGTGCGTCATCTCGCCGACAACGACATTGATCTGGCCATCATGGGCACGCCGCCTAACGAATTCGAAACCGTCGCCAAGATCTTCGCCGAGCACCCGCTGGTGTTCATCGCCGCACCGGACCACCCGCTGGCGGACAAGCGCCGCATCGACCCGCAACGACTGATGGAGGAAACCTTGCTGATCCGCGAACCCGGCTCGGGTACGCGCGGCGCGCTGGAACGATTTCTCGAGGAACACCAGGTAAGGGCCGGCGCCACGATGGAACTGGGCAGCAACGAAACCATCAAGCAAGCCGTGATGGCCGGCCTGGGACTATCCTTCCTTTCTCAGCACACCATCGGACTGGAATGCTCGGTCGGCCGCCTGGTCAAGCTCAACGTCACCGGCACGCCGGTCAAACGCCAATGGCGCCTGGTCTATCGCACCGACAAGCGACTGATGCCGGCAGCCATGGCCTTCGTGCGCTTCATGGACAGCGAAGGTTCGCGGCTGATCGCGGCGCAAATCGGCAGGCACACGCCGCCCGCGGCGCCCAATCCGAAGCCCGGAAAGCCTTAGCGCCGATAACAGCGGGACTCGTTTCCCAACCCACCGACCCCGCCAAGGAAAGGGCCCCTTCACAGCGGCGAACGCCGGTGTCCAGATGCTTCAGAACACTGGATTCCGGCCCCGGATCGGGTCCGGGGTGACGTTCTTTCGCCGGAATGACGAACCTGGACTCGTTCAGTACTTCCTTAACCGCTGCCAAATGCCAGACGAATCTCCGTCACCCGCTGGCGATTGACACCGAAATCCTTGTACCCAAGGCGCGAGGCCGAGCGCACGTGGATGACCCCGGCGTTCTCATCCAGATAGAACTCGACATCGTCCACGAAGCCCAGCCACTTCGTTCTGAACTCGGCGTAAACATAGTCGGCCCGAAAATCGATGACCCTGGCCGCCGGCAGCGCCGCAACAAGGGCCTGGAGGCGTGCCAGGGCGACCTTGCCGTCACCCGAATAGGCCAGGGGTGGAATCTTCGAATAGTCTTCCGTGCTCTGGCTATTGACGCAGTTCGGCGTCGGCGGCGCTGGCTTGAATCGACCTTGATGAACACCCAGGTCCGCCGGACGCTTGCCCGCAAACCATCCCATTTGGCCCCCCATGACCAGCCCGATCAACAGCGCGGCGATGATCAGAAGCAGGCTGCGCAGAAGAGTCAGAATGATGGAGGATCTCCCCTCCCCGGCCTGTCACCAGCGCGGTCGCTGACGCTCATGCTCAGACGCCATTGCGCCACTTGATCGAACAGCCGATGCCCGGCACCTGCCGCGCCGGACGCTGTCCGCTATGCGCCACTTGCCGCATCGCCTCGAACAGATCGCGGCGCACGGTTTCGGGCGCGGTGTCCTTGCGCGATTCATCGAGCCGGCCGCGATACTGAAGTTCCAGCTTGTCGTTGTAACCGAAAAACCCGGCGTGCAGACGGCGCCGTAGGCCTTGGCAACTTCCTGCGACTGATCGAGCACATACGGAAACGGAAACGCCAGATCGCGCGCAATCCGCTCCATGTTCTGCCACGAGTCCTCCGGGTAATCCGTCGGGTCATTGCTCATGATGGCGATGCTGCCGATGCCCAGCGTGGCCAGTTCGCGCGTGTCGCGCACGATGCGGTGGATCACCGCCTTGACATACGGGCAGTGATTGCAGATGAACATCACCAGCAAGCCACCGGGACCGCGCGCACTGGCCAGGCTGTGACGCCGACCATCGACCCCGGCAGGTCGAAATCAATCGCCGGGCGGCCGAAGTCGCAGACGGGAGGGAAAGACTGACCATGTGCTGCCTCCGATTTTTGGTGATAATTCGCCCATGATACCCAGATTCTTCTGTCCGTTTCCGCTGCATCCCGGCGCCACCGTCGAGCTTGCCGCCGAGGCAGCCCACCACGCGCTGAGAGTGTTGCGAGTCGGCGCCGGCGATCCGGCGATTCTGTTCGACGGGCGCGGCGGACAGTGGCTGGCCACGCTCATCCCGGCTGGAAAGAGCTTGCGCGCGACCCTGAAGGAATTTGCCGAAGCGGACTGCGAGCCGCCCTGGCCCTGACGCTGGTGCAGGCCTTGCCCACCGGCGACAAGATGGATCTGGTGGTGCAGAAAGCCGTCGAACTGGGTGTCATGCGCATCCAGCCGGTGGCGGCAAAGCGCAGCGTGATCCGTCTTTCCGGTGAGCGCGCCGGGCGCCGTGTCGAGCATTGGCGCAACATCGCCATCGCCGCCTGCGAGCAGTCCGGGCGCAATCGCGTCCCCGCGGTCGAACCAATTCTTGATCTGCCGCAATATCTTGGCCTCGCAACGCGGGAGAATGGGCTAGGCTTCGTCTGTGCGCCGGGGGCGAGCGGGTCTTTGCGTGACCTGGCGGCGCCGACGGCGCCGGTCACGCTGCTGATTGGCCCGGAAGGCGGCTTCGAGGAAGGCGAGCTGCTGGCGGCGCGAGCGGCCGGCTTTCAAGCGATCGGACTGGGGCCGCGCGTGCTGCGCAGCGAAACCGCCGGGCTCGGCGCCGTGGCGGCAATGATGGCACTTTGGGGGGATTGGTAATGTTTGAATCCGCGGAAATCGGTCACAAGATCGACAAGGACACCTATCGCAAAGAGGTGCCTGAACTGCGCGCCGCGTTGCTCGACGCACAGTTCGACTTGAAGGAAAACGGCAAGATTCCGGTCATCGTCCTGGTCAGTGGTCAGGATGGCGCCGGCAAGGGCGAAACCATCAACGTGCTCTACGAGTGGATGGACCCGCGCTTCATCTCGACGCTGGCGTTTTCCGAACCCACCGATGAAGAACGCGACCGACCCGTCATGTGGCGCTACTGGCGCGCGCTGCCACCCAAGGGACGGGTCGGCATCTTCGCAGGTTCGTGGTACTCCGACCCGATCCGCCACCGCATCATGGGTGACATGTCGAAGGGCGAGCTCGACGCCCGCATCGACCAGATCAACCGCTTCGAGGCGATGCTGGTCAATGAAGGCGCGCTGGTGCTCAAATTCTGGTTCCACCTCACCAAGGAGGGGCAGAAAAAGCGGCTGCGCGCCCTTGAAAAGGATCCGCGCACCGCGTGGCGCGTGACCAAATGGAACTGGGACCGCTTGAAGACCTACGACAAGTTGCAGGATGTCGTCGGCCACCTGCTGCGCATGACCAACACCCCCTGGGCGCCGTGGATCATCGTCGAGGGCACCGACGATCGCTATCGTTCGCTGACGGTGGGCAAGGTGCTGCTCGATGCGATGCGGCAGAAGCTAGCCAGCGGCGACAGGCAGGACACGCCGGTCGCGCCGCCGATGCGGGTCAACATCGATGGCCGCAACGTGCTTTCCGAGCTCAACCTGAAGCTCACGCTGAGCGACCAGGAGTATGAGGATCAACTGGCGCACTGGCAGGGCAGGCTGTCGGAACTGGCGCGCAACCCGCGCTTCAAGGAGCGTTCCCTGGTCTGCGCCTTCGAAGGGGCGGATGCCGCCGGCAAGGGGGGCGCCATTCGCCGCATCGCGGCATCGCTGGATGCCCGGCAATACCAGGTCATTCCAGTTGCCGCGCCCACCGAGGAAGAGCGCGCCCAACCCTACCTGTGGCGCTTCTGGCGGCATATGCCGCGGCGCGGCCGCTTCGCCATTTTCGATCGCACCTGGTATGGCCGCGTGCTGGTCGAACGCGTCGAGGGTTTCTGCTCGGAGAATGACTGGCTGCGCGCCTATTCCGAGATCAACGATTTCGAACACGAGCTGTCCGAAGCCGGCGCCATCGTCTGCAAGTTCTGGCTCCAGGTCAGCCAGGAAGAGCAACTGAAGCGCTTCAAGGAACGCGAGAAAATCGAATTCAAGCGTTTCAAGATCACCGAGGAAGACTGGCGCAACCGCGAGAAATGGGATGCCTACCAGCAGGCAATCTGTGACATGGTGGATCGTACCAGCACCGGCAAGGCCCCGTGGACCCTGGTGGAAGCCAACAACAAGGGCTATGCCCGCGTCAAGATCCTGCGAACAATCTGCGAGCGGCTCGAAGCAGAGCTGGACGGCAAGCCCGTTTCGCTTGCCAAGCCGGAAAAGTCGTCCAAGGCTGAAAGGACAAGAAGGCAGACAAGAAGTCGAAGGAGCAGGCGACCAAGCCAAAGGCAGCCACCGGCACAAGCAAACCCAAGTCCGCCAGGGAGCCGTCAAAACCCGCCAGGCCAAAGGTGCCAGCCGCGGCCAGGGCAGGCAAGCCGAAGCCGGGGAAGCCCGCCCCATGAGCCTTGACACCCGCGGCAGTCAGCCGGACAGCGACGCCCGCCTGGTCGCCTGGGTGCGCCAGGCGGCGCCCTACATCCATGCCTTTCGCGGGCGCACCTTCGTCATTGCCTTTGGCGGTGAAGTGCTCGAGGCCGGCGCGGCACAGGCCCTGATTCATGACATTGCCCTGCTGGACAGCATGGGCATCCGCCTGGTGCTGGTGCACGGAGCGCGGCCGCAGATCGATGCCGAGATGCGCGCCCGCGGCCTCACGCCGAAGTTCCACAAGGGTCTGCGGGTCACCGACGCCGAGGCGCTGGAATGCGTCAAGCGCGCCATGGGCGTCACCCGCATTGAAATCGAGGCGCTGCTCTCGCAGGGGCTGCCCAACACGCCAATGGCCGGGGCCTTCCTGCGTGTCACCGGAGGCAATTTCATCACCGCACGCCCCGTCGGGGTGGTCGACGGCGTCGACTTCCAATACACGGGAGCGGTGCGCAAAGTCATCGCCGAGGAAATACAGGCTGACCTGGCACAAGAGAACGTGGTGCTGATCACGCCGATCGGTGCCTCTCCCACTGGCGAAATTTTCAACCTGGCCTGGGAAGAGGTGGCCGAGGCAGTCGCCGTGGCGATCAAGGCCGACAAGCTGATCTTTCTTTGCGCCGCGCCGGGACTGGTCAATCCCAAGGGCGCATTGATCGACGCCCTTACCGCCGACGAGGCGCAGAAACTTGCCGCCAGGCACCTGCAGGCACAGGCGCCGGAAGTCGCCCGTGCCCTGCCCGGCGCGACACGTGCCTGCCAGGCCGGCGTCGGTCGCGTGCATTTCCTCGACCGCCGGGCCGACGGCGCGATGCTGATGGAGTTCTTCACCCGCGACGGTGGCGGTACGGTCATGACCCGCGCCCCGCTGGCGGGATTCCGCGATGCCGCCATCGACGACGTCGGGGCCATTCTGCGCCTGATCGAGCCCCTGGAAGCCGACGGCACGCTGGTGAAGCGCGGTCGCAAGCGACTCGAAATGGAGATCAGCCGTTTCTCGCTGGTGGAACACGATGGCGTGATCGTCGGTTGCGCGGCGCTCAATCCGTTCCCAGCGAGAAGGCGGCGGAACTGGGCTGCCTTGCCGTGATGCCGGATTTCCGCCGCAGCGGCTATGGCGAGCAATTGCTTAGCCACATCGAGGCGCGCGCCAGAAAGCTCAAGCTCACGCGCCTGTTTGTACTGACCACCCGCACCGCGCACTGGTTCATCGAGCGCGGCTTCGCCGAAAGCGGCGTAGACGCACTGCCGGCGGCGCGGCGCGAACTCTACAACCTGCAGCGCCGTTCCAAAGTACTCGTGAAGTCGCTGCAGAACTCGATGTAAACTGGGTGCTCCCCCTGCATTCTCGACGAAAGGAAACACCGTGGCACGCATGGTCAATTGCATCAAGCTCGGACGCGAGGCAGAAGGCCTCGACCTGCCTCCGATGCCCGGCGAAATGGGCAAAAAACTGTACGAAAACGTCTCGAAGGAAGCCTGGCAGCAATGGATCAAGCTGCAGACGATGATCATCAACGAAAACCGCCTGAGTCTGGCCGACGCCCAGCATCGAAAGTATCTGGCCGAGCAGGTGCAGAAGCACTTCTTCGGCGACGGCGCCGATCAGGTCGGCGGCTACGTTCCGCCGGCCAGGTAACAGGGACAAGGGCGGCAGGCAGCAAAGGCGCGTAGCGCCCCTTGCATTCGACCTTGGGATTGCCGCTTAACCGCCGGCGACCTCCCTCTCCATCGCTTCCAGCCCAATGTGGCGCACGTCGCGCCCCTTGACCAGGTAGACGACATATTCGGAGATGTTCTTCGCGTGATCGCCGATGCGCTCGATGGAACGAGCGATGAACAGTAGATCGAGCGCGCTTGAAATGGTGCGCGGATCTTCCATCATGAAAGTGATGAGCTGGCGCATCGCCGCCTTGAAACCCGCATCCACTTCGCGATCCTGACGCACCACCTCGGCCGACACACTCACGTCGAGGCGGGCGAAGGCATCGAGGGATTTGCGCAGCATCACCACGGCAATGTCCGCCGGGCGGCGCAAATCGACGCGCGGCAGAATATGGATATCTCCGGCATGAATCGCGCGCGCCATCTTGGCAATCTTTTTGGCTTCGTCGCCAATGCGTTCCAGATCGGTGATGGTCTTGACCACGGTCATGATCATGCGCAGATCGACTGCCGCCGGCTGACGCTTGGCGATGACGTGATTGCAGGCCTCGTCGAGTTCGACTTCGTGCCGATTGACCACCCGGTCGTTCGCGATCACCTGTTCGATCTGAGCCATGTCGCCTGATTCCAGCGCTTCCATGGCGCGAATCAATTGCTGCTCGACCAGACCGCCCATTGCCAGAACGCGCGAGCGCAGGCCTTCGAGATCAACGTCAAATTGTTTGGTGATGTGTTCTTGGTTCATGCTGCCCCCTGTTTGCATAGCCAACTCCATACTATAGCCAATGCATGTGAAGGAATTGTTTCAGCGCAGGAAAGTCTGCACCCCGTCCAGCGTGGCAAGCAACAGCACATCCGCGCCACGTTGCGCAAACAGGCCATTGCTGACGACGCCGACGATCTGGTTGATGCGGGTTTCAAAACCGACCGGGTCGGTGATCGACAGGCCATGTACATCGATAATCTGGTTGCCGTTGTCGGTCACCAGTCCCTCGCGCAACTTCGGCCTACCCCCGAGCCTGGCCAGTTCGCGGCTGACGTGGGCGCGAGCCATGGCAATCACTTCCACCGGCAAGGGAAACCTGCCCAGGGTCCCTACGCGCTTGGAATCATCGCAGATGCAAACAAAAGTGCGCGCCACCGCGGCAACGATCTTTTCGCGGGTCAGCGCCCCGCCGCCGCCCTTCACCATCGCCATGCTGCCGTCAATCTCGTCCGCGCCATCGACATACATGCCAACGGCCTCGACATCGTTGAGATCGAACACGCGGATGCCATGCCCGGCGAGCCGGCGAGCGGTCGCTTCCGAACTCGCCACGGTACCGCCGAGACGCTCCTTGATGCCGGCAATCTGGTCGATGAAGTAATTCGCCGTGGAGCCGGTGCCGACCCCGAGAATCGCTCCGACGGGTAGGTGCTCGGCCACGTAGTCGCACGCCGTACGAGCGACAGCCTGCTTCATTTCGTCTTGCGTCATGGGATGCCTGTCAAATGCGGGTGATCTTGATACGCTCGAAATCCTGACCGTGTTCGAGCAAGGAATCCAGCCTGACGCGCCAGTGTCCTCGTGGCTGCGCACGTCGATCTCCATGCCAGCGACAAACGCGCCGGCCGGCAGGATGAGGCCCCTTGCCCTCCTGGCTGACAATCACGGCATCAAGCCAGCCGTCCCCTGCCTCCGTGACGTTCCTCCAGACGGTTTCCTCTCCACCCGGTTTCGCCTGGGCGCAAATGGATGGCCAGGGCAGGGTTTCGATACCGATGCTGGGACGATTCTCCGCGTCTCTGCCGATGCGCCGGATAAAGCCCAGACGCCAGTCGAGACCCTCGCGGCTGCGCAGACAGATCAGCAGCCCGATCTGATGTCGCGGCAACACGGCGGGCACCGCCGCGCCAAGCCCCGTGGCGCTGCTATCCACCTGCAGCCAGTGCTCCATCTGCGCCTTGTCGCCGCGCAGCTCCAGCGAACGCAAGATTTCCATGGGGCTGGTGGCTTCGGGCTCCACGATCTCCGCCGCCTGGTCCGCGTCTGCCGCCACGGATTGCTCGACACGACCGAAACGGAATTCAGCGTACAAGCGGTCCACATCCACCCCTCGTATTTGAATGCGAGCCCACTGCGCGCAAAATGCGAGGCGGCGATCATGCGTCGCGCGAGGCCAAAGCCGAATACGACCCTGAGCTCGACTTTCTCGCCGAAGCGATCGTTGTTTCGCTTCGGCGGCTTCGGCGCCCAGTAGGTCATCAGGGTCAGCATTCCGCCGGTGATCTGCTCTCGGGTGGCAGGCATGCTGGTGAGCCAGGCAGGAGCCTGTTCGGGCTTGCGCGCCTGCGCGGCGAACTTCATCAAGGCGCCACGCAATTTGAGGACCGAGCAGTAGCGCATGCTGATGCTGCCGGCATCACCCTCCTTGAGCCGCTGGGGCCCGCTACCCGCCGCCAGATCGATTCGATCCGTGCTCGACAGATGGGGCTGCGGTGTCAGCTCGAGGCCATCGCAGGAGCGCAGAAAACGTTCCGACAGTTCCAACTGCTGCGGCACCATGTTGCCGAAAGGGACAAACTCGAGATAAAGCCCGATCAGGTATTCCTGCAAAGGCGTCGTCGCCGCTTCATCGCGGTAGGGCACCACGCTTGTCGACTGCACGCCCAGGCGCCACAGAACCTGGAGCAGATTGTGTGCCTCCAGCCAGAGTTCCGCGCTTGGCCGGCGATAGCGAAAATGCTGCAGCTTCTTGCGCAGTGCCCATGCCCTCAGCGCCCTCGCGGCGCTCCCGGCCGTGCGGACTTTATCCTTCTCCGCCTTGGGCTCCGACGCGATGCTCAAGATCGCCTGGTAGCCCTGGAAAAGACGAGCGGCATGGGCCTCCAGCGCCGACCAGATCGAATCGCGCAAGTACTCACGCTTGCCGACCGAAAGGTAGCGGGCCAGCAACTCGTCGGCGCCAGCCCGGGAATGCTGATCAAGTCGAAACATGGCGTGCGCGGCGGCAACTGCGCCAATTTCGGAAACGCAGGTTTCAACTTGATCAAGCCAGTGATCGACGTCGAGCAACAGGCGCGCGGGATCAAACTGCGGAATGCCGTCGAGCAGGGCGTCGAGATTCTCGTCGGAACCCAACGGGTGATCCGGCTTTTTGTCCTGAAAGCGTGAGATGAGCTTGCTGAACACAGTGCTGGCAAGTCTACCTGAAGATCAGTTCATTTTCGGCGCATTGGCGGCAGGTCGGTGCAGGAACCATGCGCCACCTCGGCAGCCATGCCGATGGTTTCGCCCAGGGTCGGATGGGGATGAATGGTCTTGCCGATATCCACCGCGTCGGCGCCCATTTCGATGGCCAGCGCCACCTCGCCGATCATGTCGCCGGCATTGGGACCGACGATGCTGCCGCCGATCACGCGATGGGCACCGTTGCCATCACTGTCGTCGAACACCAGCTTGGTGAAACCGTATTCGGCGCCGTTGGCAATCGCCCGGCCCGAGGCGGCCCAGGGGAACTTCGCGCTGCTGACCTTGCGTCCGGCCTGTTTCGCCTCGTCTTCGCCGACGCCGACCCACGCCACTTCCGGATGGGTGTAAGCCACACCGGGGATTACCGTCGCGTCGAAGTGGCTCTTCTGCCCCGCCGCCGCCTCGGCTGCAACGTGCGCCTCATGTACCGCCTTGTGCGCCAGCATCGGCTGGCCGACAATGTCGCCAATGGCCTGGATGTGCGGCACGTTGGTCCGCATCTGACTGTCGACCGGGATGAAGCCGCGCTCGTTCACCACCACGCCGGCCTTGTCGGCGCCGATCTTCCTGCCGTTGGGCACGCGACCGGCGGACTGCAAGATCATGTCGTAGCACTGCGCGTCTGCCGGCGCCTGCTCGCCCTCGAATCTTACCCAGAGACCATCTTCCCTGGCCTCGACGGCGACGGTTTTTGTTTTCAGCATCACCTTGTCGAAACGCTTGGCATTCTGCTTTTCCCAGACCTTCACCAGATCGCGGTCCGGTCCCTGCATCAGGCCATCGAGCATTTCCACGACATCGACGCGGGCGCCCAGCGTGGAATACACGGTGGCCATTTCCAGGCCGATGATGCCGCCGCCAATGACCAGCATTTTCTTCGGCACGAAGCGCAGTTCCAGCGCGCCGGTGGAATCGACGATGCGCGGGTCCCTGGGAATGAAGGGCAGATGCACTGCCGCGCTGCCCGCCGCGATGATGCATTTCTGGAAGCGGACGACCTTCCTTTCCCCGGTCTTTTCCTGCGCGTCGCCGGTCATGGTCTCGACTTCCAGATGCCATGCATCGAGGAAGTGGCCGTAGCCCCGTACCACCTCGACCTTGCGCGCCTTGGCCATGCCGGTCAGGCCGCCGGTGAGCTTGCCGATCACCTTTTCCTTGTGCATGCGCAGCTTATCGATGTCGACCACCGGCGCGGCGAAGCCGATGCCGGTCTCCGCCATGTGATGAGCCTCGTCGATCACCGCAGCGACATGGAGCAGTGCCTTGGACGGAATGCAGCCGACATTCATGCAGACCCCGCCCAGTGTCGCGTAGCGTTCGACGATGAGCGTCTTCATGCCGAGGTCAGCCGCGCGGAAAGCGGCGGAATAGCCGCCGGGTCCGGCGCCGAGCACCAGCATTTCACATTCCAGATCGACCTTGCCGGCGAATGTGGCCGTCGCCGGTGCGGTCGTCGCCTGCCCTCTCCCCTCTGCGGGAGAGGGGCTGGGGGAGAGGGGGATCGGCGCCGATGCGACAGGAACAGCCGTAGTGCCGGCGCTCTGCGTCCCTGCGGGAACTTTCGCGGGGGCATCCGCCGCCGCCGCGGAAATCATCGCCACCACCGAGCCTTCCGCGACCTTGTCGCCGACCTTGACCTTCAACTCGGTCACCACGCCGGACACCGGAGAGGGCACATCCATGGTCGCCTTGTCCGATTCCAGCGTGATCAGCGAATCCTCGGCCTGCACCGTGTCGCCGACCTTGACCAGGACTTCGATGATCGGCACATCCTTGAAATCGCCGATGTCAGGCACTTTCACTTCAACGCTGTCACTCATTGCGTGTTCCTTCCAGTTTGATCTCATGGACCACGATCGGCGGGCCGGACGATGTATCGAATTCAATGCCGGCGGCGACACCCGCTTCGGCAATGCCCGCCGCCGTCATTGCACTGTCATAGAGCGCATGCATCGCACCCAGGGCGAAGTTGCGACCGGAGCCGGCAGCCCAGACCCGGTCGAACTCGAATACCTCGCGATAGGAATAGACGCCGTAGATGCCGGATCCGTTGGCGATCAGCGCGGTGATCTGCGAGCTCTCGTAGGGGTCGTCCTCGTCTTCCTTGGTGTTGAGGAAGGCATGCTCCGAGAATCGGGTGCAGCCGACGAAAGGTCTCATAGACCTCCATGCGCGAGCCCAGGCGGATATCCTCCAGACTGGAGAAGGCGCTTTGCAGCACCAGATGGTGCGCCGACGAGCCGCAAATGCCGATCCATGACCCGGCGATGCAGAGGATCTTGTCGTGTTCGCCCTTGTAGCTGCGCGCCAGCCGGGTATCGCCGAAGGTGGTGAGACCATCGGCGGCGATCGCTACCTCCTGCCCCTTCTTGACCACCGTCAGCGTGGTCACAACATGCTTCTCCGCATGTCGCCGAGAAGCTGCGCCAGATACGCGTTGAAGCGGGTCGCCAGCGCGCCGTCGATCACCCGGTGATCGGCAGTCAGCGACAGCGGCAGGGTCAGGCGCGGGACGAAAGCCTTGCCGTCCCACAGCGGCTTCATGACCGACTTGCTGACGCCTAGGATCGCCACTTCCGGAGCATTCACGATCGGCGCAAAGTAGGTACCGCCAATGCCGCCGACACTGGAAATGGTAAAGCAGGCGCCCTGCATGTCGGCTGGCTTGAGCTTGCCCTCGCGCGCCTGCCGCGCCAAGTCCCCGGATTCCCGCGCCAGATCGAACACGCCCTTGCTGTCGGCATTCTTGATCACCGGCACCATCAGGCCATTCGGCGTGTCGGCGGCGAAGCCGATGTTGAAATACTTTTTCAGCACCAGGCGCATCTCGTCACCCTGGCCGTCGAGCGACGCATTGAACTCGGGATACTTCTGCATCGCCCGAACCACCGCCTTGATCAGGAAGGCGAGCATGGTCAGCTTAGTGTTACCCAAATGCGCCGGCTTGTCGCCGGACTGCTCCTTGTTGATCTGCACGCGGAAGGCTTCGAGCTCGGTGATGTCGGCGTCTTCGTGATAGGTGACGGCCGGAATCATGACCCAGTTGCGCGCCAGGTTGGCGCCGGAAATCTTCTTGATGCGCGACAGCGGCTGAACCTCGATCGCGCCGAATTTTGCAAAGTCGATTTTCGGCCAGGGCAACAGATCCAGGCCGCCGCCCGAATGGGCGAGCGCCGCGCCGGCAGGCGCCGGCGCACCCGAGGCGACGACGATGCCCTTGACGTAGGCCTGCACGTCAGCTTGCAGGATGCGTCCCTTCGGACCGCTGCCGGTCACCCTGGCGACATCAACGCCAAGCTCCCGTGCAAAACGGCGCACCGATGGGCTGGCGTGGGCCGCCTGGCCCTGCAGACGGTCCGTCGGCGTGGGCATGGAGAGACGGTGCGGTGCGGAAATCTGTTCGGCGTGCCCTGGGCGGAAATCCACGTCGGTGGCAGCGACGGGCACCGCCATCGGCGCCGGCTTTGCGGGCTCCGGGGCAAGCGCCGCGGCGGGCTCCGGGGCAGGCGCAGCGGGCACTGGCACGGCAGCGACCACCACGGCGTCGGCACCGCTTGCTGCCCCCGCGCTGTCGATCAAGCCGATCAGCATTCCTTCGGACACCTTGTCGCCCAGCTTGAGCTTCAATTCGGTGATCACTCCCGAGACGGGAGAGGGCACGTCCACGGTCGCCTTGTCGGATTCAATCGTAATCAGCGAATCCTCCGCCTTCACCTGGTCGCCGACCTTGACCAGCATTTCGATGATCGGCACGTCCTTGAAGTCGCCGATATCCGGTACTTTCACTTCGATAATCTGGCTCATGCTGCCTCCGCAGGGCCGCCCCAAGGGGGCAGCAATTCAGTTATCCGGAGCGGGCAAAGCCCGCGAACCTTGGTCACCCCCGCCCTTGGGGCGGGGGCCGGGGGGTGGGGAGCCATATTCACACCTTCACCGGGTTGGGCTTGTTCGGATCGAGGCTGTACTTGGCGATCGCCTCGGCCACCTGGCCGCGCGCCAACTGGCCGTCGTCGGCCAGCGCGGAGAGCGCCGCCACGGTGATCCAGTAGCGATCCACCTCGAAGAAGTGGCGCAGCTTTTCGCGGGTGTCGGAGCGGCCAAAGCCGTCGGTGCCCAACACCGTGTAGCGGCGCGGCACCAGCGCGCGGATCTGCTCGGCGAAAACGCGGACGTAGTCGGTCGCGGCAATGACCGGACCCCGCGTGTCGGCAAGGCAGGCAGCGACATGCGACACGCGCGCCGCGTCGGCCGGATGCAGCAGATTCCAGCGCGCGCAGTCCTGCCCGTCGCGCGCCAGCTCGTTGAAGCTCGGACACGACCAGAGATCGGCCTCGATGCCCCAGTCGCTCTTCAGCAGGGCGGCGGCGGCAATCACCTCCATGAAAATGGTGCCCGAACCCAGCAACTGCACGCGCGGTCCATTGGATGCGGCGCCCTTGCGGAACTGGTACATGCCCTTGAGAATGCCGGCGGCCGCCTCGGCCGGCATGCCCGGGTGCTCATAGTTCTCGTTCATCACCGTCAGGTAATAGAACACGTCCTCCTGCTCGGTCACCATGCGGCGCAGACCATCCTGCACGATCACCGCCACCTCGTAGGCAAACGTCGGATCCCAGGAAATGCAGTTGGGTACGGTGCCCGAAAGCACCTGCGAATGCCCGTCCTCATGCTGGAGGCCTTCGCCGTTCAGCGTGGTGCGTCCGGCGGTGCCGCCGATCAGGAAGCCCCGCGCGCGCTGGTCGCCGGCGGCCCAGACCAGGTCCATGGTGCGCTGCATGCCGAACATCGAATAGAACACATACACCGGAATCATCTGCACGCCGTGGGTCGAATAGCTGGTTCCGGCCGCGATCCAGTCGGCCATCGCGCCGGCCTCGTTGATGCCCTCCTGCAGGATCTGGCCGGTCTTGGTTTCCTTGTAGAACATCATCTGATCGGCATCCTGCGGCACATAGTTCTGGCCGTCCTGGTTCCAGATGCCGATCTGGCGGAACAGGCCCTCCATGCCAAAGGTACGCGATTCGTCGACCACGATCGGCACCACGCGCTTGCCGATGATCTTGTCCTTCAACATCACGTTGAGAGCGCGCACGAAGGACATCGTGGTGGAGAATTCGCGGCCCTCGCCACCCGCCTTGAGCAGCGCCTCGAATGCCGACAGGGGCGGCACCGGCAGCGATTCCGCCTTGCTGCGCCGCGCCGGCAGGTAGCCGCCCAGGGCCATGCGCCGCTCGCGCATGTAATTGAGTTCCGGCGAGCCTTCGGCGAGCGTGATGTAGGGCAGCTTTTCCAGGTCTTCATCCTTGACCGGCAATTTGAAGCGGTCGCGGAATTCCTTGACCGAGGTGGTGCCCATCTTTTTCTGCTGATGGGTGATGTTCTGCGCCTCGCCGGCCTCGCCCATGCCATAGCCCTTGATGGTCTTGGCCAGGATCACCGTCGGCTGGCCCTTGTGCGCCGCCGCCGCCGCATAGGCCGCATAGACCTTGTGCGGATCGTGGCCGCCGCGGTTCAGGCGCCAGATGTCGTCATCGGACCAGGTCGAGACCATCTTCAGCAGATCCGGATATTTGCCGAAGAAATGCTCGCGCACATAGGCGCCGTCACGGGCCTTGAATGTCTGGTAGTCGCCGTCGACACACTCCATCATGCGCCGGCGCAGCAGCCCGCTCTTGTCCTGCGCCAGCAGGGGATCCCAATAGCTGCCCCAGATCACCTTGATGACATTCCAGCCGGCGCCGCGAAAACCGGACTCAAGCTCCTGGATGATCTTGCCGTTGCCGCGCACCGGGCCGTCGAGGCGCTGCAGGTTGCAGTTGATGACGAAGATCAGGTTGTCGAGGCGCTCGCGCCCGGCCATGCCGATCGCGCCCAGGGATTCCGGCTCGTCCATCTCGCCGTCGCCCATGAAGGCCCAGACCTTGCGAGTGTCGGTGGGGATCAGCGCGCGGTGCTGGAGGTACTTCATGAAGCGCGCCTGGTAAATCGCCTGCAAGGGACCCAGCCCCATCGAGACGGTGGGGAACTGCCAGAAATCCGGCATCAGCCACGGATGGGGATAGCTCGAAAGCCCCTTGCCATCGACCTCGCGACGGAAATTGTCCATCTGTTCTTCGGTCAAGCGGCCCAGCATGAAGGCCCGCGCATAGATCCCCGGCGCCGAGTGGCCCTGCGACAGCACCAGATCGCCGCCGTGATTCTCTGACGGTGCATGCCAGAAATGATTGAAGCCCACGTCATAGAGCGTGGCGGCCGAGGCGTAGCTGGCAATGTGCCCCCCGAGGCCCGAGTCGTTTTTGTTCGCCCGCAGCACCATCACCAGGGCGTTCCAGCGGGCGTAGTCGCGGATTTTCTGTTCCAGCTCGTAATCGCCCGGCGTCACCGGTTGCTGATCCGCGGGAATGCTGTTGGTGTATTCTGTATTGGCGCTGTAGGGCATGTTGATGCCCGTCCGATGGCCCAGCGCGATCAATTCTTCGAGCAGGAAATGCGCGCGCCCAGGACCTTCATTGGCAATGACGGCTTCCAGCGCATCGAGCCATTCGCGGGTTTCCTGCGGATCGGCGTCGCTTGGCGCGGGTTGGGGGACAACTGGCAAATCGTCTGCGGCGGACATGGCATCTCCTTTTGAGAGTTATCGGAGTCCGCCGGATCTGTTTCAACGGACCTCTGTCTTGCAGGATAGGCCTAGTTCATGACTCGGCGCGCTGCAAGTGTTCCACATTGTAAAATGTAATGCCACAATACGCAATAGCGGTTTACGCCTTGCCGGCACGCTCGGCCTGAAAGCTGGCTTTCTGCATCGCGGTCAGAACGTCTTCGCCCCGGTACATGCGGCTTTCCAGCCGGCTCACTGAACCCATGGCGTAGTTGCGGATGGCGGCAAGTCGGAGCAACACTGCATCCACCGCGGCGGCGCCATAGGCGATTTCCTGATGCAACCTGCCCATTCGGGGGTCATGGGACTGACCGGCCGCAGCGGACTTTTCCTGCATCACCGCAACGACGACGGCCTTGCTCCGATCGTGCGAAGCGCCGCCGCCATGTCGGCGATCGAGCCGCACAGCTTTATCCGGGCGGGCGGCGTCACAGCCGCGAAGGGGATTCATGCTCTCGCGGAACCAATCTGTTCCCTTTTGACCCAATCGATGTACCGGTAATGCCTGATGGCAATTTGCCCACGAAACATACACAATACCGGTCAGGCAAACATATGGTATTCCGGTCTGGTCATTTGCGACCGGAGTCCCAAAGCTTGTTCTACTTGACCGCAGCTAACGACCACGCGGGCCCGCGGCATCCCGGCCCATGTGCTTTCCGGTTTCACCCGCAGTCAATATCGCCGCTGAACGCTTGACCCCACTGAAGGAGCAGGGCCATGGAACACAAGTCCGGCCTGTCGCGGGCCTACCCCGCCAAACCCGGGAACGTCTATCTGTTCGCCACCTGCCTGATCGACCAGTTTGCTCCCGAGGCCGGACTCGACACGGTGCGCCTGCTGGAGCGCGAAGGCATCGCGGTGCACTTCCCGGAAGGGCAGACCTGCTGCGGCCAACCGGCCTATACCAGCGGCTACCCGGACGAAGCGCGCGACGTCGCTCGGCACCAGCTCGACCTGTTCCCCGAGCCATGGCCGGTGGTGGTGCCTTCCGGCTCCTGCGGCGCGATGCTGCGCCACCACTACCCGAAGCTGTTCGCCGCCAATCCAGCGCTGGCGGCCAAAGCGCAGACACTGGCGGAGCGTACTTTCGAGCTGACCGAGTTTCTGGTCCACGTCGTCGGCTTCGCCCGTAACGACAGCGGCGCGCCCTGCACCATCGCGCTGCATACCTCCTGCCACGCCCGGCGCGAGATGGGCTGCCACGAAACCAGCGAGGCCCTGCTCGCCGGCCTGAAGCAGGTCAAGGTCACCGAACAGGCGCGCATCGAGGAATGCTGCGGTTTTGGCGGCACCTTCTCGATGCGCTTTCCCCACATATCGGAAGCCATCGTCACCGACAAGGTCGAAAGCCTGTGCGCCACCGGCGCCGGGCGTGTCGTCAGCGCCGACTGCGGCTGCCTGTTCAACATCACCGGGCGCGCCGCGAAGCTCGATGAAATCGCCGGTCGCAGCGAACCGACGCTGAGCGGCGAGCACATTGCCAGCTTCCTCTGGCGCCGTACCGCGGGAGAAACATCATGAGCGCCGTCCGCCGAGCCGCCTCAAGGGCGGCGCAGCCTACGACCCGGAGGCTGCGCCAGCAGCCGAACCGCCGTCACCCCCGCCCTTGGCGGCGGGGGGGGGCTTGGCGGCGGGGGCCGAGGAGTGGGGAGTGTCCTGTGAGCGCCCGCGAGCGCATCCTCGGCCGCCTGCGCGCCGCGCCGGCCGGAAGCCCCGCCGTACTGCCCGACCTCGGCGCCTGGCGCGCCATGCATCCGCCTCCGGCGGACGCCGCCGCCGCCATTGCGCTGTTCAGGAAGAACATCGAAGCCGCCCGCGCCGAGGTGCACGACACCACGGCGCAGGACTGGCCGCTGCTGCTGGCGAAACTCGCCGCCGGGAAAGGAGTCCGCACCCTGCTGTTCGGTCCGAACACCCGGCACGGCGCGCAACTGGCTGCGCACCTGAACGCTGCCGGTCCGGCCGCGCCAAGACTGGTGCCCTACAACCGTCCCGTCGATAAATGGCGCGACGAACTGTTCGACGACATCGATGCCTCGCTCACCGGCGCCCGCGGCGCCATCGCCGACACCGGGAGCCTGATCCTTTGGCCGGATGCCAGCGAGCCGCGACTCATGTCGCTGGTGCCGCACATCCACTTCGTGCTGCTCGATGCCGCGCTGATTCACGCCAACCTGCTTGCGGCAATCACCGCCGAACACTGGGCGACGGGCATGCCGACCAATGCCCTGGTCATCTCCGGGCCATCGAAGACCGCCGACATCCAGCAAACGCTGGCCTACGGCGCCCATGGCCCGCGCGAAGTGGTGGTCCTGCTCTGCAACACCAATGGAGACAAGCCATGAGCCAGCCGATCCAGATCCACCCCGCCAAGGGATTCAAGGAGCGCAGCCTGGCTGCCCTCAACGACCCGGCCCAGCGCAAGAACTTTCGCGGCGCGATGGACTTCCTGCAGATGAAGCGCCGCGCCCAGTTTCCCGACCCGAAAGACCTTTCCAGCTTGCGCGACCTTGGCGAAGCCATCCGCCGCTACAGCCTCGCCAGGCTCCCCGACCTGCTCGAACAACTCGAGCGAAATCTCACCGCCAATGGCATCCAGGTGCACTGGGCGGAGACTCCCGACCAGGCCAACGCCATCGCGCTGGGCATCGCCCGCCGCGTCGATGCGCGCCTGATTGCCAAGGGCAAATCGATGGTCAGCGAAGAGGTCGGCTTCAACCACGCGATGGAAGCCGCCGGCATCGAGACGCTGGAGACCGACATGGGCGAGTACATCGTCCAGTTGGCCGGAGAAGCGCCCTCGCACATCATCATGCCGGCGATCCACAAGACCAAGCAGCAGATCGCCGCGCTGTTCGCGGAGAAGATTCCGGGCGTCGCCTACAGCGAGGATGTCGATACGCTGATCCAGATCGGCCGCCGCGTGCTGCGGCGCAAATTCGCCGCGGCCGATATCGGCCTGTCCGGAGTCAACTTCGCCGTCGCCGAGACCGGGACGCTGTTCCTGGTCGAGAACGAAGGCAACGGCCGGATGTGCACCACGGTGCCCAGGGTGCATATCGCCATCACCGGCATCGAAAAGGTGGTCGCCAAACTCGAGCACGTTCCCCCGCTCAACAGCCTGTTGCCGCGCTCGGCGACCGGGCAGCCGGTGACCACCTACCTGAACCTGATCAGCAGTCCGCGCAAGGCAGGCGAACTTGACGGCCCCGAGGAAGTGCACCTGATCCTGGTCGACAACGGCCGGACCCAGGCCTACGGCGATCTGCAACTGCGGGCCACCTTGCAATGCATCCGCTGCGGCGCCTGCATGAACCACTGCCCGGTGTATGCGCGGATCGGCGGCCCACGCCTACGGCACCACCTATCCGGGCCCGATCGGCGCCATCATCTCGCCCCACCTGCGCGGTCTCGACGCCACCTACCCGCTGTCCTTCGCCTCGACGCTGTGCCACGCCTGCGCCGACGTCTGTCCGGTGCGCATCCCGATCACCGATCTGCTGATCCGCTTGCGCAATGAAGCCCAGGCAAGACCGGACAGTGCGGACGCCACCCTGCGCGGCAGCGGCTCCGCCCGCACGAAACTGATTAGCACGATCTGGAGCGGCTGGGCACTGATCTACAGCCGCCTGCGGATGTACCGCATCACCTCGTGGTTCATGAGCCGCGGCCGCGCCCTGTCGCCGATCGAGCAAGGCGCCTGGACGCGCTGCCGCACCCCGCTCAAGCCGGCGCCCAAGCGCCTGCGCGACCTGCTGAAGGAAAGGCAAGCATGAGCCCGCTGATCAAAGCCCTTTCCCGCATCCTTCCCGAACGCCAGGTCATTACCGACAACTTGCGCCGACTGGCCTACGGCACCGATGCCAGCTTCTACCGCATGATCCCGGAGGTGGTCGCCGTGGTCGAATCCGAGGAAGAGGTGCAGGCACTGCTGCAGGCGGCCCACGCGCACAGGCGTCCGGTAACCTTTCGCGCTGCGGGCACCAGCCTTTCCGGTCAGGCCGTCTCCGACAGCGTGCTGGCACTGATCGGCGAAGGCTTCGCCACCTGCGAAATCGGACCGCAGGCTGCCACGGTGCGCGTCGGCCCCGGCATCATCGGCGGCGAGGTGAACTACCGCCTCGCTCCGCATGGTCGCAAGATCGGCCCCGATCCGGCTTCGATCAATGCCTGCAAAATCGGCGGCATCGCCGCCAACAATGCCTCGGGGATGTGCTGCGGGACTTCCCAGAACAGCTACCGCACGCTGGCCGGGCTGCGTGTGGTACTCGCCGACGGCGCCGTGCTGGATACCGAAGATCCTTACAGCGTCGCCAGTTTCAAGCAGAGCCACGCCGCGCTGGTGGGCGACCTGGAACGCCTGGGCGCCGCCACGCGCGCCGACGAAACCCTGGCCGCCCGCATCCGCCACAAGTACCAGATCAAGAACACCACGGGCTACAGCCTCAACGCGCTGGTCGATTTCGAGGATCCGATCGACATCCTCGCGCACCTGATGATCGGTTCGGAAGGCACGCTGGGCTTCATCTCCCGCGTCACCTACCGTACCGTGGTCGAGGATCCCTGGAAGGCCAGCGCGCTGGTGTTCTTCCCCTCGATCCAGACCGCCTGCGAGGCCGTGGTCCGGCTCAAAAAGCAACCGGTGTCCGCCGTGGAACTGCTCGACCGCCCGGCGCTGCGCTCGGTGGAGAACAAGCCCGGCCTGCCGCCGATGATTCGCGCGCTGGGCAACGATGTCGCCGCCTTGCTGATCGAGGTGCGCGCGGAGACCGCGACTGTGCTGCAACAGCGCATGAACGCCGCGCTGGGCGCACTGGCCGGCATCGCCACGGTGGAAGCGCCTGCATTCTCCACGGACCCGGCCACCTGCGACATGTACTGGAAAGTGCGCAAGGGCACCTTCCCCTCGGTCGGCGCCGTGCGCCGCACCGGCACCACCGTGATCATCGAGGACGTGGCCTTCCCGCTCGATTCGCTGGCGGCCGCCACGCTCGACCTGCAGGCATTGCTGCGCAAGTACGACTATACCGAAGGCATCATCTTCGGCCACGCCCTGGACGGCAACCTGCACTTCGTGTTCACCCAGGATTTCAGCACCGCCGCCGAAGTGGACCGGTATTCCCGGTTCATGGACGAGGTCTGCACGCTGGTGGTCGACAAGTACGACGGATCGCTGAAGGCCGAGCACGGCACCGGTCGCAACATGGCGCCGTTCGTCGAAATGGAGTGGGGCCGCCAGGCCACCGATCTGATGCGGCGGATCAAGCGCCTGTTCGACCCGGAAGGCCTCCTCAATCCAGGCGTCATCATCAACGACGATCCCCAGGCGCACCTCAAGCATCTCAAGATGATGCCGGCCGCCGAGGACATCGTCGACCGCTGCATCGAGTGCGGTTTCTGTGAACCGCTGTGCCCCTCGCACCGCCTGACCCTCTCGCCGCGCCAGCGCATCGTCAGTTGGCGCGAGCTGTCGCGTCGCGCCGCCGCCGGCGAGGATGCCGCCGACGTCGAGGCCGCGTTCGCCTACTACGGCCTCGATACCTGCGCGGGTTGCGGCCTGTGTTCCACCGCCTGCCCGGTCGGCATCGATACCGGAGAACTGACGCGCCGTCTGCGCGGCCGGGGGTTGGGCAGCGCCTCGCGCCAGGTCGGGCAATGGGCCGTCGGCCATTTTGACAAGGTGGCGACGGCGTCGCGGGTCGGGCTGACCCTCGGGCATGCCGTATCGAGCGTGGTCGGCGACGGCCTGGTTGGCCGCCTCTCGGGCGGCGCCTGGAAGCGCGGCATGCCGCGGGCCGGCAAACTGCCCGCGCCGCGCGGCGGCCCCGGCGATCCGGTGGTGTATTTCCCTGCCTGTGGCGGCCGCATTTTCGGCTCCAACAGCCCCGACGAAGCCGCACTGCCGGAGGTGGTGATGGAACTGCTGGAGCGCGCCGGCTACGCGCCGCGACTGCCGGAGGGCTTCGACAAACTATGCTGCGGCCAGATGCTCGCCAGCAAGGGCATGGCCGAGGAAGCTGGGCAAATGGCCGACGCCGTTACCGCCGCGCTGATGCAGGCGGCCGACGACGGCCGCGGCGGCTTCTACCCGATCATCATGGATGCCAGCACCTGTTCCGTACGCATGCAGAAACACCTCGCCGGGCGGCTGCCGTTACTCGACTTTCACGAGTTTGCCCACGACGCGCTGTTGCCGCGCCTGGCGATTACACGCAAACCCGGGCCGGTTGCGTTGCACATCAATTGCAGCGTGCGCCGCCTCGCATCGGACGCCAAGCTGCGGCGGCTGATCGAAGCCTGCGTCGTCGAGATCGTCGAACCCGCCGGCGTCACCTGCTGCGGCTTTGCCGGGGACCGCGGCTTCGTCGTCCCCGAGCTGAACGCCCACGCCCTGCGCAAGGTGCACGAAGCGCTGCCGGCGAACTGTTGCGAGGGGATATCAACCAATCGCACCTGCGAAATCGGACTGACCGCCGAAACCGGTCGCCCCTATCGCTCCATCGCCTATCTGCTCGAAGAATGCAGTCGTCGCGAAGCGATGGGCTGCTGACGATCACGCGCGCGGGCCGCGAATGCGACCAGGCTGAAATCGCCTCCCACCACGGAGCCCCGGCGGCCGACACGTAACGGGTATCCATTTCCCCGATTTGCAAACCTTGCCCTGGATACGACGCAAAATCCTGCCGAATCAAGGGAGAAGCCAGCCACGGATTGACGCCTTGTGCCGGGCCCTTTTGATCCCTTTGATCCCGCCATCGGTTGGCTCGTCATTGCAGGGCTGCCCGCTGGGGCGAAACCCGGAATCCAGAGAATTTCCAGCCGTGTTTCCTGGATTCCGGGTTCCGCTTCGCGGCCCCGGAATGACGGGCTGAGGCTCCTTGCCAATCAGGTGAACTTCTCAGGAGACATCTCGATGAGCAGCACCCGGTCGAGCGCGCCACCACCTCGGCCAGGCGGCTACGCAAGCGGGTGTTGTCGCCGGCGATCGCGCCGGTGAAGCACGCGCTCAGCCCCCGCTGCCGTACATCTGCTGCGGCAGCCAGGTGATGACGGCCGGGAAAGCGAAGCACAAGGCCACCATCAGCATTTGCAGCAGCACGAAAGGTATGACGCCGACGTAGATGTCCCCGATGGTCACGCTCTTGGGTACCACGCCCTTCAGGTAGAACAGCGAGAAGCCCACCGGCGGCGTGAGGAACGAGGTCTGCAGCATCAGAGCGATCAGGATCAGGAACCAGGTCATGTCCACGCCCGCCAGCTTTATCACCGGAGCCAGCAGCGGAACGATGATCAGCACGATCTCGAACCAGTCCAGGAAGAAGCCGGCGACGAATACCACCGCCAGCACCACCAGCACCAACTCGGTCGGGCCCAGGCCCAGGCCCTTGAAGAATTCGCCGATCAGCTCGTCGCCGCCGACCAGCCGCAGCACGTAGGCAAAGACCGTGGCACCGATGAAGATGGCAAAGATGAAGCAGGTGGTGAGCGTGGTCTGGATGCCCACCGCGCGCAGCACCTTCAGGCTCAGCCGTCCATTGGCCGCGGCCAGCAAGATGGCGCCGAAGGCGCCCAGGCCCGAGGCTTCGGTGGGCGTGGCGATGCCGAAGAAGATGCCGCCCAGTACCACCAGGATCAGCCCGAAGGTCGGCAAGGTGGACAGGAAGGCGATGCCGACCTGGCGCAGCGTCAGCTTCTCGGCATCGGCCGGCCGTGGCGGCACCAGGTCGGGCCGGATGTACCCCACAGCTACCAGATACACCATGTACAGCAGGCCCAGCGCCACGCCGGGAATCAGCGCGCCCATGAACAGATCACCCACCGACACCGACACCTGGTCGGCCATCAGCACCAGCATGATGGACGGCGGGATCAGGATGCCCAGCGTGCCCGAGGCCGCCACCACGCCCGAGGCGATGGCCTTGCTGTAATGGTTCTGCAGCATGATCGGCATGCTCAGCATCGCCAGCAGCACGACAGACGCCCCGACGATGCCGGTGCTGGCGGCCAGCAGGATGCCGATGACCACCACCGTCAGGCCCAGGCCGCCGCGGATGCCACCGAAGACCTTGACGAAGTTGCGCATCATGGTATCGGCGACACCGGACTTGTCCAGCATCAACCCCATGTAGACGAACATGGGCAGGCTCACCAGCACCCAGTTGCTCATGATGCCGTCGAAGCGGTCGATGACGCCGCTGAACTTGGCCCAGCTCGTCATCATGAAGGTGTCGAGGCCGAACTGTTCGCCCAGGAAGATGCCCATCCCGGCGAAGACGAGCGACAGGCCCGCGAGCAGCCAGGCCACCGGGAAGCCGGTGAACAGCGCGAGGATGAAGACGACCATCAGCGCGATGGCCAACCATTCGTAGAAGGGCAGCATGGCAGGACCCCGATCAGTGTCGCGGCGCGGACGCCGCGCCGGCGGACAGCGCGGCCAGTACCCGCGTCAGGCGCCCGAAGGCCACCAGCGCGAGGAGGGCGAAGGCGCTGACGATGAAGGACTTCAGAAACCAGCGGTAGGGCAGGCCGCCCGCTGCCGACGACACCTCGTGGAGCGTGAAGGACGACCAGAAGAACGGTATCGCGAACCAGATCACCACCAGCGTAAAGGGCAGCAGCAGCGCGCCGATGCCCACCAGCTCGATCCACTGCCGGGTGCGCGGTGCGAACCTCTCCGCCAGCACGTCGATGCGCACGTTGCGCCCCTGCACTTCGGTGAAGCCCATCCCGAGCATGAAGCCGATCGCGTACAGGTGCCACTGCAGCTCTTCCATCATGATCGAGCCCTGGCCGAAGGCATAGCGCGCCACCACCTGGACCACGATCACCAGCACCAGCACGGCCCACAATAGAGAGGCGATTTCGCCCACCCAGGTCGCCAAACGGTCGACGGCGCGAGATACCGCCGTCTCGGGCAGCAAAATGCCACCCGGCGCCAGGTCGATCCCAGCAGAGGATTTGCTCACGGTGTTGTCTCCTGTGTACCGGCGCGGGTCTAGCGCGCGGTCGAATCTGGGTTCGTCGGGCCGGGGGCGGCCTGTGGCTTCATGCCGACGGTGGCGGCGCTGCCGTCGAGCGCCGCCACCGGGCCTGGCTCACTTGTAGTCGCGCGGCAGGTAGCCCAGGTCGTGCCACTTGCGGTTCTTGGCCTGGAAAGCAACCATGCTGTCGTGCACCTTCTTGAACATCGGGTCCTTGGCCGACTCCTCGATCATCACTTCCTTCGAGGCCTTGGCAAAGGCGTCGAGCATGGCCTTGTCGAACTTGCGCAGCGCGACGCCTTCCTTCTCGAACTTGGCCAGCATTTCGCCCTGGAGCGCCTCGGCCTTGGCCAGCGCCATGGTCACCCCCGCGGTGCAGGTGGTCTCGATCTGCACCTGCGTTTGCGGCTTCAGCTTGCCCCAGGCGGCCATGTTTACGTAGAGGAACTGGTTGGTGGACGGCTGGTGCCAGCCCGGCAGGTAATAGTTCTTGGCCACCTTGTCGAAGCCGAGCTGGTCGTCCACCGTGGGCAGCGAGAATTCGGTACCGTCGAGCACGCCCTTCTCGAGCGCCTGGAACAGCTCACCGCCCGGCAGCATGGTCACCGAGGCGCCGACCTTCTGATAGATCTTGCCGCCCAGTCCGGCGGCGCGGAACTTCAGGCCCTTCAGCTCCGCGACCGACTTGATCTCCTTTTTGAACCAGCCCGCCGCCTCGGGGCTGATCGTGCCGCAGAAGATCGGGTAGACATTGTGCGGCTTGTAGACCTCCTTCAGCAGCGCGTCACCGCCGCCGAAGTAGATCCAGGCGGCGAACTGCGGCGACTCAAGGCCGAAGGGCATGGCACCGAACAACTGCGATGCCGGCACCTTGCCGGATTCATAGCCCATCCAAGTGTAGCCGGCCTCGACCTTGCCGGTGGACACGGCATCGAAGATTCCCAGCGCCGGCACCAGCTTGCCGGGCTCGAAGACTTGCAGGTTGATCGTGCCGCCCGAGACCTTCTTCAACTGCTCCGATACCCAGGGCATGGTGTCGCCCAGCGCCAGGAGGTTGGAGCCGAAAGCCATCGGGATGCCCCAGCGCACCGTTTCCTGTGCAGCGGCGGGGACGGCGGAGCAGGCAATGCCGACGGCGAGGGCCAGGGACTTGAATGCAAATTTCATGGTGGTGCCTCCGTAAGGTTTTAAGTTTGGGAAATCCAGAGGATAAAGGATTGGAAATCCAATGGACTGTTAGGCAATGTAGCTGACGCCGGGTGCAGCCGTCAAGCGCTTCCAGATGCTTGTACCCGAGTCTGAGCGCGGGACTGCGACTCCGGAGCCATCCTCGCACGCTTTGTGAAAATTTCCTCGCCATTGATCAGCCCTTCGGTTTGCTTTGTTCCAGGTGCGCGTCATAGCGCCGGTCAGCCTTGGGTATCTGCACGTGGTACCACCGTTCGACTCCGGTCGTCTCCGCCAATCGCAAGATGACAGACCGTTGACAGTCTGAAGCAGGCATGTCGTGTCCACGCTTCGCGCCACTCGCTCGGCCGCGGTAACGCTGCGATCGGTTCGAGCCGGGTCCGCCGCGGGCACCGCAGAATCAGCTTTCATCACCGCGGCGCCGCGATGCGGCCTTCTGCCGCGCCCGGCTGGCGCGCTTGTCCTTGCGCTGGTGTGCGCCACCCTTGCGCAGCAACGGATCGATCGCCAGGGGATTGCGCGGACGGATCGTCCTTTGCCTTGCGCGCTTCATCGCGAATGGAATTTCACTACCGCTCGCCCGTCGGCGATTTGCCGCGGCTCGGGCTTCCAGGCGTGGCCGTACACGATTTCAAAACAGGCCGGCAGGCGTCCGTCGGCATTCCGCGGCCAGACCCTGAGCAGCCGGCGCCAGTCGCGCCAGCCCTGCCGACCCAGCAATGCGTCGCGCACCCCGAGGCGGCGCTGGTCGGTGAGAAAGGCGCGCGGTGTCGCATAGGTCAGGGTGATCATCTCCATGTCCATCACCGGATCGCCAAACCCCGCGGCAACCAGCATATCGCCCAGGTCGTGCATGTCTAGAAAGCGCTTCGTCGTATCGTCAGCGCCGACCATCGCGGATGCAGCTCGAAGCTCCTTCAGCGTGTCGGGGCCAAGCGTGGCAAAGCTCAGCAGGCCGCCGACTTCCAGCACACGCTGCAATTCCCGCAAGGCGGGCAGCGGATCATCCAGCCAGTGCAGCACCAGATTCGACCAGACCAGACCGAGGGTATTGGCGGCCAGCGGCAAGGCACGCACGTCGGCATTGACCAGGCGCGGGCCACGTCCGGTCAAACGCTGCACCAGCGGGACGCGGCTGCGCACGGTGCGCAGCATCGGCAACGCATAGTCGATGGCGAGCGCGAGATTGCCCCGCCCCGCGCCATAGCGTCGCTGCAATTCGCGAATGCCGTCGCCCGTGGCACACCCGATGTCGGCGACACGTCGCGGGGCGATCTTGACCAGATCCAGCCGGGCCGCCATGCGGGCGCCCACTTCGCGGGCGAGGACCGCGGCCGAATCGTAGGATTCGGCCGCGGCGGCGAAGTCGCTGCGCACGACGGCGCTAGGCGGCCTTGAGTCCCAGGCGGGCGAACAGCGCCTCGTCGCGATCGGCTTCCGGGTTGCCGGCCGTCAGCAGTTTGTCACCGTAGAAAATCGAATTCGCCCCCGCGAGGAAACACAGCGCCTGCAGTTCGTCGCTCATCTCCTGGCGCCCGGCGGAGAGTCGGACCATCGAGCCCGGCATGCTGATGCGCGCCACCGCGATGGTGCGCACGAACTCGAATGGATCCAGCGGCGGCGCATTTTCCAAAGGCGTACCGGGCATCGGAACCAACTGGTTGATCGGCACCGACTCGGGCGGCGGGCTCATGTTGGCCAGTTCCGCCAGCAGCGCTGCGCGCGCGCGGCGCGTTTCACCCATGCCGACAATGCCGCCGCAGCATACCTTGATGCCCGCTTCGCGCACCTGACCGAGGGTGTCGAAGCGCTCGCTCTGGGCATGCGTGGTAATCACCTGGCCGTAGAACTCCGGCGCGGTATCGAGATTGTGGTTGTAGTAGTCAAGGCCGGCTGCCTTCAGCCGTTCGGCCTGTCCGTCCTTGAGCATGCCAAGCGTGACGCAGGTTTCCAGCCCGAGCGCCTTGACCGCACCGATCATGTCGCTGACACGGTCGAGATCCTTGTCCTTCGGGCCGCGCCAGGCTGCGCCCATGCAGAAACGCGTGGCTCCCTTGTCCTTGGCTGCCCGTGCCGCGGCCACCACGTCGTCGAGCTCCAGCAGCGCCTCCCTCTGCACTTCGCCGTGGCGCGCCGACTGCGAGCAATAGCCGCAATCTTCCGAGCAGCCGCCGGTCTTGATCGACAGCAGGGTCGAAAGCTGAACCGCGTTGGGCTCGTGATTCTGCCGATGCACTTGCTGCGCCCGAAACAGCAGGTCGTTGAAGGGCAACTCGAACAAGGCAACGAGTGCCTCGGTGGTCCAGTGCAGGGCCGGAACAAATGCGGTCGGAGCGGTTCGACGGGCGGCTGTGGCAGTCATCGCAGCGGTCTCGCTAGAATGTGAGGAGGCGCGAATCTTGGTGGAAGGAGCCGGGCTTGTCAATTGCGGCGCGTGCGGTCGGGGGTCTGGCAAAGGCGGCGCGAACCTGCATCGTCGCCCTGTTGCCGCGGGACTGCTTCCTGTGCGCGGCCCCCAGCGCCGACAGCCTGCTGTGTCCCGCGTGCACCGACAGCCTGCCGCGCCTGACCGGCGAGCGCTGCCCGGTCTGTGCGTTGCCGACTCCGGCTGCGGAAATCTGCGGCGCCTGCCTGAAACAGGCGCCGCATTTCGATGCCACGCAGGCCGTGTTTCGCTACGACTTTCCGGTCGACCGTCTGATCCAGGCACTGAAGTATGCGCACCGCCTCGCCTGCGCCGACTTCCTCGCCGGGGAACTGGCGCGGCTATCAACCCCGCTCCAGCCCGACCTGATCCTGCCCGTTCCCCTCTCTGCGGCGCGGCTTGCGCAGCGCGGCTTCAACCAGGCCCTCGAGATGGCCCGGCCGCTGGCCCGCGCGCTCGGCGCGCCGCTCGAGATCAGCCGCATTCAGCGCCGCCGCGACACCACACCGCAAGCCAGCCTGCCCTGGAAGGAGCGGGCAAAGAACATCCGTCACGCCTTCGACTGCGAAATCGACCTGGCGGGCAAGACCGTGCTGCTGGTCGATGACGTGATGACCACGGGCGCAACGCTCGACGAACTGGCGCGAACCCTCAAGGCCAACGGCGCGGCACGCGTGGAGAATCGCGTGCTGGCGCGGGCGCTGAAGGACTAGCGCAGACGCTGCTCGACGTGCTGCGCCAGATCGACCGGCAAACCGGGCAGGGTGCGCGCCCTCTGGTAGGCCTCGCGCGCTTCCGGGGCCTTTCCCGCGGCATCGAGCGCCATGCCCAGGCCTGCCCACCAGCGACCTTCGTTGGGCGCAAGGCGCGTGGCTGCCTGATAGCGCTCCACCGCTTCGGCGCTGCGGTTGGCACGATTGAGCAGTGCGCCGAGGAATCCCTGATACTCGGCGCTACGCTCGCCGGACGCCGCATTCCTCTGCAACAGATCCAGCGCCGCGGACCCCTGGTTGCGCTCGACTTTCAGGCGCGCCAGCGCCAGCGTCGATGCCAGACGCACCGAAGCCAGTTCCGTCCCCTGACGCAGGAGTTCTTCCGCTTCGTCGAAGCGTTTTGCATCAATCAGCAGCGCGGCCAGCGTCTGCCGTGCCGCCGCGTGCTCCGGATAATCCTCCAGTGCAGTCCGGTAGCCGACGGCGGCGTGTTCCAGGTTGCCCTGGCGCTGCGCCAGGACCGCGCGGCGATATTCGCTCTCCGCCCTTTCAGCCGGAGTCGGCAAGCGCATCTGTTTGTCGATGCGGGTGTCGACCGGCACCGGCGGCAAGGTGATCGGCGAGCGGGACGGCGCGTCACCGGCAAGGGGCCGCTCCGGCGTGTTCGGCACTGCCGGCGTCGGCTTGGGCACCGACGCAGCGGCTGACGCCACGGCGGACGTCACGACCGGGGTCGCGGCGGACGTCGCTCGGGGCGCCGCTGCGGGTTTCGCGCCAGGCCTCGCGTCCGGCGTCCCGGATAATTGATCCGTGATTCGCAGGGGGGGCAAGCCGGCGAGGGGTGCGAGCGCCTGCACGCTGACTGGCTCGGGCGCCGTCGGCGCTGCCGCTGGCACCATGGCTGCCGGTGTCACCGGTGTCACCGGTACCGCCGGCGCAGCGGCTGGCGGACGCGCGGCGGGCTGGCCTGGCTGCGCGCCGTACCAGACCGCCGCCCCCAGAACAGCCGTCACCAGGACCACGCCTGGCCACCAATGCGACCCACCCCGGCCAGGTTCCCGATGCGCCGCCAGCGGTGTCACTGCCGCGGGAAAGGCCGCGCGGTCGCCGCCGCCCGCCCGACGCGCATCGAGGTCGCGCAACATCTTGTTGACCAGGCTCATGGACTACCCTCCCGCGTTCCACGGCCGACACTGCATTGTCGGCCGGCTACGGCGGCGCGGAGCAGTGCTCCGCGCAACCCCGCCTCCGCCCCCCTGCGCAAGTCAGTGGGTGGCGGTGGTTCGCCGCTGCGCGGCTCCATACGATGGCTGCGTCCCCTTGGGGCGGCCCGGCGGGGGCAGTCACCACCGTTGCCACCAGCGCAGGGCGGACAGGCCCTCGGTATCCCGGCCCGCGAGGGTGACGTGGGCGCGGCTCACCCTGCTCTTGCCTTCGCCATAGGCCAGCAGCATGGCCTTGTGCGCCAGCACGTTGACCAGGCGAGGCGTGCCGCTGGACCAGCGGAACAGCAAACGCGAGCTGGCGGACGGAAAGACGCCGCCGTCACGATGACCCGCGACGCGCAGGCGATGGGCAAGGTAGTGCGTGGCTTCCTCCTGCTTCAGGCCCGGCATCCGGTAATGGAACACTATCCGCTGGCGCAACTGGCGCACCGCGGGATTTGCCAGCTTCTGGTCCAGCTCGGGCTGGCCGAACATCACCACTTGCAGCAGCTTGCGCTTTTCCGTTTCCAGATTCGACAACAGCCGCAGCGCCTCGAGGCTTTCCAGCGGCATCGATTGCGCCTCGTCGATGCAGATCACCACCTTCTTTCCCTGGGCCGCCATGTCCAGCAGATGCTGGTTGAATTGCTTGAGGAGGTGGAACTGATGGTCGAGGCCCTGCAGCTTGAGACCCAGCTCCTCGGCAATCGCGATCAGCAGGACGTGCGGCTCCAGCATCGGATTCGGCAGGTAGGCGACCACCTGGTCTTCGCTCAGGGTCGCCAGGAAGCGGCGGCACAGCAGCGTCTTGCCGGTGCCGACCTCGCCGGTAATCTTGATGAAGCCTTCGCCCGTGTTGAGGCCGATCAGCAGCGTGTTGAGGGCTTCCTGGTGCGCGTCGGCCGAATAGATGAAGCTGGTGTCCGGCGTGATGCCGAACGGGAACTCGCGGAGGCCGAAGTGATCGAGATACATCGCCGCGCAGAACTATTCCGCGGGACGGACGGTGGGGAAAACCCGAACGCGTTCCTGAACGTCCTTGAGGTCCTGCGTCCACGCGCGGTCATTGTCGATAATGGTGGGCTTGATCAGGACCACCAGTTCACGCTTGCTGAACCCGGAAACGTTCTGGCCCAGCGCATTGGCAAAGATGCCGGTGGCGCCCGGCAGTTGCGCGCGGCCGGCGGACTGCTGCTGGCGCATCAGGCCGCCGATGGCGACGATGTTGCCGTCCTGGACGCGGACGATGCTGTCGGTCTCGTTGATGTTACTGGACGCCAGCGGCAGCTTGTAGGTACCCAGAGTGCCGAGGTCGATCACTTTCTCCACCTCTTGCACGGTGGTCACCGCCGGGTGCACATGAAGCATGATATTGCCGTCCTCGTCGATCTGCGGCGTGACATCGAGCGATATGCCGGAAAAATAGGGCTGCAGGGTGATGGTCGGCGCCGAGACCGAGCCCGTCGTCGTGGTCGTGGTCGACGACGTGACATTGGTCACGAACAGTTCATCGGTACCGACCTTGAGTACCGCCTTCTGGTTGTTGAGCGTGGCAATGCGCGGCGAAGACAACACCGAGACGCTACCCTGGGTTTCGAGGAAATTCAGCAGCGCGGCAAAATTCTGCGACTGGAAAGCCAGGCCGAAAAATCCCCTGCCGAGCGCGGAAGCGGCTATCAAGCCGCCGACGCCGGGAAGAAATGCCCCGGCGCCGGGAAGGATTGAATCGCGATCACTGGCGCCGGCCACGCGGCTTGGAGTACTGAGAATCGGTTGCCCGGATTGGGCCGGGAGAGTCGTGCCTGGCTGCACCACGCCCACCGACGTTCTGTTTGCAACCCCGTTGAAGGTCGACCAGTTGATGCCCGCCTGGAAGCCCTCTGACAGTGTGACGTCGATGATCTTGGCCTCCAGCATCACTTGCCGCTCGGCAATCAGTTGGGTTGCCCGTAGATATTTCTCGACGTTGCGCAGTTCAGTCGGCAGGGCCCGCACCAGAACCACCCCCGACGACGAATTGACGACGACGCTGCGCCCGTCGGCGGCGCCGACTATGCTCGCCAGCGCACGCCTCAGGTCGCCCCAGAAATCGCTGTCGGTGGTCATGCTGACGCGACTGGCGTCATTGCCCGCCTGCAGGGCGGGCTGGCCGGTTGTCTGCGGCGCCGGCGCAGTGCCTCCCGCAGTGCCGCCCGCCGCGGCCGGGGGGGCGGTGGTCATCGAACTGCCGGTGACGCGCAGCTCACTGCTGCCCTGACGTCGGCTCGACAGGGAATTGATCGGGAAGACGCGGGTCTTGATCGTGTTCGGCTCGATGAAAATGCGCTTGCCCTGAACGCGGTACTCGTAACCGTAGAGTTCGCGAATGGTATCCAGAGCTTCCATTACCGTGACATCCTTGAGGTTCACCGTCAGGCTGCCGCCGACATCGGGCGGTAACAGCATGCTGTAGCGGGTGCCCGAAACCAGGGCCATGAAAACCTGCGTGGCCGGAGCGTTGACCACCGAGAGATCGAAGCGCGGCTCCGCCGCGACAGCGTCGACCGCTACCTCGGGCGCCAGCGGCGGCATCAAGGACTTGTCGGTGGCGGCGGAAGGCGGCTTGCGTTCCGTGGCGGATTTGAGCAGGACATCGCTGATCTGGCCCAGCACTTCGTTGCCATTGCGCGGTGAGGCGCAAGCGGCCAAGGCACCGGCAAGCAGCGGCACCATCCAGCGCGCATGGATTGCGTATTTCATTTTTCCGTGGTCCCCGTCGTGCGCCGTTTTGCGGCGGGCGTCTTCCTGGGTGTCTTCTTCCTTGAAGGCACTTTTTCGATGGCGGGCGTCACCTTGATGACTTCGCGCCCGGCCTCTCCGATCAACACTACTTCGCTTTCGCTAATCCTCAGCACCTGTTTGTCGCCCAGCTTGCCGCCGACTTCGACATACTGCCCGTTGATCACGGCGGCCGACTTGCCGGCGGGACGCAGAATCACCGTCTGCACGCCACTCTCGGCAGGCGCGCCGGAACCGCCACCGGCCTCTTGCGTCATCAGGGCTCCGGCCGGGCGGGTTGGATCCGACATCTGGGCAAGCGCGGATTCCGCCCCGAGGAATATTGCCAGCAACAGCGGGAGCCGAAGACGTAACGTCATACGACCAACCAATCCGGGTCGAGGCTCAAGGTGTATACGCGCAACACCATGACATTGCGCGGATACTTTTCTACCTTGAGGCTGACGCTGTTCCACATCACCCGCTGCGGCATGCGTTCAAGTTCCGCAAGGTAACCCAGCAAATCGTTGTAACTGCCCGCGAGCGTGATTTCGATTCCGTGCTGGTAGATGCCCTCGGCGGCGACGGCGGCGCTGCCTTGCGCCGGCTTGTCCCTGGCAGGGTCTGTCGCACTCTGGGCGCTCGCGCCGGCAGCCGTTGTTGAGTTTGGCGCCGCGGCCGGGGCGCCTATCAGCGTCACCGGCAGGGTTTTCAGGGCAAGCAGCTCAATGGCACGGTTTTTCGCCAGTAGCGCTTGCAGAAATGCCTGCATCCGCGCCGGCGGCACCATGCCCGCCTCAAAACGCGCGAGCCGCTCGCTGGCGGCGGCCAGTTCCTGCCTTGCCTGAGCCAGCCGGCTGCGATTGGCGGCGTCGGGATCGGCATTTTGCGCCTTGAGCATGGCCAGCAAGGCGTCATGCTGGGCGAGTTCGTTGCGGGCCGCAAGCTCCGCCGTCGCTGCCTTGCGCGCCTTCTGCAGGAACGGGTCGATGGCGAAGCTGTAGATCAGGAAGCCGCCGCCAAACACCAGCGCGGCGGAGACGATGACGCGTTCGCGACGGGTCAGGGCGGCGAACTTCCCGGCCCACTCCGCCCATCGTGCGGACAGCGCGCTCATTGCCTGGGCTCCTTCGCCTCGCCCTGCCTGGGCATCAGCACGAAATCGATCGGGCGCGGGGCGGAAGTCGGCGCCGGCGCCACGGCGGCGCCCGGTCCGGCGGGGCTGACGGCCGGCGCCGAATCAACGCGATTCATGGTCAAGGCGGCAAAATTGCGTCCCTGAAACGCCTTCTCGGCGCCCAGGCGACGGATGTAATCCGGCAACGCGGCCTGATTCAGCATGCTGCCGCGAATCTCCATGTCATTGCCGCCGGAACCGATCTTGAAGCCTGTGAGCCAAAGGCCTTCGGGCGCCTGGCGGGCAAAGCCGCGGAGAAACTCGGCAAAGCCACCCATGCTGCCGACGGCGCCACTTTCCAGCAGGCTGGCGATTTCAACACGGCGGCGCAGCAGACCCTCGGCGTTTTCCAGTTCACCAAGCATTTGCGGGCTGGGTTTGCGGGCCGCTGCGGCTCTGGTCTCAGCCTCCAGTCGCTCCTTCGCCGATCTGAGTTGCGCCTCGGCGACAGTCGCCGCTTCCTGGCGCGTCGCCGCGTGCTGCCAGGCCCAGCCGCCGGCCGCCGCCAGTATCGCGTAGGTCGCCACGACTGCGAGCACGACATTGCCCAGCGAAAGCGGGTCACGCTGCTTGAGAAACCGCGGATGGTAGAGATTGATCTGGGCGCTCACTGGACTACCATCCCCCCGGCCCCCTGCGCAAGGCAGGGGGTGCCAGTGGTTCGCCGCGCGGCTCCGTAGGTTGGCTGCGCCCCCTTGGGACGGCCCGGCGGGGGGCGCTCATGCCGCCACCGGTTCGTCGCGCAACGCCGCGCCTATCGCGCGCAGGCATTGAAACTGACGCAAGGGATCGAGCAAGGCGGGCGCCGCGCCGAGATCCAGGACGCCCGACAAGTCCAGCGGCACGACGGAAACCGACAGGTTGGCGCGCAGATGGCCGAGGAAACCGTCGACACCAGGAATCGGCGCCACCAGCAGTCGCGCCAGGGGAATTGCACTGTAGTTCCGGTCAAAATTGTCCAGCGAGCGCTGCACGTCCAGCGCAATGCGCTCGAACAGCATGCCGCGCCTCTCCGCATCAGCCGTGATCAACTGGCGCGCCGTGATTTCGACATGGCGCACGACGAGCAATTCGCCGTCCAGCGTAAAGGTCAGCAGGCCTTCGTCGTCATCGAGAATCAGGGTGGCGAGACCGCGCCCTTGTTCCTCGTACAAGGCAGCCAGATTCCGCTGCGAGATTTCGGGCACGTCAATTGCGGTCAGCGGCACTTTGGCTGCCTGAAACGCCTGCACCAGGGGCGCCATCGTCGATTCGGGCGCCAGTGCGGCAAACACCTGTGCAGTACGCCCATCGGCAGGGATCGGCAGCAAGTCGATGGCGGCGGTTTCTACCGGAAACTCGACCTGATCCTTCAGCTTCCAGCGCAGCACTTCGCGCGCCTCGTCGGGCGCACCGGCGACGGCTTCGGTCTGGATCAACTGGTAGCTGCCGTGACCGAGCAGCGCCGTGCAGCGGTATCGGTCGAGGTGCATCGACCGCTTCAGGGCGGTCAGCGTCGCGGCATCGCCGGCACCCTTCTCGACGGAATCGGCCAGCAACACCCGGGGCTTGCGGCCGGTCTCGCGGCGCAGGTGAACGCAGTCGACACGCCCCTCCCGTATCGCGACGGATAACCAGCCCTGCTCGATTCTTGGTTTCAGGAAATTAAACACTTGACGCATCGGGACCCATTTTTCGTCCGACTATACTGGCCGGGGTAGCGGCGGCAAGCATGGATTTCAGGGGGGAAGCGCTTGCATTTGGACGATTCGGGAGCAATTCTCGGGCAGTCGACCCACGCCGGTAAGGCTTGCCGCATCGCCCCGCAAGGAACGACACGCGTTGGGCTGCTTGCCTATTTCCCCAGACTCGAAGCCCACACGGGTGCGGTTTCCGGATATTCCCGCGCAGCTCTTGCCAGTTCATCGGCGGTGACCGCTCGTTCCGCGGGAAATGCGCGAAAGACCGCCAGCACCAGCGCTTGCGCGTCCGCCTCGCGGCCGGCAATCGCGAGTTGCACGGCGCAGCGCGTTAGCAGGGATCTGGCCGGCGCAAAGCGGATTCCCCGTTCACACAACGTGACGCGATCCTGCACCTGCTGGCGGCTCGGTTCCGCCAGTTCGGCAAACGCCAGCAGCGCCCACGGCGAGAGCAGCGATTCCCGATGCAGCCGGATCAGGCGTTCCGGCGATATCCGCCACGGCTGCTCACGGTCAGGGTGTGCGGCTAGAGGTTGATTCGACGCGGCCTCGATGACAGCGTAGTCGATGCGCAGCCCGGTCAAGATCGCAGCGCCTGCCACGGCCGCCAGCGCCAGATAGACCGAGAGCCGCCGACCCGCGACGGAGAGCACTCCGCCGCTGTCGGTCGCGCCCAGCAGGAGCGCCGCCGGGCCAAGGAAGTAGGCGTACCACAAAGGGTATTCCAGCAACGCGTGCACGGCGCAGATGGCGAGAACCGCGCCACACCAGAACTGTTCCAGCTTCCATGGCCGAGCCGCGAAGCGCCTGGCCCAGAACAGCAGCAGCAGGATCACCACCCCGGTAACCGGTGCGCCGAACTCGGCCAGGCCCTGCAGGATGAGATTGTGCGCGTTCTCCGCCACCTGAAATGCTTCGTCGTCACGCCGAGCAGTGGCGGCCACGAAACTCGCCCACGGAAAGTTGCCGGCTCCTTGCCCGAGCCATGGGTGCTCGACAAACGCCGACCATGCGCTGCGGGCGAGCGCCAGTCTGGTGCTCGGTGAGGAAACCGATCCGTAGAGCCGGGAAACTGCCAGGCTTGCCGTTCCGGAAAGGTAAGACGAAACCCATGAAGCGAAGAAGTCCAGCGCGATCACCGTCGGCAGTAAGCCTGCGCAGTCGCCAAACAGGGCTGCCGTCGCGCCGCCGGGTTCCCTGCGCCTGGCCCAGGCAAGCACGCCAAGGAGAATGAGCGGGTAGAGCAGCACGCTGCGCGAGCCGCCGATGACACTGCCAAGAACGATCGGCAGGGCCGCAAGCCAGAACAGCGGACGAGACAGCCATCCCCGGCCGCGCAGGTAGAACAGCGAGGCGATGCCGAGCCACGAGTAATGGGCGTGGTGATTGGCCTGGCCCAGGTTGGCGTGAACTCCGCCCCCACGTGAGGAAATATCCACGGTACTCCGCCGGTGATCCCCAGCCACTGGGCCAGAGCGACCGCCGCGCCGACCAGCGCGCCGACGGCAAAGGCGCCCGCAACAACGCCAGCGAGCCAGGCAATGCCAACGGCATCAGCCAGGTGGCGCCCCAGAATCAGCAGCAGCGCGGCCCAGAGCACGTAGGCCGCATACAGCAGGCCGATCTGCGGGAATTCGAGGCGGCCGACCATCAACTGGAGCAGCAGGGCCAGCAGCACGACAGCGGGAATCCCGAGTGTCGGCGGCAAGGACAGCGGACGGTTGCGCATGGCAAGGAGGCCAACGACGGCCGCCGCCAAGCCCAAAGCTGCCGCCCACCATTCGCTCCAGAAACCCGGAATGGGCTCGGTATGGAAGGGCAAAAGAAATGGCCCGCTTGCCATCAAGGCAAGCAGGCCAAGGCAGATTCCTATCGTCGGGTGCCGCGGAAGATCGATTCTGACTCCGAGCCGCTCCACAGTCCAGAGGGAGAGGCCACCCTGTCAGCGCCGACTATGCAATGCCGACGGAACGTCGGCACCGTTCCAAAGCCGAACCTGACTCCAATCGGGACATCGACCATATTGTTGCCGAGAATGCCATCTGACCCGATTCCAGCCACCGTTGCAGCGTCAGACTGGCCGATCAGCCTGTACAGATCACAATCGCGTTGGCGGTTTTGCTCGTGTCGTCGGTACTTCTTAGCGTGCAGTTCTTCGTAGTGCCGGCCGCCACAGCGCCGCTACAGTCTGCCTCGGTCTGGATGGTCACATGCGCATCGGTCAGTGCGGTCGCGCCGCCCGCCAGGCCCGTCTTGGTGTTGGTCACCAAGGTGTTGCAGGCAGTTGCGGTATTCAATTGCTGCGCAGCCCCGGTACTGATCTGATACTTGCCATAGTTGAGCGCCGCTGACGAAGACACAGCTCCCGCCACACCCTGGACCGCCGCCGCCGCCGCATCGCTCTTGAAGTCTACGAACTTCGGCAATGCCGTTGCCGCCAGAATTCCCAGAATGACAATTACAACAATCAACTCGATAAGGGTAAAACCTGATTGATCCGATTTCATGGTGGGAGTCCCATCCTTTCCTGTAGGTAAATTGAATATTAGCATGACACGGCCTCTGAACGAACTCAGCAACCCGTCGTGGTTAGCCCCGAGATTACGGGCGCGGCTCCCGCGGCGGTCGGCGACGTGTAGGTAAAGGAACATGTTGCATTGGTTCGCGCTCCCACAGCACCTGCCGTGCCAGTCCCCCGACAACCGAGATGGTGGTCACAGTGCCGGCAACCGCGGCGCCATAGCCTTCAACGTTCAACTGGGCCAGGGTCGGTGAAAAAGCCGCGGTGGACAATCCTGCTGCGGGAAGGATGCCGCCGGCGGGAGGAGCCGCACCAACCGCGGCACTCGCCGGATAGCCATTGGCAAGAGTAATCAAGCCGCCTTCCGTGCATATGGTGCCATTTACCGCATTGGTGGCAAAACCGCCCCCGGCAGGACAGGTTACCAAATCCGTTACCCCACCCCGCGCCAAGTACGCGCTATGCACGACTGCGGCGCCGGCCGCAACCGCGCCGCGCGCCGCATTCAGTTTGGCAACCCGCGCATCGGTCTGCAGCGCCACAAACTTGGGCAGGGCAATAGCCGCAAGAATCCCCAGTATCGTAATCACAACCACCAGTTCAATCAGCGTAAAACCCGCATTCGCTGGTGGAAATCCCTGCCCTTGACTCTTCATCGCGCCTGCTCCTTAAGTATTAAGACCTGAGTTGCTTCCAGAACCGTGGGGCCACAATACCATCCACCGTCGTCAACGCCACGCAAACGAGGTCGTGGAAACCACCCTGATTGCAACCGCCGGTGCAGGACTTTCGCTCTGCCTGCCGGCAGTTTCTGTCGTCGAAGCCGCGCGCCAACGCAGCCCGGAGCTGCCCGGCCGATGGTATTCAAGGTGCCGGTCCACCCGCGGTCGATAAACAATCTCGTGGGTATCGGCATCGAAACACCACGCTCCCCGCACCAGCTCCCGCTGGCAGTTGCCCGTGTACCCCACCGGCGGGCTTTCCAGCCATTGCACGGGATTTGCCCCGACCAGTTCCCTGAGGGATGCTTCCTGCCCGCGCATTACCCTGGTGGCGGCCTGCATTCTCACGCCGCTGTCCATGTTGCGAATCGTCGCCTCCATGACCGTTCTTTCAGCCTGCTCCAGGGCATAGTACAAGGCGTCCAGCAGAAATACCGCCACGACACCAATAACGGCAAGCACGACTGAAAACTGAAGCAGCGAACGTAAGCGCGGTGTCGGGTCATTCACTTCCTAAGCGCCACTTTGCCCAGGTCCCACAGCGGCAGGAAGATGCCCAGCGCGAGGATCAGGACCATGATGCCGAGCGCAACGATCAGGATCGGCTCGATCTGCTGCGCCAGGGTCTTCAGCTCGTACTCGACCTCGCTCTGGTACATGTCGGACACTTCCTTCATCATGTCATCCAGCGCGCCGGATTCCTCGCCGACGGCGATCATCTGCAGCACCACGGGAGTAAACACGCCGGCGGAAATCGAGGTGCGCAGGATGCTCTCGCCGCGCTCGACGCCATCGCGCATTTTCTCGACCTTGTCCGAGATGTAGGCGTTGTCCACGGTTTCCGCGACATTGGTCAGGGCCTGGATGATCGGCACCCCGCTGCGCGAGGCCAGCGCAAAGCTCGCCGCAAAGCGCGCCAGCGTAGCTTTGCGGATGATCTTGCCGGCAATCGGAATCCGCAGCTTGAAGCGATCCCAGGCATAGCGGCCCCTGGTCGTCCTGCGCCATGCATTGAATCCAAAAAACCAGTTCCGCGCCGAAGCCCTTGAACACCTTGGCGAAGGCCGGGATCACGAAAATACTGACGATGACGATGGCAGTGCCCATCGCGGCGACGACGAATGACGGATAGCGCAGCGCCGATTTCACCTGCTCACGCATGAAGCGCTCGAACGCCAGATGATCGAACAGGCGGATGAAGACTTCCTCGAGCCGGCCGGTCATTTCGCCGACACGCACCATGGACAGGTAGAAAGGCGAGAAAACTCCCGGATGGCGTGCCAGCGACAGGGACAATTCGCGGCCGGAATCCAGGCTTTCGCGCACGTCCTGCAGGACCTCCCGCATCGCCGGGTTGGTGCTGGATTCCTGCAAGCCGGCCAGCGCTCGCATGATCGGCACGCCGGCGCGCAGCAGGGTATGGATCTGTCGCGAAAACAGCAGCACATCAAGGTGTTCGACTTTCTGCCGGAACAGCGTGATGCCGGTGGCGGAGCCGCTGTCAGCCTTGTCGACGGAAGTCGCTGTCGGCTTGATCTCCATCGGCGTCACGCCGCTGCCGAACAGCAGGTCGGCCACCGCGCCGGCCGTCGCGCCTTCCATGAGGCCCTGGACGATCTCCCCGGCGCCGTTGCGGCCGCGATAGGCGAAGCTGGCCATGGCCTAGCCGTCCGCAGGGCCGCCCCAAGGACGGCTAGACCCCCCTCGGGGGGGCAGCGAGCCGATCTTGCGAGCGTGGGGGGCCGTCATGTTATTCGTCGAGCTGCGTGCTGATGCGCATGGCTTCGTCGATGGTGGTGCGACCACTCGTCACCAGACGCACGGCGTCCCGGCGCAAGGTATTGCCGCCCATCTGTTCGCGACCGAGCTGCATGAATTCGTTGGGATCACCGCGGTTCACAGCCTCGACCAGTGCATTGTTCATGTCGAGGACTTCATAGACGGCCTGGCGACCCTGATAGCCGGTGTTGGCGCAGTGACTGCAACCCTGCCCTCGCTTGTACTGGAAACCGCTCACCCGTTCGCCAAGCTCCGTCTTGAGCCACAAATGCTCGTTCGGCGTCGGCGTGTAGGGAACGGCACAGTTTTCGCAGGTGACGCGCACCAGCCGTTGCGCCAGCACCATCTGGATCGACAGGGCGACCATGTAGCGCGGTACCCCCATGTCGAGCAGTCGAATCGGCGTCGATAGCGCGTCGTTGGTGTGCAGGGTCGACAGCACCAGGTGGCCGGTCATCGCGGCGCGCATGCCGATCTCGGCGGTTTCCTGGTCGCGCATTTCGCCCAGCAGGATGATGTCCGGGTCCTGGCGCAGTGCGCTGCGCAGCACGCGACTGAAGGACAGGTCGATCTTGTCGTGCACCTGCACCTGATTCAGACCCGGCAGGCGGTACTCGACCGGGTCTTCGACGGTGATCACCTTGGTGTCCTCGGTGTTCGCCTCGTTGAGCATCGCGTACAGCGTGGTCGTCTTGCCCGAGCCCGTCGGGCCGGTCACCAGCACGATGCCGGAGGGCCGCGAGATGGAATGGCGGAAGCGCTCCAGAATGCGCGGCGGCATCTGCAGGCGGTCGAGCTGCAACAGGCCGGTGTTCTGCGCCAGCAAGCGCATCACCACCGACTCGCCGTGCTGTGTCGGCATCGACGAGATGCGGATGTCGATCGCGGTGTTGCGCAGCTTGATGTTGAAGCGGCCGTCCTGCGGCAGGCGCTTTTCCGAAATGTCGAGGCCGGACATCAGCTTCAGGCGCAGCACCAGCGCCGTGGATATTTTCGAATCCGCCTCGGTCTGCACATGCAGCACGCCGTCGATGCGGAAGCGGATCACCACCGATTTTTCCTGCGGCTCGATGTGGATGTCGGAAGCGCGCATCTTCAACGCTTCTTCGAACACCGTGTTGAGGAGCTTGACGACCGGCGCATCCTCGGCGCCGGCGGTAAGGCCAAGGATGTTGCCGAACTCGGTCGACACGTCGCCCATGTCGGCCGTGAGTTCCCTGGCCAGCCCGCTGATTTCCGCCGCGCGGCTGTAGACGCGGTCAATGGTGGCCAGCAACTGACTTTCGGTCACCACGGCAAGATCGATCTCGCGCTTGAGCAGGCGCGCCAGTTCGTCGAAAGCCGTGAGATCAGTGGGGTCGGCCATGCCAACGATCAGCAGGCCGGCACGCTCGCTCAGGACCAGCGCGCGATGCCGGCGCGCCTGGGCTTCCGGCAGAAGCTTGATCAGTTCAGGCTGGGGCTTGAAGCTCTTGAGGTCGACAAAATCTACACCGAGCTGACGAGCCAGACCGGTCGAAATGCCCTCTTCGGTGACATAGCCGCTGTCCACCAGAACCCGCCCGAGTTTGCGGCCCGAGCGCTTCTGTTCGTCGAGCGCAAGCTTGAGTTGCTCCCCGGTTACGAGCTTCTGCTGCACCAGCATGTCACCAAGGCGGATCTTCTCCGGACGTGCCATCAGGCGATCTCCAAAGCGGCCTTAGAATCAGGATGGTGGATGCTGCGAATTTGCACGAATTTTGCACTCTAATAAGCTGATTTTTCACAAAATACCGTTTTTCGGAGGCGCCTGCAAGTGTTCCATGTCGTTCTCGTCGCCCCGGAGATCCCACCCAACACAGGGAATGTCATTCGCCTTTGCGCGAACAGCGGGGCAAAACTGCATCTGATCGAACCGCTGGGCTTCGACCTGTCAGCCGCGAAGCTGCGCCGCGCCGGGATGGACTATGCGGAACTGACGAGTGTTTCTCTGCATGCGAACTGGGCGCTTTGTCGTGCCGCACTGGGCGCAGGCAGGCGGTTCGCGCTGACCACCAGGGGCACGCGGCGTCACACCAGCGTCGACTTTGTTCCGGGGGACGCTTTCGTCTTCGGCTCGGAATCGCGCGGACTGCCGGCGGAAGTGCTGGCCGACATCGAGGAAGACCGGCGTCTGCATCTGCCGCTGATGCCTGGCAATCGCAGCCTGAACCTGTCGAATGCCGTGGCAATCATGGTCTATGAGGCGTGGCGCCAGCAGGGATTCGCGGGCGCGCGCATTGATCCTGAATTCCGCGGCTAAGCGCTCTCGACGCAGAGGACGCAGAGGCGCAAAGGACGCGGAGAAGATCGACGCGGAACACCCAATGGGTGAAGTATCGCCTGTCCTCTGCGTCTTTGCGATCTCTGTGTTGAAAGAGGTTACAAGGCGTTTCCCAGGTTTATTCGTGCCTGGGATGACGCGCCATCAGTTCTTCCACGGCCGCGCGCGGAGTGATGCGACCATCGAGTACGGCCACCACCTCACGCGTGATGGGCATCTCTATGCCAAGTTCGGCCGCATGGCGGGCGACTTCACGAGCCGCGGGCACTCCCTCGGCGACGTGGCCAAGTTCCCGATTGATCTCCGGTAGCGCCCGCCCCTCGGCCAGCAGCAGGCCGACGCGACGATTGCGCGACAGGTCGCCGGTGCAGGTCAGAATCAGGTCGCCCAAACCGGCGAGCCCCATCAGGGTTTCGCGCCTGGCGCCGAGCGCCTCGCCAAAGCGGATGATCTCCGCGAGGCCGCGCGTGATCAGGGCCGCACGGGCATTCAGGCCAAGACCGAGGCCGTCGCAGATCCCCGTGGCGATGGCCAGTACGTTCTTCACCGCGGCGCCGACTTCGGCGCCGATCAGGTCTTCATTGGCATAGATGCGCAGATGGCCGCCGTGCAGGGCATGCGCAGTGGCATCGGCAAACCCGGCATCGGTCGAGGCGAGGGTGACGGCGGCAGGCAGACCGCGCGCCACCTCGAGGGCGAAACTCGGTCCGGTGAGCATGCCGCAGACGGGATCGCCCAGCACCTCGGCCACCACCTGATGCGGCAGGAGACCGCTACCGGCTTCGAGCCCCTTGCACACCCAGAGGAAGGGCATGGCCGGCGCCTTGGCCTTCAGTTGCTCCAGCAGGGATCGCAGACCCGCCAGCGGCGCCGCAAGAATCGCCAGATCGGCTTCGGTCAGAGCGACTTTCAGCTCGGTCGTGACCCGCAAGTCGGCCGGCAAGGGACAGCCCGGAAGATAGCGAAGGTTTTCCCGGCGGAGGGACATCTCGCCGGCGCGCGCGGCATCCCGCACCCACAGGCTGACTGCATGCCGACCCGCGAAAGCAATCGCCAGCGCCGTGCCCCAGGCCCCTGCGCCGAGTACCGCTATCCGCATCGCCTACGCTCCATGGTGGCGTGCGCCTTACAAACCCCAGACTTGGGTTGTCTTGAGAAACCCGCCTGGCCCGTCGCGATGTTTGACCCTGGCCCAACCGCCGGGCGCGGCCTCGGAAAGTTCCAGCACCACGTCGCGCTCGGCTTCGAACACCAGTACGGCCTTGTCGTCGGCGGCAGCGCGCACCTGGGCGCGCTCGGCGCGCACGATGACATTGCGCTTTTCCGTCAAATGGCTCTTTTCGATCCAGGCCAGGTCGCCCTTGCTGTCGCGCACCTTGGACCAGCCTTCGAGGCTGACCACGAGTTCCACCGGCGTGCCGGCAAGCACCACGAACAAAGGCGTGGACTTGGCCGATGGCGCGTCATAGAGAGGCGCCGCCTCGATGACCGAACGGTAGTCCAGGGCCAAAGCGGGCGAGGCCGCTACCAGCGCGGCCAAGGGTGCCAGCAGGGCGAAAAGCCGCCGCATCCCCATCGCCGACTATTGCAACTGGATCCGGCTCGCGCCCTGCTGTTGCTCGGCCAGGCGTTGCTGATAGAGCGCCTCGAAATTCACCGGAGCCAGAATCACGGGCGGAAATCCGGCGCGAGTGATGGCGTCGGAAACCGTTTCGCGCGCATAGGGGAAGAGAATGTTCGGGCAGGCCACGGCAAGGATCGGCTCCATGTCCTGCTCCGGCACATGGCGAATCTGGAAGATGCCTGCCTTCACCACCTCGACAAGGAAGAACGCGGTCTCGCCTTCCTTGGCGTTGACGGTGACCGTCAGCGCAACTTCATACATTCCGTCGCCGATCGTGTTGGCCTTGCTCTGAATCTGCACTTCGATGGTCGGCGTCTCGCGATGCAGGAAGACCTGGGGTGCATTGGGTACTTCGATGGAGAGATCCTTGACGTAGATCTTTTCGATGCTGAAAACCGGTTGTTCTTCGCTCATGATGAATTGGATGGTGAGGGTAAAGGACGGATTCTACGCGGCCAGCAGCGAATCCAGCTTGCCCTGGCGGTCCAGTTCGTAAAGTTCATCGCAACCGCCGACATGGGTCGCGCCGATGTACACCTGCGGCACGGTGCGCCGGCCGGTCTTCTGCATCATCTCTTCGCGCCGCTCGGGCTCGAGGTCGACGCGCACCTTCTCGATCTCCGTCACGCCCTTGCGCTTCAGCAGTTGTTCGGCGCGCACGCAGAACGGACAAACCGCGGTGGAATACATCAGGACCTTGGGCATTTGGCGCTCCGTTTAGTAACGCTCATGGCAGTAAGGGTCACCCGCCGTTGATGAAACATGCGAAAGGCAAATTGATGGCCCGCCCCTCCCGTCCTCCCCTCGCGGGGAGGCTACTGATTGGCTCGCTGCGCTCGATATCAACGGCAACCATCCTGCAGTTTCACGTTAATCGTATTTATGATTTGGTGGTGAGCGGAAGATTGGCCTCCAGCCACGCCGAGATTCCGCCGGAGAGACTGAACACCTTCTGGAAGCCGCCTTTCTTCAGTTGCCCGCAGGCGGAAGATGAACGATTGCCCGAAGCGCAGCAAATGATGATCGGCCGATCCTTGAATTTCTCGATTTCCGACATCCGCTTCTCAAGCTGGGCCAGCGTGATGTGGCGCGCGCCGGGTATGTGGCCCGAACTCCACTCGGCAGTTTCGCGCACATCCAGCATCAGGGCGTCTTCCCGGTTCATCAGCAGGGTCGCCTGGGCCGGAGTCAGGTTCTGCGCGTTGCCGCCGGCGACCATCGGCCACAACAGCATGCCGCCGCTAACGAAAGCCAGCGCCACCCAGATCATGTTCTGCTGCACGAATTCCATTGTCTTCTTCCTATTCCCTGTGTGCCGAAACGCCGCAGAACACCTCGCGCATCAGGACGATGAGTTGAAGCGTGCGTTGGTCGGCAATGCGATAGAAGACCCGATTGGCGTCCTTGCGGGTTTGCAGAACGCCCTTGTCGCGCAAAATGGCCAAGTGCTGTGAGATGTTGCTTTGCGAAGTGCCCACCGCCTCGACGATATCCTGCACGCAGGTTTCCTGGTCTCCCACCACGCACAGAATCTTCAGGCGCAACGGATGCGAGATCGCCTTCAGCGCCCGCGCCGCGGTTTCTATGTGTTCCTGTTTGCCTATGAGTTCGTTGATCGCTGGATCCATGCCGTGGCGGCCCTTGGTTGAAATGCAGGTCGCTATGGGTGCGACTGATCGGAAAATTCGGAATATTATAGAATACTGGTTTAGCTCTGCGGAAATGGTTTGACCATGTACAGGAGTGTTCTGCTTGCCACGGCGAATCGACCCGAATCGGCGATCAGGACGCCATCAAGGCAGCCATGCAGCCGGTAGCGAATCAGGAGAAAGCCAAGGCGCAATGGCCGAAGTGAAACGTGAGCGGCGCAGCAGGCCGCACGGGTTTCACGTTTCACGATTCACCGTCTGCCTCGGCATCGCGGCTGAGCTGCTGCTGTCAACCGCGTTCGCGGCTGGCGTCGATTCGAAAAAGGACCAACTGCAGGATCTGAAAGGCCGGATCGAGGCCTTGCGCCGCGAGGTGGCCGCTGGCGAGGAATCCAGGGCCTATGCCGCGGATCAGTTGCGCGAGACCGAATCGGCGATTTCCAGCGCCAACCGGCTGCTGCGCGAACTCGGCGCCGAACGCGACGAACTGAAAGCCCAGTTGTCGGATCTCGATGCCCAGAGCCAGCGTCTGGATCGACAGACCGGCGCCCAGCAAAGTCAGTTGGCGCGCCTCCTCAACCGCCAGTTTGTCGGCGGCGATGCGGACGCGCTGAAGCTCCTGCTGTCTGGCCATGATCCCAACCAGTCGGCGCGCGACACGTACTTCCTGACCCAGCTCTCACGCGCCAAGGCCGATCTGATCCAGCAATTGCGCGCCGTCGCCGCGGAAAAGAAGCATTTGGCGGACGCCGCGCGCGCGCGGCAGGCGCAGTTGGCCGAGATTGAACGCCGGCAACAGGAAAGTCACGCACAACTGCTCGAGCGCAAGCAGCAGCGGCTGACTACGCTTGCCGCACTTGCCGACCGCCTGCAAGCACAGCGCCGTGAGATCAGCACGCTGCGACGCGACGAACAGCGACTCACCAAGCTCATCGAAGGACTCGGCCGCATCGCCGCGAACAAGAAAGCCGCCGCAGCAGCAGGCTCGGGCAGGGCAGCGACGGCCCCGCCGGCACGAAGTCATGATCCCGGAAATGTCGGCGGCGCCTTTGCCGCCTTGCGCGGAAAACTCCGCCTGCCCGTCAAGGGCACGATCGCCGGCTGCTTCGGCAGTCCGCGCGCGGAAGGCGGCGCGAACTGGAAAGGCGTCTTCATCCGCGCCGCCGAGGGCACCGAGGTCAAGGCGGTAGCCGGCGGCACGGTGGTCTTCGCGGACTGGCTGCGCGGCTTCGGCAACCTGCTGATCGTCGATCATGGCGACGATTTCCTCTCCGTCTATGGCAACAATGAATCCCTGCTGGCCGAGCTGGGTGCCAGCGTCAAGGGCGGCGAATCGGTCGCCACGGTGGGAAACAGCGGCGGCAACCCGGACTCGGGTTTATACTTTGAGCTAAGACATCGGGGTCAGCCCTTTGACCCCCTGAAATGGGCCAGCACTCGCTAAGAGGCTAAGAGGCCCTGATCCCGGCGAGACCGCCACTATCCATTCGGAGTTCCTATGAGCAGCAAACTGCAACAAACGGGTCTGGTGGTGTCGGGTCTGATCGCCGGCGTCATCGTCAGCCTGAATTTTTCCGCCAGCGCCAACAAGGATGCGGCCACGTCGGTCCTGCCGATCGAGGAGCTGCGCAGCTTCGCCGACGTCTACAGCGCCATCAAGCAGGGCTATGTCGAGCCCGTGCCGGACAAGGTACTGATCACCCATGCGATCAGCGGCATGCTGGCCAATCTCGACCCGCACTCGGCGTATCTGGACGCCGACTCCTTCAAGGACTTGCAGGTCAGCACCCAGGGCGAGTTCGGCGGCCTCGGCATAGAAGTCGGCATGGAAGACGGCTTCGTCAAGGTGGTGGCGCCAATCGACGACACCCCGGCGCAAAGGGCCGGGCTGAAGCCGGGCGACCTGATCATCAAGCTCGACGACACCCCGGTCAAGGGCCTGACGCTGAACGACGCAGTCAAGAAGATGCGCGGCAAACCAAAGACCGAGATCCGCCTCACCGTCGTGCGCAAAGGCGAACCCAAGCCTTTCGAGGTTGCGCTGATACGCGAGAAGATCAAGGTGCAGAGCGTCAAGTCGAAATTGCTCGAAGGCGGCTACGGCTACTTGCGGGTAAGCCAGTTTCAGGAGGAAACCGCTCCCGACGTGGTGAAGCACCTCGAAAGGCTGCTGAAGGCGGACAAGGACGCCAAGGGCGACGGGATCAAGGGTCTGGTGCTTGACCTGCGCAACGACCCCGGCGGCCTGCTCAATGGCGCGGTGGGCGTTGCCGCCGCCTTCCTGCCCCCCAAAACGCTGGTCACCTCGACCGACGGCCGCACCGAAGATGCCAAGCGCCGCTATACGGCGAGCCCCGAGGACTATCAGCGCGGTCACAAGGATGACTTCATCAGGAACCTGCCGGCCTTCGCCAGGACCACGCCGATCGTTGTGCTGGTCAATGCCGGGTCGGCCTCCGCCTCCGAGATCGTCGCCGGCGCCCTGCAGGACCACAAGCGGGCCGTGGTGATGGGTACCCAGACCTTCGGCAAAGGCTCGGTGCAAACCGTCCTGCCGCTGTCCAACAACTCCGCGATCAAGCTCACCACCGCGCGCTACTACACACCCTCGGGCCGCTCGATCCAGGCCAAGGGCATCACTCCGGACATCATCGTCGAGGAAACCGCGAGCGGCGAATCCCGTGAGCGCGTGCGCGAGGCGGATCTGGAACGTCACCTCGGCAATGACAAGGACAAGGACAAGGCAGCCGAACCCGCCGCGCCGAAGCCGCAGACCAAAAACGGCAAGAAAGGCAAGGCGGACGAAGCCGACGAAGCGCCACGCGTGCCGCTCGAATTTGCCTCGAAGAACGATTACCAGCTCACCCAGGCGACGAATCTGCTGAAGGCCTGGCAGATCATCAAGCGCTGAGAGCTTATGAATAAATCTACTGCGCGTGCCGGATCGGGGATTGGGCGGCTCAGTTGGCAAACCCGGCTATCCTCATGTACAGAAACGTACATTCCGGTAGCTGCGCTCCGGCCGCACCCCGCTGCGGCCCGCTCGCTACGATTTCTTCACAAGCTCTAACCGCGGGAACCAAGCGATGACGAGAATGAATCCTGAAAAGGCGCGCGAGCTGCGAGACGAAGTGCGCGACGGCAAGGTGCGCAAGCGCGCTGCCGCGTTCGTTCCGCAGCCCGGCACGCGCAAGCACCGCGAACTGCGCTTCGACCAGCGCTATCCGGAGCAGGTCGAGGAAGCGCGCAAACTGCTTTGCGGGCTCGAAGGCATGGACATCGACGCCGGACTCGTGCCCTGCAGTCTTTCGATCTGGTATGAAATCAGCAACTACTCCCTCGAAGGACTCGAAGCCGCGCTAGTGAGGCAGGGCTTTCGTCTCGACAACAGCCTGTACAGCAAACTGATGCGGACGCTGGTGTATTTTTGCGAGGAAACGCAGATGCGCAACATGCGCGTCCCCGAGCGCCTGATCAAGAAATCGCACGAGGTCTATTCCAAGGCCTGGGAACACCATCCCCACGGCGACCACGACGAAACGCCGCCGGAGCTCAGGCAGGACCGGTGACCGACGAGCAACTGCTGCGCTACAGTCGCCACATCCTGCTGCCGCAAATCGGCATCGAAGGGCAGGACCGCATCATCGCGGCGCGCGTACTGGTCATCGGCGCCGGCGGCCTCGGTTCCCCCGCCGCGCTGTACCTCGCCTCCGCCGGGATCGGCACGCTGGTGCTGGCGGACGGCGACACGGTCGACCTGACCAACCTGCAACGCCAGATACTCCATCGCACCGATGCTGTCGGGATGGCCAAGAGCGAATCCGGCAAACGCACGCTGAATGAGATCAACCCGGAATGCCATGTCATCGCGCTCACCGAACGGCTTTCCGGCCGGCGCCTGGACGAGGAAGTCGCGCAAGCCGACATCGTCCTCGACTGCTGCGACAACTTCGCCACGCGCCATGCGGTGAATCGCGCCTGCGTCAAATTCGGCAAGCCCCTGGTGTCGGGCGCGGCGATCCGTTTCGACGGGCAGGTGGCGGTGTTCGATTCGCGCCAGCCGGACGCGCCCTGCTACCACTGCCTGTTTCCCGAGGGTCAGGATGTCGAGGAAGTGCGCTGCGCCGTCATGGGCGTGTTCGCGCCGCTCACCGGCATCATCGGCGCGGTGCAGGCCGCGGAAGCGCTGAAGCTATTGATCGGCTGCGGCGCCAGCCTCGCCGGACGCCTGCTGCTGCTCGACGGCCTCGGCATGGAATGGCGCGAGATCCGCGTGCCGCGAGATCCGGGTTGCCTGGTTTGCCGGAAGGACTGAAGTCTCTCGACGCACCGGCGCGGCAAAAATCGGCCATCCGAAACCCGCAGTTCATATTCTCGTCGCCCGTTGCGGCGACGGGTGTGGCAGGACTGGCTCTGAATCCGTGACCATCCCCGCTCGGCCAAGTACCTGCCTGTCGTACACGCACGGTCGAATGGGCGCAAGGGACTGTCAATGGTCTGCTGACAACTGCATACCCACTGACCGGTCCACTCGGATTCCTGCCGTTCAGCCTCGGCTTGGTCGGCTGGCTCTTCAGTGCCCAAACCTGCCGGTGGCGCAAAATGAAAGCCGCCATTCGCGGCGCACCCTGAGAAATAGGAAGCGGCCTACAGATTTCCACTGGCCTCCCATCCTCGCCAGCTTGAGACGCTGCCTATAGACGGGCAATCGCGGTTGTTGGTAGCCACAATGTCAAGGGCGAATCTGGCAGCCGCTCGAATTCATAGCGTTCATACCAGCGCCGCGCCTGGTCATCCTTGGCGTCCACAATGACACCGATCATTCCAATCTCGACGGAGAGCCGCCGGCAGCGCTGCAAGGCATCCGCCAGCAGCAACTCGCCCAGTCCTTGCCTCTGATGGCGCATTTCAACGGCCAGGCGAGCAAGGCGTGCAACGGGAAGCGGAAAGTTGGGGAATCGGTTCAGTTGCTTGGCGGGCAGGTTCTCCTTTCGGATAGCCGACATAGCCAAGCTGTAGAAACCGCGAACAGTTAACCCCGCCACGGCAACATAGGTGCGGCTTACATTGGCATCGGCATGCTGGCGGGCAAACCGCCGAAGATATTCATCCAGTGCTTCAACACCGCATGAAAATGTGCGGCGGTCATGAATCGACGCCAGCGTTTCAATGCTGATCAAGGGAATCGAAGTCAACGCTGGTTTTGCTGCCAATTGCGATGACGTTTCATTGCAGCGGACAACTTCGGCCTGGGTTTCTCGGCATCGTCCAGCGCTTTCGCAAATGCGTTCCAGTCACGGGAAGTGAGAGTGATCATCTCTTTCTCCGCCAGGATCTGCTTGGCTCTTTCCTGAGCAGTGCCGAGCAGGAAAGCGCTTACCGACATCCCTGCAGAAGAGGCCGCCCGGACAATCAGTTCCTTGACTTCCGGCGATGTGCGCAAATCAATGCGTTCGTGGGTTTGGGCAGCAGTAGACATGATAGGCTCACCTTCATTACGGAAGAAGTACGGCTCATTGTAGTTCAATGCGAAGCGGCACGCAATTCAAACCGTACAATTGACGTATTAGTGGCGAAAATTGGCGCCGTGACGGAACGTCGGGAAATGGTCGGAACCCGCCTGCCATCTGAGTTGATTTTTACCCGCTGGAACGGCAGCTCGACCCTGACACCGGCCACTCAAAACCTCGCCGTTTCAGCCCTGCCAATCACCGCTGTCCCTGCTTTTGCGAAGACCAAGGGGAGCGCGATGAGCGACGGCGACAGGGTCGCAAGAAGCCCTTCCGCAACTTCCTGGACAGGACTGCCGGCCCCACTTGTGTGCCGCCCAGCGCCGATTTCTTGTCGATCCGGATTCCGGAGAAATCCAGAAAGAGCATGGCCGTTCTGCACAAGAACTTGCATTTGGATTGTGTCTTCGCACCTTGGCGTCGAGGTGGCCAGGCCTGAGAATCAGAACAGCCCGCGATGCCGCAGCCTGCCCGGCGCGTGGCTGAGCGCCACCGAGAACGCCAGCACGAACCAGAACAGCGGCAGGCGTCCCGCCTCCCAGGCCACCAGCAGCAGCACCAGCGCGACCTTCAACAGCGTGCCGATACCCTTGGCCTGGCGAAAGTAGAACGGGTTTGCCCAGGCGTCGAGGGCAACGATGCCCAGGCCCGAGATCAGCATCACCGCACCCCAGTTCCGTGCGCCTCCCGCGCCCGCCAGCACCACCGCCGAAATCCCGGCCAGGCCGGCGATGTGGGCGATGCGCAGGAGGTTGATCAGCAGCCCGCGACCGGGGAAGTCTCGATGGTCATCGGCCTCACGCAAGACGGCTCGAATCCGAAAGTCGGCGCCGACGGCACGGCGCTCGATGATGTCGAGGCGCGTCACGCCGGACAGCTCGGCGAGTTCCGCCAGACCGAACATGCCGCGCGCCGCGTCGCCGATCAGCATCGGCGCCTGGTAGATCAGCAGTTCATCCACGCAGCCTTCACGCAGCAGCGAGCCGTTGAGTCGCGTGCCGGCTTCGGCCAGTACTTCGTTGATGCCGCGCCGGCCAAGCTCTCGCAGCAGGTCGTCAAGCGCCACCTTGCCTTGCGCATTGGGCAGCAACGCGATCTCGGCGCCACGCCCTTGCAGCGCGGCAGCGCGGGCGCCATGGTCCTGCGCAGCGGCGATCAGCACCTTGCCACCTTCCAGCACGGCGGCATCCGGCGGCGTTTCGAGCCGGCTGTCGATCACCACCTTGAGTGGCTGCCGCGTGGTCTGCACTTCGCGCACGGTAAGTCGCGGGTTGTCGTCCCTGACCGTGCCGATGCCGGTCAGCACGGCGCAGGATCGCGCGCGCCAGGCGTGGGCGTCGAGCCGGGCTTCAGGACCGGTGATCCATTGCGAGACGCCGTTGTTGAGCGCCGTTTTGCCATCCAGACTGGCGGCCACCTTCAGCCGCAGCCAGGGTCGTCCGCGCGTCATGCGCGAGACAAAACCGATGTTCAGCTCTGTCGCGTCGGCTCCCAGAAGGCCGCTGGCGACCTCGATGCCTGCCGCGGCCAATCTTGCGAGGCCCTGCCCTGCCACCAGCGGATTCGGATCCTGCATCGCCACGACGAGTCGCGCGATGCCCGCGGCAATCAGCGCGTCGGCGCAGGGTGGAGTGCGGCCGAAATGACTGCAGGGCTCCAGCGTGACATAAACCGTGGCTCCCTTCGCCGCCTCGCCGGCGCCGACAATCGCATTCAGCGCCTCGACTTCCGCGTGCGGCAGGCCGGCCCTTTCGTGCCAACCCTCGCCGATCACCCGGCCATCCCTGACGATGACGCAGCCGACGCGCGGATTGGGGCTCGTGCTGTACAGGCCGCGCCGCGCCAGTTGCAGCGCACGCGCCATGAAGGCGTGATCGGCCGCGGAAAAGCTCATTGGACTACCGTCCCCTCGGCCCCGATCCCGGCCGGCTCTGCATAGCCGGCCGGCTGCAGCGGCGCGGAGCATGCTCCGCGAAACCCCGCCTCGCCCCACGGCAGGGGGTGACGGTGGTTCGCCGCTGCGCGGCTCCGTAGGTTGGCTGCGCCCCCCTTGGGGCGGCCCGGCGGGAAGCACTCATGCGCCGCTCATCGGCCGCGGACAATCAAGGCTTGACCCGGGACTGCCGCGGCTTCTTGATCTCGCGGATGGCGTCGGAGAACTCGTCGACGTCCTCGAAATTGCGATACACCGAAGCAAAGCGGATATAGGCCACCTTGTCGAGCCGCTTCAGCTCGCGCATCACCAGTTCGCCGATGCGCTCGGACGCGACTTCGCGCAAACCCAGTTGCACCAGCTTTTCCTCGATGCGATCGAGCGCCAGGTCGATGCTCTCGGTGGTGACCGGGCGCTTTCTCATTGCCAGCATCATGCTTGCCTTGAGCTTGTGGCGGTCATAGTCGGTGCGGCTGCCGTTCTTCTTTACCACCTGCGGCAACTGCAACTCGACCCGCTCGTAGGTGGTGAAGCGCTTGTCGCAGGACAGGCAGCGGCGGCGCCGGCGCACGGTGTCGCCGTCCTCGTTTTCACGAGTATCGACGACCTGGGTGTTCTCGTCGGCGCAGTACGGGCACTTCATCTTGCGACATCCAGCGCCTCTCCCGACCAGCGGGGCAAAAGCGCTACCTCACCCAGTTCCTCCCCCTTGAAGGGGGAGCTTAGGAGGGGAAGCAGCGAAGCTGGATATACCCCATCCCCACCCCCCCTCCCCAGAAGGAGGGAGAAATGCGCTGACGCACTAACGTTAACGCTCATGGCCCCGCGTGGGCGATTGAGAGGGGGTGCCCACTTCGACTCGGTGTATGGCGCTCAGCCATACACCGGAAACTTCCTGCACAGCGCCGAGACTTCGGCGCGCACGCGTGTCAGCACGGCTTCGTCATGCGGCGCATCGAGCACGTCGGCGATCAGCTCGGCGACCTGTTCGGCTTCGATCTCGGTGAAACCCCGTGTGGTCATGGCGGGCGTGCCGAGACGGATGCCGGAGGTGACGAAGGGCTTCTGCGGATCATTCGGGATCGAGTTCTTGTTGACCGTGATGTGGGCGCGGCCCAGGGCAGCCTCGGCGTCCTTGCCGGTGATGTTCTTGGCCTGCAAGTCGACCAGGAAGACATGCGACTCGGTGCGTCCGGAGACGATCCGCAGGCCCCGGCTCTGAAGCACCCTGGCCATTACCTGGGCGTTGTCGATCACCTGTTCCTGGTAGTCGCGGAACTCGGACGTCATCGCCTCCTTGAACGCCGCCGCCTTGGCCGCGATGACGTGCATCAGCGGACCGCCCTGCAGGCCGGGGAAGATCGCCGAGTTGAGCGCCTTTTCATGCTGCGCCTTCATCAGGATCAGGCCGCCGCGCGGACCGCGCAGGGTCTTGTGGGTGGTCGTGGTCACGACATCGGCATGGGGCACCGGATTGGGGTAGAAACCCGCGGCGATGAGTCCGGCGTAGTGGGCCACGTCCGCCATGAAAATCGCGCCGACGGCCTTCGCCACCTTGGCGAAGCGTTCGAAGTCGATCTGCAATGAGTAGGCGGAAGCACCGGCGATGATCAGCCGGGGCTTGTGCTCGTGGGCCAGCCGCTCCATCTCGTCGTAGTCGATTTCCTCATTCTCGTCGAGGCCATAGGGCACCACCTTGAACCACTTGCCGGACATGTTCACCGGCGAACCATGCGTCAGGTGCCCGCCCATCGCGAGGCTCATGCCGAGAATCGTGTCGCCGGGCTGGAGGAAGGCCATGAAAACGGCCTGATTGGCCTGCGAACCCGAGTTGGGCTGGACGTTGGCGGCATCCGCGCCAAACAGCTTCTTGGCGCGCTCGATGGCCATCTGCTCGGCCACATCGACATGTTCGCAACCGCCGTAGTAACGCTTGCCGGGGTAACCTTCGGCGTACTTGTTGGTGAGCTGCGAACCCTGGGCTTCCATCACCGGCCAGGAAACGTAGTTCTCGGAGGCGATCAGCTCGATGTGATCCTCCTGGCGGCGGTTTTCGTTCTGGATCGCGGCCCAGAGCTCGGGGTCGCTCTTCGCGAGGGTATTCTGCTTGGAGAACATTTTTTGCTTTCAAAAAAATGTTTCAGTGAAAGCTCGCACGCAGCGCGTTTTGCCGGAACTGAAACATGGGGGAATCCGTGAATGGCTGGGAACGGCGGATTTTAGCATCCCGCCCGCGTCGCCCTCCCGCTCGGGCTCCCCGCTGCGCCCTATTCAAGCGCTCCGTCAAGCGCACCTTCCAGATGGCCGCAGTCACCCCATGAAATCAGCCGCCAATGGCCGTCGCTGTGCTCCAGCCAGTTGACCGCCGCATTCGGCAACAGGAAATTGCGTGGCGCTTCGAGCGCCCTCCCGGTGGCGACGCGATAGACGATGTCGAGCACGCCACCATGGGTGAAGGCCAGGACGGTCTGGCCGGCATCGCGCAAGGCCATTTCGGCAAGTCCATCCGTCACCCGCCGGGCAAATCCGGCCAGGGTTTCACCACCGCGATAGTCGCTGTGCAGGCTGCGCGCCTGATGCTCGAGGTAGATCTCGGGATAGCGCTGCCGGGCCTCGTCTCTGGTGAGTCCCTGCAGTACGCCAAAATGCCGTTCGCGCAAAGTCGGCGCCGGCGACACGGCAAGGCCGAGGCCTGCCGTGGCAATCCGCGCCGTGTTCCAGGCGCGCAGCAGGTCGCTGCTGTACACCGCCGCAAACGAATGCCCCGAAAGACCGGGGCCCAAGGCCCGCGCCTGGGTTTCACCCGCCGCATTCAGGTCGATGTCGATCTGCCCCTGGATGCGCCGTTCGCTGTTCCAATCGGTTTCGCCGTGGCGAACAATGCAAAAGCGGGTGGGGTGCGTGCGTGGCATGGGCGGCATTCTAACGCCAGCCTTTGGAGCCCGACGAGAGGCATCAGCGAACTCCGGAATACCGTTCGGGCTGAGCTTGTCGAAGCCCCGCGAGCCGTTCGACCCTGCGTCAGATCCGGGCTCGGGTGAAGCTTCAAGGATATTGCCGCCGGCTCAAGAACGCCTGAAACAGCCCTGATCGTCGGCGCCAGGCCGGCGCGGCGGAATCTTTCTACCCGAACATGGCAAGCCCTGCCCGCCGCGCCATAATCAAACCTGAAGGCATCGTGACTTGGAGGAGACGACCATGGCCCAGCATCCCTTGATTGCGTCATTGCGCGGCGGCGACACCGGCAAGGTGATGAGCTCCCGCCAGGCGGTGCAACTGATCCGCGACGGCGACACCATCGCCACCAGCGGCTTTGTCGGCATCGGCTTCGCGGAAAACATCGCGGTGGCCCTCGAGGCGCTGTTCCTGGAAGGCGAGGAGGCCGACGTGCAGGGACTCGGCCGGCCGCGCAACCTGACCTTGGTGTACGCCGCCGGTCAGGGCGACGGCAAGGAGCGCGGCCTCAACCACCTTGGTCACGACGGCCTGGTCAAGCGCGTGGTCGGCGGCCACTGGGGGCTGGTACCGAAGTTGCAACAACTCGCGGTGGCCAACCGCATCGAGGCCTGGAACCTGCCGCAGGGCGTGATCTCCCACCTGTTCCGCGACATCGCCGCCGGCAAGCCGGGCACGCTGACGCGGGTGGGGCTGGGCACCTTTGTCGATCCGCGCCACGGTGGCGGCAAACTCAACGAGAAGACCATCGGTTGCGGCGTCGACATCGTGCGCGTCATGGAGATCGACGGCGAGGAATACCTGTTCTACAAGGCCTTCCCGATCAATGTCGGCATCATCCGCGGCACCACCGCCGATCCCGACGGCAACATCAGCATGGAAAGGGAGGCGCTGACCCTCGAAGCCCACGTCATCGCCATGGCCGCGCACAACTCGGGTGGCATAGTCATCGCCCAGGTCGAGCGCATCGCCGAGCGCAACACGCTGAATTCGCGGCAGGTCAAGATTCCCGGCGTGCTGGTCGATTGCGTGGTGGTCGCGGAAAAGCCCGAGTACCACATGCAGACCTTCATCGAGCCCTACAGCGCGGCCTTCTCGGGCGAAATCCGGGTGCCGATGTCGGCCATTCCACCAATAGGCATGGACGAGCGCAAGATCATCGCGCGCCGCGCCGCAATGGAACTCCGCGCCAACGATGTGGTGAATCTGGGCATCGGCATGCCGGAGGGCATCGCCTCGGTCGCCGCCGAGGAACAGGTGATCGACCTGATCACGCTGACCGCCGAACCCGGCGTGGTAGGCGGCGTGCCGGCGGGCGGCCTCAACTTCGGCGCCGCGACCAACAGCCAGGCCATCATCGACCAGCCCGCCCAGTTCGACTTCTATGACGGCGGCGGCCTCGACATCGCCTTTCTCGGCCTGGCCCAGGCCGACCGCGAAGGCAACCTGAATGTTTCGCGATTCGGGCCCAAGCTGGCCGGCGCTGGCGGCTTCATCAATATCAGCCAGAACGCGAAGAAAGTCGTCTTCGTCGGCACTTTTACCGCCGGCAATCTGGAGATCGCGCTGCAAGCCGGCGGCCTGCGGATTGTTGCCGACGGCAAGGCCATCAAATTCGTCGAGCAGGTCGAGCACCGCACCTTCAGCGGCCCGGTGGCGGCAGCCAGCGGCAAGACCGTGCTCTACGTCACCGAGCGCTGCGTGTTCCGCCTCTGCGCCGAGGGCCTGGAACTGATCGAGATCGCCCGCGGCGTGGATCTCCAGCGCGACATCCTCGATCGCATGGAGTTCGCCCCGATCCTGCGGCACGATCCGGCCCTGATGGATCCGCGCATCTTCGCCGCCGAGCCGATGGGCCTGCGCCCGCAAATGCTGGAAATGCCGATCGAGGAACGCCTGAGCTACGACGCCGAACAGAACCTGTTTTTTGTCAACTTCGAGGGGCTCTCGGTGCGAGCCCCGGAAGATATCGACCGCATCCTGCACGCCGTCGAATCCCGGCTCGCACCAATCGGCCGCAAGGTCGCCGCCATCGTCAACTACGATCGATTCAGCATCGCACCGGAATTGATCGACGATTACACAGCCATGGTCAAGGACCTGATGGACCGACACTACAGCGAAGTGACGCGCTACACGGCGAGCACCTTCCTGCGCGCCAGGCTGGGCGAATCCTTCGGCAAGCGCATCGCCGACCCCAACATCTTCGAGACCCGCGGCGAGGCGCAGCAGCGGCTACAGGCAGCGCGCCCGTCCGAATCGTAGGCAGCGCCGGCCAACGGCCGACCGCGGTCCGCGGCAAACGAGGCATGCCCGGCCCCTGCTCAGCCGCCAGGCGTCACGCGGCGCACCTGGACCGTCGCCGTCATGCCCAGGTAGGCATTGGCCGCGCCAAACCAGTTGCCCGAGATCGGCGAGGCCTGGCTCGGGTCGCGGGCCACACCGACGCGGATCAGTTGGCTCCCGCCAAGCAGGTTGTTGGTGGGGTCCAGGGTCACCCAGCCTGCGCCGGGCAGGTAGGCCTGCAGCCACGCATGCGTTGCTCCCGCACCGACCGTGCCGGCGGCGCTGCCGCGATCCAGCGCCTGGTCATACAGGTAGCCGGAGACGAAGCGCGCGGCCACGCCGAGACGCCGTATCGCTTCCATCATCAGCAGTGCGAAGTCCCGGCAAGTGCCGGTGCCGAGGCTCAAGGTCTGCAGCGGCGTCTGCATGCCTTCCTGTTCACGTCGGGCGTAGCCAAACCGATCGCGAATGAATTGATTCATGTTCAACAGCAGGTCGCGCGTACCCGTCGGTCCGTCGGTGCGCATGAACTGGCGCGCCCAGTGCGTCAACACGCCCTCGGGGTCGTCGTAGTGCGGGCGCATGTAGTGTTCCAGGTCGAAACGTTCTTCCACGGAATAGGCGAATGGGAAGATCAGCGCACTCGGCGAGAGTTGCAGCTCCGGGTATTGGCTCCGCGCGTGTTCGATCGTGAATGAGCAGACGATCTTCAGTTCCCTGGCGGCGCCCAATGGCGTCACCAGCGCAACCGAGTTGGAATGCGGATCCTGAATCATGCGCACCACTGCCTCGGGGCTGACCTGCAGGTCGGTGGCCAACACCCGCTGGTCGTGGCTGTCGCGCGGGCGGAACATCACGCGGTGCTCGCCAAAAGTCACCGGCGAGCTGTATCGGTAGCAGGTGGTATGGGTAATGTCGTACTGAACGGGCATGGGTGTCCAAGGTGATCAATCGCTGCGCGGCGCGCGACCGACGATCCGGCGCCAGAAAGTCACGGCATTGGTTCAGGAGTCTCACCGACCGCGCAACGCGCACATCGCCCCGAGCATAACCGATTGCCCGACCAAGCGCCTGGTCCCTTGCGCCCGGCATGCTCAACGAATCGCGCGCCGGAAGAAGCGAACCAGGCTTACGTCATGAGCCGCGGCGGCATCGCGACACGCCGGCACGCGCGCCGGACCGCGTCGGGACCAGCAGGTGCCGGAAGCCCCTCTCGGCTGATCGATTGCAGGCAGCGGAGGGTTCTTGGTATCCTACCCCTTGCCGCTTCCCTTCCACGACTGCCACCAACAAACCTCCGGAGGTTCCATGAATCTTTCTCGCATCGCGTTTATCGCTGCAGCATCCCTGTCCGCCACGGCCTTCGCCGCCGAAATCAAGATCGGCGTCGCCGAAGCCCTGTCCGGCGGCGCGGCACAGTACGGCGTTGCCATTCGCAACGGCTTTCAGGTGGCCGTCGACGAAATCAACGCCAAGGGCGGCGTCAATGGCGACAAGATCCAGCTCGTGATCGAGGACGAGCAGGGCAAGAAGGAAGAGGCGATCAACGCCTTCAAGAAGCTGATCTTCCAGGACAGGGTGCTGATGCTCTTCGGCCCCACCCTGTCGAATTCGATGTTCGCCGGCGGTCCCGTCGCCAACGCCGCGAAGGTCGTCGCCTTCGGCACCTCGAACACGGCAAGCGGCATCACCGACATCGGCCCTTACATCTTCCGCAACTCGGTGATGGAGTCCGATGTGCTGCCGGTCACCGTCGGCACCGCCGTCAAGCATTACGGCATCAAGAAGGTGGCAGTGATCTACGGCAACGACGATGCCTTTACCAAGAGCGGCTACGACGTGTTCAAGAAGGTGCTCGCGGATCAGAATATCCCCGTGACCAGTACCGAGACCTATGTCAAGGGCGACGTCGATTTCAAGGCGCAACTGACCAAGATCAAGGCCGGCGCGCCGGATGCCATCGTCTGCTCCTGCCTTGCCGAAGAGGCCGCGAACATCATGCTGCAGTCGCGTTCCCTGGGCATCAAGTCGCCCTTCATCGGCGGCAACGGATTCAATTGCCCAAGCTGTTTGAAATCTCCCGGCTGGCCGGGGAAGGTACCTTCGTCGGCAGCCCCTGGTCGAATGTCAACCCGGCACCGGTCAACGTGAACTTCGTGAACGCCTACAAACAGAAATACAACGCCGACCCGAACCAGTTCGCGGCCCAGGCCTACGACGCCCTGCACATCGCGGCGGCGGCGCTGAAGTCGATCAAGCTCTCCGGCAACCTGGAGACTGACCGGCAGGCGCTGCGCGATGCGTCGCCTGAGGGTGGCGATCAACGGCGCTACCGGGCCCTTCAAGTTCCGCCCGGCCGTGACCAAGGATGGCAAGCCCGGCGGCTTTGACGCCGACCAGAAGCCTTTCATCTATATCGTCCAGAACGGCAAGTTCACCCTGTACACCGGCAAGAAGTAGTTTGTCGTTTGAAGGGGCGGCAGGCGCCCTGGCGATCCAGGCCGCCCCCTTCGTTTCGATCTTCCATGCTCTCCCAACAGCTCCTCAACGCACTGACCCTCGGCAGTGTCTACGCCCTTTTTGCGCTCGGCTTCACGCTGGTGTTCGGCGTGCTGGCGGTGATCAACCTGTCGCATGGCGCGGTCTTCATGGTCGGCAGCTATACCGCGCTCTTCGTCGTTACCCGTTTCGAGATGCCGCTGTGGCTCGGCATGCTGGCGGCGATGATGGCAAGCGGCACGCTGGGGCTGCTGATTGATGTGCTGATCCTCAAGCGCTTGCGTGCCCGCAACGCGCCCCACCTGATCCCGATGATCGCCACCATCGGAGTTGCGATCACCCTCTCCAGCATGGCTCAGGGACTCTTCGGCGCCGAGATCATGCGCTTTCCCGAGGGAACGATTCCGGCGGGCGAGTTCATTGTCGGCGACATGCATGTGCGGGCCATCGAGCTGGGCATTGTCGGAATCGCGTTCGCGATGATGGCGGCGCTGCTTCTGGCGATCCGCCGCACCCAGCTTGGCCGTGCGCTGCGCGCGATAGCGGAATCGCCGAAGGCGGCGTCCCTGCTCGGGATAAATGTCGAAGGACTGTTCCACGGGACCTCGTTCGTCGCGGCGGCGCTGGGTGGCCTGGCCGGCGTGCTGATCGGGCTAGACTTCAACGCCATCACGCCGCTGATGGGACAGCCGATTCTGCACAAGGGTATCGCGGTCATCATCCTTGGTGGCATGGGAGACATCCGCGGCGCATTGATCGCCGGCCTGTTCCTCGGTTTCGCCGAAGTCATGAGCAAGGCCTATGTTTCCAGCCAAATGGGCGATGCCGTGGCTTTCGGCCTGCTGTTCCTGATCTTGCTGGTGCGGCCCTCCGGCCTGTTCGGCCGCGTGCTGGAGCGCAAGGCCTGATATCCATGGAATGGCTGGACAACTTCTGGTCGACCTACAACACGCTGGTGTATTCCATCGGCGTCCATGCGCTGCTCGCGCTGTCGATCTGGCTGACGCTGGCCTGCGGCCTCCTGTCCATGGCCAACGCGGCGTTCATGGGGATCGGCGCCTATGTGTCGGCACTGCTCTCGCTTAACGCCGGCTGGCCCTTTGCGGCGGTGCTGGTGGCCGCCGGCGTTGCTCCGGCACTGGTGGCCCTGATCATCGGCATACCCACGTTGCGCTTGTCCGGCGTGTATCTGGCGATGGCAACCCTGGCCTTCGGCGAAGTGGTGCGCATCACCGTGCTCAATCTTGAGATCACCGGCGGACCGGAAGGCCTCAATGGCATTCCGCAGAGCACCCAGGGCTGGCATATCGTCGCCATCCTCGCCTTCGTTGTGTACGGACTCACGCGCATGCAGCGTTCCAGGGTCGGCCGTGCCTTCGAGTCGATCCGGGAAGACGACGTCGCGGCGAGCCTGATGGGCATCGACGTCGCGCGCTACAAGCTCTTCGCGTTTGTCCTCGGCGCGGCGATGGCGGGCGTGGCGGGTGGCCTCAACGCCCATTTCACCTTCTTCATCAGCCCCCGCGAATACGGTTTCGAGAATGCGGTGGATATTCTCACCATGGCCGTGCTCGGCGGTACCGGCAGCCTGGTCGGACCCATGCTGGGGGCGGCGATCCTGACGCTGCTGCCCGAACTGCTGCGTTTCCTGAACGAATTTCGCGGCATCTTCAACGGCATCGTGCTGGTGCTGGTGGTGCTGTTCCTGCCCAAGGGCATCTGGGAGCCGCGCCGGATCAAAGCCCTGTTTGCTCGCGGCGGCGGGAAGTAAGCGATGCTGTCGATACACAATCTGGGCAAGCATTTCGGCGGGCTTTCGGTACTTGAGGATGTCAGCTTCGAGGTTCCGGTCGGCGGCATTTTCGGACTGATCGGCCCCAACGGCGCCGGCAAGACCACCGTGTTCAATCTCGTCACCGGCCTGCTCAAACCCTCGTCGGGCAAGATCTCGTTCGAAGGCCGCGACCTGGCGGGCCTGCCGCCGCACCTGGTGACGCGCCTCGGCATCGCGCGCACCTTCCAGAACATCAGGATTTTCAAGGAAATGACGCTGCTGGAAAACGTCATGGTCGGCATGCACCACCATCTCCGCTACGGCCCGGCCGAGCTCTTTCTCAACAGCCGCGCCTGCCGTGACGCCGAGACGCGGGCACGGCAACGAGCCCACGAACTCCTGTCGTGGGTGCGTCTCGACCACCGTGCAGAGATGCTTGCCGACAACCTTTCCCTACGGCGACCAGCGCGCAAACTCGAATTCGCCCGGGGCGCTGGCAACCGAACCCAGGTTGCTGCTGCTCGACGAGCCGGTGGCCGGCATGAATCCCTCGGAAAAACCGTGTTGATGGAGGAGATCCGCAACATTTGCCAGCGCGGTTTCAGCGTGTTCCTGATCGAGCACGACATGCGCTTCGTCATGGGCGTGTGCGAGCGCATTGCGGTACTCAACTTCGGCCGCATCATCGCCGAGGAAGCCCCGACGAGATCCGCAACAATCCCGACGTGATCGAAGCCTACCTCGGGCGCGAGGACGAGGAGCCGGCGACATGAGCGCCCCGCACGGCCGCCCGAAGGGGCGCCAGCCACAACCCGGAGCCGCGCAGCGGCGAACCACCGTCACCCCCTCCCATAGGGACGAGGCTGGGCGGAGGGTACTCGAATGAGCGTGCTGTTGCGCGTCCACGACCTGGCCATCAACTACGGCCACATCGAGGCAGTCAAGGGCATCACCTTCCATCTCAATACTGGCGAAATCACGGCCCTCGTCGGCGCCAACGGCGCCGGCAAGAGCACCACGCTGCTGGGTCTGTCAGGCCTGCTGCGGCCAGTGCGCGGCCATGTCCTGTTCGAGGACGAGGACATCACGCACCTGTCGCCCCACCAGATCGTGCGCCGCGGAGTGGTGCAGGTGGCCGAGGGACGGGCGATCCTGACCACGCTCACGGTGAGCGAGAACCTGGCACTCGGCGCCTATACGCGACGCGACCGTGCCGGCATTGCAGATAGCCTGGAAGAGGTATTCCATCTGTTCCCGCGCTTGCGGGATCGGGGCAACCAGTTGGCCGGGAACCTGTCCGGCGGCGAGCAGCAGATGCTGGCCATCGGCCGCGCCCTGATGGCCCGCCCGCGCCTGATGCTGCTCGACGAGCCTTCCATGGGCTTGGCGCCCCTGCTGGTGCAGGAAATCTTCAGGACGCTGGTCGATATCAACCGCTCGGGCCTGACGGTGCTCCTGGTGGAGCAGAACGTGCGCCAGGCGCTGAAGATCGCGCGCCACGGCTACGTCATGGAGACGGGGCATGTCGTACTGGCAGACTCGGGTGCCAACCTGCTGCACGATCCCCGCGTCGCCGAAGCCTATCTGGGCGGTTGAGGCAGTGTCTGCTGCGGCCGTATCGCGTTTGACAACGACACGCAGGACTTCACCAGGATGAATGCGAGGCCTGGCGTCTTGCCGGCACTCCCTGGAAACTGATCCGCGAGCCTTGCTTACCGGACAAGTACCAGCTTGACGCCGAGTTCATAGGCCCTGGACACCGAACCCCAGTGCTTGGCCAGATACGCGTTTGCCAGCTCCAACTGGCCGATGAACTGCTGGACTCCCTTGTAATTCACCCTGAATTTCATGTCCTGGCCCTCCTGCCGAATCGATAACCCTATTACGGCTGTTTGTGGAGAAACCTGAGTGCAACCCCCAGGCGCCAGAGCGAGGTCACCTCGGCGGCACGCGCGGCATGCAGCGGATCGGCTGTATCCGCCGCGCGCGGATGCACGGGCTTTGCTTCCATCCGTCCGAGGACTTCGAGGCCGGCCGCCTCAAAGGTCGCCAGCAGTTCGGCGCGCGAGCGCAAGCCAAGATGCTCGGCGAGATCCGAGAGCACCAGCCAGCCCTCGCCGCCCGGCCCCAGATGCGCGGCAAGCCCGCCGATGAATCCCCTCAGCATGCGGCTGTCGGGGTCGAAAACCGCGCGCTCCAGCGGGGAACCGGCGCGGGCCGGAAGCCACGGCGGGTTGCATACGATCAACGGAGCACGCCCTGGCGGGAACAGGTCGGCGGCCACCACCTCCACGCGTGCGGCCAAGCCAAGTCGTGCGACGTTCTCGGAGGCGCAGGCCAGTGCGCGCGGATCCTGATCGGTGGCGACGATGCGGGCAATGCCCCGCTGCGCCAGGACCGCCGCCAGCACCCCGGTGCCGGTGCCGACGTCGAAGGCCAGTGTGCATGAGGGCGGCAAAGGCGCCGCAGCCACCAGGCCGACGTACTCGCCGCGAACCGGCGCAAAGACGCCGTAGTGCGGATGAATGCGCGTACCGAGCGCCGGGACCACAATGCCTTTCCGGCGCCACTCGTGCGCGCCAATCAGGCCCAGCAGTTCCCGTAACGAGGCGACGAAGGGCCCGGGCTCGCCAGGCGCCGGACCATAGGCCTCGCTGCAGGCCTTGCGCACGTCGGGCGCGCGGCGCAAGGGCACCCGGTAATCCTCGTCGAACGGCAACAGCAGCATGCCCAGCGTGCGTGCGCGCTGCGACTGCGCCTGCCGATACAAGTGAAAGGCTTCAGCGGGGGCCGCCGTTGCCGCGCCGCCTTGCGCGGCTTGCGGTCAATGCGCCGAGCCATGGCCTGCAACAACTGGCGCGCGTTCTGGAAATCCCCGCGCCACAGCAGCGCCGTGCCCTCGCTGGCGAGGCGAAAGGCGGTATCGGCGGTGACCCGATCATCGGCGAGAATGACGCGCTGCGGGGCAGGCGCGCCGCCCTCCGAATGCCAGCGGGCCGAGCGCGCCTCCCCGTCCTCGCTCCAGCAGATGGTCGGGGGAACGCTCACCAGGTTTTTTTGCCGCGGCAGGAAATGGCTTTGGACCGCATGCAGGCCGTGATGTAAATCAGCGCCGATTATCCTCAGGCAGCTATGAACCCCGGCAACTTGGCAGCCTTCACATCGAAGGTCGCCGTCGCTCGACATCCAAGCCGTCGGTTTTGGGCACCGATCAGACAATCAGCGAAATCGGCAGTCGTATCCTTCCAGATGAAAAGCGCCTCCTCGATGGCCGGTTCATCCTCGAATCGAAGGTCAGTCGCATCCAGCAATCCCGAGATGGCCTCGATGATCAGATTCTTTGGCAGGCTGTATCGGCTGCGTAGGACCCATGCACTTTCCAGGAGAACCAACTGGCTTACGAAAACGCGGCGCCCTGCCGCGACTTCACGCTTGATCAGTTTGCGTGCCTTCTCGAACTGGGCTTCGTCATCCCGAACCAGAAAGCGAACGAGAACATTGGTATCGACCCCCAGCATCACCGCGACAACTGCTCAACCGGAACGGGCTTGCGACCCTTCTTGTGCAACATGCCAGCCAATTCGGTGACACTCGTGTTCTTCACTCGCATGACTACGGTGCCATCCGGCATCAACGTGAACGTCATCCGGTCTCCGGCCTTCATGGAAAGGCTATCCCGGATTTCCTTGGGAATCGTTGTTTGACCCTTACTGGTAAGCGTGGCGTCGTTAGACATTGCCATCTCCATATTCCTTACGAGCGCGATTATAGTAAGGCGATCGACTTCTGGCAACATGTTGGTGGTCTGTTATCGGGACGGTTGCCATCCGCCGACTCTGCTTCACTGGCCGCCCCCAGTCTTCATGCAAAGCTTTCCATATAGACTGGGAGTTAGCGCTGGCGAGAGTCCTCCGTGTAGATACGAAACTTCGGAGGCGGCTTTCTGGCGGGCAAGTTGCGGGTACGAATGAGTGCTCCGTGCCCACTGCGGTCGTTGGAGGGAATCGGAAGCGGCCATTCGCCAAGAATCAATGGCTTACAAATTCGATGGTAAGTTAGGTACAAAAGAAATCGAGTTGACCGATCTGCCCTGCCATTGGACTGAATGCTTTCTAGGTCCTTTGGGGGTATTAGCGTTAGCTCATCTGGTGAGCCTTCGTCACCAGAGAATACGCATGTCACTTTTTATGGGAAGACAATGATGAGTTCCGTAAATCTAGTAATTTTGGTCGGGAATCTTGGTGCTGATCCTGAGGTTCGGTCCATGCCTGATGGCAATACGGTTTGCAACATCCGAATGGCAACTACGGATACCTGGAAGGACAAGGCAACCGGCGAAAGAAGGAAGCCACCGAGTGGCATCGGGTTGTGCTCTATCGGCGGCGGGAAATTGCTGGTCAGTACCTAAAGAAAGGTTCTTCGATTTATATCGAAGGGCGATTGAAAAACCCGCAAATGGCAGGACAAGGATGGGCAGGATCGCTACACGGAGATCGAAGCGAGCGAGATGAAGATGCTTGGTTCTCGGCGTGCTGCTTCTCAGGAAGATGCGACACCTAGGCCAACATCAAATCCAACGACCATCGCGCCGAGCTCATACGGTGTGGATGATGACATTCCGTTTTGATGTGCTCAGAAGCAAAGTGCAGCACCTTCGGTGGCGCTATGGCAGATCAACATTTGAGAGGGTAGGCACACATTCACATCTCTCGCACAAATAGTCGCCGTCGTCCAAAGTGAGCAGTTTCGCTTTGTACAACTGAACGATTATGGCCAGATGACTCCGTCCCGTTTCCGAGCTAATAGCTTTAATTGATGTGGAATTCTTGCTGGACAGTTTCCATATGGCAAGCACTTTTTCTAATTCGTCTTTTCTCCAGGGGCCGCTACGAGCTTTAACAACTTCATCACCTATTGGCAAAGTAGTGCCATCAACCAAATCAACTAGCTTTCTTGGCACCTCGGAGATGCCATGGGAGTGCTGCGTACCTTCGTACAAACCAGAGTCGATTCAATCGTGAAGTTATCGCCTCTTCAGTACGCCCGTGAGATTCCGACATTTCGGTGATTGATCTTTTCTCACCAAATTCAGAACGCAATTGATCATCTTCGCTGCTACTCCATGTTTCGCCACGGCGATTTGCTTTAACGGTGTCTCTACTTAGCTCGTCGAAGTATTCTGGCACCTTGGTAACGTCCTTCACATTCATTGCTATCTAAATCTAGGCGATTGCCAGTTTGTTGTCCATCTTCGGAATGGAGGTCGTTGTTAGAGATTTGAAGGGTAGGTTCACCAAATGAAGGAGCCTCAATGACGCCTAAAGTTTTTCTGCCTCTAGTGATTGCGGTATAGGCCCATCGAAAGAAACCAGAATTCCTCTCTGGAAATCCAGAGAACTTCACATAAACACTGTCCCACTCACCACCTTGAGCCTTGTGACAGGTAACTGAGTAGCCGAATTTGACCAGCAAAGCATTGAAGTATGAATCTTCAAGAAGCTTGATTCTGAACTCATCCGATTGATATCAACGCTGCGATGTCTCATGCGGAAGTCCGCCATCATTGCGCGGTTTTCCAGCAAACTCAGGTGGGACTCGCTGTATATAGAAGGTTCTCAATTACTTTGCATTCTTGATTATGTTGGTTACCTTCTTCATCAACTGATCGAACAAGAACATTTCTATAAAAAATATCAACGGCACTACTCCCTCCACTTATCTTTATTGAGCGACATTCAACATTAGGATTAACTTCTAGTGCGATTAACAGTCGCCATTGAAGTATCTATTTGTTGCGGAATTTCGACAAACAAGCAGCACATCGCCTTTCTGGATTGGCATTTTTGCATTGCCGAACGCTCTTTGCGTATCGCCATGTTGTATGTAAGTGCGTCCCTGTTGGTCACAGTAATGATTACGCTGTGTCCTACATCTCGCTCTGCGGGAGCCTCTCTTACGGCATGAAATCCAGAAACTTTGCGAACCGTCTCGCCATCTTCACTTATGTTGAAGGTAGAAATGTCTTTGGCGAAGATGCTTTTTCTAATTCGTTCAGCATTTTCTAGAATAAGACTTCCTTCTGTTTGCCTAAGCACTTTGTCTAGTTGGAACAACTCGGAGTCAAGCTTAAATTGCGAAAGAAAGTATTGTTTTTTTAGCGCTGGAGAATCAGAACACTTTACAGGCGGAAGTTGGGCATCGTCTCCCACAAAGAGAATCTTTGATTTCACTTTCTTGGAGCGATTATCCGTGCATAGTAGAGAAGATCATGCAGCAAGCGCCCAGATCCAAATGACAAGATCTCGCTCTGTGTC
>JADJQA010000018.1 GCA_016712985.1 Sulfuritalea sp. | reverse complement strand
CAATAACCGGCTGGCCGGTTCGCCCGTCCGCCGCATCGGCCTCGAGCGCTGGCTGCGCAACATCGCGGTCGCGCTGGGCGCGCCCGCGCCAGCGGCGGGAGTGATTAAAGCCCTGCGCTCACGCGCCGCCGATCATCCTTCGGCGCTGGTGCGCGAAGCATGTGACATGGGCGCTTCGCGGAATGCAAATGAACTGCTCTCGACACAGAGCCCACGGGGAACCACAGAGGACACCGAGAACTGCAAGAGGCCCAAGGCTGTACGCCGTTTCCCGTGTGCTCTGTGCCTCCGTACACTCTCTGTGTTGAAAGAGGTTCCCAGGTCCCCCGTCGCCACCATTGGACGGATCGGCGCACCACTCGCTCCACGAGCCGGGATAGAGCTTCGAGCCGGACAGGCCCGCCAGTTCCATCGCCAGCAGATTGTGGCAGGCGGTAACGCCGGAGCCGCATTGCTGCACCACTTGGGACGCTGGACGTCCGGCCAGGAGCGTCTCGAATTCGCTGCGCAACATGTCTGCCGGCTTGAAGAAGCAGCCGTCGTCATCCAGATTTTCGAAGTAGAAACGATTCACCGCGCCGGGAATGTGGCCACCCACCGGATCGAGGGTTTCGTTTTCGCCGCGAAACCTTTCCGCGCTGCGCGCATCCACAAGCAGCAGCCGCTGCGACTGCAGATTCGCCAGGACCTGCCAGACATCGACCGCCATGTCCCGCGGACTCGGCGTAAAGCTGCCTCCCTCCACCGTCGGCAGGCGCTCTTCCAGCGGCCGTCCACCACGGCGCCAACCGGCCAGTCCGCCGTCGAGCACGGCCACCCGCTCGTGCCCCACCCAGCGCAGCAACCACCACAGGCGCGCGGCGAATATCCCTCCTTCGTTGTCGTAGGCCACCACCTGCGTCGTCGCGGCGACGCCGCAGTCCGCCATGCGCCGTGCGAACACTGCGGCATCCGGCAGTGGATGGCGGCCGTTGCGGCCGTTCGCGACACCCGAAAGGTCGCTGTCCAGATGAAGGAACAACGCACCCGGAATGTGGCCGCGGGCATAGGCCTGGCGGCCATATTCGGTGTTCTTGAGGTCGTGCCGGCAATCGAAAACACGCCACTCAGGATGCGCGGCAAGGTCTTCGACGCCTGGGGGTTGAAAAGAAGGAAACGTGGTCAGGAACACCAGCGCGGCAGGAGCCGGCGCGCTCGTTCCTGGTTTTCGGTCAGCCAGCGGCGGGCTTCGGCCTCGTCGGTGAAGACCGTCACATCTGCCTTGACGAACAGTTGCGATAGCCAGGCGCTCCACGCCACCCACTGACTGTCGGTCACTACCGCGATGCGCCTGAGTGAAGTCTGCCATGTCGCGCAGGTCCACCAGCAGATTCACCGGCCCGGAAAACTTGATCCTGAAAAGGACCAGCTCCTCGAATTCCTTGAAATCGGCCAGGGTGAATTCGCCAAACACGGCGAGCTCGACGATGTCGTCCTGATGTTGTGTAGTAATCATGATGAGCCTCCCAAGAGTCTGTTTCAGCAGCGAAACCAATCAGCGAAGGCTGAAATGATGGCCCTGCGGGTGTTGCGTGCGAGAACCTGAAGCGCACAAAAACCAAGGGCCCGCAAGCGGGCCCCTTCACACGCGAGGCTGCTGCGCTTACTTCTTGCCCTTCCTGCCGGCAACGGCCTGCTTGAAGCCCGAACCGGCGCTGAACTTCGGCACGGTGGTGGCGGGGATCTTGATGCTGGCGCCAGTCTTCGGATTCTTGCCGGTACGCGCAGCGCGCTTGGCGGACTTGAACGTTCCAAAACCAACCAGAGTAACCGTGTCCCCCCTTCGCTACCGCCTTCACCACGGCGGCCATGATCCCCGTCCAGCGCCTTGCCGGCGGCAGCCTTGCTTATGTCGGCTTCCTTCGCGGCAATTTCAATCAGCTCAGCTTTATTCATTATTGGATTCCTCCGAAAATTGTCGGGCATCGTACCCGTAAAAATATTCTAAACCCGTTCCGGGCGGGCCGCGCAAGGAATTAACGCACGAATTATCCATCTTGCGCCTGATGTGTGGCGATGGTGCCGCCACCCAGGCAAACCCGTGATTCGTAGAGCACCATCGATTGCCCAGGCGTTACCGCCCATCCTTGCCGCTAACGAACCAGGGCTCCTCCGGCGCACCCCTGACGCCGCCGATGCCCAGACCTTCGCGCTGGCCGAGTGTGTAATACATCAGGCCTTCGTGAGAGCCGACAATCCGCTCCGTGCCCAGAATGCGAATCTCTCCCGGCTGCTTCGGCAGGTAGCGCGCAAGGAACTCGCGAAACGGTCGCTCGCCGATGAAGCAAATGCCGGTGGAATCCTTGCGCGCATGATTCGGCAGGCCGGCTTCCGCGGCTATCTGCCGCACGTCGCGCTTGTACAGGTGGCCGACGGGAAACAGCGTCTTCGCCAGTTGCGCCTGGCTCAGCCGATACAGGAAATAGCTCTGATCCTTGGTACCGTCTTCGGCCTTGAGCAACTGCCACGCGCCGAGAAATTCCCTCACCTGCGCATAGTGGCCGGTGGCGATCTTGTCGGCGCCGAGCGCCAGCGCGTGATCGAGGAAGGCCTTGAACTTGATTTCGGAATTGCACAGCACGTCAGGGTTCGGCGTGCGGCCGGCTTGATACTCGCGCAGGAAATCGGCAAACACCCGCTCACGGTATTCGGCGGAGAAATTGACCGCCTCGAACTCGATGCCGATCACGTCGGCGGCGGCGGCGGCATCGATCAGATCCTGGCGCGAGGAACAATACTCGTCGCTGTCGTCGTCCTCCCAGTTCTTCATGAACAAGCCGATCACCTCGTAGCCCTGGCGCTTCAGCAGCAGCGCCGCGACCGACGAATCGACGCCGCCGGACAGCCCGACAATGATCCTTCCCCTGGTCATGTGATCACTTCCTTCTGTGGGACGGTACGGCCGCCAAGCAAGCCGGTGTCAGTCGTAGTGTCGAACAAGCTCAAGCGGAAAACGCCGGCCTGTCAGGTAATCGCTGACGCACTGCCATACCAGCGGGCTGCGATGGCGCTCCGAGCTGGCGCGGATTTCGTCGGGCGTCATCCAAAGAGCGCGCTGGATGCCGGTATCGAGCGCCCTGCCTGGCTCATGCGCTCCGAGTTCGCCGGAAAAGGCAAAGCGCAAATAGCTAATGTCATCAGGCCTTGCCCCTGCGACCCGTTCCGGGAAAGAGGGTGACGTTTGACCGGTTTGATCGAAGACACCACCGGCCCCGCCGTGGGTCGTCCCGGTAGCGGGACGCGAGCGCGGCCAAAGATAGATACCGATCAGCGCCGTGGGCCGGAACCCCCAGGCGGTCTCCTCTAGGGTCTCGCGAGCACAGGCGGCCACCAGCGACTCGCCGTGGTCGAGGTGCCCGGCGGGCTGATTGAAGCGCAGGCCGTCCTCGGTTTCCTCCTCGACCAGCAGGAAGCGTCCCTCACGCTCGATCAGCGCGGCGACGGTCACGTTAGGTTTCCAGATGCTATCCATCGGCGCATTTTAGCGTCCCTGCTAAAATCGGGGCTGCAGATCTTTCAACCTTTAACGCAGCGCTGGAGAACCACCATGTCCATGGCCGACCGTGACGGCTTCATCTGGTACGACGGCAAGCTCGTGCCCTGGCGCGATGCCACCACCCACGTCCTGACGCATTCGCTGCACTATGGCCTCGCCGTGTTCGAGGGCGTGCGCGCCTACAAGACCGTCTCCGGCACGGCGATCTTCCGCCTCAAGGAACACATGGACCGGCTGTTCGGCTCGGCCCATATCTATCGCATGCCGATGCCCTACGACAAGGCGACCTGATCGAGGCGCACCGCGAAGTCGTGCGCAGCAACCAGCTCGAATCCTGCTACTTGCGGCCGATTGCCTTTTATGGCTCGGAAAAGATGGGCGTCAGCCCGCGCGGCGCGGCCACCCATGTCGCCGTTGCGGCATGGCCCTGGGGCGCCTACCTCGGCGAGGAAGGCCTGGAAAAGGGCATCCGCGTCAAGACCTCGAGCTACGCGCGGCACCACGTGAACGTCAACATGGCGCGCGCAAAGTTTGCCGGTACCTATGCCAACTCGATCCTGGCGAACATGGAAGCGACGGAAGACGGCTACGACGAGGCCCTGCTGCTCGACGTCGATGGCTTTGTCGCCGAAGGCGCCGGCGAGAACCTGTTCGTGATCAAGGATGGCGTGATCTACGAACCTGAAGTCGCTTCGGCACTGATGGGGATCACGCGCAACACGGTCATCACGCTGGCCGCGGAGCTTGGCTATACGGTGGTTTCCCAGCGTCTGACGCGCGACGACATCTACCTCGCCGACGAAGCCTTCTTCACGGGTACCGCGGCGGAAGTCACGCCGATCCGCGAACTCGACAACCGCACCATCGGCGCCGGCAGTCGCGGCCCGATCACGGCCAAAATCCAGAGCCTGTTCTTCGACGTGGTGAACGGCAAGCTGCCGGCGCACGCCGACTGGCTCAATTTTGTCTAATGCACGCCCGAGGTAAATCATGTCCACTCTCGACGAATCGCAGCGCCAGGTGGCCGTTACCGCCCGCGACCTGCCGCTGGCCTGCCCACGCCCCGGTGCACCCTTGTGGGCCCGACATCCCCGTGTATTCATCGACGTGCTGAAGAGCGCCTCGGGTGAAGTGGCCTGCCCCTATTGCGGCACCGTGTATCGCTTTAGCGGCGAGCGCCCCAAGGGCCATCACTGAGCTTCCTCTCTGGATCCGGTTTCTTCTTCCGCAGTGAAGATTCTGGTCGTCGCTCCGTCCTGGATCGGCGACACGATTCTCGCCCAGCCGCTCCTCACCCTGCTCAAGCGCAACGAGCCGACCACGCGCATCGAGGTACTTGCGTCCGACTGGTCGGCACCGCTACTGGCGCGCATGGCCGAGGTCGATGCGGTGATTGTCAATCCGTTCCATCACGGCGAATTCAATTTTGCCGCCCGCCGCGCGCTGGGTCGCCGCCTCGCGAGCGCCGGCTATCAGCAAGCCTATGTCCTGCCGAACTCATGGAAATCAGCGCTGGTGCCCTTCTTCGCCGGCATTCCGCAGCGCATCGGCTACCAGGGCGAGGCGCGCTACCTACTGCTAAACGAGCGCCATCGGCTCGACGGCGACCGCCACCCGCAACTGGTACAGCGCTATGCCGCGCTGGCCGGACCGCTGCCCGCAACCCTGCCACGGCCGCGCCTCAGTTCGACGGTCGCGCAGCAGCAGGCTGTGCGGTTGGCCTTGAACCTGCCTGCCGATGCGATGCCGGCGATATTCTGCCCCGGCGCTGAATACGGCCCCGCCAAACGCTGGCCGGCGCGGCACTTTGCGGCGCTGGCGCGACTCATTGCGACGCCGCAAAATCCGGTCTGGCTGGTCGGGTCAAGCGCTGATACCGCCGTGGGCGACGCCATCGCCGCGGCAGCCGAAGGCGCGGCGCTGAATCTGTGCGGTCGCAGCACGCTGCAACAGGCCATCGACCTGATCGCTGCGGCGCGTTGCGTGGTGAGCAACGACTCCGGCCTGATGCACGTCGCCGCCGCCCTTGAGCGACCGCTGGTGGCGCTTTACGGATCGTCTTCGCCGGCCTATACGCCGCCCTTGTCGCCGATCGCGCGGATCGTTTCGAAAACCTCCGATGCAGCCCCTGCTTCAAGCGCGAATGTCCGCTGACGCATCTCGACTGCCTGAACGGCATCAGCCCGCAACAGGTGGCGACAACCCTCGCCGCGCAACTCCCGGATTCGATCTGACCGTGCCCAACCAAAAGATCTTTGCCAGCCCGCAGGATGTCGAAGCCGCCTTCTACGAGGCGCTCGAACGCAGCGATATCGAGGCCATGATGTCGGTCTGGGCCGAAGACGAGGAAGTGGTCTGCGTGCACCCCGGCGGCCCACGCCTGGTCGGTTACACCCTGATTCGCGAGGCCTGGCAGCGTGTCTTCGCGAGCGGCAGGAAACTCAGGGTGCGCCTGTCGCAGCAGACCGCGGTGACCACGCCATTCGCCGTGGTCAGCACCCTGCTGGAGCACATCGCCACCCGTGACGAAGAAAATCTGAGCGCGCCGGTGGCCGCCACCAACGTCTATGTGCGCGGCGCCCTGGGCTGGCGCATGATCGCCCACCACGCCTCGCCGGTGCCGCCCAACAGCGTCGGCGAACCGCCGCGGATCCTGCATTGAACCTGGATGCAACAACTGACCGCTCTCGACGCAGAGGTTGCAGAGACGCAGAGATCGCGGAGAACATCGAAACCAAAAAACAATCCGATTTGACGTGCTGTTTCCTCTGCGCCCTCTGCGCCTCTACGCGCTCTGCGTCGAAAGAGGTTTCATCGGCGCCTTTCCGGCCTGACGCTCGGTGACTGAACAGCGCTACCTCGCTCCAGCATGGCTGCCCGGCGGGCATGCGCAGACCATCTGGCCGTTGCTGATCAAGGGGCCGCTGCCGCGTTACAGGCGCGAGCGCTGGGACACGCCGGACGCGGACTTCATCGATCTCGACTGGATTGACGGCGAGGCCGGCGCGCCATGCGTGGTGCTGTTTCACGGCCTCGAAGGCAGTTCGCGCAGCCACTATGCACGGCGGCTGATGCATGCCGTGCGACTTCGCGGCTGGCATGGCGTCGTCGTGCATTTTCGTGGGTGCTCCGGCGAGCCGAACCGGCTGCCCCGTGCCTATCATTCCGGGGATTCACAGGAAATCGACTGGGTGCTGCGCCGCCTGCATGCGCGAGGCTACCCGGCGCTGTTCGTCGCCGGCGTTTCACTCGGCGGCAACGCCCTGCTGAAGTGGCTGGCGGAGCAAGGCAGCCTTGCCTCCGACGTGATCAACGCGGCGGCGGCGGTGAGTGCGCCGCTCGATCTGGCGGCGGCCGACGCGGCGCTTTCATCCGGCTTCAGTCTGCTGTACGCGCGGCATTTCTCCGCACGCTGATTCCGTCGGCATTGGCCGGGCGGAGCGGCGCTTCCCCGGCCGGATCGACGCTCGCCGCGCGCGGGCCGCGCGCACCCTGCGGGATTTCGACGATGCCGTCACCACGCCGCTGCACGGATTTGATGGCGTCGACGACTATTACGCGAGGAGCAGCGCCGGGCCGCTCCTGGGCACGGTGCATGCCCCGACGCTGCTGCTGCACGCGGCGAACGACCCATTTCTGCCGCCGGCGGCAATACCGCGCCGCGAGCATTTGCCGGACAGCGTGACGCTGGAATTGCTGCCTCACGGCGGCCATGTCGGTTTTGTCCATGGCGCACTGCCCGGCCGCATCGACTGGCTGCCGCAACGCCTGCTGGCGCACTTCGCCTGCCATCTGCCTGCCGCTTCCGGCGTGCGATAATCGGCGCCACCAAACTACACACGCGCGAGCCATGCACACTCCGGCACCCGAAATTTTCAAGGCTTACGACATTCGCGGCATCGTCAGCACCACGTTGACGGCAGAAACCGTGCACCAGATCGGCCTGGCGCTGGGCAGCGAAGCCGCCGCGCGCGGCATCAAGGCGATCGTCATAGGACGCGACGGGCGCCTTTCCGGTCCCGAGCTTTCGGGCGCGCTGGCCCATGGCATCACGCAAACCGGTGTCGATGTCATCGACATTGGCCGGGCGCCGACGCCAATGACCTATTTCGCCGCGCATGAGCTGGGGACCGACAGTTGCGTTTCGGTCACCGGCAGCCACAATCCTCCGGAATACAACGGGCTGAAGATGGTGCTCGGCGGTCAGACGCTGTATGGCGAAATGATCCAGGACCTGCGGCGCCGCATCGCGCAAGCCGACTATTCCGATGGCCAGGGCTTTGTGCGCCATGCCACCGTGCGCCAGGCCTATATCGATCGGATCGTCGGCGACGTGAAGCTCTCCAGGCCGATGAAGATCGTCATCGACTGCGGCAACGGCGTGGCCGGCAGCGTTGCGCCGGATCTGTTCCGGCGCATGGGTTGCACCGTGACGCCGCTGTTTTGCGAGGTCGACGGCAACTTCCCCAATCACCACCCGGATCCATCCAAGCCGGAAAACCTCATCGACCTGCAACGCGTCCTGCGCCAGACCAATGCCGAACTCGGCCTGGCCTTCGACGGAGATGGCGACCGCCTCGGGGTTGTCACCAAGGATGGCGAGATCATTTTCCCCGACCGCCAGTTGATGCTCTTCGCCGCCGACGTGTTGACACGCAATCCCGGCGCTCAGATCATTTATGACGTCAAATGCTCGCGCTGGGTGGCGGAATCCATTCGCTTTCAGGGCGGCCGGCCGCTGATGTGGAATACCGGCCATGCCCTGATCAAGACCAAGCTCAGGGAAACCGGCGCGCCACTGGCCGGCGAGATGAGCGGCCACATGTTCTTCAAGGAGCGCTGGTTCGGCTTCGACGACGGGCTCTACGCCGGCGCCCGCCTGCTCGAAATCGTCTCGCGCTGGCCCAATGTCCCGAAGGGCGCCAACTGGCCTTTGAAGCATTTGCCCAACGCGATCTCGACGCCGGAGCTGAACATCAAAATGCAGGAGGGCGAACCCCACTTACTGGTCGACAGGTTGCGGCGCGAAGGACGCTTCCCCGGCGCGCGCGAACTGATCACCATCGACGGCGTGCGCGCCGAATATGCCGACGGCTTTCGGCCTGGCCCGCGCTTCCAATACCACGCCTGTCGTCGTACTGCGCTTCGAGGCCGACACCGAGGCGGCGCTGACACGCATCCAGGACGATTTCAGGGCGGCGCTTGACGCGGTCTGGCCAGGCATCCAAACCGATTTTCGATGACCGAGCGCGGCGAAGAAATCTTCATCGGCCGGCAGCCGATCCTCGACCGCGGCCACGAGTTGTTTGCCTATGAACTGCTGTTTCGCAGTGGCCGGCAGAAGAACTCCGCGGAGGTGCTTGATGACTTGCAGGCCTCCGCCAGCGTCATCAGCCATGCCTTTGCCGATCTCGGCGTCGAGCAGGCGCTGGGGCCTTACAAGGGCTTCATCAACTGCGATGCGAGCCTGCTGCTCTCGGATCTCCTGGAAGCCCTGCCCTCGGACAAGATCGTGCTGGAGGTGCTGGAAACCGTCGAGGTCACCGCGGAGATTGTCGAGCGCTGCCGGGCATTGAAAGCGCTCGGCTACACGCTGGCGCTGGACGACTTCGTCAACTACCAGGAGAAGTTCCGGCCGCTGCTCGATCTGGTCGAGATCGTCAAGGTCGATCTGATGCCGCTGGACGCGGCGGGCCTGGCTGCCACCACGCGGACGCTCAGGCAGTGGCCGCTGAAACTGCTGGCCGAAAAGGTCGATTCGCGCGAGCTGGCGAATTCCTGCCACGCCCTCGGCTACAGTTATTTCCAGGGTTACTACTTCGCCAAACCGACCATCATCGCCGGCAAGAAGCTCGGACATTCGCAAATCTCGCTGATGCGGCTGCTGGGCCTGGTGCTGGATGACGCCGAAACGCCGCAGCTCGAAGCGGTGCTCAAGGCCGAACCGGGCCTGACGATGAACCTGATGCGGCTTACCAACTCGGCATCCACCGGCATACGCACCAAGATCACCTCGATCCGCCACGCCATTGCCGTGCTCGGTCGCCGTCAACTGCAGCGCTGGTTGCAACTGCTGCTCTACACCAGTCCGTCGGGCAAGCCAGTCGTCAGCCCCCTGCTGCAACTCGCGGCATCGCGCGGCCGCCTGATGGAATTGCTCGCAGGCAGACTGCACCCCGGTCGCGGCGACATCGAGGACATGTCCTTCATGACCGGCATCATGTCGCTGATGCCAACCCTGATGAGCGTCAGCCTGGAAGAGATCCTGCGCGGCATTGAAATCCCCGGCAGCGTGCGCGACGCGCTGGAAGCCCACACCGGGGAACTGGGCGTCATGCTCAAGCTGACCGAAGCACTGGAAACCGTGGACGGCCCGGCGTGCTCAGGGATCACCCACCAACTGCCCGGTCTCGATTCCGAAAGCGTCAATGCCTGCCTGGCGCAAGCTCTGGCCTGGGCCAACAACATCGGCCGGGAAAATGAGGCAAATTGCTGAAAGGGAATTGCTGAATTAGTCCAACCTGGACTCCGGCTTTCGCCGGTGTGACGGACTTGTTCAGCGCTTCCGAAGGCTAACGCCAGCCGTATCGGCGTAAAGCGCAGAAGCCGAAACCAAAATGCCGGCCACCCGCCAGGAGCCAGGCCGCTGCTCCACCCAGCCCTGACCGAGGCCAGCGCTGCCGGCAGCGCTGCCGGATCGTTACCCCCGGCCTGCGCCATGTCGGGCCGCCCGCCGCCCTTTGCCGCCGACCTGCTGCGCGACGAAGTTGACCAGCTCGCCGGCCTTGAGCCTGCCAGTCAGATCGGCGGTGATGCCGGCGATCAGACTGACCTTGCCTTCACTGCTACTGGCCAGCACGATGGCTGCGCTCTTGAGCTTGTCCTTGAGCTTGTCGAGGGTCTCGCGCAAGGCCGTGGCATCGGCGCCTGCCAGGCTCGCTGCAAGTACCTTGATCCCCTTGACGTCCACTGCCTTACTGGCCAGATCGTCCCCTGAGCCGAGGCCAGTTTGCCCTTGAGCCCCGCGAGTTCGCGCTCGAGGCGGCGCACCTGGTCGAGCAGGGCGTTGAGCCGAGTGGGGATCTCGCTGCGGACTACCTTCAGCGTTCCCGCGACGCCGCCCAGCGTGGTCTCCATGGCCTGTACATAGGCCAGCGCATTCTCGCCCGCAAGCGCTTCGACGCGCCGGACACCTGCCGCGACCCCACCCTCGGCGACAATGGTGAAGAAGCCGATGTCCCCGGTGCGGCCGACATGCGTGCCGCCGCACAGCTCGCAGGAAGAACCGATGTCGAGCACGCGCACTTGGTCGCCGTACTTCTCGCCGAACAGCATCATGGCGCCGGTCTTCTGCGCTTCTTCAATCGTCATGACGCGGGACTGAGTCGGGAGATTGGCCAGGATCTCGGCATTGACCAGCCTTTCGACGCGGCGAATCTCTTCATTGCTCATCGGCCCGGTGTGGGCGAAGTCAAACCGCGTCTTGTCGGGATCGACCTGCGAGCCCTTCTGTTGCACGTGAGGCCCAAGGACTTCGCGCAGCGCCTTGTGCATCAGGTGCGTCGCCGAGTGGTGGCGAATGGTGCGGGCGCGCGCCAGGGTATCCACCTTCGCCGTCACGCCATTGCCGACTGTCAGCTTGCCGGTGCGCACCACGCCATGATGGCCGAATACGCTGGCCTGAATCTTCTGCGTGTCCTCGACGGCAAAAATGCCGTGGGTCGAGCGCAGTTCGCCGATGTCGCCGACCTGACCGCCGGATTCCGCATAGAAGGGCGTGTCGTCGAGAACGACCACACCGATCTCGCCCTCGAGCAGTTCATTGACGGACGTGCCATCCTTGTAGAGGGCGAGGATATTGCCGCGCGCTTCCAACGATTCATAGCCGTGGAAGGTGGTCAGCGGTCCTGCATAGTCGAGATTCGCCGCCATCTTGAACTTGCCGGCGGCGCGCGCCTGTTCCTTCTGCCGCGTCATCGCGGCATCGAAGGTGGCTGTATCGACCGTAATGTCAAATCCGCGGCAGATGTCGGCCGTCAGGTCCAGCGGGAAAGCGTAGGCGTCGTGCACCTTGAACGCCGTCTCGCCGTTGAACACCTTGTCGGCCGTTTCCGGGAGCGCATATTCCAGAATTTCCATGCCATGTCCGATGGTGGCGAAGAACCGGTCTTCCTCCTGCTTCAGCACCTCCATCACGCGCGTCTTGGCGCTGACGAGTTCGGGGTAGGCCGCGCCCATCTCGGCCACCAGGTCGGGAACCATCCGGTGGAAGAAGGCGCGGCGCGCGCCCAGCTTCCAGCCGTGGCGGATGGCGCGGCGGATGATGCGGCGCAGGACATAGCCGCGCCCCTCGTTGCCGGGGATCACGCCGTCCGCAATCAGGAAGGCGCAGGCGCGGATATGGTCGGCCAGCACGCGCAAGGAAGGGCTGTCCAGGTCGGCGTCCGAGGTCTCGCGCGCCGCCGCCGCGATCAGCGTGCGGAACAGGTCGATCTCGTAGTTGGCATGGACGCCCTGCAACACGGCGGCGATGCGCTCGAGGCCCATGCCGGTGTCGACCGACGGCTTGGGCAGCGGATGCATGACGCCGTGTTCGTCACGGTTGAACTGCATGAAGACGTTGTTCCAGATCTCGATGTAGCGGTCGCCGTCCTGATCCTCGCTGCCGGGCGGCCCGCCCCAGATGTGTTCGCCATGGTCGTAGAAGATTTCGGTGCAGGGGCCGCAGGGGCCGGTGTCGCCCATCATCCAGAAGTTGTCCGAGGCGTAGCGCGCGCCTTTGTTGTCGCCGATGCGGATGACGCGCTCGGACGGCAGGCCGATCTCGGTGGTCCAGATCTCGAAGGCCTCGTCGTCCTCGGCATACACCGTCACCCAGAGCTTGTCCGGCGGCAGCCTGAACACCTCCGTCAGCAGTTCCCAGGCATAGGAGATCGCATCCTTCTTGAAATAGTCGCCGAAGCTGAAATTGCCCAGCATCTCGAAGAAGGTGTGATGCCGCGCGGTGTAGCCGACATTTTCCAGGTCATTGTGCTTGCCGCCGGCGCGCACGCATTTCTGCGAGGTCGCGGCGCGGTTGTAGCTGCGTTTGTCGGAAGCCAAGGAACACATCCTTGAACTGGTTCATCCCGGCGTTGGTAAACAACAGGGTCGGGTCCTCGTGCGGCACCAGCGAGCTGGAAGCCACGATCTGGTGGCCTTTCGACGCGAAGAAATCGAGGAACTTCTGGCGGACTTCGGAGCTTTTCATGGCGGGGACGCAGGCTGGCAAGCAAAGCGGCAATTTTACGCGATGAAGGCAGATCCCACAGGGGGGGATACCGTCTCCGCTTCCAGCGAAGACACATCCCACCGGGGGATACCGTCCTCGCCCAAAGGGGTCGGACATAAAAAAGCCCGCGCAGAGGCGAGCTTCCATGGCTAAGGACAGGGCTACTTCGTGACCGGGCGATCCATCTTGCCGTCGTGATTGTGATCATGCTGACGGTCATGCTTCTGGTGATGGATCTTTTTGCTTTGGTTGTTGTGCGCCACTTGAGTACGCTCGCGCTCCTTGGGCGTCAACTTGCCGTCGGCCTTGGCCTTGTCTTCCATGGTCTGCACGTGTGCCTGGCCCTTTTCCAGACGAGCCGTTTCCTTGCCGGTCAACTCGCCCGACTTGACGCCCTGATCGATGCGCTGCTGCTGGTTGGCCTGACGCTTGTCGATGCCGGGGGTGGCGGCAGGATCCTTGGCCGGCGGTGTTGCGGTTTGGGCCAGCACCGGCAGGGCGAAGGCGGCAAGGACAGCGATCAACAGACTGGATGTGCGTTTCATGTGTTGCTCCTCGTGTTTGGAATGGGACAGCCCCATGCCCAAAACAACGTCCCGGCCCCTGCAGCGCCGACCATCGTAATTTAAGCGGCCGTTAGCGGCGCTTACATTTCCGCGGCCAGCCAGAGATCAGGCCGGTCCGTGAACACCGCGCTGACGCCCATGGCGAACAGCCGCTCGGCAGCGTCGCGGCGATTGACCGTGTAACAGGCCAACGGAACTCCTCCATCGAGCACGGCTTGCAGCGTCCGGTCGGTGAGCGCGCGTGCCGATGCATGCAGGGCATGCGCACCGCACTCCGCCATGCGCTCGCGCCAGTCGTCCGGGATCACCTCGACCAGCAGGGCGCGCAGCAGCTGGCCCGCTTGATCGGCCGCTGCGCACAGGGCCGCGGCCGAGAACGACGACAACAGTAGATGGCCGTTTGCCGCGGCCGCATGACGGGCAACCATGCGCCCGGTCTCGACTTCGTCGCCGACCGATGGTTTGATTTCCACATTGGCCCACAAGCCCAGCGCGGCGCAAAAGCCGCAAGGCCTCATCCAGAGTCGGCGGTACTTCCTCGGCGAACGCCGGATGGTGCCGACTGCCGGCATCGATCCGGGCAAGCTGAGCAGTGCTTAGGTCTGCGACTCGTCCCCGGCCTGAGGTGGTGCGCTCCAGAGTCTCGTCGTGGATCAGCACGGGCAGGCCATCGGCGGCGAGCATGGCGTCGAATTCCACTCCGCGACAGCCGAGGCGCGCCGCGACGCGCAACCCGGCAAGGGTGTTCTCCGGCGTCAGCGCGCCGCCGCAGCGGTGCGCGATGATGCGCGGATAGATCATGGCTTGCGCGAAGTGGTCGGCGCTCCAGCCGGTGATGCTGTCGCGTCATTGACCCGGCGCACGGTGTTGTCCAGCGCCTCTTTTGCCGGCCGGCCGCTGGTCCACACAAAGGCCACCTCTTCGCCGAGGAATTCATGCAGCCGATCGCGGATCGGCCCGTGCTTGGCCCGCGTGCTGCCCTTGTTCGAAACCGACAGGCGTTTTTGCGCGGCGTCCAGCAGGGACGTCGGAATGCCCGAGTCGCGCAGCGCCGTCACTGCGCCGGGAGTCATCGGCAAGTAGCTCGTGGCCAGCACCCATTCCTTTTGCACCTCGGGCCGCAGCAGAAACGCCATGAAACGGGCGGCCAGTTGGTAGTCGTCCTTCTTGTGCCCAGCCAGCACCCACAACCCGGCGCCATCCGGCAGGACATCGGCGGGCTTCGCGGCATAGACATCGTCGTAGTACGGCAAGGGCCCGATGCCGACGTCGATCCCGGCGCGCTTGGCTTCCGCATACAGAGAGGATTCGCCGGTCAGCATCGCGCACTCGCCGCTGAGAAAGCGCTGGTTGCCTTCGCGGCCCGGTCCGGAGTAATGAAAGTAGCGGCTTTTCTGCCAACTGGCCAGCAGGGCAAGATGCTTGACATTGACCATCCCGTTGACCACCACCTTGTTGTCCCCGCGTCCACCCTGGGCCACCACCGCCTCGCCTGCCTGCGTCGCCACATTCTCGACATGAACCCAGGCAAATCGCGAAGTGGTCAGCGGACACTTGCTGCCATCAGCATAAATCGCGCCAGCGACTTTCTGCAATTCCCACCAGGTGCGCACGGGCAAGTCGGGATCAAGCCCGGCCTTGCGCAGGGCGGCACGGTTGCTTAACAGCACCGGCAGCGCAAGTCCCAGCGGCAGCGCCTGGATGCGTCCGCTGGCATCGTCCACCGCATCGGCCACCTGCGGATAAAACTGCGCGGCATCGAATTTCAGCCCGGCTTCGCGCATCACCTCGTGCAAGGGACGAAAGCGCGGCTGGCCGGCGAAGAACTCCATGCTGTCACCGGGATCCAGCAAGGCCAGTTGCGGCAGCGCATTGCGGTTTTCCAGTCCGCGGGAATCCTGCAGCAGAACCCGGCCCTTGCCCTTCAATTCGTCGTTGAAGCGCAGCACCAGGGTTGCCAGCGTGTCCAGCGCCTTGCCATCGAGATCGTGGCGCAGGCTGATGTCCTGGGCGAGAACCGGGATACCAGGCACCATCCGAGCAAAACCCTGAGAATCGTTTTCATGCCGCTGTCTCTCGTCTGTTCAACAGCCTGGAGTTTATACGCGATCGGGTTCACGCCAAAGGCCGGGATTGCACCGTGCTCGGTTCTCGACTAACCTACGCCGCTTGGACAAGCATGGAGGACAGGGCCGTTCGAGCCCGCGGCGATGCGCCATGAATTATCGACAACGAATCGCGCTGCTCGTCGCAGTGGCCAACCTTTTACTGCTGCTACTGTTTCCGCCCTACGATTATGTTTCGCTGCAGCGCGGCAACATTCCTACTTTTGACGGCTTCTACTTCGTGTTCGGTTCGCAGCAGAATCGAATCCTGAACGCGGACTTCCTCATGCTTGAGATCATCGTCGTACTGATCAACGCCTGCATCGGGCTGCTACTGCTGCGCAATCCACCGACGAGAAAACGTCAGCTTCCGGCGGCAATCGTCGCCAGAGAGTCGTGCTGTCGCTGGTGGCGCTCAATCTGGTGCTGGTACTGCTGTTCCCCCCGTTCGAGCTGTTCTCGGCGATCACCAAAGCCGCCCTACCCACGTTTGAAGGCTTCTATTTCGTTTTTGCCGACAACTCCCAGCGACAACTGGTGGCGCCGATCCTCTACATTGAAGTCGCCCTGATCATCATCAACGGTGGTCTGCTCTGGCTGGTGTTCAAGGACAGGGGACCCGAGGAACTGTCGCCGGAGCAAATCAGGGCGATGGCGCAACGCGTACGTGCCACGCAAAAGAAATAGCCTCGGAGGCAGGCTGCTGGCCGTTTTCGCATAGCTGGCATGGTTGTCTTGACCGATTTCTGGGTATAATCCGCCCTCTCCAGCGCCCGTAGCTCATCTGGATAGAGTACTTGGCTACGAACCAAGGGGTAGGGAGTTCGAATCTCTCCGGGCGCGCCAGTGATACCAAGGCCGTTGGTGAAAGTAACCACTAACGGCTTTTTCTATTTTCGGGCCCGTGTCCGAACCGTGTCCGAACAATAAGGCGTTCCAACACACGATAGCATCGTGCGCAACTTGTGCTTGGATGACCGTGCTCACTTGGACTGCCAGGAGCCTGCCTGGAGTAGCCCCTCACCGCTCACCAAACCTGACCCACAGATGCTCACGAAGACTGACCCGGTAGGTGCTCGGCCGTTTTCCGGGAACGGGGTCAAGGGGCCATGGAGCAATAAATGGGAGGGACCCACGCAGCGGGGAGGAAGCTTTCACGTAGACCGGCGAATTCGATCTTCGGAAAAACAGTTGGGAGGCGTCCGCACGTCGAACTAGACTTCCCGGTTCTCCCTTGACGGCAAATATTCGAACGATCGGCCTGCAGCCTCCAAACCTGATCGTTGTTTCGATTGAGCGATTCGACGGCGCAAGAATCACTCCCACAAGGTTAGGGCGACACGAAAGCCGACGCTAACGTTAGCGCGGTCGTTGGGTGCCCTGACCAACCGAGATGTGTAATTTAAGTTGTCGATGGCGAGTTGCAGGAGTTCAACCTGGCGGGGTGACAACAACGCGATGACCCAGTTTGTCCCTGCAACAGATTGCAGGCGGAGACGCACTGATTGTCGCCGGCGACGACTACTCAGAGAATCCCAGCAGGCCCCACCAGTCGCTGGCGGCGTGCAGCACGCGGACGATGGAGACGCCATCGGGGCGCGGCTGATAGAAGATCAGGTGATTGTCGAAATCCTTGATCCGCCACTTGCGCATGCTCGCGAGGTCGGGATGCTTGAGCGGTACGGGCGCGCCCATCATGGGCTGCCGTGCCAGATCGACGAAGCTCGCCTCGGCCTGCCTCAGGAAGCGCTCGGCCACGTCAAGTCCGGCATGCTCCGCCAGGTAAACGAAGTGCTCAACCAGGTCGCGACGGGCCGCCTCGCGCTGGGTGATCGGCGGCATCAGCGCGATTTCTTTCGCGCTTCCACCTTGGCCAAGGCTTCGTTGCGGATGGCGCTCCAATCCGCGGGGGTCAGTTCGCTTTCGGCACCGCTCAGGCCTTCGAGAAGCTTGGCTTCGAGTTCGTCCTCAGCCTTGCGTCTTTCGTCCGCGCGGATGAGTTCGCGGACGTACTCGCTGGCGCTGCTGTACCGTCCTGTCGAAATCTGGCCGTCCACGAAATGCTTGAGCGGTTCCGGCAGCGAAATGTTCATGCTTTCCATCGGCGTACCTCCAGAGGCTGTTACCATCGCACAGATGGCATTAAATGGCAAGAACTGTCATTCAGTCATGTGGAAACCAGTAGACGTAGGGCAGCAGATCTGGTGACCTGAGCAGAGGTAGGGCGCCCCGTCCCGCGAGCGTAACTGGGGTTGAAACAGGTCTTCCAACCACTGTCCAATGACGGTTCCCACCATGTCATAGCCGCCACCCATGCAACGATAATTACACAGCACAGGCGACAGAATGGAAGTGGAACCCGAATGCGCCAAATAGCCTTCAGGAGCGGCTCGGGCCCATATATTGGCAACAATTGTTTTATCGTATCTTGACTACGATAACTGCTATCCATTCAATTCTTGCTGGTTTCTGATTATTAGTTTAGCTGGTACAATCGTAGCATGAGTACGACTTCTAAAAGCAAGTTAAATACCCTCTATACCCGTCTGCCCATGGGCTCCCCGATCACCTCGGCGCAACTCGCCGCGCTCGGGATCTCGGCCGATCTCGCGGTTCACTATGCCCGCTCCGGCTGGCTCAAGCGACTGGGGCGAGGGGTTTATTGCCGGCCCGGCGAAGTTCTGTCGCTGCACCCCAGCCTCGTCATGCTCCAGCAGCAAATCGCCGGATTTCATGTCGGCGGCAAGACGGCGCTGGAATGGTACGGTGTGCGCCAATACGTCTCGCAGCAGGCTGCATTGCATTTATATGGGTGGGCGACCGCGCGCCTACCTGATTGGTTCGGTCAGCATTTTCCAGGCGAGTATCACCGCAAGAGGCTGTTCACCGAGGAGCCGGAGCAGATGCCCGGCGTGGGTCCTTTCGAAAACCGCGCCAACGCGCCACTGGTCTCGACACCGGAGCGGGCGCTGCTCGAATTGCTGGACGAGGTCGGCGTCCGTCAACCGCTGCAGGAGGCGAGGGAAATCGCCGAAAGCACCTACAGCCTGCGCGCCGACGTACTGATGGACCTTCTCAAGCGCTGCACGAGCGTCAAGACGGTCCGGCTCTGCCTGCGCCTCGGACGCGAACTCTCTCTGCCGTGGGTCGGCAAGCTCGATGAAGCCGTGCTGCCCAAAGGCAGCGCCCGGCCGTGGATATCGAAGTCCAAGGATGGGTTATTGGTGCTCAAACCATGAATCAGGTCTATCTCGATACTGCACGCCTGATGATCCAAATCGCGCCGCTGGTATTCGCCGACAACGTGTTTGCCCTGAAGGGCGGAACCGCGATCAATCTTTTCGTGCGGGACATGCCGCGCCTGTCGGTGGACCTCGATCTGGTGTTTGTCGATCACCGCCTCGGCCGCGACGAGGCGCTTGCCAGGATCAACGACGCGATCCGAAAGGCCGTGGATCAACTCAACAAACGCGGTTTCCAAACCCACGCGGCAACTGTGCCCGACGCCGGCGAAACAAAACTTTTCGTGCGCCGCGACAAGCTCGAAGTGAAAGTGGAAGTGAATTTCGTGCTTCGCGGGACGGTGCACCCGGTTCGCTCGACATCGCTCACTCCGAAGGCGAAGGAGACGCTGCTCGCCCCGAGGGAAAACCCCAAAACCCCCCTTTCCCCCCCCCCCCCCCCCCCCCCCCGCAAAAAAAATTCTTTTCCCCCACCCCCGGGGACCCCCCGGGAAAAAAAAACCCCCCCCAAACGGCACGACAAAGCCGCCGGCAAGCCCCCCCCCCCCCGCGAGCCCCCCCCCCGCAGAAAAAAGGGGCCCCCACGCCGCTGAGCGGGAGTTCCTGTTATCGCTCGCCCGCAATGAGCCCAATTGGGATTTGCTTGGCATCGAACACCTTGAGCAACTCCCCGGCATCCGATGGAAACTCGAAAATCTTGGGCGCCTGGCGAAGGCCAACCCGAAGAAGCTCAAAGAGCAAGCCCATGAGCTGGAACGGTTGCTTGGGAAGACCTGATATGTACTCGGAGGCCACATCCATGCTCAAATCCCATTGGGTTCTATAGCGGCTGCCGGAGAATTGCCGGAATCGGTGAATCATCGTAATGCATCGTGCTGCAAATTGGCAACGGACGCTTGGCACCAATCATTTAACAATCAGATACCTAGCGCGCCATTCTCGAACTACGAACCAAGCGGTAGGGAGTTCGAATCTCTCCGGGCGCGCCAGTCAAGATCAGAGGGCCTGCACAATGCAGGCTCTTTTCATTTGCTGCCATGAACCCGATTGATCCACGAGATGGAATCAGCGGCCGGCGTCGAATGCGCCGGCCTGCTGACTCAAGGTGAGACCCGATACCGCGGACTCCACCCAGCCGAAGCCGATCCTTTCCTGCTCAAGACGCAGATGTCGGCGGATCCGGTTGTCCCGCAAGTCATCGTAGAGCGCCATTTCCGCAGCGTTCAGCCGGGGCAGGTCGCGTAGCGCCTGATTCTCTTCCTCGCCCCATTGCGATTCGAATTCGAGCAAGGTGTTGCGGTCCATCAGAAGCGACTCCACATGGTCGAACTGGCTGCGAAGCTGATCGAGGATGGCAAAGCCGTGGGTGTCTATATCACCCCAGTAGTAAACGCGGCAGCGCGACAGCCATTCGGCCTTTTTCAACATCTCGAAACCATATCCCGAGCCGAAGATGACAAGGCCGTCCTTGACCTGCGGAAAGGCCAGGAAATTGATCTCGTTCTCGGTGATGAAAACCCGTGAGACATTGCAGTCAAGCCGGGCAAAGCTCGTCGCATCAAGGCTGATGTCCTGTACCAGGGCGCCCGGCAACAGGGCGTGCCGCGGATCGAGAACGCGGAAACGGATCCGTACGGGTTTGTCACGAAACCCGTACCGCCCTAGAACTGGCTCGCTCCGGATGCCGCCGGGTCGATTGCCGCGGACGACAAGACGCTATCCAGCAGCTCCACAAGCACGCCGCGATGGGCTTCGATGAACTTGCTGTGCACGCCCGGGATGTCGACTTGCCTGAGGTACACCCCTGGGCGTGGATGAGCCTGCAACCACAGGATGATTTCCAGCAACCGACTCCACTCGTTGGCCAACTCCAGAGCCCGCAGCGGCCGCTTCGCCAGCCAGGCCAGCAACTGCGGCTGGTGCTTGCGCGTCAGGTCAATCAACGCCGTGAAGCGAGCGGCATCGCGTTGCTTGCCGATCAGTGCGAGGGCGTCGTCGGCCGTATCGATCCATGCCTCCCGGGGTAGCGCATTGGCGCCAAGTATCCGGTGCCTGAACTCGCGCATCTCTACCCGGCAATGCGTCATTGCGCGAAGCTCGGCGCTCCATGCGCGTGCCTGATCGAAGCGCTCGGCCATCTCGGCCGACGCCGGCGCCTTGAGTACCAGACGCCTGGGGAACAACGCCTGTCCGGTGACGAACGCCGCAAGGATCTCGCCCCTGTCCCACAGCTTGCGCACCTGGGCGCACAGGTCTGCCGTTGTTGTCCAGCTCATTGGTCGTTTTTCGCCTTCTCTTCGCGATACTCCTCGATCGAAAGATTGCGCAGCCTGGAGGCCCGGCCTTCCTCGTTATGGACAAAGCCCACGCTGGAGACAAAAGGTTCGATGATGTGGATCTTCTGCAAGGGCGTGACGATCAGGATTTGCAGGTTGAGTTGGGCAAACAGCCGCAAGCCGTATTGCGCGGACTCGTCCGAGCCGCGCCCGAAGGCTTCGTCAATCACCACGAAGCGGAACGAGCGGGAACGTACTGCTCCCCATTCCAGGCCGAACTGATAGGCCAGGCTCGCCGCCAGGATGGTGTAGGCCAGTTTCTCTTTTTGACCTCCCGATTTGCCGCCCGAGTCCGAGTAATGCTCATGTTCGCTGTTGTCCTCGCGCCAGCGTTCGCTGGCCGCAAACACGAACCAGTTGCGGACATCGGTGACCTTGGCCGTCCAGCGACGATCCAGCTCGGTGAGCCCCTCTCTTCCGCGAAAGCGTTCGATGATGTGCTTGACCTGCAGGAACTTGGCTTCGGAATACTGGGTATCGTCGGAACCGGTCAGCGTCCCTTCGGTGCAGGCGCGCAGCTCGCTCTGGAAATCGCGGACGTCGGCATCCGGCGTCGGTTGCGCTTCGAGGACGATGTAGCGAGCCGTGTTGTAGTCAATCTGCGTAAGCGACTCGTTGATCCGCGCGATGCGCTCCTTGATCGTCTCTCTTTCGCGGGCCAACTGCGATTGAAAGTTCGCCACCTCGCGGATGGTGTTCTCGTTCAGCAGTTCCTTGAAGCGTGCTTCGAAGCGTGGCAGGTCGTCGGCCTGCAGCGTGTCGAGCATCGCGCGGAACTCGTCGGCCGCCTCGATGGCGACGTCCACTTCCTGCGTGTCCAACGGAAAGGCCGTGCAATACGCCCGCATGGCATCGATGATCTTGTCGCGCAGGCGTTTCAGCTTCGCATCCTCGGCGTCGATCCTGGCCTGTAGCCAATCACGCATTTCGCGCTCGCGGTTGTCGCAGGATTCGACTGTGAGCTGATGCTCGCCCAGGGCCTCGCTGCGCATGGTGTCGAGTCGCTCGAAATACGCGGCGTGTGCCGCGATGGTCGGTTCATCGAGTACCACTTGAGTCTCGGCGCACAGGGCTTCCGCATCGATTTTCTTCTGCTCGGCCTTGGAACGCTTGTCCTTGTGGTCCTCCCATTGCGCTTCCAGGCCCTGCAACACCGCAACGACCTCGTTCAGGCGTTCGGTCAGTTGCTGCAAGACATCGGAGGCAGATTCCAGCTTCTGCTTCTCGGCCGCAAGCTGAGCCACCTCGACGGCAAGCGGCTGCCAGTCGAGTTCGCGAAAATCAGCATACTCGTCGAGTTTCGACAGCACCGTGAGGCGCTCCTTCAGCGTGTTCTGAACGACCTGGATCTTGCCGATGAGGCTGCCCAGCTTGCCCAGCCGGGGCTCGAGCTTTCTGGCGTGGGCCTCTAGCGCCGCAATCTTTTCCGTGTTGGTCCAACCGAGCACGTAGCGACTGCGGTCGTCCAGCCTGTGGCGGTCGTCTTTTTCGTGACGCTCGCCGGCCGCCTTGATCTGCCCAGCCCGTGTAATGGCACGGGTTTCACGGCGGAACTGCTCTTGTGTCGCGCAGCAGGCCACGTCGAAACGCTGCGCCAGTTCGCGCTCAAGCCAGTCGTAGAAAGGCGAGTCGGGCTTGATTGACAGCTTGCGCGCCAGAGAGTCCCGATGCAGGTTGGGCAGTTCGCCCCTCGAACCCTGGCGAATCCGGAAATACACCAGCCGCCCCTCAGGTGCGTTCTATCGACCCAATCCGCCACGCGCGCGTAATACTCATCCGGCACCAGCAGCGACAAACCGAAATTGCGCAAGAGCCGTTCTGCGGCCCCCTCCCAGTCGCGCTCGTCGTCACGCACTTGCAGCAGTTCGCCGGCGAAGGGCATGTCCACTTCCGACAAATCGAGGGCCTGGCACAATGCAGTGCGCATGGCGACCTGCCTGTCGTCGATGTTGCTGCGCCGGGCCTTCAGACTGGCGATCTCGGCGGACAGCTCGTCGTGCTCCTGCTTGTCCTGCCTGAAGTTGAACTCATGCTCCTTTTCCTGGTTCTGAAAATTTCTCTCCGAAGCCTTCGCCGCATCGATCAACGCCGAAAGCCGCCCGCGCTGATCGAGGAAAGCCGGCTCGTCGGACGCCGGGATCTCCCCGACCGCACGCGCCAGTTCGGCGTAACGCCGGGCCTTGCTGTCGCGTTGCCGGCGTTCCTCATCCTTCCTGCGTATCTCGATCGCCAGCCGCTCCAGACGGTCGCCACCATTGTCGGCAATGCTGCGCCTGAGTTCGCTTTCTTCGGCCCGCTGCGCGTCGCGCCGGCCCTCGATGCGCCTGACCTGGGCATCCTGCCGCGCCCATTCATCCGCCAGGCTGGCGATGCGTTTCTCCAGCAAGCCGAGCTTCCGGCCCGCGAACCAGGGCCTGAGCGCCTCGCGGCAGGCGCGCAGTTCCTCGACATTCGCCACCAGTGCCGCGTGACGCTCGGCGTCGGCCACCAGCGGCGAGAGCAGTTCCACTTGCCGCTTGGCCTTCAGCACCGCCTCGTGCGCGCGGTTAAGATCGTCGAAATGCCCGATCAAGGCGGTAATGCGCGGCGCAACCTCAAAAGCTTCGAGCATGTGGCCGCGGACGAAATCGGTCAGGTTACCCACCGACTTCATCGACACCGTCTGGTGAAACAGGTCCAGCGCCTGTTCATTCTCGATGCCAAAGCGACGACGGAACCAGGCTCCGTAGGGCGGAAAGCTGTCGAACACTTCCGCGCCCAATCCGCGCAGCTTCTTCCGCAACGCGCCGATGTCCGAGCCGAAGTGGGCGAAGTCCGTCGCAATCGACAAGGCACGCTCGGCGCAGGCAAAGAAACGTGCCGGTTGCCCCTGGCGCTCCGTCATCCAGAAAACCTGGGCCAACGTGACCGTCTGATCGTAGCCCGCGTTATGAAAAACCCCCAGGATCACCGAATAGTTGTTGTGGTCACGCAGCGCCACGGGCTTGGCTGCCCCGCTCGCTTCGTTGCGCTCCGACTTGTAATGCCCGAGCACGTAGGAGCGCAGCGTGCGCTCCTTGTTGTCGGCGCCGGCGGCCTTGTTGTAGGCAATGCGGTGTGCCGGCACCAGCAACGTGGTCACGGCATCGACAAGCGTTGATTTTCCCGAGCCGATATCGCCGGTCAGCAAGGCGTTCCTGCCGGCGGGATTGAGTACCCACACCCGGCCATCAAAGGTGCCCCAGTTGAACACCTCCAGGCGATGCAAGCGAAACCCCGAGAGCGCATCGTCTGCGATGAAATCGAGGCCCAGGGTTTGCGTGTCACTCATTGGCCGCCCCCCGCCGCCAGGAACTGCGCCTGATACACGGCCAGCCGCGCATCGAACTCGGCCAGCCACTGTGCGTCCACAAAGGCCTTGAGGATGCGCCGCACTTCGAACACCGCCGCCTGCCCACCCTGATTCGCTGCGCCGGCCTTGAGCCTGCGCAGAAACCCAAGCTCGACAATCTTGTTCAGATGAGTCTCGATCTGGTCGATCAGCCTGGCCTCGTTGCTGCTGTCGGGCAGGAAGACCCGGACCAACTCGACGATCTCGTCACGGGCAAGCACCAGGCGTGTATCACCGCCGCCGGCGTCGAATTCGGCCAGCTTCTTGCGCAACAGCGCCAGCAGCAAGCTCACCGGAAACGAAAGCGGACGCCTTGCCACCAGGCGTGGGCGTTTCGGCGCCGCGTCATCGTCCACCTCCGGGCGCGAGCGCAGGAAGGCATAACCCTCGGCCTCGTCAAGCACCAGTTCCAGGCCCAGTACCATCACGTAGTCGCGTACACGGGCTTGCAGATTGAGCAACACATTCCAGAGGCCGGCGTCGGCTTCCTGATAGATCACGCCTTTGAGCAGAAGGATGACCAGGGTCGACAGGTGATTCTCGGTCGCCGGGTTTTCGAGTTGCTGCTCTGCCATCGTCATCTCACGAATATTACGCGTTGCAGACGCGCCTGCCTGACAAATTGCCGGCCATTCGGCCCTTCGCGTGTCCAGACGATGGTTTCGGTCACGTCTTCATCCACCACGGCCTTGAAACTGTCACTGGCCAGTTGCAGGTACGCCACCAGCTCCGCCAGGCCGTGCCGCAGCGGCTGCATCTCGCACAGCGCATGCAGGGTGATTTGCGAGCGATCCTGCAGGGCGTGGCGGATATGCCTGGCCAACTGAAGCTTGTCGATCACGATTTGTGTGTAGAGCGCCGCTGCGTCCACATCGGCATCGCCTGACTCCAGCTCGATATCGGCGATCAGCGGTTTGATGGCCGGGGTATGCAGCGGCCTCTCCATCGGCAACTCGATGTCGGCAGCATTGTCGGCAACGCGCATGACTTCACCGCCTGGCGGGGATTCCCGCAGTGCCAAGGCTTTGCTCTCGATACCGTGCAAAATTTCCATGATGCGGCGGTTCTCCAGCCATGCCTGGTCGTCCAGGAAGCGCCGCAACTGCTGCGAGAGCCGCGCCACGGTGCGCTGGGTGTGCTCGCCGGCCTCGAGCCAGTCGTAATGCACGCGACGGGTTCGCGCGTCGGGCCTCAGCTCGGCAACCGCAGGCAGGGTCAAGACGCGCTCAAGCAGTGCCGTCAATTCCTCCTGCCGACTGCTGGACATCAGGAAATCCCAGAATGCGCGAAAGCTCCGGCCCTGGTCGGAGTCGGCAATCGCATCACGCTCACCCATGATTTCTTCCAGCAGCGCGCCCTTCGAGCCTTCCCACAACGCGATGCGTTCCCGCACCCGTCGATCCAGCCCGCGAAAGTTGTGCTCCACCTCGCGAAAATCCATCAGCAGCTCGCGTGCCATCGCCATGAACTGCTGGAAGCGATCTTTCAGCGCCGTGTCATCGAGCAGCGGCATGTCGCCGGCGAGAACGCGAGCCATCTCGGCATCGATCTCGTCGCGATGCCTTTGCAACTCGGCAACGCGTACCTGCGGGTCTGTCTCGCTGCCTTCGCTCATCTGCTTGAGCAACTCGAACAAGGTCAGCAAGCGCGACTCGGTGCCCACGAAGCTCCGCTCGGTCAGCGTTCCCAGCCAGGCAATGGCCTTTTCGGTCGCGGGGGTCAGGTCGAAATGCGCTTCGTCCGACCCGTGGGCGTAAAACTTGCGCAGCCAGCCTTTCTCCGTCGCCGCCCAGTCGTTCAGGTAGTCGAGCGCGGCCTTGGGGAAGGCCTCTGCGCCGAGCCGCTCGCGCAGAGCAAACAACTCATCCTCAAGCATCTCGGCCAGATCCGCCTGCGCCATCACCCGCACGTTCGGCGCGATGAACACGCGCTGCAGAAAGCTCGCCACCAGCGGCGCATGATCCGAGCGCAACAGCCGCCATGCTGGATGGTTCTGCCGCAACAGGTCGAGGGTGGAGTAGTCCAGGCTCATGTCTTCTGTTACCGGTACGGGTGCCAAGGAGTATCGCCGAGGGTGTATTTTCGGCAATCCGACAAGGTCGCTCACCACATCGGCAAATACAGTTTCAGTGGCCAGGGATCGCCAGGCCATCCCGCAGACGCAGGGCGGTGGCTCCGGTGGTCAGCACCTCACTCTTTGGTCTTCAATTGCGCTTCGTTCGCCGTAATGAACGCGCGAATATCGTCGCCCTTGGCCAAGAGCTTGAGCCATTGCTCCTTGTACAAGGTCACCGGGAAGCGTCCCATTCCGTAGATGGAAACGGCGCCTTTCTCGCTGACCTTCATGGTGATGCCGGTCGCCGCCCCCTTTTTGAGGACGGCATTTTCGTTGCGCAGACGTTCCAGTTCCGCCTTCAGATCTTCATCCGACATGATTTCTCCTTACGATTCAGTGGGCTGCCAATTCGCCGGGAAGTATAGCGGCAACTTGCCGGATGGCCATAGCGGTGCATGACAGGTTCGGCAACACAAGGCCGCGCTGTTCATCATGACGACTTTTAATCTTCGTTGCATGCCTGGCCGCTACTTTGCAGCGGTTTGGCGAAGCCAAGCTGATCGCCCGCCAGACGACCCTTGTGTGCCGCGGTCTGGTCGCGCAGGTCAACGCGCGCATTCTTGTATTTCGGGGTACCGAACAGCGCATCGCGCCGCGCGAGCTTGTCGGTGAGCAGAACGAGCGCCGTTCGGTTCCCCGGCGATTGGGCGCCGCGGAAAATGCCACATCCCGCTCACGTCGCAAGTCGCGCATTCTGGTTGACAGCCGCCCCGCCATCGCTTTGCGAAAATCTTCCGCTTCGCTCCTGCCCCATTCGGGATGGTCTTTGCGGGCGCCGGCCAAGGCAGCCCACACATTGCTCTTGAGATAGCCGACCAGCCACTGGGCAAACAACGTGTCGGCGCGATCACCCTGGAATCCAACGCCATAGCCCTGCGCCGTATCGTAGTGCAAGCGGACGATGGTGTCGGTGAAGGTGGCCACGCCGGTGCTGATGATTTGAAACCACCGCGGACAACTCCTGGCCGGGTTTTGCGGGGGTCCATAGGCGTGGAAGGCGTCGGCCCATTCGAAATCCATCGATGCCTCGGCACTGGCAATTTCCGCCTCCTCAATGCCGAACTTCCGAATCAGAGTTTCGGCCTGGGCCAGTGCACGCTCGGCCTCGTTGTCGTTCCCACGGCCGTCCATGGCGACGGCCATGAGCTTCTGAGCCTTTCTTATCGCCTGATCCTTATCCATCGCCTGTCGATTCTCCCATCAGCGTGATCCGACCTGTCCGGGCTTGCGAAGGCCGTCCTCGCTCCATGCGTTGGCGCTTGAGAAATTCCGACCCTGTCTTGACCAGGGTGTTGAACGCGGACCCGTCAAGCGGCTCGGCTTCTTCTTGTCACGCCCCATCGTCCATGGACCCACCAAGGCCGCCTCGGGTCTCGCCGTCCTTGATCATCTCGACGGCACATCCTTCATGGTCCTGGTTCTTGATAACGCGAGCGGTCCAGCCATTGTTGCACCAGAGTCGCGCGTCCTTTTGGCGAGGGAGGCATCTGTGCCTCACCAGCTTCGTTCATTGCGTTTGATGTCATGGCTTCATTTTACGTGCCGTCAAGCCAAAGAACGGTCGCAAGCGCCAGCACCGGTTACGTGACCGTTCTCGAAGCGGCCGCCAGTGGCCGCGATTTCCAGGCTGAACGCTTCCGGCCATCAAGAGGCCGTCATTCGAAAACTGCAAATGAGTGCTTCAAACTGTCAAGTCCCCGGTGACCCTTGTATGGCTACCGGCCGATCAGCTCAGATTCCTGCCGTTCAGGCCCGACTTGGTCGGCTGCCTCCTTCGTGCTCATTGGAGACAGTCGAGGAAAATGGAAACGGAACTTCGTGGGGAACCCCGGAACATTGGAAGCAGCCGTTCGTGATGCTACAAGGGTAACCGACTCGGGCCTGGGGCCGTGAAGCACCTGCTGGGCGAGATGGCTCGGCGCGGCATCCGGCCTCGTGTCGGCCCTTTGCGCGGAGGCACCTGTGCCGGAGTTGAACACCTCGGCTCCATCTTGAGCCCGCCACCGCCTGGCATGCGGGTGGTGCCATAGCCTATTCGCATACCGCCTGGACCGCACGTTGTGGCGGGCACGTCCCAGCAGTCCGCGCAGCCGGTCAGAGCTTCTTGGTCGTGAAATACCAGTCGACCGTGTTCAGGCCCTCGGCCTTGCGCTTGCAATGGCGTCCGGCGTCTTGGGTTGCGGGCACGATGACGTCGCAGCCCGGCGTGCAACCGTGCGCGTGCCACCTTGTTGGCATCGCTAGTCTGCATGGCCTGCAGCAGGCGCACGAACTCGTCGATCGAGCGGCCGTTGCTCATCGGGTACCCGCTACGTCTGCTGCCCGGCGCAACGTGGTGGGCGGTGAGAGACCTGGCCGCCGCCGCGCTGGGCCGCGATCCGGTCCGCGTGCCGATCCTTAGCCGAACTGGCGTGCGCTGTCTGGCCGGGCCGGATTGCTACGACGGTGATCGTCGTCTGATTCCGCCTGGAGTCGTCTGGCCGGAACCCGTTCCCGCCCGCATTCTGCTCACCATCCTCACTTATCGGCCCATTCATGTAGTGCGCCGGATTCAAGCTCCGGTGCTGATCATCGCGGCTGAACAGGACTCGCTGATCCCGTTCGCCGCGACCCGAAAAGCCGCTGCCCGCATTGCCGGCTGCCAGCTAGAGGCGCTGCCTATCGGCCATTTCGATCTGTATGATGGACCGTGGTTTGAGAAAGGCACTGCCTTGCAAATCGCTTTTCTGCGCCGGCACCTGGGGCTGGCGGGCTGGGCGGTTACCGGGGGGTTTGCAGCATCACTGACTATGGAGTCCGCCACACATGAGCGCCACGCTGAGTTTCGACGACAAGGCCCCAACCTGGGACGCTAATCCGGTCAATCAGCAGCGAGCGCTGGCGGTCGCTGCCGCGCTTCGTCAGCGGATTCCCCTGTCTACAAGCTGGCAGGCGCTCGAATATGGCTGCGGAACCGGCTTGTTGAGTTTCGCGCTGCAGGCAGATCTCGGCGCGGTAACGCTGGCCGATTGTTCACCTGGCATGTTGACGGTGCTGGAAAAAAACATCAGTGCTGCCGGGCTGACCCATCTGCATCCACTGGCTCTCGATCTGACGACCGACCCGCTGCCCGCCGAACGCTACGATCTGATTTATACCCTGATGACCCTGCACCATGTCCCTGATGCCACCCGGCTGCTGCAGGATTTTTATACCCTTTTGCGGCCAGGCGGCTGGCTGGGCATCGCTGATCTGGATCAGGAGGATGGCTCGTTTCACGGCGCTGGATTTACCGGACACTGCGGTTTTGACCGGGAAGCGTTGCGCGCGCAGTTATTCAGCGCGGGATTCAGCCACGTGGATTTTTTCACCAGCTATTTGATGAAGAAAGCGACGGATCAGGGCTTGCGGGAATACCCGCTGTTTCTGGCAGTCGCGACCCGACCGTAGCTTTAGGATCAGCGTTTGCAATGCTGAGTTGCGTTGGATCGCCGCGCGCGCATGGCTGTTGCTGGGCAATCGCACCGATGGTCCCATGCTGCGGATGTGGGAGCAACACCGCAGCTTCCCCTGGGTCAAGCGTATCGGGCTGATAACCATGGCCTTGATGGCCGCCTTTTCGGCCTGGTATTGCGACGGCCGGCCCTGGCTTCAGGGTGCCGTGCTGCTGGGAGTCGGCATCGGCAGCGTGATCGTACTTTGCCTGCCTTTACGCCCCTGAACTCCAGCACCACCCTGACGTCCAAACAAAAACTTCGCACCAAATATTTGAATATTAGTAAAATCTAACACTTAATCATCAAGACAAAAACCCGAGTGTGAAATGAACCGACAAAGCGATTTTCCTGCCGGAGCCACCGGCGACAGGGGTTCTCGGCCCTGAGCCGGCGCGACTTCCTGATGCTGGGCTGGGCGCGGCCGGCGGCACCGGCCTGCTGCTTTCGCCGACGCAAAGTGCCGCATCGACCACCAAGAGCGCGGCCCGCATTGTGATTGCCGGTGCCGGCGCTGCCGGGCTGGCCGCGGCCTCGTATCTGGCGCGCCAGCTCGACGGCGCCAGATTCTCCTGGTCGATGCCCGCAAGGAGCACTTCTACCAACCCGGTTTCACGATGATAGCGGCAGGCATCAAGCCCAGGGACTACGCCGTCAGCGCCACGCGCGATTACGTGCCGGCCGGCGTCGACCTGATCGAGGAGCGCGTAAAGGAGTTCGACCCGGACGGCAACAAGATCGTTACCGAAAGCGGCAAGCCGGTGCCGTACGACTTCCTCATCGTCGCCACCGGCCTCAAGCTCGATTACGACTCCATCCCCGGTATGGACGTAAATCAGATCGGCAAGAACGGCATGGGCAGCGTCTACCACAGCCCGGCCGGCGCCGAGGCAACCTGGCAGGCAATGTCGCAATTCACGCAGACCGGCGGCGTCGGCCTCTTCCTGCGCCCCGCGACCGAGATGAAGTGCGCCGGCGCGCCGCTCAAGTACGCCTTCATCACCGACGACCGCCTGCGTCGCGCGGGTATCCTGCTGTGCCGCTCCGGCGGCGAGCGCGGCGCGCCGAGCGCCAAGGCGCTTGATGGCAAAGGCTACAAGCAGGTCTATGTCGTGGTCGACGGCTTCGAGGGCGACACCGTGAAGGACGGCGAGAAGAAGAACTGGCGCCTCGTCAATGGCTGGAAGAACTCGGGCCTGCCGTGGAGCTACGCGCCGAACAAGGCCAAGATGTATCTGCCACAGTAGGTGACTCGGTCGCCCCGGCAAGAAAAGCCCGCATTTGCGGGCTTTTCCCTTTCTGCCGTGCCCGCTACGGGTCACGCCGCCCCACCAGCGCCGACTTTCGGCTTTTTCAGGCCAGGTCGAAGCAGTCCAGGTTCATCACCTTGTTCCACGCCGCCAGAAAGTCGCGCACGAACTGCTGATTAACTGCCATCGAATGCCAGCAGTTTTGCCATTTGACTGCCATATGCTGCCACATCGGCAGTAAGACTTCGAAGAGCGCACCAACATCTGGTCAAGAAAGGGCCAGGCCATTGCTTTGTTGGAATTTATTCTTCCCTTTCGGAAGCTGGCACGAGACTTGATTAGAAAAGACTGATATTAGCGTATTGAAACCAGTTCATGGATGAGCCGCGCGCGACAATCAGCGACGCTTGTCTGTGCTGACCGGGGGTACGGGGTGATGTCCGGGAAGGTCACCACCGGCTATGTCCGCGAAAGAACCCGCCAACCAAGGAAAACAACATGACCCACTGTGTGCGCCAAAGCGAATCCTTCTTCGTGGCCGAAAGCCCGCACCGCCGGCAGTGGTTGCTGGCTACCGCCGGACTCGGGGGCGTGCTGACGCTGGCAGCCATCGCCCCTTTCGTCGGCAGCCTGTTGCCTTCCGATCGAGCAAAGGCCGCCGGTGCGCCGGTGGAAGTCGACATCGACAAACTTGCCCCAAGCTAAATGATGGTCATCGAATGGCGCGGCAAACCGGTATGGATTCTGCGGCGCACCCCGGAAATGCTCGCCACGCTCAAGAACTTGGAATCGAAGCTGGTCGACCCGCGCTCCCAAGAACCACAGCAGCCGCAGTACGCGAACAACGAACACCGTTCGCTCAAGCCGGAATACCTCGTCGCAGTCGGCATCTGCACGCATCTCGGCTGCTCGCCGACGAAGGCTTTCGAGGCCGGCGATCTGGCTCTGGGCGCGGACTGGCGCGGCGGCTTCATCTGTCCCTGCCACGGATCGACCTTCGACTTTGCCGGCCGCGTCTTCAAGGACAAGCCGGCGCCAACCAACCTCGAGATTCCCCCGCACAGCTACCTGACCGACAGCCGCCTGCTGATTGGCAGCGACACGGGCGGGCAGGCCTGAGCAATTGAAACAGGTTCGCAATTAGTCAACCAGATTCAAGGCAGGGCATTCCGCCTGGGCAGTCGGCAGCTTCGCACTGCCCCGCCAATCGACATCAAAGGAGGCATCATGAAAATCGCAGTTACCAGCCAAAATCGTAAGACCATCACCGAGCACGCGCGCAAGTGCCGCAAGTTCTGGGTCTACGAGGTTGAAGAGGACTTGATCGTCGGCAAGCGCCTTGTCGAGGTCGCCGCGGAAAAGAACCTTCACGCCAGCCACCACCGACTTGCCGAACCGCTGGCCGGAATCAATGTCCTGATCACCGGCAGCATGGGCTTCGGCCTGAAGGATCGCCTGATGCAGAGCGGTATTCTTCCAGTCATCACGATCGAGGAAGATCCCGACGCCGCGGTGGCTGGCTTGCTCACCAACAGTCTCGAGCGACTGTCGATCGACCGGAACCATCAATGTCATGAGCAATGCTCCACCGACGCTTGATATTGGCGCCCTGAAGCGCTTGCGGATTCTCTGCATCTCCGAAACCGGCTGGTTCGACACGGCCACGGTGTTCGACGACATCCGCGCTGCCGGCGGCGCCCAAACCGATCAGTACGCGATCCCCTGGCCACCGTTCGGGCCGCTGCACGCGGACAATGCAGCCGGCTTTTCGGCGTTGCTGGAAGCCGAAGCGATGGATGGGACCGTGCGCCGCCTGCTGTTCGACACGGGCTGGAGCCCCGACTGGATGGACCGCCGCTTCGCCGAGGAGGGCATCGACCGGCTGTTGCAGGAGGGCAAGATCGAAGCGCTGGTCATCAGCCACGAGCATTTCGATCACTTCTGGGGGATTCGCTCGACCCTCAAGCACTGCTCTGGCATTCCGATTTATCTCCCCGAGGGCTTCCATCCGGCCGGCCTGGAATTCATACGCCAGCAGGGTCATACGGGGACAGTGATCACTGTCCCCGCCGACCAGCCGCTGGTGCTGCTTCCGGGCCTGGCTCTGGTCAGTTTCCCGATGAGCACCCTGCTGCGGGTCGAGGGGGAGAATGTCCTGTATGCCAATCTGCAGGGTCAAGGTCTAACCATGATCACCGGCTGCGGCCATGGCGGCGTACTTACCCTGCTGGATTATGCTCGCCGAACCTTCATCGGTGGCCAGCGGATCCATGCCATCTACGGCGGGCTGCACCTCTCGCCCCTGGAAGACTGGGACACCCAACGGGATCAGATCGTCAACGCCTTGAGTGACTATGGAATCGCCAAAATAGCCTGCAACCATTGCACCGGGCGCACCGCCGTCGAGAAGATGCTGGCGACCGGCTTGCCGGTACTTCGGGGAACGGCACGAAACGGCTCACAGACGGATTTGTTCCTCGGCAACGGCGACGTGCTGGAACTGGAGCAAGCATGCGCGCCGAACCCGTAGAGTTCCGCGCGGGTCGCGAGGCACTGCGCGGGACACGCCACAACTCGCGGGAATGCAGCGCGCATCGCGTCTGTTCAAAGGGTTGCCAGCGAATCGGTTGAAATGAAACAGGGCGCTCCTTGGAAACGAGCGTCGCTGCGCAAATCACGCGCGTCCGACAGAACTTGCTGTGGGCCGGGTGAGCCGCCGCTTCACAGGGTCTTGCCGCGGGAGGGTTCCCCGTCAGGCATCCTTGAACAGTTGCTCCAACCATCGCAAATCCTCCGCCAACAACTCCGGACGATAGTCCCGCATCCCCCTGAACGGAACATCGATCTGCCGCTGGCGCAAGTCCTCCTGCAGGATGCGCATCAGGACGCCCGACTGTGTCGCAAGCTGTCCGGGATCTGACGCGCGGCCTTCCAAGTGAACGGCACATCCAGGGCTTTGCGGATTTCCCCCAAGGATCGCCAACAACCGACAGCCGCTCTTCTGGTAGTCCCAAAGCGTATTGACCAAGTCATGGCTGATTGTCCGACAGGATTGGCACCCGGCATGGGTATCGAGAGCTTCTCGGATGGTCTTTCCCGGCGATCTCTGCCGGCTAAGTCCCATGAAACGCATCTCCGGACACGGAATCTGCACGATGCCCACATCGTATTGCATGCAGAGCGTGAGAATCGCCTTGTTGAGCGCCGGATAGCTCGCGGCTCCGGAATCGCGGGCATTTTGATTGAGCGCGCATTCGATCACCGCGACAAGGCGTCGACGCCTCGGGTCGCGACGGGCGAGGCCCAGCGCGGCGGCTATTCTTCCGGCAACGGACATTTTGGTGATCGGTTGACTGATCGTCGGCATGCTGTAATGCCGAATGATTGGCAGGAATATTTGCCGAAACCCGCCCGCTGAATCCTCATTTCAGGATCATTCCGATGCTGTCCCGTGATTTCGACTGGAAATCCGGAACGTACGCTTTGCGTGACGATGCAGAAATCCTCGAATTGCGCGAGCACGCGATCGAGGTGAGCGAGCATCTCTGCCGGTGATTCGATCTGGATGTCGCCGCTGACGGCGCCGATAGGCAAGCGTCCTTTGTCGTTGCGCTCCATGCGTCGTCACCGAGGTGAGTATCCGACCGGGCTGGTTCTTGACGTTGCGCAGGGCAAACAGGCAGTTGGCGACTCCGCCAGCAAGCCGCCGTAGACGAAGCCCGGAATTGCGCAATGGAAAGGCTCGGGGGAGAAGCGCGTTACGTTCTCCTCGCCATCCCAGAAGGTCTTGATCCGGTACCCATGTTCGTTCTGACGGCCGCATCCGTAGCAGTGCGAGAGGTCATCCGGGTAGTAATCCTGAAAGGCTTTCATGCAATGTTCTCCTGCCCGGCGCCATGCCGGGGTTATTCAAGCGAGTATGTTACAGACAAGACCAGCGCCTGGAGCGTGACCAACCACGCAATGCCCGCCGACCCCTTGTTTCCGTCGAGTGCGCAGGTCTCCAAAGGCATCAAGACAGGCAGCAGCAATGCCTATCTTTGTGTCGAACTGAGCGGGTAATAATCGCAGCCGCCGCATAGCCGGAGTTGAGACCAACAAAATCGGTGGCGCACATTGAATGGCCGCTATGGAAAACGGTCCAGGTTTAGTGACCGCATTGGAGAAAAATTCTGAGCGGCGGCATAATGGCCGTCAGCGCCCCGCCACCTGAACAAAACTCCACCCTCTGGTTGGCGGGTTGACCCAGTAAGCCGCCACTCAGAGCATCATGACAAGCCCCGCCAGTGCCGGCTCCCGCTGCTTTGCCGACGTCTGGCTTGAATACCCGACGCGCCGGATTGGGTTGACAGCGGTATTTCGCTTTCAATAAATCAACGTTGGCGACCGAGTTGAACCCTCTGGTGATTGCCCTTGGAATACTCGTCGCACCTGCCCTGACCTGATGCAAGCTCGCAGCTTTTGGCCAGTGGCCTCCCCTACGCGAGTAGCTGCACATACTCGTGCCTGGAAGCCCCTATGAACACAAGGCATCACGCGAGTGCCGACCTTCGCACACGCAGAAAACGGAGAGCGCAGACAGAGGAAGCCCGTCGAAATCCCGGTCTTCAGGGCGCTTGCCGCCCTTCGCACGAAACCGTACCCCCCACAAAATGCATTTGGCGCGCAATTGAAAAAGGCCGGAGCGATATCCGGCCTTGGTCAAATGGGGTGAGCGCTACCCAATAACCAACGCGAACCTTTGTGCCGCAAGGATCTTCAATTTTGCTATTTCCAGAGTACCCCCAAAACTACCCCGGCCGGAACAAGGTTGCCCTTGAAAAGAACTTCGCCTCTCACCAAACCCTACCCACATGTGCTCACAAAAACGGCTATTTGCAATCTGAGGTTGGAAAGTACAACGCGACCTCGGCTGCCTCCAGGATTGCCAGTGGTTGGAACGCGTCAAGCCGCTCTCACCTCGTTGAGCAGGTCTGGGTGACGATCCAGCACCTTGAGTAGTTTTATCAAGGCCAGGGGCGGCTTTGTCTTGCCGTTCTCGTAACGAGAAAAGGCGTTGACGCCGCCGCCGAACATTTCGGCTGCCTCGCGCTGATCCAGGTCCAGCTTTTTGCGCACCTTGGCGATGTAGTCAGGGTCGACATAGGCCGCATTTACCTGCCGCTGGAATTGGCCATGCAACTCGCTGTAGCGGTCGCCGTGTTCACGGTTCAGAATAACCTCACCGCATGCCGGGCAAAAGTCTCCCGTTACGCCAGGAACGGTGGTGGTTTCACCCTTGTAGGTATAGGGCAGGTCGCGGGTGTCGTGAATTAGTTCGGCTACGCCGCAAACAGGACATTTCATGGTCATAGCTCCTTGAAGGACACGATCAGCACGTCATCAATGACAGTCAGCTTTAAGTAGACTTCGGTGCGGTTGGCTATCCTGGTGTGGTACACGTCCTGCCATATCCGGTGATCAGCGTGAGTCGTCATACTCTTGTAGAAGTCGGCTGAAGTGAGCGACATGACAACGGCGCACATCCCGGCCAGATCGTTGATTCCCAGTTCGCGAGCGCCATCGAAGGCGCTAGCCGTGGCGCGGACCTTGCCCGCTTCAATCAAGCCCCTGACAACTGACAGTTTGCAGTGCGGGGTCCCTTTTTCCATGACTCATTTTAACCTATTCGGTGTATTTGGCAAGTAGGTTACTGGTTTGCCGGTTGTTTGCAACCCGACTTTGCACAAAACAAGCGCATCGCATACAAGACGGGTTGCGCTGATTCCAACCTCAGATTGCAAATAGGCAATAAGACTGACCCGGCAAGTACGCGGCGCGGGGCAGCGCCCCGCGGTTTGGTGGGTCAGTCCATTGTTCGGCTGCCGACAAAGGAGGCCACCAAGATTTCCCGCTGCGCTTCGGCGTCCAGGAGTCGAGCTTTTTACTTGGTGCCCCTGCTACTCTCGCTATTCCTGCTACCGACCGGCATTCGCCCGAGAGCTTCTCGTCCGGAACCAGCCGTGTGTTGACAACTGCTATACGCGACCGTAAGCTGCGTGTATCTGTTGTATGTACGAATCAGGAGAAACTCATGCGCGACGCCGCCATCAACCTGAGGGCACATCCCGAGCAGCGGGAACTGATCGATCAGGCTGCCCAACTGCTCGGCAAGAACCGCTCCGACTTCATGCTCGAGGCCGCCTGCGACAAGGCACAGTCGGTACTGCTCGATCAGGTATTTTTCAAACTGGATGCCGAGAAGTTCCGGCAGTTCACCAAGCTGCTCGATGCGCCGCCAGCGCGCAATCCCGGGCTTGAGCGCCTCATGGCGGTCAAGGCTCCCTGGAGCAGGAAGTCCGCGAAGGCCTGAGCTTGCAACTCGGTCCGCCGCAGCCCTTGGCGGCTACACATCGACCGGATGATTTCGCGTGCGGCGAGGCCGTGCTCGATGACTGGCTCAAGCGCAGGGCATTGTCCAACCAGGCCAGCGGTGCGAGCCGCACCTTCGTCGTCACCGACGAGGACGGCCACGTCCGCGGGTACTACGCCATGGCGGCCGGCGCCGTTTTGCACGAACTCGCAACGAGCGGCGTGCGACGCAACATGCCTGATCCGGTTCCGGTCATGGTTCTCGCCCGGCTCGCGGTCGATCGCAGGGCGCAGGGACTGCACTTGGGCGCCGCTTTGCTCCAGGACGCGGTCAATCGCGCGGTGGCCGTATCGCAGAACGCGGGCGTAAGAGCCATCCTCGTGCACGCCCTTCACGAGAAGGCCAAGCAGTTCTACGAGCACTACGGGTTTCAACCCTCGCCGACGCATCCGATGACCCTGATGCTGCGCTTGAGCAGCGTGAGGGCGTAGCGGAATCATGCCTGCGATTCCCGCCACCCCCTTGTAGCACCGTCAGCCAATTGGCTGAATACCAGCGGCTTGCAATAGCCCGGTCTGGCCCGCTTAGGCATGAAAAAAGCCGGAAACCCTGGCTGCTACTGGAGTTTCCGGCTTTGCTTGGAACGCTCTGGACTGTCTGATGGTGGAGGTGAGCGGGATCGAACCGCTGGCCTCGACGTTGCGAACGTCGCGCTCTCCCAACTGAGCTACACCCCCTAGCGGCGCGGATTATAGCAACGGGGGTTCAGCAAGGAAAGCGCCTGTCAGACCAGGCTTACCTCATCCATTGCGCATTGGGTCACACCCAGCGCGGTGCGCACCACCAGCGGATAGGGATTGCCGGCGAAGCGACCGAAATTCGCGATGTTGTAGCCGACGATGATGCCGGGGATGCTGCCGACCATTACCTCGCGACCAATCACGAAACCGCGATTGATGGCGGCATTCACTGCGGCGCCGATGACGTGACGACGACCCGCAGAGTCTCGCCGAACTTTCCCGTGGTCCGCGCCTTCGCGGTCTCTGGCGCCCATGATCTCCTCCCGGCGGAGCATCCGCCTTCAGGAAAATTATCGGCCGCCGTCGGAAAAGTTCAGGCCTTGATGACCATAGGCTTTCGCCCCTAATTCGAGCCTGCCGCGGCACGACGCAGACGATCGGCCAGGGCGCGCCAAGCGTCATCGGCAGGTGGCGCCGCAACGAGAATCAGATCACAGGCCGCCGCATCGAACTCGCGCAGCGCGGCATAAAGATCATGGGCGAACCGCGCGGGGTCGGCGCTGGCAGCATGCCAGGCGAGATTCGGATGATCAAGGGCAAACGGCTCGGGCGCCAGCACCGCGACACGCCGGCCAGCGCCAAGCGCCGTGCTTGCGGCGTCCGCGATATCGGCCGGCGCCACCAGTTGCAGGGGGGTACGCGGCGCATAGTGCGCTTCGAGGCTGCCGGAGACCCGCGGTGCGTTCTGCTTGCTGCCAAATGCAGGGGTGCCCCCCAGTACCGTGCCGATGGCTACGGCATCCAGCATGCCGGGCCGGAGGATCCACGGGTCGCCGCCCGAAAGATCTAGGATGGTGGATTCGATGCCGACCGCGCAGGGGCCGCCGTCAAGGATCATCGCGACGGAACTACCGAGTTCCTCGCGCACATGCGCCGCCGTGGTCGGACTGATGCGCCCGAAACGATTGGCCGAGGGGGCGGCCACCCCGCCGGCGAATTCGCGCAACAGTTGCAGGGCCAGCGGGTGATTCGGCACGCGCAGGCCGACCGTGTCCTGGCCGCCGGTGACGGCATCCGGCACGCCGGGACGGCGCTTCAGGATTAGCGTCAAGGGCCCCGGCCAGAATGCGGCGGCGAGCTTGCCGGCCGCCTCGGGAATATCGATGGCCCAGCGCTCGAGATGCGAGACATCGGGCAGATGCACGATCAGGGGGTGGTCGGCGGGCCGCCCCTTGGCTTTGAAAATCTTTGCGATGGCGAGCGGATTGCTCGCGTCGGCGCCGAGGCCATAAACCGTTTCGGTGGGGAAGGCGACCAATTCGCCGGTGCGCAGCAAAGCCGCCGCGCGCGCGACCTCAGTCATCAGTGATGCCGATCAGGCGCCGTGCCGCCAGCGCCGACTCCTGAACCTTCTGTGCATCGCTGCCAACCACGGTGAAATGCCCCATCTTGCGCCCCGGCCGGGCGTGGTGCTTGCCATACAGATGTAGTTTGAGGTTCGGTACCGCGAGGAGATTCCCCCAGTCGGGCTCGTGACTGTGATGCGGATCCTTCAGGTACCACAAGTCGCCGAGCAGGTTCACCATCACGGCGGCCGAATGCGCCCTGGGCTCGCCCAGCGGCAGGCCGGTCAGCGCCCTGACCTGCTGCTCGAACTGATTCGTGATACAGGCATCGATACTGTAGTGCCCCGAGTTGTGCGGCCGCGGCGCCATTTCGTTGACCAACAGTTGGCCGCGCACGATGAAGAACTCGACGGCCAGGGTGCCGACATAGCCCATCTTCTGCGCGATGCCTTCGGCGATCTCCTCGGCATTGCCGACAAGGCAGCCGGAGGTGCGTGCCGGCACGATGGAAATGTCCAGGATGCCGTTGCGATGGCTGTTCTCGGCGGTCGGGAAACACTTGACCACGCCTGCCTGGTCGCGCGACAGGACGACAGAGACCTCGTAGTCCAGCGACAGCATTTGCTCGAGCACGCAGGGCTCCTGCTTCAACTGCCGGAAAGCCAGCAACGCCTCGGCGCGGCTCGCGACTCGGACCTGGCCCTTGCCGTCATAACCGAAACGCGCCACCTTGAGAATGCCGGGGAAGAGTCCCGCGGCGGCCTGCGCAATGTCGGCCTCGGCGCGAATATCGGCGCAGGGTGCGTGCGGGAAGCCGTGCTGCCTGAGAAAGTCTTTCTCGGCGCTGCGATTCTGGCATATCGCGACGGCGTCTGCCCCCGGTCGCACCGGCATGAATTTCGACAGATAGGCCAGGCTCCCGGCCGGTACGTTCTCGAATTCGGTGGTCACCGCGACACAGGTTTCCGCGATCCGGTTCAGCGCATCCGGATCGTCGTAGGCGGCCACCAGATGCTGGTCCGCGCTGCGCCCGGCAGGGCTCTGGGCATCGGGATCAAGCACCACCACGCGGTATCCCAGTTCATGCGCGGCAATGACAAAGAAGCGGCCCAACTGCCCGCCACCGAGCATGCCGAGCGTGGCGGGCGGCAGAATCATCGCTTGATCGCTCTGAAGCCGATATCGCGACGACACTGCATACCATCGAAACTGATCGGATCGAGCACCTCGTAGGCACGCCGCTGCGCGGCCTTGACATTGTCACCCAGCACCGTGACGCAAAGCACGCGCCCGCCCGCCGTCACCACCTCGCCTTGCTTCTCCGCCGTGCCCGCATGGAATATGTGGCTGTCCGCGGTCGGCGCCGGAAGGCCATGAATCACGTCGCCATTGCGCGGGGTCTCGGGATAGTTCGCGGCAGCCATGACCACGCCAAGCGCCACGCGGCGGTCCCACTCGGCTTCAACCTCATTGAGGCGGCCGTCGATCGCAGCATCCACCAGTTCGACAAGACTGCTCTTCAGCCGCATCATGATCGGCTGCGTTTCCGGATCGCCCAAGCGGCAGTTGAATTCGAGCACGCGCAGGCCGCCATCGGGCTTGATCATCAGGCCGGCATACAGAAAGCCGGTATAGACAATGCCATCGGCGGCCATGCCGTTGATCGTCGGCATGATCACTTCGCGCATGACCCGGGCGTGGATTTTCGGCGTCACCACCGGCGCCGGCGAGTAGGCGCCCATGCCGCCGGTGTTGGGTCCCCGGTCGCCGTCCTTGAGCCGTTTGTGGTCCTGGCTGGTGGCCAGCGCCAGCGCATGCCGACCATCGGCCATGACGATGAAGCTGGCTTCCTCGCCATCGAGGAACTCCTCGATCACCACGCGGGCGCCAGCCTCGGAATGGTGAACTGCCAATTTGCTGCCGGCCAGCATCATGTCCACGGCGGCGTGGGCTTCCGCGGCGTCCATCGCCACCACCACGCCCTTGCCGGCGGCCAGACCGTCGGCCTTGACGACGATCGGCGCACCCTCGGCATCGATATAGGCGTGAGCGGCCTTGACGTCGACGAAGGTCTGGAACTTCGCCGTCGGGATCTTGTGCCGGGTCATGAAGCGCTTGGCGAAATCCTTCGAGCTTTCAAGCTGCGCGGCGGCTCTGGTCGGCCCGAAGATGCGCAGGCCGCGAGCGCGGAAAACATCGACGATGCCGGCGGCCAGCGGTGCTTCGGGGCCGACCACCGTGGCATGAACCTTCTCGCGCTGGGCATAGTCAGCCAGGGCATCAATGTCCGTGATCGGCAGGTTCTCCAGCTCGTGCTCGCGCGCCGTGCCGGCATTGCCCGGCGCGACATAGACCTTCTGCAAACCGGGGGACTGCGCCAGACGCCAGGCCAGCGCATGCTCGCGCCCGCCAGCGCCGATGACGAGTAGCTTCATGAAAACCTCACCACTGAGGCACGGAGACGCAAAGAGCGATACGGAGCATGGCCCTTGCCTTTCTCTGCGCCGCTGTGGTTGATGGCATTAGTGCCGGAAATGGCGGACACCGGTGAACACCATCGCCAGGTTGTGCTCGTCCGCCGCGGCAATGACTTCTGCGTCGCGTACCGAGCCGCCGGGCTGAATCACCGCCGTCGCGCCGGCTTTGGCCAGCACGTCGAGGCCGTCGCGGAAAGGGAAGAAGGCATCCGAGGCGGCCACCGAACCGGCCACGGTCAGGCCGTTGTTCTCCGCCTTGATGGCGGCGATGCGCGCGGAATCGACACGGCTCATCTGCCCGGCGCCGACGCCGACGGTGATACCGTCCTTGCAGTAGACGATGGCGTTGGACTTGACGTACTTGGCGACACGCCAGGCGAACAGCAGATCGGCCATTTCCCGTGCCGAGGGTGCGCGCTTGGTCACCAACCTGAGGTCTGCCTGGGTGATGCGCGCATCATCGGCCCCTTGCAGCAGGAGTCCGCCACCGACGCGCTTGAAGTCGAAGGCGCCGGCCGGCTTGCCCGTATTGGCCGGCATGGGCACCACCAGCACGCGCAGGTTCTGCTTGGCGACAAACACCGCGCGCGCTTCCGCGGTGATTTCCGGCGCGATGATGACTTCGGCGAACTGGCCGGCGACGGCCGCGGCGGTTACCTTGTCAATCGACACGTTGAAGGCGATGATGCCGCCGAAGGCCGAAGTCGGGTCGGTACTGAAAGCCTTGCGATAGGTTTCCTCGGCGCTGGCCCCCACCGCCACGCCGCAGGGATTGGCGTGCTTGACGATGACGCAGGTGGCCGGACTGAGTGAGGCGTCGAAGGCCTTGACGCATTCCCAGGCCGCGTCGGCATCGGCGATGTTGTTGTAGGAGAGTTCCTTGCCCTGTATCTGCTGGTAGCTGGAAATGGCCCCAACCGTGCCGCCGGGAAAGCCGGTCGTCTCGCGGTAGAAGGCCGCCTGCTGGTGCGGATTCTCGCCGTAGCGCAGGGTCTCCACCTTGTCGAAAGCCAGTTGCAGCCTCTCCGGGAACACACCGGGCTTGTTTTCGGCGTCGAGCGCGGTGAGCCAGTTGGAGATCGCCGAGTCGTAGCGCGCGGTGTGGGTGAAGGCTTTTTTTCGCCAGGGCAAAGCGCGTCTTGTACGAAAGCGCGCCACCTGATTTCAGTTCGTCGAGGATCGGCGCGTAATCCTCGGGATCGGTCAGCACGCCAACCCCACCCTGTTCATTGCCGTGATTCTTGGCCGCGGCACGGACCATGGCCGGGCCGCCGATATCGATGTTCTCGATCGCGTCGTCCAGCGTGCACCCGGGCTTGGCCACGGTCTCGCGGAAGGGGTAGAGATTCACCACCACCAGGTCGATCGGCGCAATGCCGTGCTCCGCCATCACCGCCAAATGCTCGGGCAGATCGCGCCGGCCGAGAATGCCGCCATGTACTTTGGGATGCAGGGTCTTGACGCGACCATCGAGCATCTCGGGAAAACCGGTGTAGTCGGATACGTCGGTGACATCGAGGCCGGCGTCGCGCAGCAGTTTGGCGGTACCGCCTGTGGATAGAAGCCTGACACCGAGTTGCGCGAGGCCGCGGGCAAAATCCACGGCGCCGTGCTTGTCGGATACGCTGATGAGCGCCTGTGTGACCTTCATGGGAACCTCGGCAAGTTAAAGCAATTCGTGTTCGAGCAACATGCGGCGCAGGGTGCCGCGACTGATGCCCAGCATCTCGGCGGCGACCGTCTGGTTGCCGGCCGCCTGTTTCATCACCACTTCCAGCATTGGCCGTTCGACGCATTTCATGACCATGCCGTAGATGGCATGCGGCGCCTGGCCGTCGAGATCACGAAAATAGCGGCTGAGGCTGCGCCGCACCCCATCGCTGATTTCGCTGCTCATGCGGCCTTCATCTCCTGCATGCGATCCTCATGGCGCAAGCGCTCGTTGGCGGCGGCGTGACCAAGGAAGAATTCATCGGTGGCGGCCAGTTGCTCGGCGATACCCTGCAACTGGTTCATGGCGTGCCGAAAATTTGCGGAGCCGACCAGGCCGCGGGTATACCAACTGATGTGCTTGCGCGCAATGCGCACGCCGGTTTCTTCGCCGTAGAACGCGTAAAGGTCCGCCAGATGGCCGCGCAGAATGCCGTGGATCTCCGCCACCGGCGGTGGCGGCAGCAGTTCGCCGGTCAGCAGGAAATGCTCGATTTCGCGGAACAGCCAGGGCCGTCCCTGGGCCGCGCGGCCGATCATGAGGCCGTCGGCCCCGGTGTAGTCGAGCACGAAGCGGGCCTTCTGCGGCGTGTCGATATCGCCGTTGGCAATCACCGGAATTTTCACCTGCGATTTGACCAGGGCAATGGTGTCGTATTCGGCGCAACCCTGATACTGATCCGCGCGCGTGCGGCCGTGAATGGCGATCGCGCGTATGCCGGATGCCTCGGCGATGCTGGCGATGCGGGGTGCGTTGCGATTGTCGCGATTCCAGCCGGTACGAAACTTTAGTGTCACCGGCGTGTCCGGCACGGCGGCCACCACCGTTTCGAGAATCCTCGCCACCAGCGGCTCGTCCTGCATCAGGGCCGAGCCGGCCATGACGTTGCAGACCTTCTTTGCCGGGCAGCCCATGTTGATGTCGATGATCTGCGCGCCGCGATCGACGTTGTAACGGGCCGCGAGCGCCATCGTGGCCGGATCGGCGCCGGCGATCTGCACCGCAATCGGATCGACCTCACCCTCATGGTCAGCACGGCGCCGCGTCTTGGCGCTGCCATACAGCAGCGAGTTGGACGTGACCATTTCAGATACGGCAAGCCCGGCGCCAAGCTTCTTGCACAACTGGCGGAAGGGGCGATCCGTGACTCCGGCCATGGGCGCGACAAACAGGTTGTTGCGCAGCTGATAGCCGAGGAAGTCCATGTCGGGGAAAAATGCGGTCGGGAAGGCCGCGATTTTAGCGCAATGCGCGGCGGCGGTAATCGAGCTTATCTATTGAAACAGCGAAAAATCACGGCCAGGCACGCGCGCCATAGATCATGCGCTTGGCGACGAAATCTCTGAGCGGCGGCAGCAGGTCCAACGCAAGAAGCCCCGCGCCGCGCGCGTGTTTCAAGGGCGGAAAATCGGAGGCAAAACTGTCGATCAGCAAATCAGTGAAGCCGATCGCGCCACGCCGGTCCACCCGACGGCCGCGCGCATAGGCGGCGAGCACCGCCGGCGCGCCTGGATCGGCGGCACCATCCAACGCTTGCGCAAGTTCCCAGATGTCGCGCAGCGCCAGGTTGAAGCCCTGCCCGGCCACCGGATGCAAAGTCTGTGCGGCATTGCCCAACCAGACCTGACGCTCGGCCACCGGGTGGCGACGGTAGCGCAGACCAAGCGGATAGGCGGTGCGCGGACTCGCCGACGTGAAGCTGTGACGCGTGCCGAAGCGCTGCTGCAGCAGCGCAAGAAAAGCCGCATCATCCAGCGCCGTGACTGCGGCAAGCGTCATGTCTGCGCAGGTCAGTACCACGGCGTAGCGCTGGCCCAGCGGCAGCAGCGCCACCGGCCCATCGTGGGTGAAACGTTCCCAGGCGACATTGCGGTGCGGCGTGGCCACGCTCACGGTACACAGCACGGCATGCTGCGCGTAGTCGCGGACAGTGCCGGCGCCCTCTTGCACGGCACCCTCGGCAAAAGCCGTGAGCAAGAACTTGATGCCCCCGAAAACCACACCCCTTGTGGACGCGGGGTGGTCTGGGCCATCCGAGTGGATAGCACTTCGCATGACTCTTGCATTCTCGTGATAGACAATTCCCGCCTCGGTCACGGCCGCGTCGAGCGCCGAGATCAGATCGCTGGCAGGCAGGACCCAGCCCAGCGCCTCAAGATCGAGTTCCGTGGCGCGCAGGCAACTGCGGCCAAAGCCGCCGCGATGGGAGATGTGTATGGTTTCGATCGCCGTCGCGGAAAGCCCGGACCAGACGCCCAGCCAGTCCAGAATCTGCCTTGCGCCGTCTGACAGCGCCAGTACGCGGCTGTCACGAAGAACGGCGGCGCGCTCGCGGGCTTCGAAGACTTCGGAAGTCACGCCGTGGAGTTTCAGCGCGAGGGCCAGCGCCATGCCGGCCGGGCCGCCACCAACGATGGCAACCTGGGGGTTGCCATCGTTGGTGGCGGCGGAGCCGCGAACTGGTGAGCCATCCCCCCCGCCCCCTTCCCGAGGAAGGGGGTGACTAGACGGGGTCGCTTCGCTCGCGGATGAACGACTTGTCTCAGCGCCCACCGGCGTCTCGCATCAGGGCTTCGATGTCGGCGATTTTCTTTGGCGCGGCGGCGGTGATGATCTCGCAGCCCTGGGCCGTTACCACCGCGTCATCCTCGATGCGCACGCCGATATTCCAGAAGGCCCTGGGCACGTCGTCCGCGGGCCGGATGTAACAGCCGGGCTCGATGGTCAGCACCATGCCGGGCGCCAGCGGCGCCCAGTGCTCTCCCTGCTTGTACTCGCCGGCGTCGTGTACATCCTTGCCGAGCCAGTGACTGGTGCGGTGCATGAAGAAGCGCTTGTAGCTCTCCGATTCGATCACGGCATCCGGCGATCCCGGCAGCAGCTTCATGTCGATCATGCCCTGGACCAGCACCTTCAGCGCCGCCTCATGCGGCTCGGCGAAGGTGGCGCCGGCCGCACGGCGGCAATCGCCGCGGTCTGGGCGTCGAGCACCAGATCATAAACATCGGCTTGCGGCCCGCTGAAGCGGCCGCCCACCGGAAAGCTTCGTGTAATGTCGGAAGCATAGCCGGCAAGTTCGCCGCCGGCATCGATCAAGAGCAGATCACCGTCGCGCAATACCTGGTCATTGCCAACGTAATGCAAGACGCAGGCATTCGCGCCGCCGGCAACGATCGAGGTATAGGCAGGAGACTCGCAGCCCTGGCGACGGAATTCGTGCAGCAGTTCCGCCTCGACTTCGTATTCGAAGCGGCCCGGCGCGACGAAGCGCATGGCGCGAACGTGGGCGGCTGCAGAAATCGCCGCGGCACGGCGCATGATCGCAAGCTCGGCGTCATCCTTGATCAGGCGCATCGCGTCAAGCTCGGCACGCACATCGCGAATTGCCGTCGGCGCGCGCTTGCCGCTACGGCTATCGGCACGCACGGCGTTCAATGCGGCGGCGATGCGGCGGTCCCAATCTGCACTATGACCGATCGAAAACCACAGCGCGGGCTGGTCGGCGAGCAATTCGGGCAGCTTGCCGTCGAGTTCGCCGATGGCATGCGCGGCATCGAGGCCGAAAGCCTCACGGGCGCCGTCCGGGCCGTGGCGGAAGCCGTCCCAGATTTCCCGCTCAAGATTTTTCTCGCGACAGAAAAGCATCGATTGCGGTGGCGCTTCCCGGCCGACAACCATCACCAGCACGGCCTCGGGCTCGGTGAAGCCGGTCAGGTACTGAAAATAGCTGTCTGCGCGATAGGGATAGTGCGAATCGCGGTTACGCGGCAGCTCCGGCGCGGTGGGAATCACAGCGATCCCTCCGCCGCCACATGCGATGCGCTCGATCAAGGCAAGCCGGCGCTGGCGATGCGCCTCGAAGGAATTCCCCCTGAGGGGCGGCGATGTATCCATCGAACAATTATAGCGATGCGAGTTCGCCATCCAGTTCGGCCAGTCGTTGCGGCGTGCCGACATCCACCCAGCTACCCGCGTGCAGTTCGCCGGAAACCTGGCTCGCCGCCATGGCCGCGCGTAGCAGGGGCGCCAGCTTGGCCGGCTTGCCGCGCTGGATTCCGGCAAACAGTTGCGGACGATAGACGCCAATGCCGGCGAAGGTGCAGGCCTGCCCGCTGCCAGCAGCCGCGATGTCGGCGCCAACCTCTCTACCGTTCAGTGCAAAGTCGCCCTGCGGATGGTGCCGCGGATTCGGCACCAGTACCAGATGCGCGAGGTCCTTCGCTCTCAGCACATTCGCCGCCCGCGCCACGTCCCAGTCGCAATGGATATCGCCGTTGATCACCAGGAATGGTGCGTCTGTCCCCAGCAGCGGCAGCGCGTTGGCGATGCCCCCTGCCGATTCGAGGGCACCTTCGGGTTCGGGTGAATAGCGAATCGACAAGCCCCAGCGCGCCCCGTCGCCAAGCGCTGCCTCGATCTGCTCGCCAAGATGCGCGTGGTTGATCACCACTTGGCGCAGCCCCACCTTTGCCAGCCGCTCCAGATGCCAGACGATCAGCGGCTTGCCCGCCACCAGAAGCAGCGGCTTCGGCGTATGGTCGGTCAGGGGCCGCATGCGCTCGCCGCGGCCGGCGGCGAGAATCATCACCTTCATCGGGCATTCGCCCGATGAAAGTAATGATTCTCGCCTTTGGCGAGCAGGTGTTTGCACTCCCTCCATCCCCCCTCTCCGGGAGAGGGGGCGACCATTCGGGGTTCGCGCTTGACGCGAACCAAGGTGACTAAACACCGCGACTCCCGAGGTCGCCCGCGTTCATCGTGTGGCCGAGCACGGTGACCTTGTCTTCTACCCGGTCAAGGAGTTTGCGCAGTGGACCAAGTTCGCTGTAGCGTTCGCAAGCCTTGCGCAGGTAGCGGGCAACCAGCGGCAAGTCCTTGAGGTAGGCCTCCTTGCCGTCGCGGTGACAGAGTCGGGCGAAGATGCCCAGCACCTTGAGGTGCCGCTGCACCCCCATCCATTCATAGTCGCGGAAGAACTCGCCGAAATCGGCGGCCACCGGCAGGCACGCCTTGCGTGCCAGCTCCCAGTAGCGAATCAGCCAATCAAGTACCAGGTCCTCATCCCACTCTATGTAGGCATCCTTCAGCAGCGACACCATGTCGTAGCTGATCGGTCCGTACACGGCATCCTGAAAATCGATGATGCCAGGATTGGAGGCGCCGGATGGGGCAATCCACATCAGGTTGCGCGAGTGATAGTCGCGATGCACGAAAACCTTCGGCTCGGCGAGATTCACCGCGAGGATGCGCTCGAAAACTGTTTCGAGCGACTGAGTCTCATGGTCGGCAAGAACGATCCGGTGGTGCTTCGCGATGAACCACTGCGGGAATAGATCGAGCTCGCGACGCAGCAGGGCCTGATCATAGTCAGGCAGCACGCCCGGCCGGCTTGCCTGCTGGATCCTTACCAGCGCAGCAATCGCGTCGGCATAGAGCGCCGCGGCGTTGGCGGAGTTCAGCGCCTGCAGATAGGTCGTGTTGCCCAGATCCGAGAGCAGCAGGTAACCCTGCGCCAGGTCTTGCGCCAGAACCTCGGGCACATGGGCACCAGCCTCGCGAAAAACCTGCTGCACATGCAGCCAGGGCCGACAGTCCTCGTTCTCCGGCGGAGCATCCATGATGATGCGCGTCGTACCATCATCCAGCGTGACGCGAAAATAGCGGCGGAAACTGGCATCGGCCGAGGCCGGCGCCAGCGTGAAATCTCGGCCAGGCCACAAGGCCGCAAGCCACGTCCGGATTTGCTTTTGGCGTTCCATAGCGAAGGTGCGCGAGATGCGCGGAAGGGCGCAGAAGCCGGGTCGGGCAGCGCGTTCCGCAGGCATGGAGTGTTAGAATCGTGGATTCTAGCATCGGCCGGCAAGGGCTTCCCCAGCACGCCATATCGCGAGCTTGCGCCTGCCTTGTTCCGTCGCCGCTGCGCCAACTCATCGATACGGCATGCCTCATTCGCAACGCGGACAATTCGGCGCCGGCTTACTGCTTGCCTTGCTGGCCTTGACCGCCGGTTCCGTGGCGGCGGAAACCCTGCCGCCCCTGCGTATCAACCCTGCCCTGCTCGGCGTCGGCACACTGCCGCAGGCCGCGGCGCCTGCCGCGATCGAACCCATCGTCGCAGCCAGGCCGCCCGCCGTCGCCACTCCAGTGCGGATTGAGCCGGCGCCCACGGCAACTGTCGATCCGATCCCGCAGCAAACCAGGCCAGCGCCGCAGCCTGCCACACCACCGGTCCCCGCCGTGCCACCGGCAAGACCGGCAGCCCCCGCTGCCAGATCTGTTGCGACACCGGCCCCGAGGCCCGCACCGCCCGCCCTGCCGCAGGTCGCAGCGGCGGAAGCGCCCCGCGCTCAGGAGCAGGCGAAGGCGGCAGCGCCGCAGATGCAACCAAAGCCGCAACCGCCGATACAACCACAGCCGCAGACGGAGCCTCAAATCCAGCCGCAGGTAACAATCCAGAAACCCCAAGAGCCGCCCCTGGTTGAAGAGCGTCCCGTCCTGCCGCCGCTCTACTCGGCCCACGTCTCCGCGGGCGAACTGCCTGATCCGCGGCTCAAGCCCACCTCAGGCGTCATGCCCTACCTCAAGCGCCCTGGAGAACTGCTGCCGACCTTCATCGCCGCTGACCACATCGCGGGCCAAACCGATGTCGAAATCGTCGCCGAAGGCAATGTCGAACTGCGCCAGCGCAATTCGATCCTGCAGAGCGATCGCCTGACCTACAGGCAGGAGGGAGACGAGATTGAGGCCGAGGGCAACGTGCGCCTCGCGCGCGAGGGCGAAAGCGTGCGCGGACCGAGGATGCGCATGAAGATGGAGGACAGCACGGGCTCCTTGGAACAGCCCGAATACAGCATCCGCCGCATCAAAACCGGATCGGCCCCCACGCTGTGGACCGGCACCGAGGAACCCGTATCGCCGAATCTCACTACCGGGCGGGGTACCGCGGCACGCATGGATTTCGAGGGCGAAGGCAAGTACCGCCTGACCGATGCCACCTACAGTACCTGCGCCCCCGCTGCCGGGCGCGACCCCGACTGGTTTGCCCGGACCACCGATTTGCGCCTCGACTATGACGAGCAGCAGGGCAGCGCGCGCGATGCAACCCTGTACTTCATGGGGACGCCCATACTCTATTCGCCCTGGCTGACCTTCTCGCTCAACAACGAGCGCAAGAGCGGGCTGCTGACTCCCAGCTTTGGTTCGACCAACAAGGGTGGCATCGAATACACCCAGCCGTTCTACTGGAACATCTCGCAAAACATGGATGCGACGATTGCGCCGCGCTTCATGACCAAGCGCGGCACGCTGTTGAGCGGCGAATATCGCTACCTGCAGCCCTCGTACAGCGGCACGATGCAAGGGCAATATCTGCCGGACGACAAGATTGAACACAAGAACCGCTCTGCCTATGCGGTGACCCACAACCAAAACCTGGGCAACGGCTTTTCCGGATCACTGGCCCTCAACGGCGCTTCCGACGACACCTACTTCAGCGATCTGGGTCGATCCGCAACGACGACGTCTCCGGCCAACCTGCTGCGCCAGGGCACGCTAAGCTACAGCGGCGGCGGCTGGTGGTCTGCCAACCTGCTGGTACAAAGCTTTCAGACCCTGCAGGACCCGGCCCTGCCGCCAGAGCCAGACCCCTACCGGCGCCTGCCGCAACTGACGCTGACTGCCAGCCGCAGCGACCTGCCGCTGGGGCTGAGTTTCGCCTTCAGCAGCGAGGCGGTTAACTTCCGCAGCCCGTCGCAGTTGGAGGGAAAACGCTTCATGCTGTATCCGCAGCTTTCGCTGCCCTTGCAAACCGAGGTGCTGAGCATCACACCCAAGATCGGCCTGCATTCGACCAGGTACCTGCTTGACAATCAGCCGGCCGGTTCACCGGAGACTATCACGCGCAACCTGCCGATCTTCAGCGTGGACTCGGGAGTGACCTTTGAACGCGACATGGAGTGGCAGGGCCAGGCGCTGACCCAGACGCTTGAGCCGCGTCTCTACTACCTGTACGTGCCGCTGCGCAACCAGAACCAGATTCCGGTATTCGATACCGCCCAGACGGACTTCAACTTCGCCCAGATATTTGCCGAGAACCCGTATGGCGGCATCGACCGCATTGCCAATGCCAATCAGTTGACGGCGATGCTCAGCTCGCGCCTGCTTGATCCACTGACCGGCACCGAGCTGATCCGCGCCGCAATCGGCCAACGCGTCTATTTCACCAACCAGGAGGTCGGCCTGCCGGCAACCGCGACGACACCCGCGCAAGTCCTGCCCACCAACCGTCTGAGCGACTTCCTTGGCTCGTTCTCCGGCCGCATCCTGCCCAAGACCTACGCCGACCTCGGTTTCCAGTACCACCCGAGCTCGAACCGGTTCACCCGGCTCAACGTCGGCGGGCGCTATCAGCCCGAAACTGGCAAGGTGCTGAATGCCGGCTACCGTTACACCACCGACCAGATCGGCCAGATCGACGCCTCCGGTCAATGGCCGATTTTCAACGGCTGGCACGCAGTGGGTCGCATCAACTACTCAACCAAGGACAGCCGCATGGCCCAGTCAGTGGCCGGACTGGAATACGACGGCGGGTGCTGGGTGGGGCGTATCGTCATACAGCGCCTTGCCACCAATACGCAGCAAACCAGCACCGGATTGTTCGTCCAGCTCGAATTGAACGGATTCGCAAGCATCGGCACCAGCCCACTCAGCATACTCCAGCGCAACATACCCGGCTACGGCGTGCTCAACCAGCAGGGCGCCGAAACCGCGCTTACGACGCCATGATCTCTCGCCTTCTGCTGCTTTGCCTGCTCTCCGTCCTGTTGCTGGCCCCTGCGCGTGCGCAGACACGGCGCCCCAACCCGGTGGAGGTCGATCGCATAGTCGCCGTGGTGAACGACGAAGCGATTACCGCCTTTGAGCTGCGCGCCCGCCTGCTAAAGGTGGAAAACCAACTGCGCGCGCAGAACGTTCAGCTACCCCCACGGGACATTCTGGAACGGCAGGTTCTCGAACGCATGATTGTCGATCGCGTCCAGATCCAGTTCGCCAAGGAAACCGGCCTGCGGATATCCGATATCGAACTGGATGCCGCGATGCGGCGCATCGCCGAAGGCAACCGCCTCAGCTTGCAGGAATTCCGTGCCGCGCTGGAGAAGGACGGCATCAGCTGGAGCAAGTTCCGCGAGGAAATACGCGAGGAAATCGTGCTCTCGCGTCTGCGCGACCGCGAGGTGGAAAGCCGCACCGTGGTCTCCGATGGCGAGATCGACAACTACCTGGCCAACCCGGATCAGGGTGGCAACGTCGGCAACGTCGAGGTGCAGACGGCGCACATCGTGGTGCGCGTGCCGGAGCAGGCCTCGCCAGACCAATTGATGCGCATCGGTGCGCGGGCCCAGGCCGCGCTCGACCAGCTTCGCCGCGGCGAAAACTTCGCCAAGGTGGCCGCCAGCTATTCCGACGCGCCCGACGGACTTTCCGGCGGCGCCATGGGGACACGCCCGCTTGATCGCCTGCCTGCGCTCTATGCCGAGGCAATAGCGAAGCTTAAGCCAGGCGAGGTCAGCGACATCCTGCGCAGCCCGGCCGGCTTCCACATCGTCAAGCTGATCGACCGACAAAGCGATGCCGGCGCCAAATCGGGGGTATCGCCGAAGCAGACTCAGGCCCTGAAGCAGACCCGCGCCCGCCATATCCTGATCAAGGTCAACGAACTTGTCTCCGAGGCGGAGGCGAAACGCAAGCTGGTCGTGCTCAAAGAGCGGATCGACAACGGCGCAGATTTTGCCGAACTGGCGCGCCTGAATTCCAGTGACCTCTCGGCCGCCAAGGGTGGCGATCTCGGCTGGCTGTACCAGGGTGACACCGTTCCCGCTTTCGAGAAGGCGATGGATGCGTTGAAGATCAACCAGACCAGCGAGCCGGTACAGTCACCGTTCGGCTTTCACCTGATCCAGGTTCTGGAGCGTCGCACCGAAGACGCCACGGCGGAGCGCCAGCGGCTCGCCGCGCGGCAGGTGCTGCGCGAACGCAAGTCCGACGAGGCGTACCAGGACTGGCTCAGGCAGATGCGCGACCGCGCCTATGTCGAATACCGCGTCGAAGAACGCTAGCAGCGCGGCGCCGCCGGTGATCGCCGTCACCTCCGGCGAGCCGGCCGGCATCGGCCCGGATATCTGCCTGCGGCTGGCGGATCGAAGCTGGCCCGCACGCCTGGTGATTCTGGCTGATCGCCAACTCATGGCGCAACGCGCGCGCAGCCTCGGGCTTGACCCGGACGCACTGGAAATCCGCCACATTCCGCTCACGGCGCCCTGCACCCCCGGACGTCTCGAACCGGGCAATGCCGCTTACGTGCTGCGATTGCTCGACGTCGCGCTGGCCGGTTGCCACGGTGGTGAGTATGCCGCGATGGTCACCGCGCCGGTGCACAAGGGCGTCATCAATGATGCCGGGATTGCATTCAGCGGCCATACCGAATACCTCGCCGAACACACCGGTACCCCGCGCGTGGTGATGATGCTTGCCGGAGCGGGTTTGCGCGTCGCGCTCGCCACCACCCATCTGGCGCTGAAGGATGTCCCGGCCGCGATCACGCGCGGCGACCTGGAAGTCACGATTCGCATCCTGCATGCCGAGCTGCGCAACCGATTCGGCATCGCCCGGCTGCGCATCCTGGTCGCCGGGCTTAATCCCCATGCCGGCGAAGGGGGTCACATGGGTCGAGAGGAGATCGAAGTCATCACCCCGGTGCTCGACAAGCTGCGCGCCGAAGGCCTGGACCTGATCGGTCCGCTGCCAGCGGACACGTTGTTTACCAAAAATGTACTGGCTGGCTCCGACGCGCAACTGGCGATGTATCACGACCAGGGGCTGGCGGTGCTCAAGTACGCGGCGTTCGACCAAGGTATCAATGTCACGCTCGGTCTGCCGATCGTCCGCACCTCGGTCGACCATGGCACGGCACTCGATCTCGCCGGCAGCGGGAAGGCTTCGCCCGAAAGCCTCTTCGCCGCCATCGACGCGGCCATTGAGATGACCTCACGCGGGAGCGACTGAGATGTGCCAGTTGCTCGGCATGAACTGCAATACGCCCACCGACATCTGTTTTTCCTTCGAGGGATTTCGCACGCGCGGCGGGCTCACCGATGTACACCGGGACGGCTGGGGCATCGCCTTCTTCGAAGGTCCCGGCTGCCGGGTATTTCTCGATGTCGAGCCGTCGGCGCAGTCCGCCGTGGCCGAGTTGGTGCACAACTACCCGATCCACTCGAAGAACGTCATCGCCCATATTCGCAAGGCGACGCAGGGACGCATCGCACTGGAGAACACCCATCCGTTCCAGCGCGAACTGTGGGGCCGCTACTGGATCTTTTCCCACAACGGGGACCTGAAGGAATTCGCGCCGCAGCTCGACGGCAGTTTCACCCCGGTCGGCGACACCGACTCCGAACGTGCGTTCTGCCTCATCCTGCAGGAGTTGCGCAGCCGCTTCCCCGAAGGGATGCCGCGCCGGGATCCCTTGTTTGCCGCGCTGGCCGAGCTCGCCGGGAGGATCGGCCGCCACGGCGAGTTCAATTTCCTGCTCTCCAGCGGCGATTGCCTGATCGCCCACTGCGGCAGCAAGCTCTGCTACGTGGTGCGCCAGGCGCCGTTTGCCGTTGCCCACCTGAAGGATCAGGACGTCAGCGTGGATTTCAACGAGGTGACGAACCCCGAGGATCGCGTTGCGGTGATCGCGACCCTGCCGTTGACCGACAATGAAGAGTGGATAAATCTCGCTCCCGGCACGCTGACCTTGTTCCATGACGGCGTGCCGGTGCGTGGCGAGAGCACTGGCGGGTGAAGGGGCAGAAGCATCGAGGCCACGTCGCGCGCAAGCGGTTTGGCCAGAACTTTCTGGTCGCGCCAGGCATCATTCGAAAAATCGTGGACGCCGTCGCGCCACAGGCGGGTGACACGCTCGTTGAAATCGGGCCAGGGTTGGGCGCCATTACCGGGCCGCTGTTGGAATGCATGGATCACCTGCATGTCGTCGAAATCGACCGCGACCTGATCCAGCGCCTGGCGAACCGCTTTCCGCCCGAGCGAATGACCATCCACGAGGGCGACGCGCTTGAATTCGACTTCGCCAGGCTGAAGGCTGATGGGCCGTTGAAGATCGTCGGCAACCTGCCCTACAACATTTCCAGTGCGCTGCTCTTCCATCTGCTGGCGTTCGCGCCATTGGTCCACGACATGCACTTCATGTTGCAGAAGGAGGTGGTGGATCGCATGGTGGCCGAGCCGGGCAGCAAGGACTTCGGGCGCCTGTCGGTAATGCTGCAATACCATTACCACATGGAGCGCCTGTTCATCGTCCCCCCCGACGCCTTCAGTCCGGCGCCCAAGGTCGATTCGGCCATCGTGCGCATGATTCCCATCGACTCCGCGGAAGTCATGCGAAGTGGCATCCAGCAGGACGAAGCGGACGGCGCGGCGGTGCAGGACCTGGCACTCTTCGCCAACGTGGTCAAGGCCGCATTCTCGCAGCGGCGCAAGATGCTGAGGAACACCCTGCGCGAATTCATCGGCGAGGCTGATCTCGCGGCATTGGGCATCACCCCCACGGTGCGCGCCGAGGACATCGCCGTGGCGGATTATGTGCGCCTCGCCAATACGCTGGCCGACCGCAAGCCAGGATGATTGCGGTCATCGGCGGCGGCCCGGCCGGCCTGATGGCGGCGGAAGTGCTGAGCGCCGCCGGCAAGCGCGTCGAGGTATTCGACGCAATGCCCTCGATCGGTCGCAAGTTTCTGCTCGCCGGTCGAGGCGGGCTCAACCTGACGCACTCGGAAGCGCCGGAAACATTCCTCTCCCGCTACGGCGCCCGCCACTGCGAGATAGGCCATTGGCTTGAGGAGTTCGGGCCGCAACAACTGCGTGACTGGGCGCGGGATCTCGGCGTGGAAACCTTTGTCGGCAGCTCCGGTCGCGTCTTCCCTCTGCAAATGAAAGCCGCGCCGCTGCTGCGCACCTGGCTGCACCGGTTGCGCGCCGCCGGCGTGGTGTTCCACGCGCGCCATCGCTGGCGCGGCTGGATGGAAGATGGACGCACGCTACGCTTCGCCACCGCCGCAGGCGAGGTAGCAACAGCAGCGGATGCCGCGGTACTGGCGCTGGGCGGCGGCAGTTGGGCGCGGCTCGGTTCGGACGGCGCCTGGGTGCCGCTGCTGGTTGCGCGCGGTGTCGGCGTCCAGCCTCTGCGTCCCGCCAATTGCGGCTTCGATGTCCCCTGGAGCGAACATCTGCGCCGGCGCTTTGCCGGTACTCCGGTGAAGACGGTGAGCGCCGAATTCGTCACACCGGACGGAGCACTGATCAAGCGCGAGGGCGAATTCCTCATCACCGGGCATGGCGTCGAAGGCAGCCTGATCTATGCGTTCTCCGCTGTGCTGCGCGAGGGCATCGAGGCCACCGGCAGCGCGACGCTGCATCTCGACCTCGCGCCGGGGCGAAGCTTGCCGCGTCTGACCGATGATCTGGCGCAGGCTCGCGGTCGGGATTCGCTCTCCAATCATCTGCGCCGCCGCGCCGGCATTGGCGGCGTCAAGGCGGCGCTGCTGCACGAATACGCCACCGAGGCCGATCTGGCCAGCCCGGCCCGACTCGCCGCGATCATCAAGTCGCTGCCGCTACGCCTGGTCTCGCCGCGCCCGCTCGACGAAGCCATCAGCAGCGCGGGCGGCGTCGACTTTGCAGCGCTGGACAAGAACCTGATGCTGCACGCACTGCCGGGCACGTTCTGCGCCGGAGAAATGCTCGATTGGGAAGCGCCGACGGGTGGCTATCTGCTCACCGCCTGCTTTGCCAGCGGTCGCGCCGCGGGGCGAGGTGTATTGCGCTGGCTCGCCGAATCGTCACCAGCGACAACCAGCGCCAGATCCGGACGGCCATCCGCCAGGCACGCGCCGTGATGGCCGCAAGCCAGGCGCCATGACGGTTCAGCCTGGCTTCTTTACCGCGCAGGTACTGAAGCCGAGCAGCGCGTAGGGCGGGCACCAGCCGATCGCCCCGGTAGCCAGCGGAAGCACGCCGATCCAGGCCCACGCCGGACCATCCATGGCTGCCCAGCCAACCAGCCCGAGGCCGGCAACAATGCGAATCACGCGGTCGATGCCGCCAACATTCAGTTTCATGGTGTACTCCTTGAAGGGTTATGCAACAAGTGGGGATTACAACACTTCCACCGCTGCCGTTCTGTAACCTAAGTCACAGAGGGAGCCCGGCGCAAGCCGCCGGGTCGTTGCCCCCATCGCTGTCCAGTTCGGGCGAAAGTCGGCGCTGGCGCCACGGCGCCGTCGACAGATCAAGATCGGAAACAGGAAGCCGACGCATTTATTCAGGAATTGGATCGGCTGGCGTCGGATATTTCTGCTCATTGGCAGGGACCGCAAGATGCCGTTGCCGCCATGTGGAGGCTGCGTGGCGTCGACGCCGTCTATGTCGCCCTCACGGCCACGTGCCGCGAGCCGCTGATTACTCTGGACACAGAAATGCTCGAACGCGCCCGTGGCGTCACCACGGTGCTGACGCCCGAACAGTGGCTACAGTCTCCCTGACCATGCCCTTAGTCAACAGCCGCGACTCGCGCAGGTTACTGTTCTCATGGTTCCACCGCGCTATGTGATGCTGGAAATAATCGGCGAGCAATTGCTCCGGTGTCGTGAACACGTCGCTGTATGGGCATGCATTATCTGACCGAGACCTGACGAAATCGAGACCATTCGCTTATGCCTCTGGTGAGCGCAGGTCTTAGGATGCCTTTTAGGAGCGGCGTTCCTTCGTGCGTACGAGAAAGCTTATTCGTGAACACGTGTGCATCAATACTGCTTTGAACCGGAGCATCCCTTTATGACTCAACGGCAGGACTCCCTCGACATTAAGGTCAAACTCGCGGCGGGCTGGTGCTGTGGCGCGCTGATTGTCGTCCTGTCGGCCTGGGTTCTGCACAGTTTCCTTCAGGCTTTGCTCGCCGCGTGTGTGACTGCGATTGCGAGCTGGCCGCTCTACAGGCGGTTCATGGCCGCCTTGCCTCGGCGCATTGCTCAAACGAGCGGTTCGCTGATCTTCACGTTGATGATCGTCCTGTTCGTACTCGGGCCCCTGATGTTTGCCCTCGGTGCGCTGCTCACGGAAGCGCACGCACTACTCCTGGAACTCGCAGCCGCGGGCGAGAAGGGAATCCCTGTGCCGCCCTGGCTGCGGGACATGCCACTGGCTGGGCTCTGGGTGGGCCTGTGGGAGGGCAAGCTTGCACACCCGGGAGCCCTCCAGGTGTGGACTCAGCAAACCGATCCGGCTGGTCTCCTCAGTTTCGGGCAGTCAATCGGGCAATTCATGGCTCGGCACATTGTCATCATTACGTTTACGATCCTTGTCTCGTTCTTCCTTTATCAGGAAGGCGAATCATTCGCCTTCAGGTTCAGGCGTGTGCTTCGTCATCACGTCGGAGAGCGCAGCGACGCTTATGTCGATGTCGCCACTCGGGCCTTGCGCGCTACCGTGAACAGCATGCTGATCGTCGGGCTGTTCGATGGGGTGGCTATTTCTGTCGTGTTCGCCATCGCGGGCGTGCCCCATTTCGGCCTCTGGGCCGCGATCACCGGATCGCTCGCACTCGTGCCTTTTCTCGGTTATCTGGCCGTCGCCGCATTGACATTGCAACTGGCGATGGCCGGTGCCGCGACGCCGGCGCTCACGTCATTCGGGTTGGGCTGTGTGGTCCTGTTTTGCGGCGACAAGATCGTGCGGCCCATGGTCGCGCGCGATGGTACGCGTTTGCCCTTCGCGTGGATCCTCATGGGCTGCCTCGGCGGGTTCGAGGTGCTTGGCCTGGCGGGTCTGGTTGTCGGTCCAGCCTTGCTTACCCTCACGAGGGAACTCTGGCAACGGCACATCATCGATACCGCGCTTCCGAACAGTATGGATTGACCGCTGCCGGTAGTCGGCGGCGCGAAAGTGCGTGCGCGGCTTGATCCGCCGCCTTTCTCAAGAGTGGTCGTGCCGGGAGCCGCGGCGAACCAGCCTTCAAGTGACGCTGTTCAGGCCCGCAAGCTCGCGCCTGCATGTCTCGCTGAATGGCTTCAGCGGATCATTGCGCTTTTCGGGATCATGAAATGTGGCAAGTACCAATTGCCTCGACTCGCCCGGTGTGAGCTTTTCCTTCGTGTACTGCGTGCCGATCCGTTCGATCGCCAGGTCTGCCGCCGCGACGACGCTCTCCGGACGCACAAAGCCTGATGCGGTTCGCGAGCGCATAAACGGTCAGGATCTTATCGGGATGCTCGAGCGAATGGTCTAGCGAATCGATTGCGAGCTTCGAGCATTCAGCGATGAATTCAGCGTAGAGCTCCTCACGCTTCTTGATCTCGGCGGCGACGCCCATGCGTCGAGCCTGCGTGCGCTGGGTCACCCAAGTGGTGGCAGCGCTCGCCGAAAGACCCACAACGGATCCAACCAACGCGCTCACCGCGCTTAGCACCGTGGTTTCCATATTCGATCGCTCCGTTCGCGTACTCGTCAGCTTCTTTTCTAAAGCATACTCGCCGCGGCTCGCCAAGTTGTCAGCATACCGTCCGCATTCAGTTACCTCTATCTCTGCTGAATTCGCGTCCGAACCTTACCCAACACTGACCGTCCGTTAACCATACGTTAAGGACTTGTCCTGCGCGGGTTCCTACACTGCTGTTCGTGAGTAAGACATTTTCGACACACGTTTGCAGACAGATATTGATCCCTCCACAGCACCCGCCCCGAGCAAGGCGCCGCGATTGATTAGCCAGTGCGCGGTCGGTTTTCGACACCCCTTGGCAGACCCTATATGACTCTTAATCCTGAATCCAAGTACCCGAGCCGGCGAGCGTTCGTGTTGAAGCTGCGCAGCGATGCGCAGCCGGGCGCGCTCTCGGGCCGTCTGGAGAACGTGGTCACCGGCAAGCAACGTGAGTTCTCGTCAGGCGAGGATTTGCTCGACTCGATTGCGAGCGATCTTCGGGCGAGCCGCGACGACACGGCGCCAAGTGATAGGCATGGCGAAACATATGAACGCTCTAAAGAATGATCTGCCGGCCCCCTGGTGGGCGGACAATCTCGAAAACATCGACCGTGAAATAGCGAGGCTCGCAACCTTGTGCCAAGTGCGGATCCTCCAACCCGGCGTCATCGAACGGGTACTCCGCAAGGACGCTTCGGTGTGCGGAACATCCAATGAGATTGCTTTCGCAAAGCTGCGCGACATGATCATGTTGCACTTTGCGGTACGACAGATGTCGGCTGACGTTGTCGGGCAAACGGAAACGGCGCAGATCGAAGACTACGTCGTCGAGAGGTTGAAGAAATCCTTCCCGGATCTCGCGGTCGACTGGCAACAAGGTGAGGCACGCAAAGCCCACGACAGTTGAGCGGACGATGGTCACCGAATTGAAACCGAATGCGGACGCTTCATTGACCACTTCGCGCGGAACCTTCCCTAGACTGACTTCACATCGCATTTGAGATAAGCGAACACCCAATGGTCATCATTGCTTTCATTACCCAGACGCGCAGGCTGAAGACGGCAGCGATCATGAGCCGCGCGGAAGTCTCGGCGCGCGCAATCGCGGCCCTTGCTGCGTCGCTCGCACTCGTCGGCTGTTCCACGCCGTTCCTGCAATCCTCCGTCGACGTGCCGAGCGGGTTTGCGCAAGCGACCGTGGCCGCGGTCGCGGAGGAGCCCGAGGTTGCCTGGTGGGAAAGCTACCGCGACCCAGTGCTGTCCGACCTGGTGCGCCGCGCCGCGCGCGAGAACCGCGACATCAAGATTGCGGCGGAGCGCGTCCGCGCGGCGCGGGCCGGCGAGACGATCAGTCGCTCGTGGCTCTTCCCGAGCGTCGGCGTGAGCGCCGGGGAGTTCGATTACCGCACCCGGTACGGCTCGCCGGCCAATCAGGCAGTTCCGGATATCAAGGCGGCAGGCGGCAGCGTCAACATCTCCTGGGAAATCGATCTCTCCGGACGCCTGCGAGCGGGTGCGACGGCGGCCGCCGCCGACACGATGGCGGCCGAGCACGGCGCGAGGGGCGTGCGTCTTCTGGTACTGACCGATGTCGCGGCCAATTACTTCACGCTGGTCGGCGCGCTGCGCCAGCTCGAGACCGAGCGTGCGATATCCGCCGCGCAGGACGAAACGCTGCGCCTCGTCTCTGCCCGGCAACGCGTGGGCCTCGCCACGCCGTTCGATGTCGAGCGCGCGCAGACCGAGGCTTCGAGGGCGCGCGCAGCGATACCGCCGCTCGAGACGCTGGTTGCGATCTCGCGCCACCGCATCGCCGTCCTCATCGGAGACCAGGCATTCAACGCCGCCAGCGTCGCGCCCTGGAGCGGCGAGGTCGTCGTACCGCCGACCCGGCCCGGACAACCCGCCGCACTGCTGCAACGGCGGCCGGACCTGCTTGCCCTGCAGGCGCGTCTCGACGCGGCCAATTTCCGCCGCGAGCAGGCCGCGGCCGAGTGGTTCCCGCGGCTCTTTCTCGGCGCGATGTTCGGCCGCGAGAGCGTGGACGTGAACGGATTCAGCCTTGGCGCGGCCCGCTTCAGCGGTGTGCTCGGGCTGCTGACCATGCCAATCTTCAATGCAGGACGGACGCAAGCCATCAACGACATCGCCGAGAGCAACCAATCCGAGGCGATGCTCCGCTACGAAGATGGGATCGTGCGCGCGCTCGAGGATGTCGAGAACGCGCTCGTCGCGCTCAGGGATGAACGGCGGCGGGCCGAAGCCCTGCAGAGCGCCGCCGCTTCCGCAGACGCGGCGCTTGGTCGTGCGCAATCGCTGTACGACCGTGGGCAGATCGATCTGCTGCCGCTACTCGATGCGCAGCGCACACGCCTGACGGTGCGGCTCGGTGCAAACGACAGCAACACCCGCCTGCTGCTCGACAGCGTGCAGTTGTACAAGGCGCTTGGCGGCGGCTGGCAGGCTTTCGAGACTGCCAGCCAGCCTGCCGAGTCCAGCGCCGCGCCTTCGCCGAATTCATGAAACCCGTCGCCAACGAGGAATTACCGTGAAAACCTTCCCTGCCGCGGCCCTTCTTGCCGCAACCATCGCCGCCACGCTTTCCGCGTGCACACCGGAGAAGCCGCCCGCCGACGCGCTGCGGCCGGTCCGCACCGTCGAACTGCGCTACGACAAGACCCGCGAAGCGAATCGATACGTCGGCACCGTGCAGTCGCGCCACGAAGTAAACGAAGCATTTCGCGTCGGCGGCAAAGTCCTCCAGCGCAAGGTCGATGTCGGCCAGAAGGTGCGCGAAGGCGACGTCCTGGCCGTGCTCGACGACGCTGATTACCGCCACGCCGAGGAAGTGGCGCGGCAGCAGTTCGTCGCGGCCACGACGCAGGCGCGTCAAGCGGAATCTGATCGAAAACGGCTGGATGCACTGAAGCTTGACGGCTCGGTCAGCGTAGCCGACGACGAGAAGGCGCAGAGCAGTGCAGAGACTGCAACGGCAACAGCCGAGGCCACGGCGCGGCAGCTCGAACTCGCGCGCAATCGGCTGAAGTACACGGTGCTGCGTGCGTCGCAAAGCGGTGTCGTAATAGCGGTGCGCTTCGAGGTCGGGCAGGTCGTCGCCGAAGGACAGCCCGTCGTTTCGATCGCGAATGAGGGGGAGCCGGAGATCATTGCCGATGTGCCGGAGGATCACTTGTCCGTATTCAAGGCGTCCCGGTACAGGGCGTGGCTGGCAAGCGCGCCCGACCAGATCTTCGACGTGGTGCTGCGCGAACTGTCGCCGCAGGCGGCGGCGCAAACGCGGACCTTCCGTGCCCGCTTGAAGCCCGCAGTGCCGCGGCGGCTGCCACTCGGCGCGACCGCCACGCTGGTCGTCGAGCGCCCGGACGGCGAAACCCCGGCGGCGGCGATTCCGGCCGCCGCGATGACGCAGAGCAAGGGCAAGCCCGCGGTGTGGGTTGTTCGTCGCACCGGGTCCGAGCCGGTCGGAACGGCCGACCTGCTCGGCGTCACCGTCCACGGCTATCGCAACGACGAGGTGCTCGTCTCCGGGCCGCCTGCGGGCGAGCTGGTCGTCATCGCGGGCGTGCAGAAGATGGCGCCCGGACTTCATGTGGCCCTGCCTGGTGCCACACCGAGCGCAGCCGTCGTCCCGCAGGCCAAGTGATGAAATCCTTCAACCTCACCGAATGGGCGCTGAACAACCGCGCCGTCGTGCTATTCCTGATCCTCGTGATCGCCATCGGCGGCGTACTCGGCTTCACCAGGCTCGGCCAGCTCGAGGATCCGAACTTCTCGGTGCCATCGATGACGGCGATGGTGATCTGGCCCGGCGCGACGGCGCAGCAGGTCCAGGACGAGCTGCTCAACCGGATGGAGAAGAAGTTCGAGCAGCTCGATCACTTCGAGAAGGTCAAGACCTATGCGCGCCAGGGCTACGGCGCCATGCTGATCACCGTAAAGGGCGGCACCTCGCACGCGGATCAGCGGGAGGCGTGGTACCAGACGCGCAAGAAGTTCAGCGACATCAAGAACGAACTGCCCGAAGGCGTCATCGGCCCGATGTTCAACGACGAATTCGGCGATGTGACCGGGCTGCTGTATGCCGTCAAGGGCGACGGTGTCAGCCTCGCCGAGCTTTCCGACGTATCCGAGGACATCAAGCGCCGCCTGCTGAAGGTGCCGATGGTGAAGAAGATCGACATCTATGGCAAGCAGGCCAAGAAGGTCTACGTCGAGTTCTCGCACCAGCGGCTGGCCGCGCTCGGCATCACGCCGCTAGCGATCGCCGAAAGCCTGAGGAGCCAGAACAGCGTGCTCGCCGCCGGCTCGATCGACACCAGCGGTGACCGGGTGCTGGTGCGCGTCAGCGGCCAGTTCGCGAACCTCGACGATATCCGCAACGTGCCGATCGCCGCCGGCGGCCGGCTGATCAAGCTCGGCGACTTCACGACGATCACGCGCGGCTACGAAGATCCGCCGACCTACACCGTGCGCCACAATGGGCAGCAGGTCCTGATGCTCGGCATCACCATGACCAACGACGGCAACATCGTCGATTTCGGCAAGGCGATCGAGAGCGCGGTCGCCAAGCTGCAGGCCGAACTGCCCTACGGCGTCGAGCTCGAGCGCGTCGCCGATCAGCCGACTGTCGTCAGCGAATCCATCTGGGAATTCGAACGCTCGCTGCTGGAAGCGCTCGCGATCGTGCTGGCGGTCTGCCTGATCAGCCTCGGCTGGCGCACCGGCATCGTGGTCGGCCTGTCGGTGCCGATCGTGCTCGGCGTCGTCGCCCTTGTCATGCTGGCGATGGGCTGGAACCTGGAGCGGGTCTCGCTCGGCTCGCTGATCATCGCGCTCGGCCTGCTGGTCGACGACGGCATCATCGCCGTCGAGATGATGGTGGTGAAGATGGAGGAAGGCTGGGATCGCCTCAAGGCCGCCGCCTTCTCCTACGCGGCGACCGCCATGCCCCGGCTGACCGGCGCGTTGATCACCGTTGCCGCCTTCATGCCGATCGGCTTCTCCCAGTCGACTACCGGGGAATACGCGGGTGGCATCTTCTGGATCGTCGGCACGGCGGTGCTGTTCTCGTGGGTTGTTTCGGGGATTATCACGCCCTACCTCGCCGTCAACATGCTGCCCAAGGACTTCGGCAAGCACCAGCATGGCGGCGACCCCGCATTTGACCCTTACAACACCCCCTTCTACCGCAAGCTGCGCGGCTGGATCGACCTCGCCATCGAGCGGCGCTGGTGGGTCATCGGCGCCACCGTCGCCGCCCTGGCTGTCGCGATCTTCGCCAGCCGATTCGTGCCGCAGCAGTTCTTCCCCAACAGCTCGCGGCCCGAACTGATTGTCGAGCTGCGCCTGAAGGAAGGCTCGTCGTTCGCCGCAACGACCGAGCAGGTCAAGAAAATGGAGGCGGTGCTGAAGCAGGACGAGGACGTTCGGTTCTTCACCGCGTACACCGGTGCGGGACAGCCGCGCTTTTATCTCTCGCTCGATCCCGAGCTGCCCAACCCTGGCTACGCGTCGTTCATCGTCATGACGCGCGACATGGAGGCGCGTGAGCGGGTGCGTTCGCGAATGATGGCGAGTGTGGACGAGCAGTTCCCGCAGATGTGGGTCCGCGTCACCCGTCTCGAGTTGGGACCCCCGGTCGGCTTCCCGGTCCAGTTCCGCGTCGTCGGTCCGGACACCCAGATCGTTCGTTCGATCGCGCGTGAGGTCGAAGCGGTGGTCAGGTCGAGCCCGAAGGTGCGCGACCTCCAGCTCGACTGGAACGACCCGGTTCGCACCATGAAAGTGGATCTCGACCAGGACAAGGCGCGTGCGCTCGGTCTGGCGCCGGTCGACGTGGCATTCGTGACCCAGACCGTGATGAACGGCGCGACGCTGTCGCATCTGCGCGAGCGCGAAGACCTGATCGACATCGTTGCCCGGGCGGTGCCGTCCGAGCGTCTCGATCTCGACACGCTGAAGGACGTCAATCTGTTCACGCGCCAAGGCACGGTTGTGCCGTTGTCCCAGGTCGCGCGCGTCACGTACGAGCTCGAGGAGCCGGTGCTATGGCGCCGCAACCGCGACATGGCCATTACCGTGCGCGCCGACGTCACGGACGGCGAGCAGGGCGTGTCGGTGACGCAGTCGATCCAGCCGATGCTGAAGGACATCGAAGCGAAACTGCCGTTCGGCTATCGCATCGACGTCGGCGGTGCCGTCGAGGAAAGCGAGAAGGCCAACCGCGCGCTGATGGCGGTCTTCCCGGTCATGCTGGTCACGATCCTGACGATCCTGATGCTGCAACTGAAGAACTTCTCCACGATGTTCATGGTGTTCCTGACGGCGCCGCTCGGATTCATCGGGGTCGTCGCCGCGCTGCTGATTTTCCAGGCACCGCTCGGCTTCGTCGCGATCCTCGGCGTCACCGCGCTGAGCGGGATGATCATGCGCAACTCCGTGATCCTGGTGGATCAGGTGCAGATCGAGATCGCCGGGGGACTGGACACCTGGACGGCGGTCGTCGAAGCGGCCGTCCATCGGACCCGTCCGGTGGTGCTCACCGCGGCAGCCACCGTGTTGGCAATGATTCCGCTGACGCGCAGCGTGTTCTGGGGGCCCATGGCGATCGCCATCATGGGCGGGCTCACGGTCGCCACCATGCTGACGATCTTCTTCGTGCCGGCCCTTTACGCAGCTTGGTTCAAAGTGGGCCGCACGCCTGCGCCGGATCCGGACTTTGCGCCTGCCACCGCGGCATGACGTAGTAATGGACGAGTTGATATACCGCGATTGTGGAGCCCGAGGATCACGTGCTCCTGAACCGCGGTCGCGACTCGGGATGCCCGCGGCGCGAGCCGTTCGCCGCAAAGCGCGGTCCAGCGTCGGACCAGCGAAGGATCGCCTGCCGGGCTCTTGCTTCGTACTCGTGGTGCTGCTGATCGTCTTCGGCCTCGCCGGCTGCGCCACGCGTCCGGTCAGTCCGCGGATCGAGCACTTCGATCCGACGACGACGTATACGTTGCAGCGGCCTGCGGAGAGCCTGGAGGATCGCCAGCATCTCGTCCTGCTTGCGTTTTCGGGAGGGGGCATGCGTGCGGCTGCATTCTCCTACGGTGTGCTGGAGACCCTGCGCGACATCGAGATCACTACGCCGGGCGGGCGCAAGGTCCGGGCTCTCGACGAAGTCGAGCTGATTACCGGCGTATCGGGCGGAAGCTTCACTGCTCTTGCCTACGGGCTCTACGGCGACCAGCTCTTCGACGACTACGAGAAGCGATTTCTCCGGCGGGACGTCCAGGGCCAGTTGATCGCCCGCGTGCTCAATCCCTTTAACTGGGGCGCGCTTGCTTCAACGGGGTGGGGCCGATCGGAGCTTGCCGCGGATCTCTACGACGAGGTGTTGTTCAACGGCGCGACCTATGCCGACCTGAAGCGTGACGGTCCGCAAATCGTCGTGAGCGCCACGGACCTGTCCGAGGGAACGCGCATCGACTTCAACAAGCCGACGTTCGATACATTGTGCACAGACTTGGGCGGTTTCCGCCTCGCCCGCGCGGCCGCGGCTTCGTCCGCCGTTCCGGTGGTGCTGTCGGCCATCACCATCGACAACCACGGCGGAACCTGCGATTACCGCCCCCCCGCGTGGGCCAGGCTGATCCTCGACCTTCCCGATCCTCCGCGATCCGCCGTACGCTCGATCAAACATCTGAATGAATTGCGAGCCTACGCCGACCGGTCGCGGCGACCCTACCTTCATCTTGTGGACGGCGGCATCTCCGACAATATCGGCGCTCGGGGTGTGCTGGATGTCCTATCGACGTTCGCGTCGCTCCACGCATTGGGCATGGAGACGCCGTTTGACCACTTGCGCGAGGTCTTCGTCTTCGTTGTCAACTCGCTGGCAACTCCTCCCAACGACTGGAGCTTGAACGAGGACCCCCCTGGAATGATCGAACTGCTCATCAAGGCGGCCGGCGCGCCGATCGATCGCTACTCGTATGACACCGTCGAGACGCTGAAGGATATGCAGGCGGGGTGGGAAGTGTTGCGGGTGGTGCGCGCGGCCATCAAGCCGATAGCGGAGGGAAATCCGAAGCTGGATTTCATCCTGCGCGCGCCGGACATCAACATCCACGTGATCGACGTGTCATTCGCGGTCCTGAAGGACTCGGCCGAGCGCGATTATCTGCACCGTTTGCCTACTTCGCTCGTTCTGCCAAGTGAAGCAGTCGATCGGCTTCGCGCCGCAGCGAGGTCGGCAATCCTCGAATCGCCCGCCATTCGGGAGCTGATGAAGCGGGACATCGCGCGCATGGTCGGCAGTGGGCCGACAGCGGTGGGCGCCGCGCGGATCGAGGTCGCGCCCGCGCGGGTGCCCGTGGAGTAGCTGAACAGGTTGCTCCGAATCAATCTTCTGAAGCTCGTCGGCAGCGACCGGCGATGCCGCGAGAACCAGCGCGACGAGATGCAGACCAAAGCCTGACCTTTCGCTTACCTCTCGGCGATCGGATGCGAGTACGCTACCCGTTGAGCATCACAAGAGTGTCATATGAATGGAGAACCGACCATGAACCCAGCATCAACTGCAACATCCGTGACCAACCCGAGCGACGATCGTAGAGCGATTGCGCCAGGCGCATCAAATGGGCCGGCTGTGCCCTCACCGAAGCAAGGCGCGCTCGATCCAGCCGCCGCATCGCGTCAGGCAGGCGTGCCCGGCGCCCAGCCCGCTCGGCGCATCGGCGACCGCGCCGTGTACGAGACCGAATGGCTGGAAAGCGCGGATCGCATGACGCACGCGGCCGTCGCCCGCGCCACCGGCGGCCTCTCGCCTATCGCCGTCGCTCTGGACCTTCTCGGCTGGATGGCGCATCTGGCCAGCTCTCCCGGCAAGCAGGCCGAGCTCGGCAAGAAAGCCGTGAGCAAGGCACTGCGCCTGGGACGCTACGCCGCGACGTGCGCGGCCGACCCCGGCGCCGCGCCCTGCATCGAGCCCCTGGCTCAAGACCATCGATTCGAGCATGAGGCCTGGCAGCGCTATCCGTTCAACGTCATCTATCAGGCCTTCCTGCTCGATCAGCAGTGGTGGCACAACGCCACGACCGGCATTCGCGGAGTCTCCAAGCACGACGAAGAGGCGGTCTCGTTCATCATGCGCCAAGTGCTCGACATGTTCTCGCCCTCCAACATTCCGTTGCTCAATCCCGAGATCCTGCAAACCACCCTCGCCGAGGGCGGCGCCAACCTGCTGTACGGCGCGCAGAACTTCGTCGAAGACTTTCGGCGCGGTATCCGCGGCGAGCCGCCGGCCGGAACCGAGCCGTTCGAGGTCGGCAAGACGGTCGCCGTCACTCCCGGGAAGGTCGTCTACCGCAACCGCCTGATGGAGCTGATCCAGTACACGCCCACCACGGCGAGCGTTCAGCGCGAACCGGTGCTGATTCAATCGGCGTGGATGATGAAGTACTACATCATGGATCTCTCGCCCCACAACTCCCTGGTCAAGTACCTGGTGGACCGCGGCCATACGGTGTTCATGATCTCCTGGCTCAACCCAGGGCCGGAGGACCGCGACCTGGGGATCGAAGACTACCGCAAGCTCGGCACCATGGCGGCGATCGACGCCGTCTCGGCGATGCTGCCGGACCGCAAGATCCACGCGGTTGGCTACTGCCTGGGCGGCATTCTGCTGACGATCGCCGCGGCGACGATGGCGCGCGACGGCGATGATCGTCTGGCGAGCATCACGCTGTTCACCACCATGACCGATTTCACCGAGGTGGGGGAGATTTCGGTGTTCATGAATGCGAGCCAGGCAACGCTGCTCGAGGACATGATGTGGGAACAAGGCTACCTCGATCCGAAACAGGTCTCCGGCGGCTTCCAACTGCTGAAGTCCTCGGACCTGATCTGGTCGAAGATGGTGCGCGAGTACTATCTCGGCCAGCGCGAGCCCATCTTCGACCTGCTGGCCTGGAACGCCGACGGCACCCGCATGCCCTACCGCCAGCATTCGGAGGTGCTGCGCCGGCTGTACGGCGACAACGAGCTGTTCCAGGGCAAATACCGCGTCGAGGGGCGCCCGATCCAGATCAGCGACATCCACCTGCCGATCTTCTGCGTCGCCGCGGCCGGCGACCACGTCGCCCCCTGGCATTCGGTGTACAAGCTGCACCTGCAAAGTGACGCTACCGAACTCACCTTCGTGCTCACCAGCGGCGGCCATAACGTCGGCATCGTCAACGAGCCAGGCCGCCCGCGCCGCAAGTTCCAGATGACGACCTGCAAGGAAGGCGAACGCTGCCTCGATGCCGAGACCTGGAAGGCGCAGACGCCGGTCACGCAAGGCTCGTGGTGGCCAGCCTGGGACCAGTGGCTGGTGCAGCATTCGAGCGGCGGCACTACGCCGCCGCCCATGGGCGCCCCGGATAAGGGCTATGAGCCTTTGTGCGACGCGCCCGGCACCTACGTGTATCAGAAATGATGGAACAGCCTAGGAGAAAGTGATGACACAATTGACTGCCACTGAACAATTTTTCGAAGACATCAACGAGCAGGTCAAGGGCCCTGCGGGCGCCCTTGAAGGCAAGAAGGCCTTGATCGTCGGCATCGCCAACAATCAGTCCATCGCCTACGGCTGCGCGCTCGCCTTCCGTGCCCTCGGCGCAGAAATCGCGATGACCTATCTCAACGACAAGACCAAAAAGTACACACAGCCGCTGGCCGATCACCTCGGGGTCGATCCGGCCCTGTACCTACCCTGCGACGTGCGCGAAGAGGGGCAACTGGAGGCTGTGTTCGAGGCCATAGACAAGACCTGGGGAAAACTCGACATCGCCCTGCATTCCATCGCTTTCGCGCCGCGTGAGGATCTGCATGGCCGCGTTACCGATTGCTCGCGCGACGGTTTCCTGAGCGCGATGGATGTCTCCTGCCACTCGTTCATCCGCATGGCGAAGCTGGCGGAGCCCCTGATGAAGGACGGTGGCGCACTATTTACCATGAGCTATTACGGTGCGGAGAAGGTGGTTGAGCATTACAACGTGATGGGGCCCGTCAAGGCAGCGCTCGAGGCATCGGCCCGCTACCTGGCGGCCGAACTGGGACCGAAAGGAATCCGCGTCCATCCGATATCACCCGGTCCGATCCAGACCCGCGCCGCGTCCGGAATCAATCGCTTCGACGAGCTGATGGAGACTGCCGCGCAACGTGCCCCCAGCCGCATGCTGGTCACGATCGAGGATGTAGGTATGGCGACGGCGTTTCTCGCTTCGGATTTTGCGAAGCTTATTACCGGCGACACCATGCATGTCGATGGCGGTTACCATATCGTCGGCTGAGCAGAGGGGATCTCGCCTCGGCGTCGCCGCCGATCGAGCAGCGCGTCTGATCGCGGGGCCGGACTAATGAACCAGGATCTCCTGATGATGCTGGAGCGCATGACCGTGCACTACCAGCCGATTGTCGATCTCAATACCGGCACTATCGCGGGTTTCGAGGCCTTGTTGCGGATCGTCGACGTCGGCGGCAGGGCGGGTTCGATCGGCCCGGTCATCGAGCAGATCGAAAGTGATCCGGTTCTGCTCGACCGCCTGATGCGGCGATTGCTGGGCATGATCCGTCGCGACACGGTGCCAATGTTCGAACGCTACCCAGGTTTTTACGTCAGCGTAAACGTGCCACCGGCGATACTTGGCGCGCGAACGCCGCTCGGCGAGGCGCCGATCTGCGACATGCTCGTTGAACTTGACCTGGTGCCCTATCAAGACCGTCTTGTCTGCGAGATAACGGAGCGGCAGGCGCTCGGCGCGCAAGGGCGCGCCGCGCTCGAACTCGGGCGGCAGAACCGAATCCGGCTGGCGGTGGATGATTTCGGCACCGGGCACAGCGGCATCGCGCAAATGCTCGGTCTCACCATCGATATCCTGAAATTGGACTGCTCGCAGGTCGCGCTGCTGACCAAGGATGTGACGGCCGAGCGGCTGCTGCGGGGTATCATCGCGCTGGCATCCTTGATACGCGCGCGGGTTGTTGCTGAGGGTGTGGAGACCGCGGCGCAGGCGTTTTTTCTGCAGGCTGCCGGCGTCGACTGCGGACAGGGGTGGTTCTGGAGTCCGGCGTTGCCGGCGGCCGAACTGCCGAAGGTGCTCGAGGCCGGGTTTCCGAATTGGCGGCGCGATCTGGTCGAGCGGCTCAACGAGACACGTTGATGGAGATGGGGTGACGGTCGATCTCAAGCCTGGAGCGCGGCGCCGGGCGGCGTGCCCTGTCAGGCTCCGCGCATGCCTTCGAGCAATGCCAGAGCTGTTGCGACCGGCGGCGTGTCACGGCCCCCGGCAACTCTTTCGAGCACGAGACGGAGCGCCTCCCGGTCACGAGTAGTTGCGTCGTTGCGCTCGCAGAGCGCGCAAAGCGCAATCATCTCGAGCCACGGTGCTTCCTGAGCGCGGGCTTCGGCGATGGCCTGCCGTATCGATTCGCCCGCCCGCTTGCTTTCGCCGACGGCATACGCAATTCGCGCGTCGAGCACGAGCAACTGCGGCAGGTACTCCCGTTCGCCGATCGCATCGGCGCACTGCATCGCTTCGTCGAGTTGCTGCCGGGCCCCGGCCCAATCGCCGGCGCTCGCAAGCGCTTCCGCGGCATAACCGAGCGTTTCGCTTGCCCACGCTCGCATGCCGAGCAGAACGCTTGACTCGTACCCTTCGCGTATCATGCGACAGCCGGCGCGCGGATCGCCAAGTTGTACCTGCGACCAGCCTCGAAACCAAAGATGTGCCGCCTGGGCGCCGGCCAGTGCGTGCTCGTCCGCCAATACTCGCAACTGCTCGGAAATGTCTGCGACGCGTGCCGGATTGCCCAGCCGCACCTCGAACCGACCCTCCAGCCAGAGTGCCGCCATTTGTGGCGGCGGGACACGCAGATCGCGCGCGCGCCGGTATGCGGCGGCGAGGCGTTCGCGCCCCTGCTCCACCAGCCCCAGGTGCAACGAGTCGAGCGCGAGCATGCCGAGGATAATGACGCTCGGATCCGCGACGAAGACGGCGGGCGATGCGCTCGCATCGAGATTGCGACCTGCATCGAGAGCTTTCTCGAGCCAGTCCCGCGCGATGCGCGGCCGGCCGCGCAAGTGCTGAATCAATCCATGGGTCACGCACGCGCAAAGCAGGGCCGTCCGATCTCCGGTCGCTGCCGACAGACTTTCGCTGCGCCGGGCAAGCGCCTCGGCCTCGTCGAGTTCCCCCCTCAGGTAAAGTGAGAGTCCCAGCGGATGGAGAACCAATCCCCGTAATGGATGGTGCGGCAAGTCGTCGAGCAGGGATTGCGCGCGTTGGAGCGCCTGCTTTACGTGGATCGAGCTTATGCCGTGCACCTGAATGGCGGCCGTGCCCCGCAGCGTGGCGAGGCTGATCTCAAGCCCTGCTTGTTCATCGCTCCCGGCGATCAGTCGGAGAAGCGCCAACGCCCGTTCCGTAAGTTCCATCGTCCGGGCGGGGCTGAAGTTCATCAGAGCCCACTCGGCGGCTTCGACGTAGTAGCGGATTGCGGGGATGTACTGGTGACCGAGCTCAAGGTGGGACGCAAGGTCGGCGGCCGTGACATTCGCTCCATTCGCACGCTCGCGCTCCAGTGCGGCAGCAACCTTGAGATGGAGCCCGCGTGGGCGACAGGACCGATCTGGTTGTACAGCACCTCGCGGTAGAGCGCGTGCCGGAACGTGTAGAGCACGTCGCTTGCGGCGTTCGGCCGCTCCAGCGGGGCCTGAGTCAGCCATCGCTGTCGGCGCACCAGCTCCGCGCATGATGCACCCAGCACTGCAACATCGACTTGCAGCACCTCCGCAACGGTGGTGAGCCGGAACTGCATGCCGCAAACGCTCGCCGCCTCGAGCAGCGTGCGCTCCGCCGGCGTGAGCCGCTGGATGTACTGATCGATGACGCCGGCCAGGTTCTCCGGTATTGCCATCGACGAGAGACACTGGCGCGCGGATGCTTCACCCTCGGTCGCGCGCTCTCCCCACTCCACGAGATCATTCACGACGTCGGCGACGAACAAAGGCAGCCCCTCGGTGCGGGCATGCAGCGCGCGCACGAATGCTTCCTCGGCCGCAAGGCCCGGAATTCTTGCGGCGACATAATCGGCCACCTCCTCTTCGGAAAACGCGTCGAGCAAGATCTCGTCGGACAGGCCGTGAAGCCGCAGCTCGTGGCGCAATGATTTGAGCGGATGGTCGGTGGCGATAATCTCGGTAAGTCGGAAGCTTGCGAGCCACAGCAGTCGTGTCGAGCCGCGCCGGCGCGCAATGTGGTCGATGAGCTGCACCGTCGCTTGGCCGCTCCAGTGCAGGTCCTCGGTCACAAGCAGTAACGGCCGATTCTCCGTGTAACGCTCCAACAGCTCACCAAACTCGCGCATCATACGAGCCGGGCCCGAGCCGGAAAGCTCACGCCGCAAGACATCGCGTTCCTCGGCACTGCTCAGCCACGGAAGCTGCAGCAGCCAGGTTGGCGCCAGTGCACGTATCAATGCGCCTAACGACGGATCGCGGCGGGACAAGGTCGAGAGCGCTTCAAGAGCAGAAAGGTAGGGCTCGCCCGCACCAGACTGTTCGATGCACTGACCGTGGGCGCAGTTGCCCTCGCCGACTTCGGCCACGAAATACTCGATCAGCGTGGTCTTGCCCACGCCGGGCTCACCCGCGACCCACACGATCTGGCGCTTGCCTGAACACGCGAGACGCCATGCGGCCCGCAGCCGCTCGATGGCATCTGATCGGCCGGTGATCGACAATGGATTCCCCGATAGCTCATCAGCCGCCGAGCTCATTGTGGCTGGCGGTGACTCGCCGGGCGTCGCAGCCGCGCTCACCCTACCAATGAAGCGATACCCGCGCCGCGACACCGTCTCGATGTAGCGCGGTTGTTTCGGGTCGTCACCCAGTGCTGCGCGCAATGCGCTGACGGTCGTCTTGAGCACCGAGTCGCTGACAAAGCGGTGCCCCCACACGCTGTCCAGCAATGCATTCTTCGTGACGAGCATTCGCGGTTTGCGCGCGAGCGCGCACAACACCTCGAACGGCTTGGGCGCGAGCGCCATGGGTTCGCCATCGCGCGTCAGACGGGCATCGGCTTCGTCGAGCTCGAACGCGTCGAACCGGAGCCGCAGAGACGTCGCGGTCGAAGAACTATCGGATGTTGGGTGCGTTGCCATGCTCCGGGTTCCTCCTGGCGAAACTTCGTACCAATATGCGCGCATCTATTGACGCACGTCAATCCCATAATCGAAAAACACAGCTCGGCTAGAAACACTGCCATTTTCGATACTCACCGGCTCACTCCTATTCAGCCATCGCTGATGGCGATGAGGGCGCGGGATTCTCTCCCGCTATCGCCGCCCCCCAGCGCCGACTCTTGCCTCTGGTTAGCGCGAAACAACTCGTTCGGAGCGACTGGTGACAGTCGAGCGAAGCGAGCTGACCATCCGGAGTGGCTTTGCCCGCGTCGTTTGCCGGCTTAGCCACTCCGCAGGGGCATCAGAAGGCGCCCCGTGAGGGGGCGAGGCGGGAATTCGCGACGCATGCGTCGCGCCGCCGCAGCCGGCTGGCTGTGCAAAGCCAGCCGTGGGCCGCGAAGCGGATGGGAGGGGCGGGCCTTTAATTCGCTTTTCGCGTGTTTCATCGTCAGGGGTGCCGTGTCACTCATGCATGAAGATTGGTCTGGTTGCCTGCCGCCCCCAGCCACCTAAGTCACAGAGGCAACCCGGCGCAAGCCGCCGGGGTCGAGTAGCTCCACCTGCTCACGACCGAGCCGCACCAGTCCCTGCTCGGCAAAGCCCTTGAGCAGCCGGCTGACGATTTCGCGCACGCTGCCGAGTTCATCCGCCAACTGCTGGTGGGTGGCGTGCACCACGCGCCCCTTGCCCAGCAGCAGCGCCGCCAGGCGCTGGTCGAGCTTGCGGAAAGCCACCTCCTCCACCAGTTGCATCAGTTCGGCCATGCGCTCGGAGAACAGCGAAAACACGAAATCGCGAAAGGCCGGCTCGCCCAGCATCTCGTCGAACAATTCGCGCGGCAGCAGCGCCAGGCTCGTCGCCCCCTCGGTCAGGCCCCGCGCGTTGTAGTCGGCGTGACCGAGCAGGCAGCTCGAGGTGATGATGCAGTTCTCGCCCGCCACCACCCGATACAGCGGCAGCTCGCGTCCATTGGCGCTGACCTTGAGGACGCGGATCGCCCCACCAAGAACGAAAGGGAAACCCCGGCACGGCTGGCGCTCGTCGAATACCGTGGCACCGGAAGGCAGCGACAAAGTCTGCAAGCTGTTGCCGATGCGGCTTAGCAGCCCGGCCGGCAGCCTTGCCAGGACCGGATAGAGCGCGACCAGCGCTTCGGCATCGGTTTCGGCGGCTTCGCTCGACGTCGCTGAAACCGACGCCGGCCTCGCCTGAAGCTTCGCTTTCACCCCGGTCAAGCCTCCAGCGTGGCCATCACGGGAGCATGGTCGGAAGGCCTCTCCAGCTTGCGCGGCGCCTTGTCGATGACGCAGGCGCGGCATGCCGCAGCCAGTGGCTTCGAGAGCAGGATATGGTCGATGCGCAAGCCGCGATTGAGGCGAAAGCCCATTTGCCGGTAATCCCACCACGAGTATATCTTCTGCGGCTGTTGGAAGAGACGGAACGCATCGGCCAGACCCAGGTCGAGAAACTGCCGAAACGCGGCGCGCTCGGGTTCGCTGCACAGAATCTGGTCCTTCCATGCCACGGGATCATGGACGTCGCGATCTTCCGGCGCGATGTTGTAGTCGCCCAGCAAGGCGAGGTTTGGCCAGCGCTGCAACTCCTCGCGCACGCAGCCGGCCAGGGCCGCCAGCCAGCGCAGCTTGTACTCGTACTTGTCGGAACCGACCGCCTGCCCGTTGGGCATGTAGGCGCAGACGATGCGCCGGCCATCCACCGTGGCGGCGAGCACGCGCCTCTGCTCGTCGGCGAAATCGGGGATGTCGCAGCGCACGTCCGCCAGCTTGCCGCGCGCCAGGATGGCGACGCCGTTATAGGTCTTCTGCCCGTTGTGCGCGGCGCGATAACCGGCGGCTTCCAGTTCGGCATAGGGGAAGACCTTGTCCTCCATCTTGGTTTCCTGCAGGCAAAGCACGTCGGCCTGGGTCGCCGCCAGCCAGTCGAGCACATGCGGCAGGCGCACCTTGAGGGAATTGACGTTCCATGTCGCGATTTTCATATCAGATCGGCCTTGTCTTTACGGGCTTGCTTGTCCGCCAATGTCGTCCCGTGGATCACCGACGGGCGATATTCAGTTCGTGGTGGGCCGATCATACCGCCCCCAGGCGGGGGATCCAGCCCCTTTGCCAACATGAGAGTCGGCGCCGACGCGACGGCGGAAGATCGCCGAAGACAAGCGGAACGTGCCGCATATCCTGCCTTCCGGTAAAATGCAATTTCCATTTTTTCAAGTGAGGCCCCGAATGGCCGAAATTCAACGTGATCTGACCCGCACCACACTGGCAATCCTCTGCCTTCTGCTGATGATCGCGGTCTCGCTCTGGGTCCTGCGCCCGTTCCTGGCGGCCACGGTGTGGGCCACGATGATCGTGGTGGCCACCTGGCCGATGCTCAAGTCGCTGGAGCAGCGGTTCGGTGGTCGGCGCGCGCTGGCCGTAACGGCAATGACGCTGGCCTTGCTGCTGCTGCTGGTGGTTCCCCTCTGGCTGGCGATCGCTACCATTGTCGATCACGCCGACGACATAGCCAATCTGGCCAGGACGTTCGTCACGTCAGGATTGCCGCAACCGCCCGAGTGGGTGGCTGGCTTGCCGCTGATAGGCAAGAAACTGAACACGTTCTGGGGGCAACTGGCCGATTCCGGCCCACAGGGGCTGATGGCACGAGCCGAGCCCCACGCGGCTGAATTCGGCAGGTGGGTTCTTGCGCAGGCAGGTGGCATGGGCTTCATGCTGATCCAGTTTCTGCTGATCGTGCTCTTGTCGGCCATCCTCTACGCCAGCGGCGAAGCGGCGGCGGGTAGCGTCAGGCGTTTTGGCCGCCGCCTGGCTGGCGATCACGGTGAGAACTCGATCATCCTGGCCGGGCTGGCGATCCGTGGCGTGGCCCTCGGGGTAGGCGTCACTGCGATCGTTCAGTCGGTGCTTGGCGGCATCGGCCTGGCCGTTGCCGGGGTGCCTTTCGCCGCGCCGCTCACGGCGGTGATGCTGATGCTGTGCATCGCCCAGTTGGGGCCGGGGCTCATTCTCTTTCCCGCCGTCGGCTGGATGTTCTGGATGGGCGACACGGGGTGGGGAATTTTTCTTCTGATATGGAGCCTGATTGTCGGCACCATGGACAATTTCCTGCGCCCGATCCTGATCAAGAAAGGCGCGGATTTGCCGCTGCTGCTGATCTTTGCCGGCGTCATTGGCGGCCTGCTGGGTTTCGGGCTGATCGGCATTTTTGTCGGCCCGGTGGTGCTGGCCGTGACTTACACCTTGCTCGAAGCCTGGATTGCCGACCCGCGAGGCAAAACGGACGCCGACTGACGGCCGACCGCCTCAAGCCGACCGCGACCGCGGTATCGAGCAGTTTCCGGTTTCAGCGGCAGATGCGGTCATCAAGAGTCATCCAGGGCAAGCAGCGCTCTCACTGCCTGTTGTCGACAAGCTCGATCTTGAGCGCTTGAGCCGAGTCGATATGCACATCGCGCTGCGGGTAGGCTATTACGATGCCATGCTCGTTCATCGATTTCTCGACAATGAAGCGGAGGTCGCTGGCGACCTTGGCGCCACTGGCCTTGGGGCCAATGGCAACCCAGTAGTACAGACCGAAGTTCAGCGCGTCGGGCCCGAAATCCTCGAACAGCACATCCGGCGCGGGCTCCTTGAGTACCAGACCGTGGCGCTCGGTGCATTCAATCAGCAGGCGGGCCACTTCCCGGACATCCGAACCGTAGGCCACGCCGATCGTGATCTTGAAACGCACAGCCGGGTTTTCAAGAACCCAGTTGGTGACATTCTGCTCGAGGAAGGTGCTGTTGGGGATCAGCGTGTCGACACCGTCTGCGCTGCGGATGATCGACGAGCGAATGCCAATTTCGATGACCGTACCCCTCAGGTTGCCCACCTCGATCAGATCACCCGGCTGAAACGGGCGCTCGAAAAGCAGCATCAGGCCGCTCATCAGGTTCTTTAGGAGGTTTTGCATGCCGAAGCCGATACCGATCGCGATGGCGCCACCGAGAAAGGCAAAGACCGTCAGTGGAATATTGACCCAGGTCAGTACTGAAACCAGCAGGATTGCAAGGCTCAGCGTCAGTATCCATTTGCGCAGGATGCGCGCGCGCATTGCATCGTAGCCGATGCGATTCACCAGAAAGCGTTCTGCGGTGCGTCCCAGCCACACCGCCAGCAGAACACCGAAGGAAAAAATCAGGATGGCGCGAGCGATCTTGCCGATCGTGACGCTACTGACCCCGGTAACCTTGCGGCCATCCACATCAATGGTCTGCTCGGCCGTAAACAGTTCGTAGTTCCAGATGGCCATCGCCGCATCTTTGCCGCTGAGGGCAGCGACCTCCAGGCGATCCATCACGCCACGTTCCGATTTTTCGGCGCCCAGGTCGTCGCCGAGTCGCGAAACAATCCATTGCGCGGACGATAGCAGCGCCTGCGCTTCCCTGATCTGCTGCTCGCGATCAAGTTGGATTGCCAGTTGCGTGGAAATTGTTGCCTGCTGCGTTTGCTCCAGGGCGCCTTGCGATCGGTCCTTCAGGGCGGCAACATCGGCGGTGACGCTGGCCAGTTGCTGATCGATGTAACGCGCGAACAGGGCAAGCGCGGCCGCGTACTTCGCGTAAGCCTGTGTGGCCTCGCGGACGAATTCGGCAGTGTGCGCTTGCCGAAAACGGTAGCGGTAGCTCCAGGGACAGCTTGATTTCCAGGGCGGGCGGGATTACCCGGAACGGCATAATCAGACTTTCGCTAGCCTTGCTTCGTAGCTGGGCGATCCCGGCGGCATTCTGCAGTGCGCTGACTTTATCCTTGATTGTCGCGGGGTCGCTGCCACGAAGCATTTCCGCCGCGGTAATCTCCGCTATTTCCTGATTCAGGCTTTCCAGCTCAAGCGATGCCTTCTGGCCGGCTTCCATCACGAGGCTGATTAGTCGCTCGGCGCGGCTCCTCTCGTTGGCCAGGCTGTCCTGAATTTTTGAATAGTCTGACTCGGGAAATACGACATTGCTCCCCGCGCTTTCAAGTTTCTTTTTCGCAAGCTGGGCAGCGAGTCTGGTTGCAGTAATCTCGATGTCGAAAAGCTCGTCAACGATGCCCAGGGATTGGCTCATCGCCGACAGCGCTCTGAGATGAGCCTTGGTCTGTTCGGTCGCCCAGGCCTCCGTGCTGGTCGCAATCAATGTGGCACGCTGTGACTTTTCTGCCTGCAGACGTTCGCTCCCCGCGCCGGTGCGCAGCGTGCGGGTCAGTTGATCGCGCACTTCCCTGAGCGTTTCCCGTCTCGCGCCGAGCGCCTTCAGCTTGTCTTCAACCGCCTGCGCTTCCTGCGCCAGCAAATCGACAAAGACCAGCGGATACGGCGGCGGGTTGTCGAAACCTGTCCAGGCCTCGACGTGCTGCCGCGTCCTCGTGAGCTGCTGGCCGGCGCTTGCCAGCCGCTCCAGATTCCTCAGTTGCAGCTTGAAATTATCGACCGTTTCCTTGAGGAAAAACTTGCGCCTGTCGATATCCTCACGAGGGATGTCCGTCGTGATGCTGCCCAAATGGATGGGGCTGTTCTCGAACTGAACCAGGTCATCTTCCGCCTCCTTCAGTGCCGCGCGGACTTTTCCGGCATCCCAGGACGTGCTTTGGGAGCCGCCGCCGGACGGACTCGACGCCGTGGTGCCCACACCAAGCAGAGCAGCGGCCCGCAGGGGAGCGGAAAACGCCAGGAGGGCCAAGGCGAGGGCGACAGCCGCCAGGATCCCGGCGCGCGCCGGCGAAAACGCCATGGGGGTGGTGACCTCGTGCGTCGGCCTGTCTTCGCGAGTGTCGTCATGACTGAACGATCCGGCGTATCAAGGGGTACGTTTGAAGGTGCGCCGGATACACCCCGTTGCGGCCCGCTAGCAACGATTTCCCTACACGAGCGCCGAACCGAAATCCGGCGCCTGTCAGGCGCTACTCAAGGGGTGACTTCCTTCCACCCGGGGCCCGGATCGAAACTGGTCATCGCGGCGCCGATCTTCTCGGAATCCTTGCCGAGATCCTTCTGGAAGACCTTGCCGTTGTGGTTGACGATGAAGGTCATGACCCCGCTCGCGCCGTAGAGATGCGGATAGGCGACCATGGCGAAGCCAGCGATCATGCGACCGTTGATGACATAACTGTAGGCGCCGCCGGCGGCGCTCTTGCCCTGGCGCGTCAGGATGCGGAAATGGTAGCCGCGGAAGGGGTCGCCCTTTGCATGCCCCTTGAGATACGCCGAACTGGCAGCGATCAGCGGCCCGAAGGGACTCTCTTCCTCACCCTTGGCAGCATCGGCCGGCCAGTAAAGGCCGTCCTGCTTGCCCGGCGTGCTGGCGAGCTTTTGCGCATACTGCAACACGCCGTCGCCATCGCGATCTACCGAGGCATACTGGCGTTGCGCATCGACATAGGCGCGCATCACTTCGATGGCGCTGTTCTCGTCGCCGCCGATGCGCCGGTTGATCATTTCCTCGACCCCCTCCTCGGTGGCGAAGCGCCAGACGCTACCGTTCCGCACCAGCGGGATCGGCAAGGGCCAGGCGTTGATGCCCATCAGCAGCACGCGACGATCCTCGCCGCGACTGTCCAGCACGCGGAACGCGGTCAGCGCCTCGGCCGCCTTCGCGCGATCGGCGGCATTCTGCGCCGCATCGCCGCTGGCTACCATCTCCTTGTGCCTGTCGCCGAAAATTGCCGACAGCGCCGCTTCGTCGTTGGCCTTGAGGGCCGCATGCAGGGCATCGACTGCCGCCTCCGGAGTAGCGAAGGTCCGCTGCTCGGCAGCCGTGGCGGCCACCGGCATGGCAAGCAAGAAGATCAGTGCCAACCGGCGCAAGCAGGCCTTGATTCAAGCAAATAGGTTCATGAGTATCGTCACAATGTTGATTGCAGGCATGGGATTCATGGTCACCTCCTAGCGACGTCCGCCGCCGCCACGGCCGCCACCACCACCACCGCCACCGCCCCCGCCGCCGCCGCCGCCACCGCCGGCACGGGCACCGCCGCCACCGCCACCACCGCTGGCCCGTGCACCGCCACCACCACCGAAACTGCCCGCGCTAGCGCCGGACCGCCCGCCGCCTCCTGCGCCCGACATCGAACTGCGGCTCGCGGCACCACGCGAGCTATCCATCTGCGTCTGGCGACCCGAAGCGCTACTGCCGCCGAAGGCGCCGCCACCGTAATCGCGGCCACCACCCGCAGGCTGCGTCGAGGGACGAGACCCGCCGCCGGAGCCACCGCCACCAACGCCACCCGCCGGCTGCGTAGATGGGCGCGACCCACCGCCGAAGCCACTACCACCGGCGTCACCGACGCGACCGCCCGAAGGCTTGCCGATGGAACCGCTGACCTGCCCCGGTTGCTTGTTGGGCTTCCATTGGCTTGAACCGGAGCCAGCTCCGGCACCCGGCCGCTGACCCGTACCGGTACCAGGCCGATTGACGGTATTTCCACCGCGATTGATGTTGGTGCTGTTGTTGATGTTGATGTCGTTGTTACCGCCCCAGCCCAGTTGGAGTTGTAACGGTTGCCGCTCCATGCCGCGCCGATGGCGGCACCCCAGATCAAGCCGGTGGCGAAGGCAGCACCGGGAGGATAAGGGTAGTAGTAGACCGGGTAGGGCGCCGGATAGTAGCCCCACGACGAATATCCGCCAGAGACCACCACGGTGGCCGGGTTGTACTGCGGCACGTAGATCACTTGCGGATCCGCGGGGACGATCTGGATGACTTCCTTCTCGACCACAACGGTCTGCTTGGCGTCGGACTTGAGATTGCCGACCGCCTGCGTCTTGCGGCGGAACACCTGGATCGCCTCGAGTACCGCACCCTGGTCGGCGACAACGGCCTCACCCAGTGCGGACGTCCAGTCGAGATCGGCGCTCATGGCCTTGACGACCTCGGGATAGTTGAGCAAGGACTTCACCGCATCGTCCCATCTTTCGTCGACCGGCGCCTTCGGATCGGCCTTGCGCTTTTGCAGGAACCGCTCCGCCTGAACGAGTTGCAAGGGATTGATCGACGCCGGCAGGATGATCGAAACAAGGTCGTCCGGGTATAGCGCGATCCGGTCGACCAGTTTCTCCAACTGGGCGGGAGACGGCGCCGCTACCACGCCGGCTGCCGCGGCAGGGGCCTGTGCGTACGCGGTCGGTGCGAACATCACGGCAATAAATGCCGCGATGGTGAGCAATCGGAAGGAACGGCCTTCGCGACTGGCTGGGGTCAGGGCAGGAATATGAGTCGTCATGGGTGCTCCACGATGCCGGAAATATAACCGAGTGCTGATGATAGCATGGGCCGAATGACTGCTGAGATCGGCAGCATCGGGCGGCTGCGTTTCAAAGTGTTGCGTGACTGGCAGCGGCGAATCAGGCCGCCACAGTCATCCCGTGATGCCGCAGCAAAGCATCGGGTTGCGGCTCGCGACCGCGGAACGCCTTGAAGGATTCGAGTGCCGGGCGCGAACCGCCGACGGACAGAATCTCGCGCCAGAAGCGCTCGCCGGTGGCAGCATCGAGTGTGCTGCCACCGGCCTTCGCGGCTTCTTCGAAGACCTCATAGGCGTCGGCGGAAAGCACTTCGGCCCACTTGTAGCTGTAGTAACCCGCCGCATAGCCGCCGCCGAAAATGTGCGAGAAACTGTGCGGGAAACGGTTCCACTCGGGCGGCGTCAGCACCGCCACTTCGCGGCGCACCCCGGCCAGCAAGTCCATGAAACCCGTGCCGGCCCCTGGCACGAACTTGCTGTGCAGCAACAGATCGAACAAACCGAATTCAATCTGCCGCAGGGTCTGCAAACCGCTCTGGAAATTCTTCGCCGCGATCATCTTGTCATAGAGCGGGCGCGGCAGCGGCGCCCCGGTTTCGGCATGGGCGGTCATGCCGCTCAGTACATCCCATTCCCAGCAGAAGTTTTCCATGAACTGGCTTGGCAACTCCACGGCATCCCATTCGACGCCATGGATGCCCGACACCGGCAGCTCGTCCACCTGCGTCAGCAGATGGTGCAGACCGTGGCCGCATTCATGGAACAGCGTGATGACATCATCGTGGCTGAAGGTGGCGGGCTTGCCAGCCGCGTCCAGGGGCGCCGGGAAGTTGCAGTTGAGGTAAGCCACCGGCGTCTGCAAGCCGCCCGCGACACGGCGCCGGGTGATCGCCTCGTCCATCCAGGCGCCGCCACGCTTGGTTTCGCGCGCATACAGATCGAGATAGAACTGGCCGATCAGCTTGCCGGCGCGCTCGATGCGAAAGAAGCGCACAGCGGGATGCCACACCGGAGCAATGTCCGGCGTCAGGCGGACCGCAAACAAGGCCTCGATGACGCGGAACAGCCCGGCCAGCACCTTCGGCTCCGGGAAGTACTGCTTCACTTCGTCGTCGGAGAAGCTGTAGCGCGCCTGCTTGAGCTTTTCCGAGGCCCAGGCGAGATCCCAGCTTTCCAGCGTCGGCATGCCAAGTTCATCCTTGGCAAAATCCCGCAGCTCGGCGATGTCCCTCTCGGCAAAGGAGCGCGCCTTGGCCGCCATGTCGCGCTGGAAAGCGGCGACCTGGGCCGGCGTGTCGGCCATCTTGGTGGCGAGCGAGACCTCGGCGAAGTTCGCATACCCCAGCATTCGCGCTTCTTCATGACGTAGCGCGAGCAGGCGGTCGATCAGCGGGCCGTTGTTCCGCCCCTCGGGGCCAAACTCGGAAGCTCGCGTGGCGTAGGCGCGGTACATGCGTGCGCGCAGTTCGCGGTTATCGCAAAACTGCAGCACGGGAATGTAGGACGGCGCATGCAAGGTGAACTTCCAGCCCGCGCGTATGGCAGACTCGCCATCCTTCTCTGCGGCCGCTCTGGCCGCCGCTTTGGCGTCGCCCGGCAGGCCAGCGAGGTCAGCTTCGTCCTCGATCCATTCGGCATGGGCATTGGTGGCATCGAGCACGTTCTCGGAGAACTTCGCGCCCAGTGCCGACAACTCCTCCTGGATTTCCTTGAAGCGCGGCTTGCGCTCCTCGGGCAATTCCGCACCCGATAGCCGGAAGTCGCGCAAGTCGTTTTCAACGACGCGGCGCCGGGCCGACGACAAGGCGGCAAAGCCGGGATCGGCGGCCAGTGCCTTGAATTTGGCGAACAGCGCAAGGTTTTGTCCGAGGTCGGCATAAAAACTCGATACCTCGGGCAGCATCGCGTTGTAGGCCTCGCGCCATGGCGGCACATCATTGACCGAATGCAGATGGCCGACGACCCCCCAGGCGCGCGACAGCCGCTCGCCGGCATCGAGCATCGGTTGGACGAAGGCGTCCCAACTGGCGACGGTTGCCGGGGCAACCAGGCGCTCGACCAACGAGCGGTTTTCATCGAGCAGTTCGCGGATGGCGGGAGTGACGTGTTCGGGCTGAACAGCGTCGAAGCGGGGCAGACCGCTGAAATCGAGCAGGGGGTTCATGGGCTTGGGATTCTTATGGATGAGAGCCCGCATTTTGCCCCAACCGTTGCGGAACGACCGCAACGACGCGTCCTGCCTCGGGCTTGCGAGTGCCTTATCGCACCAATGACCGACTATTCGACCAGATCTTTGTAGGCGTGAAAACTCGCGTGGCCCAGCCAGGGCAGGACAACTATCAGCCCGAACAGCACGGTGGCAAAACCCAGGCCGCACAGCAGCATGATGATGAAAGCCCAGAAAGCCAAAGGCAACGGGTTCTCCGCCACCGCGTCGATGCTCGTCTCCAGCGCGCACAGCAGGCCGCAACGGCGGTCAACCAGCATCGGCACCGAGACCACGCTGAGGGCGAAAACGAGGGCGGCCAGCACGGCGCCTGCGCACAGGTAGACGACGAACATCATGTAATGCCGCGGATCGACCACCACTTCGATCATCATGTCCATCGGCACCATTGCGGTGCCCTTGTAGAACAGGGCCAGGATCACCACCGACACCAGTTGCCATGCCGTGCCCACGAGGATCGACAGCAGGCCGAAGCCGACCAGGCCGGAAGGGTTGCGCTGCCAGGCCAGCATGGACTGGACAAGCGAGGCAGGTTCACCGGCGAGATAGCGGCGCGAGAGTTCGTAGAGCCCCGCTGCAAACATCGGTGCGACGAGCACGAAGCCGGTGACGGCGGCGGCAAACAGATAGGGCAGGCGCACCGTAAGGCCGAGCATGACGGCGCCGCCCGCGGCGATGGCGACACCATAGAACAGGCTTGCCGCCGGTTGCCGCCAGAGATCCGCCCAGCCCAGTCCGAGCCATTTCAAGGGCGCGTCAAAGCCGATGCGGCGGACGTTGGGAAGAGCAATGTTCCCTGCGGAGCCCGGCGGGATGGCATCCGTTGCGGTCGGCGCCAGGGAGTTGGCGCTGGAATCATTCATCGGACGGATTTCGCCGGGCAAATCAGACCTTCTGCGCGCCGGTCAGGCGGGTCGGCGCTTCACGATAGTTGGCGGCGGTCTTGTCAATGATGTCTTGCGGCAGCTTCGGTCCCGGCGCCTGCTTGTTCCAGTCCAGGGTTTCCAGGTAGTCGCGGACGTACTGCTTGTCGTAGGACGGCGGGTTGCTGCCTTCCTGGTACTGGTCGGCCGGCCAGAAACGCGAGGAATCCGGGGTCAGCACTTCGTCGATCAGGTGCAGGCGGCCGTCCTCGTCCTGGCCGAACTCGAACTTGGTGTCGGCGATGATGATGCCGCGCAAGCGCGCAAGGCTGCCGCCTCGCGATACAGACGCAGGGTGGTTTGCTTGACCATCTTCGCCAGTGCGGGGCCGATCAGCCTTTCGACGCTGGCGTAGTCGATGTTCTCGTCATGCTCACCCATAGCGGCCTTGGTCGCCGGAGTGAACAGCGGTTCCGGCAGTTGCTGGGCCATTTTCAGGCCTGGCGGCAGCGCGATGCCGCAAACCGCGCCGCTGGCCTGATAGTCCTTCCAGCCCGATCCGATCAGGTAGCCGCGCGCTACCGCTTCGATCGGCAGCGGTTTCAGGCGCTTGACCACCAGCGCGCGACCGCGCACCTGGACCCTTTCCCCGTCGCCCACTACCACGGCCTCGGGATCAATCCCCGTCAACTGGCTGGGCACGACATGGGCCAGCTTGCCGAACCAGAAGTTGGCCACCGCAGTAAGAACCGCGCCCTTGCCCTGGAATCGGATCCGGCAAAACCACATCAAAGGCCGACAGGCGATCGGTGGTGACGATCAGCAGCTTGTCCTCGCCCACCGCATAGATGTCGCGCACCTTGCCGCGGCCGAGCAGCGGCAGGCTTCCGATGCTGGATTCGAACAGGGACATGGCAATCCGCTTGCCTTACCCGGGCGCCGGTTTTGGCCGGCGGTACTCGCCGACCTTGACCAGTTTCATGGTGTTGGTGCAACCCGCCTTGCCGATCGGCTCGCCGATGGTGAGCACGATCAGATCGCCTGCTTCCACCGCGCCGGCCGCGATCAGGATGTCCTCGGCCTGCCACAGCAATTCATCGCGGTCCGTGGCGATGTACTTGGTCAGCAAGGGATAGACGCCGCGGTAGATGCTGACGCGATAGCGGGTGCGGATGCGCGGCGTCAGCGCGTAGATCGGCACGCCGGAATTGATCCGGCTCATCCAGATTGTGGTCGAACCCGACTCGGTCAACGTGGCAATGGCCTTCACCTTGAGATGAAAGGCGGTGAATATCGCCGCCATCGAGATCGACTGATCGATGCGCTTGAACGCCTGCTCGTGAAACTGCTTGTCGAGTGCATCGGTCTGGAGCGCAATGGTCTGCGACCTTTCCGCAGCGAAACACACCCGCACCATAGCTTCGACCGCCTGCACCGGATAGGCGCCCGAGGCGGTCTCGGCTGACAGCATCACGGCATCGGTGCCGTCGAGCACCGCATTGGCGACATCCGATACCTCGGCGCGAGTTGGCACCGGGCTGGCAATCATCGACTCCATCATCTGCGTGGCGGTGATGGCAAAGCGGTTGTGCTCGCGTGCCATGCGGATCATGTGCTTTTGCAGCGCCGGCACCGCCGCATCGCCGACCTCGACCGCGAGATCGCCGCGCGCCACCATGATGCCGTCCGTGGCATGCAGGATGTCGTCAAGATTCGCGACCGCCTCCACGCGCTCGATCTTGGCCACCAGCAGGGCGTCGGAGCCGGCTTCGCACAACAATTCGCGCGCCTGGCGCATGTCGGCCCCGGACTTGGGGAAGGACACGGCAACGTAATCGACATTCAGCGCGGCCGCTGTCTTGATGTCCGCCATGTCCTTGGACGTCAGCGCTGGCGCCGACAATCCGCCGCCCTGCTTGTTGATGCCCTTGTTGTTGGACAGCTCGCCGTCATGGCGGTTGCGGCAGTGGATTTCGCTGCCTTCGATGCGCTCGATATCGAAAACCGTGCGACCGTCGTCAAGCAGCAGCACATCGCCAACGCTGACGTCATCGATCAGTTCGGGATAGTCGAGACCTACCCGTTCGTCATTGCCGAGCGCGCAGGCCGCGTCGAGTAGGAAGCTCTGTCCCGCCTTGATGAAGACCGAACCGGCGGCGAACTTGCCGATACGGATTTTCGGTCCTTGCAGGTCGGCCATCACGCCAACCGTGCGACCGGCGCTTTGCGCGGCCTCACGCAGCATGACGACACGCTTCTGGTGGTCATCCGCCGTGCCGTGGGAAAAATTCAGGCGCACCACATCGATGCCGGCAGCGACCAGTTCGGCGAGCCGTTGCGGAGTATTGGATGCCGGTCCAAGGGTAGCGACGATCTTGGTCGCGCGCTGCATGGTCATGGGATTGTCGCCTGGCTTTGGCCTGTCGCGCGCGGCAGTTTCATACTGAGATGGTCAGGATGCGCTTGCCGGGGACCAGGTCAGCGACAGGCTTGCTGACATTCATCAAAGGGCCTTCACCGCCAGATCACCAGTTCACCGGGAACGCGAACAACGTGTATAAACCTTGTGCCCCGTTGCTGCCGCAAACCGGTGTTCCTGGCGCCCTGGCGGTGAATCTTTCCTGGCGCCCTTACTTCGCCATCACGCGGACCATCTCAAGCACCTTGCAGGAATAGCCCCACTCGTTGTCGTACCAGGACACGACCTTGACGAAGGTGCTGTCGAGCGCAATACCGGCATCGGCATCGAACACCGAGGTGCAGCTCTCGCCGCGGAAATCGGTGGCGACAACCTTCTCTTTGGTGTACCCAAGCACACCCTTCATGGGACCTTCCGAGGCGGCCTTCATCGCGGCGCAGATCTCGTCGTAGGTGGCGGGCTTGTTGAGTTCCACTGTCAGATCGACTACCGAGACGTCGGAGGTCGGCACGCGGAAGGCCATGCCGGTGATCTTCTTGTTGAGTTCCGGTATCACCACGCCAACTGCCTTGGCGGCGCCGGTCGATGAGGGAATGATGTTCTCGAGAATGCCACGGCCGCCGCGCCAGTCCTTGTTGGACGGGCCATCGACGGTCTTCTGCGTCGCAGTGGCGGCATGCACGGTAGTCATCAGGCCGCGCTTGATGCCAAAGGCGTCGTTGAGCACCTTGGCCACGGGAGCCAGGCAGTTGGTGGTGCACGATGCATTAGAAATAATGGTCTGGCCGGCATAGGTCTTGTCGTTCACGCCGTATACGAACATCGGGGTGTCATCCTTCGACGGCGCCGACATGATGACTTTCTTGGCGCCGGCGGCGATGTGCTTGGCGCCGGTGTCCTTGGTCAGGAACAGGCCGGTGGACTCGACGACGATGTCGGCGCCGACTTCATTCCACTTCAACTCCGCCGGATCCTTGACCGCGGTCAGGCGGATCTTCTTGCCGTTGACCACCAGCGTCGAGCCGTCGACCGAAACCTCGCCCTTGAAGCGGCCATGCACCGAGTCGAACTTCAGCATATATGCCAGGTAATCCGGTTCGAGCAGGTCGTTGATGCCAACGACCTCGATGTCAGAGAAATCCTTGATCGCGGCGCGAAACACCATGCGCCCGATGCGGCCAAACCCGTTGATGCCAACTTTGATCGTCATGCCGAAACTCCTGAAAAAAGAAACTAGATTAGTTGTTTTACCGTCACCACCACGTTTTCGACGGTAAAGCCGAACTCCTTGAACAACACGCCCGCCGGAGCCGACTCGCCGAAGCGGTCCAGACCGACGACGGCCCCTTCCAGTCCGACGTACTTGTACCAGCCATCGCTGACGCCGGCCTCCACTGCCACGCGCACCACACCCTTGGGCAGCACACTGGCGCGATACGCCGCATCCTGCCGGTCGAAGACATTGGTGCACGGGAAGGATACCACACGCACCGGAATGCCTTCCGCAGCCAGTGCCGCCTGCGCCTTGAGCGCCAGATCCACTTCGGAGCCCGTAGCTATTACCACCGCCCTTGGTGCTCCGACGCAATCCGCCAGCACGTAGCCACCGCGCCGGACGTTGGCCAGAGCCGCTGCGCTACGCTGGACGAACGGTAGATTCTGCCTGGAAAAGGCCAGGCTGCTTGGCCCGCTGCGGTGTTCGATCGCCGAGGCCCACGCCACGACGGATTCCACGGCGTCACAGGGCCGCCAGACATCCATGTTCGGAATCAGCCGCAGACTGGCAATCTGCTCCACCGGCTGGTGAGTCGGGCCGTCTTCGCCGAGGCCGATCGATTCATGGGTAAACACAAAGATGGAGCGCTGTTTCATCAGCGCCGCCATACGCAACGCATTGCGAGCGTAATCCGAAAACATCAGGAAGGTGCCGCCGTAGGGGATGAATCCGCCGTGCAGCGCGATCCCATTCATGATTGCCGACATGCCGAATTCACGCACCCCGAAATGAATGTGGTTGCCGCCACCGCCGAGCGTCAGGGCCTTGGAACCCGACCAGTTGGTGAGATTGGACCAGGTAAGGTCCGCCGACCCACCCAGCAGTTCCGGCAGAATTGGCGCAAAGGCTTCAAGGCTGTCCTGCGACGCCTTTCGAGTCGCTATGTTCTCCGCCTTGACGTTGACCCTGGCAAGTACCGCATCCGCATGTTCGCTCCAGTTCGACGGCAAGTTACCCGCCATGCGGCGCTTGAATTCCGCCGCCAGGTCGGGATTGATCTTGGCGTAGGCATCGAAGCGGCCCTGCCATGCGGCTTCCCAGGCTGCGCCCTTCTTTCTCGCATCCCATCCGGCATAAATTTCGCCGGGAATCTCGAAGGGAGCGTGCGGCCAGCCAATCTGCTCGCGGGCGGCGGCAACCTCGGCTTCACCCAGGGGCGCGCCGTGCACCTCGTGATGACCTTGCTTGTTTGGCGCGCCCATGCCGATCACCGTCTTGCAGCAAATCAGCGTCGGCCGCTGCGAATCTGCCTTGGCCTGCCGAATCGCGGCGTCGATGGCGGCCGGATCATGCCCATTGACGCTGCGGATCACCTGCCAGCCATAGGCCTCAAAGCGCTGCGGCGTATCGTCGGTAAACCAGCCCTCCACGTGGCCGTCGATCGAAATGCCGTTGTCGTCATAGAACGCGATCAGCTTGGACAGGCCCCAGGTGCCGGCCAGCGAACAGGCTTCATGCGAGATGCCCTCCATCAGGCAGCCATCGCCGAGGAAGGTGTAGGTGTAGTGATTGACGATATTCTGGCCGAGGCGATTGAACTTGTTGGCCAGCATCTTCTCCGCCAGCGCCATGCCCACCGCATTGCTCAAGCCCTGCCCGAGGGGGCCGGTAGTTGTCTCGACCCCCGGCGTGTAACCAACCTCGGGGTGGCCCGGTGTCTTGCTGTGCCACTGGCGGAACTGCTTCAGGTCGTCGATCGACACATCGTAGCCGGTCAGATGCAACAGGGCATACAGCAGCATCGAGCCATGACCATTCGACAAGACGAAGCGATCGCGGTCAACCCAATGCGGATTCGCCGGATTGTGGCGCAGGTGGCGATTCCAGAGCACTTCGGCGACCTCCGCCAGGCCCATGGGCGCGCCGGGGTGGCCGGAATTGGCCTTTTGCACCGCATCCATGGCAAGGGCGCGAATGGCGTTGGGAAGGCTCGCGCCAAAAGACGCGGCCGGAAAGGCAACTGCAGAGGAGGAGAACGGTGGCATGGTCGTGGGGGCTTCAAGATTTGAGGGACGGGATGAGTTCCGTCGGAGGAACCCGTTATTGTAATCGGCGAAACCGGGTGGAGCGCGCCTGTTTTCCGGTTCCGGAGCCGGATCGGTCAGAGCCGCTTGCGGTTCTCCATCATGCGCAGGATCAGCGGCGTGAAGATCAGTTGCATCGCCAGTTCCATCTTGCCGCCGGGGACCACGATGATGTTCGGCCGCGACATGAAGGAACCCTGCACCATCGAAAGCAGGTAGGGAAAGTCGATGCCCTTCGGGTTGGCAAAGCGGATCACGACAAAGCTTTCATCGGGCGTCGGAATGTCCTGGGCAATGAAGGGATTCGAGGTATCGACCGTCGGCACCCGCTGAAAATTCACATGGGTGCGCGAAAACTGCGGGGTGATGTAATTCACGTAGTCGGGCATGCGGCGCAGCACGGTATCCACCACCGCCTCGGTCGAGTAGCCGCGCGCGGTCTTGTCGCGCAGGAGTTTCTGGATCCATTCGAGGTTGATGGTCGGCACCACGCCCACCAGCAGATCGGCCTGTTGCGCGACATCGACCTTGTCGGTGACCGCCGCGCCGTGCAGTCCCTCGTAGAACATCAGGTCGGTATCCGCGGGAATCTCCTCCCAGGGGGTGAATTCTCCCGACTGCTGGCCATACGGTGCAGCTTCTTCGGCATTGTGCAAGTACTTCCTGACCTTGCCGCGGCCGGTTTGCCCATAGGTCTTGAACAGCTCCGCGAGTTCTTCGAGCAGATTGGCTTCCGGACCGAAGTGGCTGAAATGGTTGTTGCCCTGCACTCGCGCCTCTTCCATCGCCGCTTTCATGGCGACGCGGTCATAGCGATGAAACGAATCGCCTTCGACGATGATCGCCCGGATCTTTTCGCGACGAAAGACCTGGTCGAAAGACTTGGTGACCGTGGACGTGCCGGCGCCGGAGGATCCGGTAATGGCGACGATGGGGTGCTTGACCGACATGCCTGTCTCCTGGTTAAAGCGTTATTGAGCCCTGAACAGCGAGCGACTTGAAAACAACGGCGAGCTGAAGGTATCCGGATCCTTGCCGCTGACATACTCCTGGTAGTAGCCGGAAACGCGTTCGACTTCGTTCCGCGAGCCGAAGATCAGCGGTACGCGCTGGTGCAGTTCCGTCGGCGCAAGCTCCATTACCCGCCGGCGCCCGGTGGTCGCCGCGCCGCCAGCCTGTTCGATGAGGAAGGAAACAGGATTGGCCTCGTACAGCAGCCGCAAGCGACCCGGCATCGAGGATCCTTGTTGTCCCTGGGGTAGAGGAAAATGCCGCCGCGCGTCAGAATGCGGAAGGTCTCCGCGACCAGCGAGGCGATCCAGCGCATGTTGAAGTCCTTGCCCCTGGAACCCGTCTTGCCGGCCAGACACTCTTCCATGTAACGCTTCACCGGGGGCTCCCAGAAGCGCTCGTTGGACGCGTTGATGGCGAACTCGTGCGCGTCCGCCGGAATTCGCATCCGCGGATTGGTCAGGACAAAAGCGCCGATGTCGCGGTCCAGCGTGAAGCCATCGACGCCATCGCCCGTGGTCAGCACCAGCATGGTCGCCGGACCATACAGCGCAAAGCCGGCACAGACCTGTGCCGTGCCGGGCTGCAGAAAATCCGCGATGCTGGCATTGCTGCCCGGATTGGGTGCGCGCAGAATCGAAAAGATCGTTCCCACCGTCATATTCACGTCGATGTTGGAACTGCCGTCGAGCGGATCGAAAACCAGCAGATACTTGCCGCGCCGGCAATGGTCGGGAATCGAGTACACCCCTGCCATCTCCTCTGAGGCCATGCCGCCCAGGTCACCGGACCACTCGTCTTCCTGTAGCATGACGTCGTTGCTCATGACATCGAGCCGCTTCTGCACTTCGCCCTGGACGTTGACCGATGCACCGTCGGCGCCGGCATTGCCGAGCGTCCCGATCAGTGCACCCTTGTTCACCTGGTTGGAGATGATCTTGATTGACGTGGCCAGGGAATTGAGCAGCGCGGAGAACTCGCCCGAGGCGCCTGGATGCTTGTGCTCCTGTTCAATGGTATAGCGCGTCAGCGTGGTGCGACCGTGATGCATGAACCTTGCTCCTTAGAATGTTCGCGGATTGCGCGCTGCAGACTGCCGCCGCCAAAAAGCACCGCTTGCCCGGCTGGCAATGTAATCGTATCGATCCATAAGCACCATTCACTTTTTCTTATCTATCGGATAAGGCCGCACCTTTTCTCCCCTGGGACCCGCCGGGATCGAGTTGGCGCGGCTCGGGCAAAAGGCTACCTCGTCAGTTTCATGTACAGTTCAGGCAACGCCTCGGGCAGGCGCTCGATGCGGTCAAGCACGCGCCAGCGCTTGCCAAAGATCTCGCGCACATACTCGTCCGCCCTGGAATCGAGGCTCAGACAGAACGTCGTTATGCCCTTGGCCGTTAGTTCCTCGACAGCCTTGCGGGCATCGGCGCGCAAATGACCGGGCTCGGCGACATCGATGTCGGCCGGTTCGCCATCGGTCAGCAACAGCAGGATCTTCTTTTCGGCCCTGCGCGCTGACAGATAGTGGCCGGCATGCCGCAGCGCGGCGCCCATGCGCGTGGACCATCCCGCCTCGATGGCCGCCAGCCGCGCCTTCACGGTATCGTTCCAAGGCTCGGAAAAGCCCTTGATGTGCTGATAGCGCACGGCGTGGCGGGTGTTGGAATGGAAGCCGGCAATCGCACAGGGGTCGCCGAGGCAATCGATGGCCCAGGCCAGCAGCGAGACGGCTTCCCGACTGAACTGGAGAACGGTTTGATCGCTGCCCCTCACCTTCTGATTAAGCGATTCCGAGAGGTCGAGCAGCAACAGGACGTCGATGTCGCGCCCGTCGGTACGATGGCTCATGTTGATGCGCGTTTCGGGGGGGGCACCACCCTTGATGTCGATCAGCGAGCGAATCGCGACTTCAAGGTCGAGTTCGCTGCCCTCCTCCTGGTAGCGCAGGCGCACCCTGTCCTGAGGCTTTAGCAGGTCGAGCAGGCGCTTGAGGCGCCTGGCGAGCATCGCATGCTTTTGCAGCAGCCTATCGATGTCGCCCGCATTGCCGCCGGGATGCAGGACTTCGTAAAGGCTGACCCAGTCCGGCCGGTAGGTCTGGCTTTGCTGGTCCCACTCGGGATAGTGGCGCGGGGGCAGGCCCTGGTGCTTCGCGCCGGGTTCCGGTCTGCGCTCCTCGTCGAACGATTCTTCCTCGTCCCCTGCCTCGACGAATCGCCACAGGTGACGGTTGTCGTCGCGGTAGTCGATGACCGTGTCGTCGAAATGCACGTTGGCGAACTGGTCGCTCTGACGCCGTGTCCGGGCGACATAGGCGAGGGCCAGGCTGGCGATCTCCGTGGTGCTCGATTCGCCGTCCGCCAGGGACTCGTGGAAGCGCCCGGCGAATTCCAGCAGGTCCTTGTCCGTATAGCCATGCGCGGGATCGATCAGCGCGCGAGAGCATCGCCAGGCGGTGGCGCAAAGGCAGGATGTGGTGGCCGGATCGCAGGCACCTTCGAGCGGTTGCGGATGCAGTGCGAGGAAGACGCGGCGGAGGCCCGGATATTCGCGCATCACCAGGGTCTCGACGCGGCAGTCCTCGAAGAACTCCACGGCAATGCGCTGGAAGGGGCTCCAATTGTCGGCGATCTGCGCCTGGCTCCAGCGCCTGTGGCCGGCCATGTGGGCGAGCACGGCGCGGTAGCGGTCGATACCGGACACTCTCACCTCCATCCCCTCCCCGACCCTCCAATCGCAATCGTCGCATGCGACCTTTCCCTTGAAGGGGAGGAAGGAGTCCAGTTCCTCCCCCTTCAAGGGGGAGGTCAGGACGGGGATCGGAGATATCCAGTCATCGAACACGTCCGGAATGCGCAGGCCGAGTTTGTCGCAATAGGGAACCGGCTTGCGCAATTCGTCGAAGGCGGTGGAGTAGGGAACCAGCAGGTCGCTATCGCCCCAGAGCGCGCGCAGGTAGAGCTCGAGCTGCCGTTCGACGTCGATGAACAGGGTGCCATGCCGTTCGCGCTGCAACACCGCCAGGCTGTCGGCGGATTCGAGGCGGAAGTATTCCTCCTGGCGCTCGGGGTGGCCCGCGCAATTGCGGATGCCGTAGTCGGTCCAGTTCTTCAGGCCGGCGGTGGACACGAGGCCCAGGAGACGCGGCGCCTGAGCGAAGAAATGCGGCAGGCCGGAGCTGGGAAAGGTGATGTGGTGGCCGTGGATCGAGCCCGAGGTGCGCAGCATCAGGTCCAGCGCAATATCGATGTAGAGCTCGATCTGCTCGGCCGATTGCAGGCGCCGCGCGACAGTGGCCAACGATTGCAGGAAGGGCGTGATGGCCTTGCTGTTGGGCGACTTCTGCATGGCGCGGATGGTGGCCATGACCTGCGGCAGCAAGGGTTCCTGGTCGCCACTGGACGCGGCCACCACCGTCGGCCACTCCTCCAGGAAGGCGAGCAGCGGCTCGGCGCCGCGCCCGAGTTTGCCGATGGCGCGGGCCGCCTCGAGATAGGCGTCCAGTTGCGGCTTGCTGAAGCTGGTCAGCGCACCGTAGATGCATTCTTCGAAAACATCGGCGACGGCGGCAAAGCCGCAGTCCAGCACCTGCCACGCGGCCTGCACTTGCGGGTGGTCGAAACTGCGGCTGCGCGCGTCGGCGACGGGTCTGAAGCCGGTGGCCATCTTGTTCTCCGTTATTTCGCCGGTCGAATGGAATCGAGCTGGCGTTTCCGCCCCGCTCGGCAATCGATAAGTTGCGCGCACTCTATTACCGGCGAATCATAAGCGCCAGTCACTTTTGGTTATGGTGTCGATAACCGGGCGGCAACAACTGGGCAAACCCCGCTCCCGTCCAGATTCATACGGTAATCTACGTCCCATGACCCGTACCGAGCGCCTTTACCGCATCGACCAACTGTTGCGCGCCCGGCGCGCGATCAGCCGGCGCGAGCTGCTCGATGCGCTTGAATGTTCGCAGGCCACGCTGACGCGCGACATCGAATACCTGCGCAGCCAGCTCAACGCGCCCATCGTTTTCGATGTCGAACTGAGCGCCTACCGCCTCGAAGACGCTGCACAGGGGCCGTCCTACGCCCTGCCCGGCCTGTGGTTCAACGACACCGAAATCCACGCCCTGCTCACCATCGAGCATCTGCTCGAAGCCATACAGCCAGGCCTGCTTGGGCCGCACATCGCACCCCTGCGCAAGCGCCTCGAAGGTCTGCTGGGCAAGGGGCGCCATGCGCCGGCCGAGATCCGTCGCCGCATCCTGCTGATGCCGGCCAATACGCGGCGTCCGGCGCTCGAGTACTTCAGCGTCTGCGCCGAGGCCACGTTGGGTCGTCGGCGCTTGCGGCTGCAGCACCACGACCGCCACCTCGACCGAATCAACAGCCGCCAGGTGTCACCACAACGGCTGGTGCGCTACAAGGAAAACTGGTATCTGGATGCCTGGTGCCACAGCCGCGATGCGATCCGGACCTTCTCCGTCGATGCGCTGCGCGGCGCCACGATTCTCGACGCACCGGCCATCGAAATCACGCACGAGGAACTGCACGCCGTCCTCGCTGTCGGCTACGGCATCTTCGCCGGGCGCGACGTGACGTGGGCGACCCTGCGCTTTACACCCTGGCAGGGCCGCTGGACCTCCGCCGAAAACTGGCACGCGGAGCAGCGCAGCCATTACGACGCCGAAGGCCGCTACATCCTCGAAGTGCCCTACAGCGACGACACCGAACTGCTGATGGACATCGTGAAGTACGGGCCGCAGGTGGAAGTGCTGGCCCCGACGGAACTGCGCGCCAAGGTGGCGCAGCGCTTGCAAGAGGCGGCGGCGCAGTACCTTTGACCCCAGAAATCCGCTACACCGACTTCCCCCTCAAGGTGCCAGGAAAACTCGGGGCGGCCCTTCGTTTACTTGAGAGCCTGCGGAAAGTCGACGCTGATGAAACAACTGCGCTACAGGGCGGTCGAGCAAAGTACGCTCTCCTCGCCGTAGCGGATGGCGATACGGCGATTAAGGGCGACAACCCGTCCAACTTGCCTGCAGGCGGCGGTCGGGGCTATGATTCTTGGCAAACTTTGCCAATTGGAGGGTCGCACATGGCCACGATGAACGTCTCCCTGCCGGAAGCGCTGAAGGAGTTCGTTGACCGCAAGGTCGCCGAGGCCAATTACGGCACCGCCAGCGAATACGTGCGCGAATTGATCCGCCGCGACCAGGACCGTGCCCACCTGCGCGAGGTCATGCTTCAGGGCGCTCGCGCTCCGGTGTCGGGCGAAGCCGACGGCGAATATTTTGCCGCGCTGCGGGCAGACATTCGCAAGGGCGCCAAGGCGGCCTGACGAACCGATCCGTCGTGAAATCCCTGCAGAGGCGGCGGCTTGCGGACCAGGATGTCGCCGACGCCGTCGACCATTTCTTCAACGAATCCCCGGCACTTGCGCTGCGCTTCGTCGATGCTCTCGAACAGGCCTGCCGCCACATTCAGAAGCGTCCGGCGACCGGCTCGCCGCGCTACGCCCACGAACTCGACATTCCGGGATTGCGTTGCTGGCCGCTCAAGCGCTTCCCGTATCTGGTTTTCTATTCCGAGCGTTCCGACGCCATCGAGATCTGGCGAGTGCTGCATGGGAGAAGGGATATCCCGCTGTGGCTGACCGAGCCGGCGGATTGAGTCATGCTCATCCCGAAGCGTGTCCGGCCCGAATCGGCCGCTGTGCCGGCGGCACCCCCGAGCGCCGGTGGGTCTCCGGTCGCCCGCATCAACTCATGGCGTGGGCCGGACGGCGGCCCGTCGAACTATGCCTTGCCCTGCGCCTTCTTGCGGCGCAGGAAGGCGGGCTTGTCCAATTCATCTGCCAACCCTGCCGCCTCCCCCTTGGCCGACAGCCGCGTGTTCATTTTGCGCGCCGAATAAAACGCCTCTTTCCTGAAACGTGCCATGTCCCGCTCGCGGGCGATCTCCGCCATGCCGGCGAGCACCTCGGCCACCCACGGAAAGCCGCCGAAGCGGCTGTGCGCCGCGGCAAGCAGGCTCTCGATCGTCGCCCAGTCGCCGGCCTCCCCGGCGGTCCGCGCCTCGTCCAGCAGCCGTGCTGCAGCCAGTTCCGCCTGGCGTTCGGCCACCAGCCGGTCGGCCAGCAGGACATCCCAGGCGGGCGCGGACACAGCTCCGAGCAATAGGCTCGCCTCCGGGTAGACGACGGGTTCACCATCCGGCGTCACGCCGCTCACCCCTGCCTGCAGGATCGCTTGGGCGGATTCGAGCGCCAGTCCGGCCGGGATTTCCAGTTCGAGCAGCGCCCATGCCTCTGCGCCCCAAGGGATGTCCGGCAGACGCACGGACGGAAAGCCGTCCCGCATCTCGACCGGGTAGTCGTTGAGCAGGGTGATCTTTACCCCGGCGGGCGCGCCCAGCGACAGCGTCACCTGCCGCGAATGCAGGCTGGAGATCAGGTCGAATTCCTCGGCGAAGGGCCCGAACAGATCGGCGGCGGTGTCGCCGTAGTAGTGGTTGCCTTGCCCCTGCCGGGCCATGGCGACCATCAGTTCCTCGTTGAAGTGACGGCCCAGGCCATAGGTGGAAGTGCTCACCCCGGCGGCGGCGGCCTGGGCGCACAGGGCGGCGATGGCCGGTGGGTCGGTGATCTCGCCGGTATTGGCATTGCCGTCGGAAAGCAGGATGACGCGCGCCAGCGCGGCCTCGGCAGCGCCGGGCAGCAGGGCGGCGCTGCCGGCCTGCCAGCCGCCGCACAGGTCGGTGGTGCCACCGGCATGGATGCCGGCAAGCGCCGTGTGGAGAGCCTTGCGGTCGCCGACAGGCCCGGCGGGCACCAGTGTGCGCACGCGCGAATCGAAGTCGATCAACGCCGCGTGATCGCCAGGGGAAAGGCGATCCACGATGTGCCGCGCGCAGCGCAGCGCCTCGGCGAGCGGGGGCCGGACATGGAGCCGGATCGATCAATGACCAGCGCAAGGTGGTAGGGGCGGCGCCGAAACGGTGGCGGGATCGGGGTCGGGCGACTGCACCCGCGCGAGCACACGCAGCTTCTGTGCGCAGCCGAGGATGAGCGCGGGCTTGAGGGGGGTCAAAAGGACTTGAGGGACGTTGTTCGGGTTCATCGTGTCTCCTGTGCGGTAGGAATCGGTCGAGGGAATGAACGACAAGATACGTGGCGTCATGCTCACACGATGAGCATGCCAGGCGCTAAGCTGTCGCCGTATCGCCAGCGCCGACTTTTCGGGCAGACTGGCGACTTATGAGGAAGTAAGCATGCTGGGTGCGATCATCGGCGACATCGTGGGCTCGGTCTACGAGTTCAACAACTACAAGGCCAAGGATTTCGATCCGTTCTTCCATCCCAGGGCATTCTTCACCGACGACACTGTCTGCACCGTGGCTGTGGCCGATGCCCTCGTCAATGGCATCGACCCGGCCATTGCCCTGCGTACCTGGGGGCGCCGGTATGAGAAGAACGGCGGTTGGGGCGCACGCTTCGCCCAATGGCTTGGCAGCGACGACGAGGGCCCCTACAACAGCTACGGCAACGGCGCGGGCATGCGCGTTTCGCCCGCCGGCCTGCTGGCCGAAAGCATCGACCATGCGATCCGCCTGTCCGACCACGTCACGGCTGTCACTCACAATCACCCGCAAGGCATGCGCGGAGCGGCGGCCACCTCCGTCGCCATTCACCTTGCCAGAACCGGCATGGCCGCAACTGCAATTCGCGCAGAGATCGTCGCCCGTTTCGGCTACGATCTTTCGATGAGTGTCGATGAGATCCGCCCCTGGTATCGCTACAACGAACGCGCCCTGGACACTGTCCCCCAAGCACTGACCTGCGCGCTGGAAGGCACCGACTACGAAGACGCCATCCGCAACGCAATCTCCATTGGCGGCGACAGCGATACCGTTGCCGCCATCGCCGGCGGCCTGGCCGAAGCCCTGTTTGGCATACCAGAGGGGATTGCAGAGACTGGCTGGGGGAAGCTTCCGGACGACATGAAACCACTGCTAATCGCCTTGTACGCCAGGGTGCAAGGCCCGCAGGAAGACCGCAACTGACTCGATAATTCGGCAAACCAATGAACCAAAAAACACTCTTCGAAAGACTTGGAGCACCGCTGGGAAATGTTCGATGGTCTGGGGCGCCGTAAGGCCAGGGCCGACTGTGCGGTTTGATGCCGACAAGGGGGTGATTGCCGAGGCATAAACGCTACGCCAAAAAGTGAATGCAACAAGAACAAGGTCTCACCGGCGGGGCTGGGATTGTGACGGCGGAGAGCGGCAAGTCCCGACGCGAGCCGCTCGGGCCCTGCGCCGATCGGTCGCGGGATGAACGACAAGGTCCCCCACAGGAAGGGCGCTGCGCCCCCCCGCCACATTCCCGATTCGCTCCGCCAGCGCCTGCGCACCTGCCAGAAAATTTCGCCGGCCTTTCGGCGGGAAGCGGCATCCCAACCTTCCGTCCGCTGGGACTGGCACGGTATCCCGGCCAATCCCAACCTCGTGCGCATCTGGCCGACACAGTCTGGCCGCGCCGCGCCGAATGCCGGCCATGCCGCCGTGGCTCGGCTGGCAGGCCTTGTTCCGCACCTGACCGTCATCACCCAGAACATCGACAACCTGCACCAGGCGGCGGGCAGTCGGGACGTGCTGGAACTGCACGGCAACCTGTTCCGCATGAAGGCCTTCGTCGATGCCGACGAGATTTTCGCCGGCGATCGTAGCCCAATCATCTGCCCCGTCTGCGACGGCTACGCGCTCGACGAAGAATGCGATCCCTACGCCGGCAGGGAAGACCTCGTCGCCATCGAACTGAGGCCCGGTCCCGTGCCACGCTGCCCCGGATGCCGGGCGCTGCTGCGACCCGATATGGTCTGGTTCGGCGAGCCGCTGGCGGCGGACGTGCTCGACGCCGCCTGGGCGGCCACCGACGCCTGCGACCTACTGATCTGCATCGGTAGTTCGCTCGAAGTGCAACCTGCGGCGAGCTTGCCGTGGCGCGCGAAATGGCGTGGCGCCGTCGTGATCGAAAATCAGCCCGGTTCCGACCGAACTCAGCGACAGTATTGATCTTGCATTACGAGGGAGCGCGGCAGCTATACTGCCTCGACTCGTTGATGCGGTATGGAATGCAATAGCGTCGGCTCCCTTCACGGTGCCGCCACCGCCGCCTATTATCGGGATTCGGCTCCGTATCCGAAGCTATCATCCGAGCACTGACATTGAACAAGGAGCCACTGGAAATGCCGCTTAAGCTAATCGAAACAACTGCCGGGCCATTGGAGTACACGGTTTCAAACGGGTTCGGATATCGCTTCTCTCGGTATCTGGTGCTTCCGCGCATCACTGAGAGCGAAGAATTCAGGAGCGGCCAGCAGTTCCACCTGTTGCCAATGATTAAGGCAATAACAAACGAATACCTGACGCAGGAGGAACAGCAGGCAACCTATTTACGACCAAATGGCCGCTCAGAGTCTGTTTTTAGTGCCATTCGCTGGTACGTCCCTCTACGTTGGCAGGTATAACGAGATCATCGAACGTGTTGAACCTGGTTGGTATCGCATGCCTAGCGGAGAGCAGACGGCTGACACCAGAGATGATGAAATCGACAAGGAAATTGCTGAGGAGGCGGGTTCTGGGACAGATGGCTGGATCTACGCTTTCACCTTCCCCAGAACTCATTAAGGATGAGCCGTTCCCGATCAAGGTAGGCATGACCATCCGCGACGTCGGCGACGCGTCAACGACCAGTGCAGAGGTTCTGCTTTTTTTAGCCCGCCAAAGCTTCTGAAGTCATGGCGTGCAAATCAGGTCTCGCTAACCGAGCGCACAGTACAGGGATTACCTGAAATTGTCGGGACAATGGAAATCAGACGCCTTGCTCGGAGTGGTTCGTGACAACGGTGGATGAAATCGAACGTATTGTCGGAATCGTCCAAAGAGAAACGCGTGAATGAAACCTCTTGCCGCTCTCCAATCGAATCAAGGTCACGACACCGCCATCGGCTACGACTTCGACGCCTTCTTCAAAGATTTGGCAGAACGCGGCGAAGCGGATGTTTGCATCGTGTCCTACCGAGGAAGGCTTTCGCCACTGGCGCTTCGCGCGACTTCTTCTCACGCGACCTCGGCATTTCCTACGAAGGTGAAATCGAGCCACTGGCCAACTGGAATCGCTTCGAGAACGAACAGATCACCCTCGTTGCCTTGGCAAGCCAACGACCCGGCAGCCTGTTACGGGGCATCATCCTCGCACCCGGCGAAACCTCGCTTTGCTACGAGCGCCTACCTGCATCTGTACGCTGCCATCGGCCCTGCCGCGACTTCTATTACAACGTGACCTACGAAGCCCTTGTGGTCGCATGCGGTCAGTGGGGCGCGCGCAAGGTCGCCATATCCCACCTTTCGGGAAGCGGTCAGTATCACGAGGACATCGCCACCTGTCACGCCGAAGCGCTCGCGCATTACTGTGACGCCAATCCGGAGTCGGCTCCGGATTCCTTTGTCGTCTGTGGCTGCTGCATTACCCCGGATCATCTGCAAGGGATTCGCCGCCTGAATGCCGAAGGCCAGAGTAGTAAGCATTGCTCGATCCAGATCACGTCCGAGACAAAAGGCAATGCCACCTTGCTGCATCTCGACTGGCGCTGACATCAATAGTCGGCGCTGGCGGGACGGCGCAGCGACTACCTAATGTCGCCCGCCCACCTCAAGCCATCACCACCTTGGTCTGAATTTCCACCTTGAGCAGCCGCTTGATGGCGGCGAAGATGGCCGAGAGGTTGCTCATGGTCGGATTGCCCGATGTCGACAGCATGCGATGCAGGCTCTTGGCTGGTTTATGAATTTCTTCCGCCAGCGATTCGAAGCCGACCGTGGCATTGACGAGGTCGCGCAGGATCAGTTTGGCGGTATCAGGTTCGCCGCTCATGAAAAGCTTGACCGCCTCGTCGAGCAAAGCTTGTGCAAACGCCGGGTCGTCGCGGACGCGCGCCGCGACCGTTGCCTTGAAATCACGTGTCAATGCCATTTCGCTTCCTTTCGATTCATTCTTCTTGCCCTGTTCGATGCGGGCAACGGCAACGCTCACCTTGGCGGCGGCCGTCACATCCAGGGCGGCGAACCACGCGCCGAAGGGGCTGCGGCCATCGGGCTGAAGCAGTTCCTTGATCTGAAAATTCACGACAACAATGGTAACATACGTAAATATGTAACCATCCGCCATGCTCAAACCATGAGCATGGCGGCCGGTATATTGTCTTCCCATCCGCCAATCACCAATCAGCAAAGGGGACGACATGAACGACATCTGCCTGGCCGCGCGCCTGAAACCACTTCCAACGAATTCGACAAGCGCCAGGCCGGCATCTTCGTCTTCAAGACGCACGGAGCGGATACGGTCGTGGTGTTCGCACGCGCGGCAAAGCCGGCGGCGGGCATCGTCAATTGCGGCGCGTTCTGAGCGGGGCCGGGCCATGCAGAGACCCCGTTACGACGATGCCGCCATCGACCGGCTGATCTGGCAGGTCATTCGGGACAGCCAATGCCCGGACGATTTCCGCGCCTATCTCGATCACCGGCCGGAGAACGCCGCGCATCTGGATGAAGCGCTGGATCGCCTGGTCGAACTCGACGATGCCGATGCGGCGTGAAGCTGAAGGCCAGCGCTGCTATCTGGCGGCGGTCGCCGCCATCGAGGCGCTGGCGAATGCAGGCGATGCGACGGCGCAGTTCCATGGGCAAGGTGCTGGACAACGGCATCGGCATGCCGAGCGACATCGGTCGCGGCATCGCCTGGTACCGGCCTCGCGATCCTGCAAAGGCGAGCTGCGCAGCCAAATGTCAATCTCGCGGCGATCCTGCTGACCGGAGATGCGACACCTGCCGACCGCGCGGAAGCGCACAGCCTGTACGAAAAGGCGGCAGAGCGCGGTGAGGCCTTGGCCCTGTTCCATCTGGCCCGATTGGCGGGCGGGGACCTGCAAGGCCGCGCGGACCAACTGCGGGTATTCGAATGCTCCATGCCGCCTGGGAGGCGGAGACGCCACGGCGGGCCATTGGATCGGCAAATGTTGCTGGCGGGTAACGGGTGCGCCGCGACGAGGCGCTGGGCCGCGAATGGATCGTCAAGTCGGCCGAGGCCGGCTGCATCGCCGCCATTCTTCAGTCGGGACGCGAAGCGGAGTTTCGCCGCGACGAGCAGGCGGACTTCGCGGCAGCCGCCGCCTGGTATCGCCGGGGCGGCCATGGGCGACATCGAGTGCCAGTGCCGGCTGGCAAAACCGTCTGCTGCTGCGCGGCGAGGGTATCGCCAAGGATGGCGCGCAGGCGGTAGCCCTGCTCAAGCCCGGCGCGCTGAGGGGCGACCCTTACGCCCAGCGGATGCTCGGACTCGCGTACCTCTGGGGCGTCGATGTGGTGAAGAACGCGCGCTTCGGCCGCAATGGCTTGCGCGCGCGGCCGACGGTGGCGACGCGGATGCCTGCTACCAGCTTGGTCGCCTGATGGCGGGCGGCGAAGCTGCCGATCTCGCGGCGGCGGCACGTTTGTACGAGAAGGCGGCCCGAATCGGATCCAGCGAGGCACAGGCGGCGCTGGGCGTCTGCTATGGACCGGCCGCGGCGTGGCGGCGGATGCCCATGTCGCCTACAAGTGGATTCATCTGGCGTCGTTGCAGGGCGATCCGTGGGGTCTGCATCTGCTGGGTCGGCTTTACTACACTGGTATCGGTGTGCCGGTCGACCGCGCCGCAGCAGCCAGATGCTTCATGCGTTCCGCCACGCGCGGCCATGCGCCGGCACAAGCCAAGCTGGGCTGGTGTTACCTGACAGGCGAGGGCGTGGACCGCGATGTGGCGGAGGGCATGGTCTGGTTGCAGCGCGCCATCCAGCAGGGCCATGCCGAAGCCAGCACCACGGTGGGCTATGTTCTCCGCGATGGCGTCGGTGTCACGGCGAATGCCGCCGAGGCATCGGAATGGTTTCTCGATGCCGCCGAAAAGGGCGATGCGGCAGGACAACGCGAGCTGGCGTTGCTGTACGCCGAAGGACGCGGCCTGCGACAGGATCCCGACGAAGCCCGGCGCTGGATGGAAAAGGCCGCCGCGCAGGGCGATGAGGAAGCACAGACCTGGTTGGTCAAGACCGAGGCTGAGGCGGCCTGCGTATTCGCCGTGCCGCCAGCGCCGACTCCTGCTTAAGGCGTCGCGCAGAAATAGCTTGAGAAAGTCTGCGAGATGTGTTCTAAAGCGGTATGCAGATTGCAACCGCGATAGAGCAGATCGGATTGAAGTATCAATCCTTGGCATCGGTGTTGGATGAACGGGCGCGTCGACATTGGGCGGCGACCGAAAGCGCGAGCCTATGGCTGGGGGCGGCGGAGTGCGGTAAGCGATGCCACAGGGATGTCGCCGAACACGATACGCAAGGGTTTGGCCGAGCTGGCGACCCGAGATGCCGATCCCGATGCTGAGGTCACGTCGCGGTTGCGCAAGACGGGCGGTGGCCGCAAGCGCCTGATTGAAACAGACCCGATGTTGAGCGCGGAACTGGATCGTCTGGTCGCCCCGTTGACGCGAGGCGATCCGGAGTCGCCGCTGCGCTGGACGTGTAAGAGCACGAGTCATCTCGCGCAAGAGTTGTCGCGACAGGGACACCCGATCAGTGCCAGGACTGTGGCGCAACTGCTGAATGCGGACGGCTACAGCTTGCAGGGCAACCGCAAGACCTTGGAGGGAACGGAGCACCCGGACCGCAACACGCAGTTCGAGTACATCAACGCCAAGGTGAAACGATTCCAGCAGCGTGGACAACCGGTGATTTCGGTGGACACGAAAAAGAAAGAACTCGTAGGCCCGTACAAGAACAACGGGCGGGAGTGGCAGCGCAAAGGCGAGCCGGAACGAGTGGACGTTCAGGCTGGGTGAGCGTGGGCATTGATCACGACACCGCCGCGTTCGCGGTGCAAGCCATTGGCCGGTGGTGGAAAAAGATGGGCGCAAAACGCTATCCCGATGCCAGGGAGTTGTTGATCACCGCCGATGGCGGCGGAAGCAATGGCAGTCGGTGCCGGTTGTGGAAGGTTGCCTTGCAGAGCTTGTCGGTCCGGCTCGGACTGCCCGTCCATGTGTGCCACTTCCCGCCCGGAACCAGCAAATGGAACAAGATCGAGCATCGGATGTTTTGTCATATCACGCAAAACTGGCGAGGAAGACCGTTGGTGAGTCACGAAGTCATCGTCAATCTGATCGCCAACACAACCACGCAAGCCGGCCTGAGAATTCGCGCCGAACTGGATCGAGGCACGTACCCGACCGGCATCAAGATCACTGATGCAGAGTTGGCTTCCTCAATCTCAAGCTGGACAAGTTTCACGGCGACTGGAACTATGCGGTCCTGCCAACACAGAAGTAAAGTTAGTCATGTTATTGTTGCGCGACGCCTAAGCGAAAACGCTGTCGATGGCGTGATCGAGCGTGTCGCGGATGTCCGCGTCGTCGGTGATGGGCCGCACCATGGCCATGCGGCAGGCTTCCGTCGGCTCGACCGCACCCTTGATCAGCATCGCGGCATACACCAGCAAGCGGGTCGAGATGCCCTCGTCGAGCCCATGGCCCTTGAGGTTGCGCGCGGCGTGGGCGATCTTCCCAGTTTGCTCGCGACGCCTGCATCGATCCCGGTCTCCGTTGCGACGATCTGCGCTTCCAGCCCGGCTTCGATAGTCAAAATCGAAAGCAGCAAAGCGCTGCTTGGTCGATTGCTTGAGGTCCTTCATCAGGCTCTGGTAGCCGGGGTTGTAGGAGATCACCAGTTGGAAATCCGCGTGCGCCTCGACCAGCTCGCCCTTCTTGTCCAGCGGCAGTACGCGGCGGTGGTCGGTTAGCGGGTGGATCACCACCGTGGTGTCCTGCCTCGCCTCGACGATCTCATCGAGGTAGCAGATGGCGCCGATGCGCGCGGCCGTGGTCAGCGGACCATCGAGCCAGCGCGTGCCGTTGGCGTCGAGCAGGTAGCGGCCAACCAGGTCGGCGGCCGTCATGTCTTCGTTGCAGGCGACGCTGATCAGGGGCTTGCCGAGCCGCCAGGCCATGTATTCGACGAAACGCGACTTGCCGCAGCCGGTGGGGCCCTTCATCATCACCGGCAGGCGCGCATGGTAGGCCGCTTCGTAGAGCGCAACTTCACTGCCCTGGGCCTGGTAGAAAGGCTCCGTCTTGACGAGGTATTGCTCCTTGTTCGACATGGCCGTATCCGATCAATATGGTCAAACATGCGGGTCCAAAAAAGCCCGCTGCAGCGGGGCTGGCCCCGTCGTCATGCCCGCGCAGGCGGGCATCCAGAGATGTTACTGGGTTCCGGGGCAAGCCCGGAATGACGAATGACTCTTGTTACTTGGCACGCCGATCTTCTCGCGCCAACCGGGGTACAGCATGTCGGCATCCTTCGGAAAGGACTCGAAGGCGCGCGCGAATTCCCTGTGCTCCTGGCCCACTGGATCGGGTCCGCGCCGGCTTTCCAGCACTCGTAGGCCTGCCGCAGGGAGATCGCACCAGCCGCGGGGCTGTCGACGTGACCATAAGCCCCGCCGCCGGCGGTGTTGATCACGTTGCCGTGCCCGAGATTCTCGAAGAAGCCGGGCAGGCGCAGCGCGTTCATGCCGCCGGAGATGATCGAGGTTGTCGGCTTCATGCCGTACCACTTCTGGTGGTAGACCGGGCCCTGACACTCGTCACGCTCCAGCATGTAGCAAATGAGTTTGTCGGATTGGTCGCTTTCCATCTTGCCGAAGCCCATCGTGCCGACGTGAATCCCGGAAGCCCCTGCAGACGCGAAATCTTGCCGAGCACCAATGCCGTGTAGCCGCGCTGGCGGACGGCGAGGTGATCATGCCGTGACCGGCGCGGTGGTAGTGGAGGTACTGGTTGGCGTACTGGCGGCGCGCCGTCGTGATCATGCCGGGACCACCGACGAAGCCATCGACCAGGAAGGCTACCTTGTCGGCGTCCGGGCCGAAGGTTTCAGGATGAAGTCGGCGCGATGCAGCATTTCGTAATGGTCGTCGGCGGTGATGTTTGGCGGAGAAGATCTTGCTTCGCCGGTCTCATCCATGGCGCGTTTCATTGCGTCATAGACCAGGGATAGACCTTCTTCGCCGGGCAAAACACCCTGGTTGCCCTGCGGCTCGTCGTTCTTGATGAAGTCGCCGCCCAGCCAGAACTGGTAGGCCGCGGCGGCGAAGGGCTCGGGCCGCAGACCCAGCTTGGGCTTGATGATGGTGCTGGCGATGCAGCCGCCGTCCTTCAGAGGGCGGCCGAGGATGCGCCACAGATCGGAGATGTCCTTCGCCGGCCCGTCGAACAACTGGATGGCGCGCTCCGGCATGTAGAAGTCACAGATCTTGCCGTGTTCGATGTCGCCCATGCCCTGGTTGTTGCCGACCACCAGAGTCAGGAAGGAAACGATCATCATGCGGCCGTCGGTCATGTTGCGGTCGAACAGGTCGATCGGGTAGGCGATACGCATGTCCTCGGTGGCTTCGTCGATGTGATACACCAGCGCGTCGACGCCCTTGGTGAAGTCGTCGGTGGGACACTTCGACGTTGGTGCCGGTGGAGGACTCGGCGGCGAAGTGGGCCGCGGCCTCCAGATAGCCATAACCCGCCTTGGGCTTCATCTTGTAGGCGACCAGGATGTGTTTGCCACCTTGATCAGGTCCTCTTCCCTGAGGCTGAGGTCGGCGTAGCGGTTCGATTGATCCATTCGGTTCTCCTCATTCTCGGCGTGACGAAGTATTGCATTCAATGGCGGCTTGGGCAGGCATCTTAGTCAGTGAAATCCATAACCAACAGTCACGTCTTTTATCGTTCCTATCAGTAAAGGATAGCCTCCACGAACGATAAGCGGCAGTCATTGTTTCTTATCGCGGTGATAAGATGAACAGCAAGCCGTTTGCCGAAGACCGGCAATACAAGAGGAGGAGCAAAGGTATGGCAGGGGATTCGAGCGACGTATCGAACGTATCCGCCTGATGCGGTCGGTCCGGGAAGAGGTGGAGATGTCCACCCTACACCGTCGCCGTCGTTGGGCACGCTTCTGCTGGGGCAACATGGCGCGCAACCTGCATCTGGCCAACCCGCTCAGCATTCCGCACATTGCCATCTACCAATATTCCTGGTCATCTATCTCCTGCGCCGCCGCATCGGCGCCAGATGGCTGGCGACGATACTGCTGGTCGCCCTGTATCTGGCCGGCGCTTTCGGCTACTTGTTCACGGTTTCACAGGCAACTCGGCGCCCGTTCACCTGGCACTGTGCGTTGTCGCCGCTTCCTTTTTACGGACCGCGCGGCGGCCTGATTGCCGCCATAGGATCCGGGGCAGTGATAGTGGCGACGGCGACACTGGTCATCGCCGGACATCTGGTTTTTTCCTACGATGTAACTGCCTTCATCAGCAGCCCTTCAGTTGGATTGCGGCACTGACAACTTTCGCGGCAATGGCAGGGTTGATGATCACCCAGGTCGGCCTGATGCACCGCAAGCTGGAATCTGCGCCGGGCGAGCAGCAGACTTGCATGATGTCATGACGCGGACCAACGCCCGACTTGAAGAGGAAGTCGCCGCGCGAACCACAGTCGAGGTTGAGTTGCGCCGCCAGTCGGCGCTGCTGGAGAACATCCCTCGGCAGCCTGCCGAAGGCATCAGCGTGTTTGACGACCAACCCAAGCTGCTGGTCTGGAACGAAGGCATGGTCGACGTGCTGGAGCTGCCGCGCGAGATCATGGCCAGGGGCGTTTCCTTCGAAGACCTGCTCCGCGTTCCCGCACGGCGCGGCGACTATGGTCCCGGCGACCCTGAACAGCAGGTCCAGGAGCGCCGCGCACTGGCAATGCAGTTCAAGCCCCACAGCTTTGGAAAGAA